>NZ_FNID01000039.1 GCF_900103835.1 Acetanaerobacterium elongatum | reverse complement strand
GTTTATGCGCCATGCCTTAGGTGGGTTGTAGGGGCGATTATCAATCGCCCGCGGTATCTATAACAGCGTCCGGTGGGGCCGCGGGCGAACACAGTTCGCCCCTGCAAGGATGCTATTCTATAGAATTGCCAATAGTTATGGTATTATTACTTAATCGACTTCTGCTTGTTGGTAAAGATTGCGGGGCGCTTTTTCACCACCAGCGAGAGGCCGCGGATCATAACCGCCACCACCAGCAGTACGCCAACCGGGATATCAAGGTACTGTGTGGGCACCTTGGCCATCTGCAGGCCGAAGCGCAATATACCAACCACTACGCTTGCAATCGCGGTGCCGATTACGCCGCCCTTACCGCCGGTAATCGCCGTGCCGCCCAGCACCACCGCGGTGATAATGGGCATGGTAAGCTCCTTGCCGAGGTCAGAGCGCGAGGAACCAAGGTAGCTTGTAAGCACAACGCCCGCAACCGAGGCCGAAAGGCCGGATAGCATATAGGTGCTCATGGTAACAAGCCGGTAGTCAATACCCGAATATTTTGCCGAGTTGGGGTTTACGCCAACTAAGAAGATATAGCGCCCGTAGTTGGTATGATGCAGGATGATGTAAGCGATAATCACAAGTGCGATGAAGATGATAAACGGGTTGGGGATAAGGTTAAACAGCTTGCCTCCCGCAATCTTTAAGAAAGGCTCGGGGAAGCCGGAGATGCCCTCGTATGCGCTTGAAACCGAAAGGCTGCCTAGCACCAGCGCAAGCCCCGAATACAAAAACATACCGCCCAGGGTTACCACCATCGCCTGCACGCCCGTGTAGGCCACCAAAAACCCGTTGAGTGCGCCGCACAGCAAGCCGGTAAGCAGTGCAAGGGGAACGGCCACCCAGATATTAAGCCCGGCGTCCTGCCACAACAGGCCCAGCACCATCGAGGTAAGCCCGACAATCGAGCCGCCCGAGATATCAATACCGCCGGTGATGATAACAAAGGTAACAAACAGCGCGATAATGCAGGTAGAGATAAAGTCGTTAATACTGCCCAGCAGCACGTTCACGCGCAGAAAGCGCGGGTTAATGGCACCAAAGACCACAATCTCTAAAATGAGTATAACTGCCAGCGCAACTTCCCATCGAAACAGGATTTTTTTCAGCTTATTCATACCGCAGCCTCCTTTTGGGCAGATGTTCTGGCCGAGAGGCGGGTTTTGCGCGCCTTCTCGGAAAGGTGGCGCTGAATAAGTGCGTCCGCCACAACGATTACGATGAGCAGGATACCCGTGATGGTGTTATCCCAGTCGGAGGGGAACTTTAAGAATACCAGGATACGGCTGATTGACGACATGATAATCGCGCCGATTGAAGCGCCGATTACCGAGCCCATGCCGCCCGAAAGGCTTACGCCGCCCAGCACGCAGGCCGCAATCGCCTTCATCTCGTAGCCGTTGCCCGCCATCGGCGAAACAAACCCAACCTTGCTTACAAAAACCAGGCCGGCCAGCGCCGCAAAGGTGCCGCTTAACACAAAGGCAATCATACGGGTTCTGGGCACCGGAATACCGATAAGCGCCGCGCCCGATACGTTATCGCCGATTGCCGCGAAGTACTTGCCCTTCTTGGCCTTGGAAAGATACAGGTAAACCAGCGTTACTATAATGGCGGTGATGAGCAAAAACACATTCACAAAGCCAATCAGGGTAAGCTGGGAGTATTGCTTAAAGAAGTCGGGCAGGTTCTCTACCCATTTGCCCTTGGTATAGATGTAGATAAACCCGCGGATGATGCCGTTGGTGCCAAGGGTCATAATAATGGCGGGCACGTTAAGCTTTGCTACGCCGATGCCATTGATTAAACCGATAGCCGCACCCAGCAGCAGGGTGGCGGGTATTACAATCATCAGCGAAACGCCGTCGCGGATTAAGGTTGCCGCCATTGCGCCCGTAAGGCCTAGGTTTGCGCCGATGGAAACGTCGATATCGCTGGTTACAATTACAAACGAGCTGCCCACCGCCAGCAGTATGTACATCACACTGCCGTTAAGGGTAAGCAACAGGTTATCGGGTGCTAAAAACTCGGGGTTTACAAGCCCCGCAACCAAAAACATTGCGATTAAAAAGCCGACGGCGGAGATTTCGCGCCCGTGCAAAAGCTTTTGTAAGGTCTTTTTCATTGCGGTTTCTCCTCCTGCCGATAAACGCCGAACGAGGCGGCCATCAGATTATCCACGTTGATGTCGCAGCGCTCAAAGGTGTGGTTGATTCTGCCCTGGAACATGGTCACCACGCGGTCAGAAAGCTGCACAACCTCTTCGATATCCGAAGAGATCAGCATTACCGCCACGCCCTCTTCCTTGAGCTTGCTGATAATGCGGTAAACGTCCACGCGGGCGCCTGCGTCGATGCCGCGGGTGGGTTCATCCAGAATAACCACCTTCGGCTTGGTTGCTAAGGTTTTGGCAAGCACCACCTTCTGCTGGTTACCGCCCGAAAGCGAGCCGATCAGCTGGTCTCTGCCGGTTACCTTTATGCGGAAGTCTTTTATATAGTGGTCGGAAAGCTCGTTTTCAGCCTTAAAGTTGATAAACAGCCTGCCGAGCTTATGCAGCATGCCGGAGGTTACGTTGGAAGAAACCTCGCTGATGCCGTAAATCGCGTTTAGGTGCCGGTCCTCCGGCACATAGTTTAGGCCCTTATCGATGATGGCGCGTACATTCATGCCGGTAATTTCCTCGCCGTCCAGCTTCACACTGCCACCTGTCACCTCGTCTATGCCAAAGATGGCAATCGCAAGCTCGGTGCGCCCCGCACCTACCACGCCCGCCACGCCTAGAATCTCGCCGGGGTAAACGTTCAGGTTTACATCGGCAAAGCCGTAGCCGCTCAGGTTTTTTACCTCCAGCGCCGGCTTAAGCTTGGAATAATCCAGCCCTGCCTCGGTGGAGCAGGCCTGCGCGGTAACCTCCTGCGCATTGGGGGGCAGCAAGCCCTTAATAAGCATCTCCTGGGTGAAGTCCTTCACCGGGCCCTCCATGGTAATAATGCCGTCGCGCAGGATAACCACCTTGGTGGCAATCTCAAACACCTCGGTCAGGCGGTGGGTGATGTAGAAGATCGCGATGCCGCGGCTCTTCAAATCCTCCACTACTTTAAAAAGTGACTGTATCTCATTAAAGGTAAGTGCTGAGGTAGGCTCGTCCAGAATGAGGATCTGAGAGTTTCTTAACAGGCCCCTCAGAATCTCAACCAGCTGCTGCTCGGCAATCGAAAGGCTGTCGGCCTTGCGGTCAAGCTTTAAATCCCAGCCTACGCGCTTGATAAGCTCCACCAAACGGGTATGCAGCTCGCTGCGCTTTTCGCTAAAGCCCTGTACGATGTTTTCCTCCACCGTCATGTTGGGGAAGAGCATAGGCTCCTGCGGCACAAGGTAAATGCCCTTTGCAAGCGCTGCGGAAGGGGTGTTCAGGTTTGCCTTTTCGCCCGCTATAAAGATCTCACCCTCATCCTGCTGGTGAATGCCCATCAATATCTTCATTAAAGTGCTCTTGCCGGCGCCGTTGCCGCCGATAAGCGCAACCACATCGCCCCTGTATGCCTCAAGGTTGATGCCCTTTAATACCGCGTTGCTGCCAAACGACTTCGCCACCCCGCGGATGGAGATCATGGGCTGTTCGGAGACCTGATTCTTATTTGTACTCATACTCTAGACCATCCTTTTCATGCAGGCAGTTTGAGAATTTCAATTTTCAAACTGGTTTCCTCCGATTTATGCTAGGCGATGTTTAAACTTAGACAGTAATGGGCTAAAGTAAGGAATTTGTTTTAAAACCGATTCTTTAAACATGGCCTTGCGAAACATTTGTTACGCTTTGAAATTTTTATCTGACACTTGCATGATAATTTATTTTGGGTGGTTTGTCAACATACACTGTAAACCAGTTTACTCCATATTTACAATACCCTATCATTTTTTAACCAAAAACCTTTGATTTGTGGATAAATTAGCCTTGTTTTTGTGCATATCGACGAATAGAAATTAAAAACATCGTTGAAATGACGATTTTTCAAAAACCCAAAGCCTTCTTTCAAAAGCGGTTGACACATTTTTATTAAACTGTTATACTCGTCTTGAAAAGAAACAAAAGAAACATCCAAAAACTTCTGTTATGCCTTTGCATTGACACTTGTTTTTAATATTGTTATAATCTAGCTATCAGAATGCTAGTTCCTTCCTTTAACTGCAAAGTCTTTCAAAGGTTAAGGGGGGAATAGAAAAGCCTTTGGCGCAAGCACTTGAAAGGGATGTTAATGATAATGGATTACGAAGAGACGCTGATGATTAAAGCCACCTGGTGCTACTATATAGAAGGTATGACGCAGCAGAACATCGCCGAGCGCCTGAATATCTCGCGTATGCGTGTGATTAAGCTGCTCGAGAAATCGCGCACGCAGAATATCATCCAGTTCAAGGTGCGGTCGGATGCCGAGGCCCGGATGCAGCTGGAAAAGCAGCTCATGAACCGCTACGGCCTGCAGGACATCTTTATTGTGCCCTCGGTCTCGGAAAATATAAACGAATCGGTGGCCCGTGCGGCGGCGCTCTATATCAGCGACCGCGTGCAGAACAAGGCGTTCATTAACATCGGCTTTGGAGACACCACCTCCCGCACGCTCGCAAACCTCAACCTTGAGAAGGACTCCGAAATCTCGCTGGTTTCGCTTACCGGCGGCGTAAGCTACTATATGGGCTCCGCAGGCAGCGTAGAGGGTACCACGCGCTACATCCTGCCCGCCCCCTTCATCGCCTCCACCGCCGAGATGGCCCTTGCCATCCGCAACGAGCCCTCGGTCAACGACATTCTGCGCCTTTCCAACCTGGCCTCGATGACCGTGGTGGGCATCGGCAGCGTAAGCGAGCGCGCCACCGTGGTAAAAGACGGCAAGCTCACCGCAAACGACCTGCTGATTCTTCAGCGCAAAGGCGCCGTGGGCGATATTCTCGGCTACTTTATAGATGAAAACGGCAATCAGCTCGACGTTTCCATTCACAAGCGCCTCATCAGCACCCCCATCGACGCGCTCAAAAACCTGCAAAACGTCATCGGCGTTGCGGGCGGGCCGGAAAAGATACTCGCCATCCATGCCGCGCTTAAAACCGGCTGCCTTGATGTGCTCATCACCGACGAAAACACCGCCGAAGGGCTGCTGGCGCTTTAACATCTTTCGCTTGTAAATTACTTTCATAATTTAACCTGTATTTACTAAGAATATAACAATAGATTGATCAAACACCCTTGAAAGGATTGATAAGAATGGGCAGCTATTTTATGGCGATAGACGCGGGCACCGGCAGTGTTCGTGCCGTGCTGTTCGATACCATGGGCAACCAGCTGTTTGTTTCGCAGCAGGAATGGGAGCACCGCGAAGACCCCCGCTACCCCGGCTCGATGGATTTTGACTGGGCACATAACTGGGCTCTTGCTTCGGGCTGTGTGCGCGATGTGCTAAAGAAAAGCGGCATCAACCCCGCCGAGATCTTGGGCATCTCCACCACCAGTATGCGCGAGGGCATTGTTTTATATGATAAAGCGGGCAACGAAATCTGGGCCTGCGCCAACGTAGATGCCCGTGCGGGAGCCGAGGTAGGGGAATTGAAGAAGCTTTCCCCCTCGCTCGAAGCAAAGATTTATATGCAGTCGGGCCAAACCTACGCGCTCGGCGCGCTGCCGCGTCTTTTGTGGGTAAAAAACCATCTGCCCGAGGTTTATAACAAAACCGCGGCAATCAATATGTTTAACGACTGGCTTATCACCAAGCTCACCGGCGCCATTACAGCCGAGCCCTCCAACGGCTGCACCACCGGCATCTTCGGCCTTTCAAAGCGCGCGTGGCTGCCCGAAATCGCCGAAAAATGCGGCCTGCGCGGGGATATCTTCCCGCCCGTAACCGAAAGCGGCAGTATCGCCGGCAAGGTGAGCAAGGCGTGTGCTGAGCTTACCGGTTTAAAGGAAGGCACCCCGGTCATCACCGGCGGCGGCGACGTTCAGTTCGGCGGCGTGGGTGTGGGCCTGGTAAGCGAGCATCAGGCCGCGCTGTTCGGCGGCAGCTTCTGGCAGTATGTATACAACACCGCAAGCTGCAAGATGGATAAGAACTGCCGTGTGCGTGTAAACTGCCACGCGGTGCCCGGCCTGTGGCAGTACGAGGCGATTGCATTCTTCCCGGGGCTGATTATGCGCTGGTACCGCGACGCATTCTGCCAGCTCGAGAAGCTCGAAGGCGAAAAGCAGGGCAAAGACCCGTATTACTTAATGGACAAAGAGGCCGAGAAGATTCCCGCGGGCAGCTATGGCCTGATGTGCACCTTCTCGGATGTGATGAACTATATCGCGTGGCGGCACGCGGCCCCCTCGTTTGTAAACTTCTCGCTCGATGCGCAGAAGTTTAACCGCTACACCTTCTACCGCGCCATTATGGAAAACGCAGCATTGGTAACCAAGGGCAACCTTGAGCTGGTGCGCGAGGTAACGGGCAGCGCCCCCACCGAGATCATCTTTGCGGGCGGCGCGTGCAAAAGCGCCGTTTGGTGCCAGATTGTCGCCGATGTGCTGGGGCTGAAGGTGCGGGTGCCCAAGGCCAAGGAGGCCACCGCACTGGGTGCGGCAATTACCGCAAGCTTTGGCGTAGGGTACTATTCCAGTATGAAGGAAGCGGCCGACAAGATGGTTCAGTGGGATAAGGAGTACCTCCCCAACCCCGAAAACCAGAAGGTTTACCAGGGCCTGTACGAGACATGGCGCAAGGTATATGCCCAGAATCTCACACTGGCCGACGAAAAGCTCACGGGTTACATGTGGGCGGCACCGGGCCTGTAAGGCTCGGTCAGCACAGGTTTTTATCTGACAATTTCCCATAGATAATCTCTTTTCGGGGGGTGCAAAGCCTAACCGTCTCTGGCTGAAGGCTTTCCTTTCAGCCCATACTATGCGCCATATCTTATATCATCCTGCGGTGGATATGGTTACAATATCTTTTAATATGCCATGCCGCAGTGGCGGATTGGAACTTTGATTATGTTTATCGTTGATGAAAAAGACCTGCAATACCGTTTCGGCGACAGCGGCCCCAAGTACTTAATGAGAGGCCCGCGTATGAACTACGCAATGGTACAGTTCCCGCCGAACACCGATTTCAAAGCACATTATCACAACATCATGGAAGAGAATTTCTATGTAATCGAAGGCACCATCGAGGTTACGGTAGACGGTGTTACCCACACCCTCACCCCCGGGCAGTTCATCCATGTAGAGCCCAAAGAGGTACACTACCTGCGCAACACCTCCAATACCGTGTGCAAGCTCGTTTCCACTTTAGCCCCCTTTGTGGAAGTGGATAAGGTAGAGGTAGAGAACCCCTGATAGATTTGTAGGGGCGCTTACTAAGCGCCCGCGGCTTCACCCAAGGCTGATTAAATACCGCAGACGGCCGATGGCCGCCCCTGCAATCCCATTGGAACACCGTAGGGGCCAACCCGCGTGTTACCCCTCACCCCACGGAGGGATGTAGGGGGCGGCGTCCTCGACGCGCCGCAGTTTATAATTAAATCTGCAGCGAATTCGCAGGGGCGCTTACCAAGCGCCCGCGGGACTAAACATAACCGCAGATATACCCTCGTAAGGTTAATAGCCTCCCCTGCAAATATCCTTTGGCAGACGCCCGCTGATTTTCGACAATTTCTTGTTACACGGAACGGTCAAGACCGTTCCCTACAATCCGAAACTGAACCCTAAAACCAAACAAAGGCAGGGTAAGTAGATGAAAACACTCAAAGCAGCCCCTGTTACCGCGCAAAGCTTTGCGCCCTACGGCTTTATTGCCGATATCCAAAACCCGGGTGATGCCTACGGTCTTGGCGGCTACCCCGTTACCTTTCACCGCGATATGGTTCTGATGCCGAACGCCAGCACCGCCCCCACGGCCTTCGGTTCACTTAAAATAGGCAAACGCCCTATGCTCGTGCAGGATGTGGAGTACCACACCTACGCCTGCGAGCTGATGATGCCGCTCGACGACGATATCGTCATCCACGCGGGCCCCGCAAACGGCGGCGAGCCGCAGGTGGATAAGCTCGAGGCATTCATCATCCCCAAGGGCACCATGGTTATCTTCCGCGCCGGTGCGTGGCACGGTGCGCCGTTTCCCGTAAACCATGACGCCACGGTGCTCATCAGCCTGCCCGAACGCACCTATTTAAACGACACCGTAAAGTTTTTGCTTGAAAAAGAGGATTACCGTGAAATCAACCTGTAATCCGCCTGATATTGTTTACTTCTAAACTTTTTTCATAACCATCCTTCCTTTTTTTCCTAAACACAGGTTTAGGATGAAAAGCGCTGCTCAGCTTTATTGCGGGGCAGCTTCTTTTTTTGTTTTTTTATATCCCCCTCCCGCTCGGAGGGCGCAGACCATCCGATCCTGCTTGCGGGAGGAAAACGGGGTAAGCTTCTGTCACCGCGCAAACCCTCTAAAACCGGTATAGCAAGGCTGCCGGGCGGTATAATCGCGCTTTTCTTTGTTTAAAATATGTGTTTTTGGTTATTTCTAAAAATGCTGCCATTATTCTGTTCGGTAAATAGTCTTTATTTTTTCGGGGGATACTATCCGTAAGCTTGTTATAATGATTTTTCTATTCAACCCCTGTAAGCAAGCTGCTTGCAGGGGTTTCAATCACCCCGTTTCTTTGCAGGGGCGGCCACTGGCCGTCCGCGGTCTTCATACAGTCCCCTGCAGGGGGCTGCGGGTATGGTTCTCTTGTAGGGGCGATTATCAATCGCCCGTGGAATATCTGCGATTTCGATAAACCGCGGGCGCCCAATGCGCGCCCCTACAGGGTGGAAACGTTTGGGCTCGGAACGACACAAGGGTCGTTCCCTACGTCGTTTTGTGTGAATGTGTAGGCGATGATCCCCGACACCGTTTTTCTCTGTTCCCTGTCTTCTCTTCCTAGCCCTCTGAGCCACGAGGCATCCATTTGTCCTTAAAACTATTGCATATCGGGAGGAATCTCTCTTGCATAAGCGGTTACTAAAAACAATGCTCTCTTTTCTGCTCATACTCATCATTCAGCCAGCATGCGTGCAGCCGGTATACGCGCAGCCCGAAAAGGCGCTTGCAACCCCCGCAAAGCCCGATAGTGTTGCCTTGCCGATTATCATGTACCATCAGCTTTCGCAGGACTACCGCTGCTGGAACGACTATGTGGTGGGCCCCGAGAAGCTGGAATCCGACCTTGAAGCCCTCTCGGCGCTCGGGTTCACACCGGTTTATATAAAGCAGCTCACCGAATACGCAAACGGGCGTTGCAAGCTGCCCGAAAAGCCGATTCTGCTCACCTTTGACGACGGGGATATCAACTTCTACCGTCTGGTGTACCCCATCATCAAGGAGTATAACGTGCCCGTTGTGCTCTCGCCCGTCGCTAAGTGGGTGGAGGCGGCCTCGGACGCAGCACACCCCAAGGGCGCGTATATCACCTTTAGTCAGGCGCAGGAGATGGAGCAGTCAGGGTTGGTCGAGTTTGGCAACCACACCTACGGCCTGCACAGCTGCAGCTGCACCCGCCGCGGCGTGCTCAGCAACCCCGGTGAAGACCCGGCGCAGTACCGCACCGCCATTTATAACGATGTAGGCAAGGCGCAGTCGTTGTGGGAAAAGGCTACCGGCACCAAACCCGCGGCGTTCACCTACCCCTACGGTTTTTACAGCAAGTTAAGCGAAGAGGTTCTGCACTCCATGGGCTTTACCGTCACCCTTACCTGCTACGAAAAGGTAAACCGCATCTCCGGCCCCGAAAGCCTCTACCTGCTCGGCCGTTACAACCGCCCCAACAGCATCTCTAGCGAGGCCTTCTTCAACCGGATCAACAGGCTTGTTGAAAAGGCGAACAATAAGAAGTAGCACAACCCCCCGCCGGGATATCGGTGGGGGGTTTTTATACCCACCCAACTAAAGGCATTTTTAACATTTGTTAATGACACCACCCCCAAACGCGCTATAATAGAAGAAAAACACACACCCGTTATTACTCACCAGAGGTATCATATGGACGATTATATTACGCTGTTAACCGCCACCCTTGCGCACTATGCCCCCGAAGTCCCGCGTGAAACCTACGCGCCGCTGTTGCAGATGATGAAGGTTCACGAGCTTAAAAGGGGCGACATTCCGGTACATATCGGCGACACCCCGAAAGAGCTTTACTTCATCGCCTCGGGGCTGCTGCGAAGCTACTATATCGACCTGAACGGCAACGACGTCACGCGGTTTTTTCTGGCAGAACACACCTTCTGCTGCTCCGAGGTTCTGCTGGGCAAGCCGCTCAACTGCTGCTTTGAGGCGTTGGAGGAGTGCGTGCTGCTCGGTTTTCCCGCCGATGCCGTCAATGCGCTTGTGCATCAGGATAAGGCCTGCATGAACGCCTATATACGCGCTTTGGAAAGCAGCCTGCAATATAAGATCGAGCGCGAGAGCAGCTTTCTGCTAAAGAGCGCCACCGAGCGGTATATCGATTTTCAGCACCTATACCCCAAGCTGGAGGAACGGGTGAATCAGGCGCACATCGCCTCGTACTTAGGCATCACCCCCGTATCCCTCAGCCGCATCCGCAGAACCATTAAGGAAGAAAACTAAACAAAACTGGAGATGACATACAATGAAAACCATTCAGCTGGGCAATCTCACCCTTCCGCCCATTGCGCTCGGAACATGGTCGTGGGGAACGGGTATCAACGGCGGCAACGCGGTATTCGGCAACCACTATGAGGAGTCCGACCTAAAGCCCGTATTCAACGAGGCAATGAAGCACGACCTCACCCTGTGGGATACCGCCGCCGTATACGGGTTCGGCGCCTCCGAAACCATTCTGGGGCATTTTATAAGAGGCAGCAGCGGCACTATCCTGTCCACCAAGTTTACCCCTCTTTTTTTGCAGGGCAAAAACGCGATGTACCGGTCGCTCAACAAAAGCCTGCTGCGGCTGAATGCCGATTACGCCGATATCTACTGGATACACAACCCCGACAACGTGGAAAAGTGGACAAAATGCGCCATCCCGCTGCTGCAAAGCGGTAAGATTAAGCACCTCGGCGTTTCCAACCACAGCCTTGCGCAGGTAAGGCAGGCTGACGCAATCCTTCGGGCAGCGGGCTTTCGGGTTTCTGCGGTGCAGAACCATTACAGCCTGCTCTACCGTAATTCCGAGGATAGCGGCATCCTCAACTGGTGCCGCGAGCAGGGCATACCCTTCTTTGCCTATATGATCTACGAGCAGGGCGCCTTAACGGGGCGGTACAGCGCCGCCAACCCCTTTCCGAAGAAAACCCGCAGGGGCAACGCCTATCCGCCCGAGGTGCTAAGCAAAATCGAAGGCTTGCTCGGCACGCTTTGGCAAGTGGCCGAGGCGCATCAGGCCACCGTCGCTCAAATTGTTCTTGCATGGGCGATATACAAAGGCACGGTGCCGCTCATCGGCGTTACCAAAACACATCATGTCACCGAGGCCGCAGCCGCCTTAAACATCACGCTCAGCGGCGAGGAGATTTCCCTCATCGAAGCCGTAGCCAAGCAAACAGGCGTAAAGATTCCGTGCGGGTGGGAGAAGCAGTAGCTGAATTTCAAGGTGTTATCCGCATCCGTTGCCTTCCTGTTTTTCATAAAGCTAAGCGGCAGACACCCTTAAAAAGGTGCCTGCCGCCGTTTTCTGTTATCGTGGGATAGAATGTCAGGGGAAGCTGTCAGGTCAGCCGTATCACCGTCATAAAGGTTGAGGCGCCGCCCGGAAGAATTATCTGTGCAATAGTGCCGGCTACCCGCAGCCGCAGGGTGTCACCCGCTGTCAGCGCCGTAATAAAGCTGGTTTGCAGGCTGTCGGAACTCACGCTCTGGTTGATTACCGAAGCGGGAATGGTTGTTACGCCGTTTAGAAGCACGCTGGTGGTAACATTTTCCGCACTTACGGTGGTAATCTGGTAGGTGATAAGATAGCTGCCTGTCGCCGGTACGGTAAAGATGGTGTTGGTTCCGTCTACCGTAAACGAGTCAAGGTTCTGGTTGTTGGGCAGCGGAATACTTACGCCCGTGGGGGAAATCGGAATCGTTACGTTTGCGGTGTTCTGCGCCGACATACTGTTTGCCGCTACCGAGCTTCCTGCCGGGCCGGTGGGGCCTGTCGGGCCGGTGATACCCGGGCCGGTCGGGCCTGTCGGGCCGGTAATACTTGGGCCGGTGGGGCCTGTCGGGCCGGTATCGCCCGTTCCGGGGCCTGTCGGGCCAATGGGGCCTGTGGGGCCAAGCGGGCCTGTCGGGCCGGTATCGCCCGTCGGGCCGGTGGGGCCTACTACGCTTAAACCGATGGGGCCTGTCGGGCCGGTCGGGCCGGTAATACCCGGGCCTGTTGGGCCTGTTGGGCCAAGGGGGCCGGTGGGGCCGGTCGGGCCCTGGATGCTAAGACCAATCGGGCCGGTTGGGCCTGTCGGGCCAAGGGGGCCTGTCGGGCCGGTATCACCCGTTCCGGTGGGGCCTGTCGGACCGGTGGGGCCGGTCGGGCCTTGAATGCTTAAGCCCATCGGGCCGGTGGGGCCTGTCGGGCCGGTGTCGCCCATACCCATCGGGCCGGTGGGGCCGGTCGGGCCTATCGGGCCTGTGGGGCCTACAACGCTTAGCCCCATGGGGCCGGTCGGGCCTGTCGGGCCGCCGGGGCCTGTTGGGCCTGTGGGGCCGGCGGGGCCGGGTAAACTCGGGCCGGTCGGGCCTGTTGGGCCTGTTACACCCGGGGAACCTTGCGGGCCGGTTGGGCCGGTGGGGCCGGGCAGGCTGGGGCCTGTTGGGCCGGTCGGGCCTGTTACACCCGGGGAACCCTGCGGGCCGGTCGGGCCGGTTGGGCCCGTTATAAAGCATACCGGGTTAAAGCAGGATGGGGGAGGGCATGGCGGGCAGGGTGGAGGAGGAGGCGGTGGTGGCGGTGGTGGAGGACATGGCGGAACAGGCGGGCAGGGTGGGGGCGGCGGCGGACGGCGCCGGATCTCCTGATTCTCCGCCGGATGTACATGCCCTGAATTTCCGCCGCAGTTAGCATTGTTCGGCCTTCCGTGCATCGAAGGGCCGAAGAAACCGTTTGGATGCATGTTCATATTCATAACCTCTTAATCATGTTATACTTATCACAATTACAAAACCCCTACAAACCGATTAAGCTTGATTTTATCGGGTTTTGCAAAGATTTTTCAGCAGGGTTTATATAAGTGATAAGTATTTATAGGTATACGGATATTACATAGTATGAAGCTGCGTTAAAAAATGTTTGTGAATAGCGGTTATTTGCTTTAATTATCGCTTTGCCCGTAATAACTTTTCCCTAAAACGAAAAACCACCGGAAGTCCGGTGGTTTTTCGTTGGGGTGCCGCTTTGATTTTCGCTGAGCTATTGTATAAGCTCCTCAAGCTCCTGTGCAAGCATCATGCAAACAAAATCCTCGGCCTGTGCCTGTATGGCGTAGCCGCGCTGAGAGGTTGCCAGAAAGCGGGTGCTCTCCAGCGCATCCTCGTTCTGCTCCAGCCTTTTTATGGTCTTCACCCGCAGTGTTTGATAGCGTGCGTCCAGCTGCAGCAGGTAGCCGCTTAGGCTGCCCGCCTTACTCCACTCGTCATACAGGGCGGGGCGGTACTTCTGCAAAAATCGCTTGGCTGCAAGCCCATACTCGCCAAGATTCTCTGTCAACTGCTCGGCGGGCGGAATAGGGTAGTAGATGTTACTGTTATCGGAATAAGGCAGGTGATTCATGGCGTACTCCTTTCAGCCAAAATGGGGCTGCTCTATTTTTCGCTCATTCTGTATGTTTTGGAAGGGATGATCGTCTTTTCCCTGCACTATTATAATAACAAACAACTATGAGGATTATGATTATTTTATGTAAACCTTCTGTGGATAGATTTCAAAGCTTTTTTGAACAGCCCAAACACAGCAGCTTAAATAAAAAAACGGCAGCCTGCGAACCCTTGCCGGTTCATAAGCTGCCGTTATGCTTGTGTTATTCCGCTTCTACTCGTTTACCCAATCCTTCAGCTTGTCAAAAAAGCTCTTGCGCTTTTCGTAGTTCTGCTCGTCGCCCAGCATACTCTCAAAGCTCTTAAGCGCTTCCTTCTGCTTGCCGTTAAGGTTCTTGGGCACCTCCACACTCACGCGCACATACTGGTCGCCGCGGCTGCGGGCGTTAATGGCGGTAATGCCCTTGTTGCGCAAACGGAACACGGTGCCCGACTGCGTGCCGGCGGGAACGTCATACTCCACCTTGCCGTCGATGGTGGGCACAATAATCTTCGAGCCCAGCGCCGCCTGCGTAAAGGTGATGGGAATGTCGCACCACACGTTGTAGCCGTCGCGCTCAAACAGCGGGTCGGGCCGCACCGATACGGTCACGTTCACGTCGCCGGAGGGGCCGCCGTTTAAACCGGTATCCCCCTGCCCGCGGATGGCGAACACCTGCCCGTCGTCAATACCGGCGGGGATGGCAATCTCCAGCTTGCGGCTTCTTCTCACGCGGCCCGCGCCGCCGCAGCCCTTGCAGGGGTTGTTGATAATCTTGCCGCGTCCGCCGCAGCGGGTGCACACCTTGGTGCTCTGCACCACGCCGAACATGGTGCGCTGCGATACACGCACCTGACCGGTACCGTTACACTCGGGGCAGGTGTCGGGGGTGCTGCCCTTCTCGGCGCCGGTGCCCGAGCAGTCGGAGCACTGCTCGTAGCGCGAAATCTCAATCTCCTTGCGGCAGCCCTTGGCGGCCTCCATAAACGAAATCGAGATGCCCGAGCGGATATCACCGCCGCGCTGGGGGGCGTTGGGGTTGCGGCCGCGGGAGGAGCCGGTAAAGCCGCCCACGCCGCCGAAAAAGCTGTCAAAGATGTCGCCGAGGTCGCCGAAATCAAAGCCCGCAGCACCGCCGTAGGATGCCCCCGCGCCGTAGCTCGGGTCTACGCCCGCATGGCCGAACTGGTCATACTTCTTGCGCTTGGTTGCGTCGCTTAATACCTCATAGGCCTCGTTTACCTCTTTAAACCTGGCCTCGGCCTCTTTATTGTTTGGGTTTAAGTCGGGGTGATACTTCTTGGCAAGGGCGCGGTAGGCTTTTTTCAGCTCATCGTCGGTACAGCCCTTGCTTACCCCTAATACCTCATAATAATCTCGTTTATCAGGCAAGGTGATCGATCCTTTCCCTTGGAAGGCAGCCCGTCGGCACAAGCCAACAGCCGCGTTCCGCTATGTTCATGCTTTTACCTAAAATCACAGGGAAGGGCGGGATGGCACCCGCCCTTTCTGCAATATCATTGTATACAAACCGCGCTGAAATGACAATCTTTTTATTTAACCTACTAACTAGGCGGCATTATGCGGGTATCTTTGCCTCATGCCTGTAGAAACCCACCCCCAACCCCCTCCCGCATCTTGGGGGCGCATATTACCCTAGACTACATAATGCGGGAGAAGGAGGGATGTGCGGGGGCTTCGCCCCCGCACGGGTACCCCCCGTATTTGGAGAACCTCGCGCGGTCCGCTCCTACAACGTGTAGGGGGGCGGCGTCCTCGACGCCCCGCGCTATAACCGCAGCCTGTGGTAAATTCGCAAACGGTCTGGGCAGAATTTCTATGGGCTGCGGGTGAACACAGTTTACCCCTATATCAGAACATTATTTCTTCTCGTCGTCCTTAACCTCGCGGTATTCGGCATCCACAACCGGCTCGCCGTCTGGGGTGGTGCCTGCACCGGGGTTTGCGCCCATATCGGGGCCGCCCTGAGGCTGCGTAGCCTGATATACCTTCGCCGAAACCTCGTAGAACTTCTTCTGCAGGTCCTCCTGCTTTGCCTTGATGGCTTCGATGTCTTCACCCTTTAAGGCTTCCTTAAGGGCATCAATCTTCGCCTGCAGCTCGCTCTTGTCGGCAGCGTCCAGCTTGTCGCCAAGGTCGGTGATGGTCTTTTCAGACTGGTAAACCATCTGGTCGGCGCCGTTGCGGATATCCAGCTTCTCGCGCTGCTTCTTGTCCTCGGCGGCGAACCGCTCGGCCTCCTTCACGGCCTTGTCGATATCGTCCTTGCTCATGTTGGTAGAGGAGGTGATGGTAATGTGCTGCTCCTTGCCGGTGCCTAAATCCTTGGCCGAAACATGCACAATGCCGTTGGCGTCGATGTCAAAGGTAACCTCAATCTGGGGAACGCCTCTGGGTGCCGGGGGAATACCGTCTAAGCGGAACATACCGAGGGTTTTATTATCCTTGGCAAACTCACGCTCGCCCTGCAGCACGTGAACCTCAACCGAGGTCTGGCCGTCTGCGGCGGTAGAGAATACCTGCGACTTCTTGGTGGGGATGGTGGTGTTGCGCTCGATAATCTTGGTGAACACGCCGCCCAGGGTCTCAAGGCCCAGCGAAAGCGGGGTAACGTCCAGCAGCAGCAGGCCCTTTACCTCGCCGCCCAAAACGCCCGCCTGAATGGCAGCACCCACGGCAACGCACTCGTCGGGGTTAATGCCCTTAAACGGCTCCTTGCCGGTTAAGCGCTTTACGGTATCCTGCACGGCGGGAATACGGCTGGAGCCGCCCACCATCAGTACCTTGTCAAGCTGCGAAGCCGATAAGCCGGAATCCTTAAGCGCCTGCTGTACGGGGCCAACGGTGGCCTCTACGAGGTCGGCGGTCAGCTCGTTGAACTTTGCGCGGGTAAGGGTTACATCCAGGTGCTTGGGGCCGGTGGCGTCGGCGGTAATAAACGGCAGGTTGATGGAGGAGGTGGTAACGCCCGAAAGCTCAATCTTCGCCTTCTCGGCGGCCTCCTTTAAGCGCTGCATCGCCATCTTGTCATTGGTCAGGTCAATGCCGCTCTCGCGCTTGAACTCGGAAGCTAAATACTTGATTATGCGCTCGTCAAAGTCGTCGCCGCCAAGGTGGTTGTTACCGGCGGTAGCCAGAACCTCCTGCACGCCGTCGCCCATCTCGATGATGGAAACGTCGAAGGTGCCGCCGCCAAGGTCGTAAACCATTACCTTCTGATCGTTCTCTTTATCTATGCCGTAAGCCAGCGCCGCGGCGGTAGGCTCGTTGATGATACGCTTTACCTCAAGGCCCGCGATCTTGCCCGCGTCCTTGGTGGCCTGACGCTGTGCGTCGGTGAAGTAGGCGGGAACGGTGATAACCGCCTCGCTTACGGTTTCGCCTAAGTAAGCTTCCGCATCGGCCTTCAGCTTCTGCAGAATCATGGCCGAGATCTCCTGCGGGGTGTGGCCCTTGCCGTCGATGGTTACCTTTTCGCTGGTGCCCATCTTACGCTTAATCGAGCTGATGGTACGCTCGGGGTTGGTAATAGCCTGGCGCTTTGCCACCTGGCCTACCATTCTTTCGCCGGTTTTAGAGAATGCCACAACCGAAGGGGTTGTGCGGGCACCCTCCGCGTTTGCTATAACAACGGGCTCGCCGCCCTCCATTACCGCTACGCATGAGTTGGTGGTTCCTAAGTCAATGCCGATGGTCTTGCTCATAATCTATACCTCCAGTAAATAAATATTCTATCTTCATTTTTATTAGGGAAAGCTGTTTGGGGTGCTGTTTTAATTCGTTTTCATTGCAGGGAATAGGGGATGTAGGGGGCGGCGTCCCCAACGCCCCGTCATAAGGTTTTGCATGGGGTACTGTTTTGGCCCACCCCCAACCCCCTCCCGCATCTGGGGGTGTATATTGCCCAAGATTGCGTAATGCGGGAGGGGGAGGAATGTTCGGGGGCTTCACCCCCGAACGGGTACCCCCGTATATTCGCCGCCCTGCGGCGGGATGTAGGGGGCGGCGTCCCCGACGCCCCGTGTGGTATCTCTAACCGCCAATGGGGTTCGGTGTAGGGGCGGCCAATGGCCGTCCGCGGATATATATGCGATTTCGGTAGAACCACCGCCGCGCAACGCGCGCGGCCTTGGGGACGGGCGAGGGGGGCGAAGCCCCCTCGCATCCTTTCCCCCTCCCGCGCGGGAATTTTAAATACCATAGGTGTCTACTGCGCGGGAGGGGGCAGGGGGTGGGTATCTACGGTGTTGTTGCCTTAAGGTTTATATCAGCTAAACGGTCAAGACCGTTCCCTACGGTGCTTTATACCGCGTGGCGTTGGTACACCGCCCCCTGTAACGTGCCAAAGAGGCGCGGTTTTGGGGGTGGGTATCACGGCGCCGTTTTAATATATATAAAAACGGTATAACCGTTTATTGCAAAGGTTAGTTCGCCACCTTCACCATCGCGTGGCGGATCACAAGGTCGCCGAGCTTGTAGCCCTTGGCGAACACCTCGCACACCGTGTTTTCGGGCAAGGCCTCATCCTCAATGTGCATCACCGCGTTGTGTAAAGCGGGGTCAAACGGCTGATCCTTGGCCGCAATCTCCTCCACGCCCAGCTTTTTAAAGGCATCGAGCATGGCGGTGCAGATCATCATTACACCCTTTTTATACTCCTCGTCGGCGGTTTCCATGCTCAGTGCGCGCTCCAGGTTGTCAAGCACCGGCACAAACGCCTCCACGGCGGTTTTGGTGGCCTCGGGGAAGATGGCCTCCTTCTCGCGCTGGGTGCGCTTTCTAAAGTTGTCATACTCCGCCATCAGCCGCAGATATCTATCGTTAAGCTCGGCAACGGCCTTCTGTGCCTTTTCGGCGGCCTCGGTCTTCTCCGCAAGCTCCTTCTTCAGCGCCTCTTGCTCCTTGCCGTGTTCCTTGCCTTTCTCCTTCTTGCCCTTCTGATCATTTTCCTGCGCTTTCGCCGCCTCCTCCTCGGGCTTTGGGGCAGCGCCTTGCTTTTCTTCCTTTTCTGCCATCAGGGGTCCTCCTTAACAGTACGTTTTGTATGTCGCTTTGGGGCTTATTTGTTTTCGTCAAAGGCATCGGTGAGCAGCCTGCCCATGGATAGCGCCAGATATTCGATATAGGGGATAATCTTTGCGTAGTCGATGCGCGCGGGGCCAATCACGCCGATGGTGCCGCTGATGTTCTCGCCGATGTTGTAGCGGGTTAGTATCATGCCGATATCCGAAAGCTCATTCTTTTTAAGCTCGCTGCCCAGCAACACGCTCAAAGAGCTGTTGCCCGAGGAAAGCAGCGGCAGCAGCTCCTCCTCGCGGGAGAGAAAGCCCAGCAGCCCGCTTGCCGCCGAAAGCAGCTCCTGATGCAACAGCAGGTTGTTCTGCCCTTCCACAATAATCTGGCCGGTGGTAACCTCCTTGGCCAGCTCGTAGATGGCAAACAAAACGGGGGAAAAGCTGAGCGCGAACTCGCCGGAATTTGCGGCAAGGGTTTGAATAAACGCGGGGGTAATCTCCTCTATCGGAACCTTGTTTAACCGCTCGTTAATCAGGTACACAAACCGCGCCACCTGCTCGGGGGTTACCTCAAACTCCATGCGGACGAGCTTGTTTTTTATCACGCCCGCCGAGGTAATGAACAACAAAAGGTACAGCCTGCGGCCGGTAACCACCAGCTCGATTCGTGCGGTAACGCCGCCCTGAGAAATAGGGGTGGTGGAGATGGCGGCACAGTTGGTCTTTTCGGCCAGAATCTGCCCGGCCTCCTCCAGAATAGCGCTGGGGTTGGGCTCGGCATCCCTAAACAGGGTGTCGATGCTCTGTTTCTCGTCTTCGGTAAGCGGCTTTTTATTCATCAGCTTATCGATGTAAAAGCGAAAGCCCAGGTGAGAGGGCACACGCCCGGCGGAGGTATGGGGCTGTTCAAGATAACCCATCTCTGAAAGCGCCGCCATCTCGTTGCGCAGGGTAGCGGAGGAAACCGACATTCCGAAGCATTCGGCAAGCGTTTTGGAACCTACCGGCTCACCCGTGGCGATGTAGCTTTCCACAATAGCCGCCAGCACCTTTTGCTTTCTTTGGTCTAACTCCACTTCCTTTCACCTCTCTTCAACTTTTAGCACTCTATTACAACGAGTGCTAACGATTATTATAGTACATCCGAAACTGCTACCTGTCAAGGGAGTTCATATTTTTTTTACAGTTCATACATTAATGACTACATAATTATAAAAACGCTTGCGGCAAGCCCGAAAAGAAGGGGATATTAAAACCATTTAAACGCGCCCGCCGGCACTGTTTTGCTTATCCTTGCTATCTGTAAAACACCGCAACGATATTATTATGTCTAGCCGGGGTTTGAAAATGCTGTTTTGTAATTGCATACGGCAAAGTCAAATAGACATCGGGCGGGCAGTTGCTGTATAATTAAGAGCAAACGCAGCAGCTGCAGACGAAAAGAGGGTTTGAATGAATTTATATGTGCACACCATCAATACTGTCGTCGAGCATATAGAGCAAAACCTATCCGAACCCCTAACGCTGCAAAGCGTAGCCCGGCAATTCTATCTGTCTGAGTATCATTTTGGCAGACTGTTCAAAACGATTACGGGAACAAGCGTAAAGCAGTATATTCTTGGCCGGAAGCTTGCGCTGGCGGCCGAGAAGATTAAATGCACCCAAAGCAGCATTACAGAGGTTGCGCTTGAGCTGGGCTTTGAGTACCCCGAGGTGTTTAGCCGTGATTTCAAAAAATGGTTCGGCGTATCCCCGGCCGCTTACCGAAACGGGCAGAACGAAACAGCTCCTATGCCAAAAGCCTTTATTGTCGATCGGGATATCATGAACTTTCAGGGCGTGTTGGCACTAAAGGAAACCTATACCTATCTTCACGAGCAGAATCTCTGCGGCATCTGCATAGAGGTTGACGAGAATGCCGACGATTTTTACGATAAGCTCCAATCCGCCGGAGAAGGCTTTTTAACCAGCAGCCAGTATGCCGGCTGCCTGAAAGAGGATTACTTTTACACCGTCATCAACTGTTACGGAGATGACAGCGGAAGATATTCCGTATTTTACGGGGGCGAACCGGCGCACGGCAGTAGGGCCCCCCATTTAAAAATCCGGAACATTCCCGCCGGGTGGTATGTCTGTTTTTCCTACCGCGGAGAAATGCTGGATATGCTGAAAACCTTTAATGACGATTTTTACAAATGGATGTCTGTCAAAGAGATCGAGCCCTGCCCTAACTCAATCGGCATGCTCACCATCTATGACCGTCAGGATATGCAGAACATCAGCATCCTGGTTCCCGTTAAACAGCCCAAATAAGCAAGAATAGTCATGTGGCTGCAGGTAAAAAAGGTTAGTATAGATGTGACTGCTAAAGGTCATATCATACCAACCTTTTATATTATGCGGAGGAATAAAATGAAAAGTCTTGCGGGAAAGGTCGCCGTTGTAACCGGCGCGAGCAGAGGAATCGGGAAAGGGGCAGCGCTGGGGCTGGCGAGTTGCGGGGCCACCGTCTATATTACCGGCAGAACCGAAAATGATGAGGGCTTGCCCGAATTCCAAAAAGGCACGACCATTCACAAAACCGCGGAAGAAGCAAACCGGCTGGGCGGCACAGGTATTGCCCACCGCTGCGATTTTAGCCGTGACGAGGATATAAAGGCCTTGTTTGAACGGGTACAACGCGAGCAGGGCAGGCTGGATATCCTGGTGAATAATGCGTGGGCCGGTGCAAACCATGTGATGAACGAATACTTCTGGGGTACCCCGTTTTGGAAGCAGCCCATCTCCTTACTGGATGATTTCTACACCGTAGGGTTGCGCTCGGGCTATCTTTGCAGCCAGTATGCCGCCGCCCTTATGGCCGGGCAGAGAAGCGGCCTTATCGCAAATAT
This sequence comes from Acetanaerobacterium elongatum, assembly GCF_900103835.1. GTDB lineage: Bacteria > Bacillota > Clostridia > Oscillospirales > Ruminococcaceae > Acetanaerobacterium > Acetanaerobacterium elongatum. Next base: position 5,416 of record NZ_FNID01000039.1, on the reverse strand, counting down.
ATCCTTTTACTGTGCACGGCAGTATTTTATCAACCCTGTTCACGGAATCATTAAGGCCGCGGTAGATAAAATGTCTGCCGATACAGCGCACGAACTGAAAGAGTATGGTGTGAAGGTTTTCTCACTCTATCCCGGCAGCGTAGCCACAGAGGGTATGCGAGAGATAGCAAAATACAATGCCTCCATAAAGGTTAACGAGATGGAAACCCCGCAGTTTGTGGGGTTGTGTGTCGCGGCGCTTGCATCGGATGACAGCGCAATCGAGCGGAGCGGAAGGGTATTACTTACGGCAGAGGTCGCGCAGCAGTACGGCTTTACGGATGTTGACGGAAAACAACCCGCTGCATTAAAAATAGAATGAGGGCAAAAAGCCGTTTACCCTTACGCTAACACCAAGTGAGCAGACGAACAATCCTCTTCTAAGCCGTTTTCGCAAAGCCGGAAACGGCTTTTCCTGTATTAAAAAGCAAACCAAAGAAAAGATCCTGTCAAAAAGCTGATCCTTAAAGCTGTCTTAACCAATCCCGCTAAAAAATTACTAAATATAAAGATGTTCAGCCATTTTTGGTTGTTAATTGTAAAAATATATTGTATAATATTATTCATGCCTATTGTAAACGAGGCCTCTTATAGTGCTCTTATCCATATATTCATTCTTCTATACCGGTTGGAGGCGGCAGGTTGTGAAAAGCAGCAAGATTATAATAGTTTATGCGGCTCTGGCTATTCTTTCGCTTTTGTTTATTGTCTTCTCCGCCATATTTATACATACGGATAATGTAATGATCGGCAACGAAAGTGTCAGCAACTTCGGCGAACAATGGCTGGTGCACCGGGCGGACGGGCGGGTATACCTTAAAAATCTGCCCACGCAAACCAATGCCAAGCCGGGCGAGATTGTCACCATCTCCAAGACGCTGCCGGATAATATTGATGCCAGCATGACCATTGCCCTACGCACTACTCATCAAACGGTGGACGTTTCGATAGACGGCACCGAGATCTACCGCTTCGGGCTGGATAACAAGCTGCCCAACCTTAAAACCCCCGGCACCGCGTGGCACTTCATACGGCTGAAGCCCGAGATGGCGGGCAAAACCATCACCATTCAGTTCAGCTCGCCCTACCCGCTGCATGCGGTAAACCTGCGCGGCATCTCAATCGGCACCAAAACCGCCTGTGTATTTGCTGTTTTGCGCCAGAGCGGCTCCGCTATTATATTATGCGCAAGCATCTTTTTATTCGGGCTGGTGCTTTCGCTGTTCTATATCCTGTTCCGCAAAAAGATTGCGGGCAACGCCAGCATGCTCTACCTCGGCCTGTTCGCAGTGGTCATCTCACTGTGGTCGGTTGCCGAAACCCAGATGCTGCAGTTTCTGTTTAATAATGTGCTGCTCATCTACCTGCTGGCCTTCATCCCGCTGATGCTGTCGCCCCTGCCGATGGTGCTGTTTGTTAAGGAAACCTACGGCCCCAAGCTCACCTGGCTGCTGGACGCTTCGGCGGGGCTTACCATTATAAACTTTCTCACCTTGCTGCTGCTTCAGCTGTGGGGTATTAAAGACTTTGCCGAGACGATAACCTTCACCCATATCGTAGTCATTTTCTCGATGGTCGCGATGATGGTTGCGGTAATTTCCGACAGTAACCTGCGCAAAAAGAATTCCGGGCGGCGGTTTATCGTCGGCTTTCTTATAATGTCGGCCTTCATTGCCGTTGATTTTGTCCGTTATTATGTGTTTAAGATGGGGGATTCGGCACTGTTCTTCCGCTTCGGCTTCCTCGCCTTTGTTATCATCCTTTCCGCCGATACCATCGAAAAGTACTTCTTTATTGCCGAGCTCAGCTCCGAGGCGCGCATCTACCGGCGCATGGCCTACCTTGACATCCTCACCGGCCTTAAAAACCGCACCGCCTTTAATAAGGATATGGAAAAGCTGGCGCTGCAGCCCCTTACCGGCACCATCATGCTGGTGGAGTTTGACATGAACAACCTCAAGAGCACCAACGACCATTACGGCCATAAGATCGGCGACCAAAACCTTGTTGCGGCGGCAGCCGCCATCCGCAAGGGGTTTGAGCAGTGGGGCAGCTGCTACCGCATCGGCGGGGATGAATTCGTCGCCGTGCTCAAGGACTGTTCGGTGCAGAGCCTGCTCGACTGCGTATCCGCCATGCATCAGTCGCTTTCCTCCTACAACTGCACGAACGATGCCGATGTTACCATCGCCTACGGGTACGCCTACTACGAGCCGGATCTTGATAAGGATTTATTCGAAACCCTTAACCGCGCCGACACCTTTATGTACAAGCGCAAGCAGAAGATGAAGGCCGCCGCCGAAAGGGTATAGGTTTTACAAGCATTCATTACCGCGGAAGGGAAACCCTTTCCGCGGTTTGTTATTGCAGGAGCAGCTGCCCCGCGTCGTGATGTAGAAGGCGGCGTCCCTAACGCCCCGCGGCCTGCAACCAAATCTATGTTGAGAATGTAGGGGCGCGCATTGCGCGTCCGCGGCTCTGCCGAACGCTGTAAAAATACCGTGGCCTTGCGAGAGCCCACCCCCAACCCCCTCCCGCATTTCTAGGCGCATATTGTCCAAGATTTTATTATGCGGGAGGGGGAAAACTGTTCGGGGGCTGGCGCCCCCGAACGCTTACCCCCCTATATTCGCCGCCCGTATCGTGATGTAGGGGGCGGCGTCCCTAACGCCCCGCGGCCTGCAACCAAATCCACGGTGGGAATGTAGGGGCGCTTATTAACCGTCCGCGGCTCTGCTAAACGCTGTAATAATACCGCGGCCTTGCGGGAGCCCACCCCCAACCCCCTCCCGCATTTCAAGGCGCATATTATCCAAGATTTTATTATGCGGGAGGGGGAAAACTGTTCGGGGGCTTCGCCCCCGAACGGCTACCCCCCTATATTCGCCGCCCCGCATCGTGATGTAGGGGGCGGCGTCCCTAACACCCCGCGGCCTGCAACTAAATCCGCGGTCTTACCGACGGCCGGTTGAATACCGCGGACGGCCGATGGCCGCCCCTACAAATACACTATCGGAAGGCCGTAGGGGCGAACTGTGTTCGCCCGCGGTAATATCAGATTTCAGATTGCAGGCAACAATCCTATGTCGGGATGTAGGGGGGCGGCGTCCCTAACGCCCCGCGGCCTGCAACCAAATCTATGTTGAGAATGTAGGGGCGCGCATTGCGCGTCCGCGGCTCTGCTAAACGCTGTAATTATACCGCGGCCTTGCTGGAGCCCACCCCCAACCCCCTCCCGCATTTCAAGGCGCATATTGTTCAAGATTTTATTATGCGGGAGGGGGAAAACTGTTCGGGGGCTGGCGCCCCCGAACGCTTACCCCCCTATATTCGCCGCCCCGCGTCGGGATGTAGGGGGCGGCGTCCCTAACGCCCCGCGGCCTGCAACTAAATCCGCGGTGGGGATGTAGGGGCGCGCATTGCGCGTCCGCGGTCTTACCGACGGCCGGTTGAATACCGCGGACGGCCGATGGCCGCCCCTACAAATACACTATAGGAAGGCCGTAGGGGCGAACTGTGTTCGCCCGCGGTAATATCAGATTTCAGATTGTAGGCAACAATCCTGTGTCGGGATGTAGAAGGCGGCGTCCCTAACACCCCGCGGCCTGCAACCAAATCCGCGATGGGAATGTAGGGGCGCTTATTAACCACCCGCGGCTCTGCTAAACGCTGTAAGAATACCGCGGACGTCAGTTCCCTGCATTCGGAATTATAAACAAAAAGAAGCGCGTTGGTGATAAATATTAGGCATAACCACACCGTGCAGATAAAGCGAATTAATGATATAATCGTATATATCGTATTTTACCTATATAGTTTAACCCGGATACGTTAACCTTCTTTTATGTACAGGCTTGCCAAGCCGTTGCTTCTTACAGTCAAAAAGGCTAAGTCTGCCCCCAAGACAGTATGTACGTTTTTTGTTGTTTACCTTCAAGGAGGCTATATGACCAACAACCGCCGCCAGGCCGCGGGGCATCTTACGGCCTTATTCACAATTATTCTATGGGGCACCACCTTTATCTCCACCAAGGTGCTGTTAAAAACCTTCTCCCCGCAGGAGCTTTTTTTTCTTCGCTTTGCGCTCGGGTATGTCGCGCTGTTTGCCATCCACCCGCATTTTGTAAAAACAAAGCGATTGAAGGACGAGCTGTTGTTTATGGGCGCGGGCCTGAGCGGCGTCACCCTCTATTTCCTCTTAGAGAACATCGCGCTCGAATTCTCCACCGCCTCCAACGTCGGGGTGCTGGTGGCTGTTTCGCCGCTGCTCACCGCTTTGCTCATACCCGTCTTTTTGAAAGGGGAGCGCCTGCACCTGCGGTTCTTCGTGGGGTTTGTCATCGCCATCGCCGGTATCGTGCTGGTAAGCTTCAACGGGCAGTTTGTGCTCAAGCTCAACCCCCTGGGCGACCTGCTGGCGGTGCTGGCCGCGCTGGCGTGGGCGTTTTACTCCATTCTCATGCGCAAGATCTCCGACCTCGCACTCAACAATATCGCCTGCACGCGGCGCATCTTCTTCTACGGCATCCTGTTTATGCTGCCGGTGCTGCCCTTCATGGGCTTTGACATCCAGCCGCAGCAGCTGATTGTGCCCGAAAACCTGTTTAACCTGCTCTACCTCGGATTGGGTGCGTCGGCGCTCTGCTTTGTAACCTGGAACTGGGTGCTTTCGGTGCTGGGCACGCTCACCACCAACGTATACATCTATGTGGTGCCGGTGGTGGCGGTAATCTCGTCGGTGATCATCCTGCACGAGCAGCTCACCGCGGTTTCGGTGGTCGGTTCGCTGCTGATTCTCGCGGGGCTTGTCATCTCGCAGCTCAAACCTCGTCCCGTACAGGAGGAACCGTCACCCAATGTGGTTTTGGCAGAGGAACCGGAGCCTGCTGAAATCGCTGCCGCTGAGAAAGCAGACCGTATGGTGCATTAAGACCGTATGTGCATTAAATATAGGGAAAGAGCTTGTCGCTCTTTCCCTTTTTTATTGCCCTTTGGCGCGCTCGCGGCTCTGCCGAACGCTGTAAAAGTACCGCGGCCTTGCGGGAGCCCGCCTGCGGCTCTGCCGAACGCTGTAAAAATACCGCAGCCTTGCGGGAACCCACCCCCAACCCCCTCCCGCATCTCAAGGCGCATATTGTCCAAGATTTTATTATGCGGGAGGGGGAAAACTGTTCGGGGGCTGGCGCCCCCGAACGCTTACCCCCATATATTCGCCGCCCCGCATCGTGATGTACAAGGCGACGTCCTCGACGCCCTGCGGCCTGCAACCAAATCCACGGTGGGAATGTAGGGGCGCGCATTGCGCGCCCGCGGCTCTGCCGAACGCTATAAAAATACCGCGGCCTTGCGGGAACCCACCCCCAACCCCCTCCCGCAT
>NZ_FNID01000036.1 GCF_900103835.1 Acetanaerobacterium elongatum | reverse complement strand
CCCGAACTCAAGAACAAGTATCTCGAGCTTAAAAAACGTCGCGGAGGAAAGAAAGCCGTTATTGCGATTGCAAGAAAACTCCTGACTGCTATTTGGCACATTCTCAGCAAGAATGAGGTCTACAGCGCCAAGCTCTACAGAAAGGCCGATAAGCCGCCTGCCGCTCGCGAACTGACCATGACTCAGGCTATTACATTCCTGCGCAGCAAAGGTTTCTTGATATTAGACGAGGAAAGCGGCGAGGTCCTGTAGCTGTTCAATCTGTTTTTTTGACCATTCTCGAATGGTCTGATTTGTTATGCCCTTTTGAGAGTGGCTTGCTTGTGATTTGTTTCAAACTAAAATCCCCCCTGCGCTGCAGAGGGGATTTTTGATAGTTCATCGGCTGCGGATATTTTTACAAAGAGAGCTCTTCCGCTTTGCTTTCGATACAGCGCTTGATTCGGTAGGCGCTTGAACCCGCCGCCATCAGGCAGACAGCCTCTGCCAGGCAGGTTACGAGGATATCCGCTATAAAAGGGAGCAGCGCATAGAGCGGCAGGACGATAAGCGGCAGGGCGAGCATGAGAATGGCGGATAGCCTGCCCAGTTTATCAAAGAACAGCGGCGCGTTACCGTTATGAACGCCTGTAAGGATGCGCGAGGTTACCCAGAATTCAATGAACTTTAGCAATGCTGCTATAATCATCCACCACGGCATAAGGTGAGTGGTGGTCATGGCGCAAAAGGCCGTGATTAACAGCGTTACGTCTGAAATGGCGTCTAGCTTTGCACCGATGGGGGAGACAGCACCAAAGCGGCGGGCAAGCCTGCCGTCTAAAATATCGGTGGCGCAGGCTAAGGCATAGAGCGCAAACGCACCGATGAGGCTGCCGCCCGGAAGCAGCAGAAATAACGCAAACAGAATGCCGAGCACGATGCGCGAAAGGGTAAGCAGGTTGATGGCGATTTTAATGTTCATGGCAGTTTATTCTTTGTCGATGTTCAGCCCAAGCTGGTAGGCGGCTGTTTTGGTATCCTCGTTTGCCAAAAATTTGTGCTTTACTACGGTTGAATCTTTAAAATATGCGGCCATGGTATCCAGCTCCGGGGCTTCGGCCATACCGCCCAGCGAATAAACCACTACCTTTTTATCGGCAGCGCCCTGAACAGCGGCACCGAACTCCGCAATCAGCTTAGAGGGCTGCGCGGCGAATACGGTGGTGCCCATTACAATTACATCATAGCCCGATACATCCCCCGAGAGGTGCTTGCCGGGGTAGCTTACGGTTACCTCGTAGCCTGCCTCGTTGATGCCTTTGGCAAGGCTTTCGCCAAGGGCCTTGGAGGCAGAGGAGAGCGACGGCTGGTATACCACCAGGGCCTTCTTTCCGTTTGAGCCTTTTAAGAGCTGCTGCTTATCGCCTTTATAGGCATTGTTGCTGTTTACGAGTATTACCATAGTAACCATTGCAACAATAAACAACAGAATAATAACGCCTACAATAATGCCGATAACGGTTAATACGTTTTTCATATAGGTTTTGTTCCTTTCTTATGCTGTCGCTTTCATTTATTTAATTAGCAGATGATATAGTCTTTTGGTATTGCCTGCGATGTTTTCTTTCATTACGGTGAGATTGGTTTCAAAGGTTCGGTGATTAATCCAAACCCCAAGCTCCCCAAAGGTGTACATAAACAGGATATTGCAGATTTCCTGCGTTTCGCGCAGGGTAAGCGGCTTGGGGCAGGCCAGTGTTAACACCTGCGCAAACTCCTGCATCGGCCTGCCGATGGCCTGTTCCACATCAGGCGGAGCGTTGCCGTTTAACGGCTCCAACCATGCCAGCCGGTACCAGCCCGGATGATCGATGTAAAAATCGATAAAACGGGAGAGCTTTAGAAACAGATTGTCTTCGGGTGTTTTGGCGGTATCGGAGGGCTGATTCATGTAGCTCAGCATTCGGTCGATAATCTCTGCCAGCACGGCCCAATAGATTTCGTCAAGGCTGCCGAAGTAGTTATAAAGGTTGGTGTGCGCGCAGTTAAGCTCCTTGGCAATCTCGCGCAGGGTTACATTTCTGGTGCCGTTGTTTTCGTCAATCAAACGGGTGGCGGTTTCTACAATCTGCTCCCGCCCGATATTCTTCCTTGTCATACAAAGCCCCCTTAATAACCAATGGTAATTACCATAGGTAATTTTATCATAATGAGCACGAAAGTCAATAGTCTATACAAAGAAATATTACCAACGGTAATTATTCTGCGATATGATGAAAAACGGCAGGTACTGCCTGCCTAAAAATTAATATTGTGCACAAACTTCGCTGGAAGAATGAACTCTATGAATAATCGAGCAACTAAAGTCGAAACCAATACTTTAAAGATAATTTATGTAGAATTATTGTTGACATACCTTAATATACCAATTATAATAGAACAAAATATGGTATTTAAGGTGTGTGGGCATGAGGACGACAATTAAGGATATCGCCAACAAGACCAACCTCTCCATTACAACCGTATCACTGGTACTGAACAACAAGGGCACCAAAATATCTGAAAAAACCAAGCAGATGGTGCTGGATGCAGCCGAGGAGCTGCGCTACCGGCCCAATCAGCTTGCGATAGGCCTGGTAAAAAGGCACACGCAAACCATCGGGCTGGTGCTGCCTGACCTCACCAACTCGTTTTACGCCGAGCTTTTTAAGGCGGTGGGCGAGGGTGCTGCCCAAAGTAATTACCATGTGGTTCTTTGCAGCTCCGGCAACCAAACCTCGCAGGAGCTGAACAATATTGATATGCTGATTGATAAAGGGGTAGACGGCATTATTCTGGCCACGGTGCAGGAGAGTACCGAGCAGGACATTGAAGAGGCCTGCCGGTGTGCCGAGCAAAACGGGGTTGCGATGGTGTTGGTTGACAGGCCCTCCAGCTACGGCAGAGTGGGCTGTGTTTCGCTGGATAACGCCACCGGCGGATATATAGCGGTGAAGCACCTGATTGATTGCGGGCATACGAATATCGGTTTTGTTACCGGCCCCGAGAGCTTTCCCCTTACGCAGGAGCGGCTGGAGGGTGCGAAGCGCGCAATGCAGGAGGCGGGGGTTGCGTTTCATGAGGCGTGGTGCTTTGAAGGGGATTACCAGTTTAACGGCGGGGCCCGCGGCGCGGAGTATTTTTACGACAGCCATGTAACCGCTGTGTTTGTATTTAACGATATGATGACCTTTGCGTTTATACGCCGCATGGAGGAGCTTGGCTCGCGAATTCCGCAGGATATCTCGGTGGTGGGGTTTGATGATGTTCAGTTTTCGGAGCTGATGAAGGTTTCGACGGTTCACCAGCCGGTGTATGAGATGGGCGTTAACGCGGCGCGGATGGTGATTAAGGCGGTGGAACAGCCGGGCGAATGCGTTCACAAGATATTCGTGCCGTCGCTGAAGATTCGGGAAACAACGAAGATGATCACGCACGAGTACGCAGAGAGATAACAATACCTATTGCAGCTTAAACAGAATTAATGCGGCTTTAGCTTAGGGCCGCTTAAAAGCTTAGGCGGATACCTGCGGCTATTTGACTTTCATTTTTGAATGAGGAAGTGCATCCATGAATATAAGAAGAATGACTATTGATGACTATGACGAAATTTATAAGCTGTGGCTGAGAACCCCCGGCATGGGGCTGAATACCGTTGACGACTCGAGAGAGGGTATTGAGAAGTATTTATGCCGGAACCCGAATACCTGCTTTATCGCTGAGCAGGACGGGGAGATAATCGGTGTGATTATGAGCGGGCATGACGGCCGCAGAGGATTTATTCATCACACCGCGGTAAAAACAACGGAAAGAGGGCAGGGTGTGGGAAGTGCACTGCTAGAACAGGCCATGAACGCGTTAAGAGACGAGGGCATTAACAAAGTAGCCCTTGTGGTGTTTGACAAAAATGAAATCGGGAATCAATTTTGGGATAAGCGCGGTTTTACAGCCAGAGATGATTTAATTTACCGGAACAAGAATATCAATCCGTTAACTAGAATTGATACATAACAGTTTGCCGAGCGACCTGAATAATTATAGTGTTTCATGGTTTTTGACACTAGGTAGCCCCCAATTCGGGGGCTTTTTTGCGTTCGGATGAAGGCATGAATAGGTATTGTCATTTGATGTGGCGAGGGATACACTCGGTTCAAACAGCCAATGAATCATGTGATTGAATACACAGAACGGCAAATCCTTCATCATCGTCCGAAACGCATCATGATTATCGGCATAAATATATTGATAATTGATATATTGTTATTGACAAACGATAAATACATGGGTATACTATAAGCTGACAGAGATAAACCGTGTGGATAATATTGTTGAACATAAACTGCATTATCCATGCCGTGAACGCTCGGTTTGACTTGTCGGTAAATTGCGCGACAACTACAATATATAGCGGAGATGAATGTATGAAGCTGAAGATATTGGGGAAGCACAGTCTGTGTGTGTTTTTGGAGAGGCTCTGCGTAATCTTTATGGTTCTGGGGGGCGGTATTATTGTCTTTCTGCCGTTGGTATTAGAAGGCTACTACCGATGGGTAAGCTACCCGAACCCCGATGCGGTGCGCATCCCGATGCTGATTGCGCTGTATGTCTCGGGCATCTGCGCGTTCTGCATCCTTTTGTACCTGCGCCGGCTGCTCAGAAGTGTGAATACCGAAAACCCGTTTAACGAAGCCAATGCAAAGCGGCTGAAACGAATTGGGCTGTTATGCCTGCCGATTGCGGCGGTATACCTTGGGGTGATGCCGGTGCTGCCCTCGGTGCTGGTGCTGTGCGTTGCGCTGGCCTTTTCGTTTATCGCCGCGCTGATGGCGGTGCTGGCGGAGCTGTTTACGCAGGCGGTAGCCTACAAGCAGGAAAACGACCTTACCATCTGACGGTATATGAAAGGAATAGGGCTATGCCGATTGTAGTAAACATTGATGTAATGATGGCCAAACGGAAGCTCAGCGCCACCGAGGTGGCGGAGGGGATAGGCATTACGCTGGCAAACCTTTCGGTTTTAAAGAATAACAAGGCCAAGGCGGTGCGGTTTTCAACGCTGGAGGCGCTGTGCAAGGTACTGGATTGTCAGCCCGCCGACCTGCTGGAGTACATCCCCGAAAAGGATTAAAGGGTGACCTGATCCAGACAGAAACCATCCCCGCTTTTGCACAAAGCAGGGCTTTGAATAGAATCATATAAAAATTCGCTTTAACCGAAAAGGGGTAAGGCTTGGTTTTTTGCACCCATTTTACGGTACTCAAACAAAGAAAGGGCTGAATTGTAATGAATGAGCAAGAGATGAACAAGGTGCCGGCACCAGGGTTTGTGCCGGTTGTAAACCCGATGAGCGCCGCAATACCGCCGCGCAGGCAGACCGAGCGCTACAAGCGGGTGCTCTCTGCCGCAGAGAGTGAAAAGGGGCTTGCGGCAACCGTTTTTTCAGTGGCATTCGGCATACTGTTTACCGAAACGGTATTTTTAGGCGCCATGGGTATCAGCGTAACGGTGCTTACGGCGATATTATGCTCGTTTATGCTGGTTTACTTTCACGAAAAGGGTGAACGGCTCAGCTTTAAGGGGGTGCTGCTTACAGTGCCGATAATGCTGATAGCGGCAGGCTTTGGGCTGCACTATAACCCCGCGGTGCAGATGATGACAGTACCCGCGCTGCTTGGGCTGGCGGCGGTGCAGGCAATACTGCTAAGCGGCGGCAGGCTGAACACGCTGCTTTCGTTCGATACACTGGCAAAGGCGGCAAACCACTTGGTGGCGCGCCCCTTGAGCTTTTTAGATATGCCGTTTAGGAGCCTGCGGGCTGTTAGAAAAATCAAGTCGCCGAAAACGGCAGCCGTATTAAAGGCTGCCGCAGGGCTTGCGCTGGCCTTGCCGTTTGGGGCCATTCTGCTGCTGCTTTTCGCAAGGGCCGACAGCGTGTTTGAAAGCGGCCTTAACTATATCACCCAGACGCTGCATATCAGCTTTGGAAAGCTGATAACCGACCTTCTTTTAGGCAGTACAGGGGCTATTGTGTTAGGTGCGTACCTTATTGCCGCAAAGGTCGAGGGCAAGGAACCGGCTAAGGATAAAGCGGCCTCCCGCTTTATTGATACCACCGTAGGTACCGCCTTTTTATCGGTGATTAACCTCATACTGCTGTTGTTTGTTGCGGTGCAGTTCCAATACCTGTTTGCGGGCAGCGCGGGGCGGATGGTAAGCGGGCTTTCGTACGCCGAATATGCGCGAAAAGGCTTTTTTGAGCTCTCGTGGGCAAGCGGGCTGTGCTTTGCCGCCGCGGTTTTTATCCTCTGCTTTTGTAAAAAGGGGCAGAACGGCCTGCCGATTGCGGTGCGGGTACTGGTTACGCTTATGTGCACCTGCAACGGGGTGATCTTGGCCTCGGCGGTGCTGCGCATGGGGCTATATGTTCAGGCTTACGGGTTGAGCGTAAAGCGCCTGCTTACGCTGTGGTTTATGGCGGTAATAGGGGTATGTTTAATCTGGCTGGTACTGCAATGTATCAGCGAGCAATTCAACGCCCTTCGGTTCATTGGTGCGACAGCGATTGTATTTGTATGCGTGCTCTCACTCGTGAACGTGGATAGACTGATTGCCCATTACAATATCGAGCGGTATATAAAAAGCCCTGCCGCTGTTCAATTGGACGCAAGCTACCTGAGCGACCTTTCCTACAGCGCATTGCCTGAGGTGGCACAGCTTTATACCAGCCTGAAGGATGACAGCCAGCCGCTGCGTAACGAGCTTAACGGTGTGATGGAGGAGATGCGCAGCTCGTACGAGGGCCGGCACCGGATCTATGGCTTTACGGCGGAGGATGCAGAGATATCGGGCTTTTTGGCAAGCGTCAGCGCTTAAATAAAAGCGAAGATGTGTGCATCAGGTAGCGGGCAAACGCAGACTTGATAAAACGGTGCAATGATGCTCTATGGCTTGGTAATATGTAAACGGATACAGTGTATGCAAAGTTATTTGAATGGTTTAGAACAACCGCGTGGCGTTTGCTGCAAGGCCAATAGTATTACAAGCTGGTTACAAAGAGTAAAAAGTTTTATGTAAAGTTTAACAATCCGACTTTTTTGCAGTAAAATCACACTTTCAGGCCACTGAAATAGTACCTGAATTGTAAACGCTTTGTTGTTGAACGGGCAGCGTGGGTATTGTATAATTTAGTTACAGTAAAAACAAAGAAGTAGCAGCTCTTCAGGAATAAAACCCATACATCGGTATGGGAAAGCGGGGTATTATGAGAATGATGACAGAACAGGCCGAAGCCAAAGCGCAGACCTTGGCAGCGCCGCAGAAGGAATGGCCCGCCGTGCTGAAGATTGCAGCCGCAGTGCTGGTTGTTGCGGGGCTAATATATATCCTGACGGAATGTATCCAGAGCGGGCTATGGTATGTAGGGTTAGGCGCAGCAGCACTTACAGTCTGTGCAGGTTTTGGGGTATTGTTCATCTGGCTGAGTAACAAGGTTAGCCGCAAAAAGGCGTTTGAGGTTACGGTAGAGGAAATGCACCGGTAATAAAAGGCGCTGAAGCCTTAAAAAATAGTTGTTGTTGGAACAAAGAAGCGGGTAAATGCATACCCGCTTCTTTGTCGTCTATAACATATTTACTTTCATTAGAATAGGAGGGATAACAGGTTATTCAGTGATGTTCATTTCACGCTTATAGACATCAATATCCAAATCATCTTTAAACTTTCTTGCGAATATACAATCAGTATCTTTCATCCTTGGCAAATCTTGCTCGGATAAGATTTTAGGAAATTGAGGCCCGCTAACCCAGTCGATATACCGCAAAGCCATTCGGTTATCGTCGAGTTCCGTCTCATAGTGATAGATCTTGTCTTTAAATTCGGAATTCATAACGATGGTTTGAAAGAATATCTCGTCCCCGCAGCAACCATGTTTAAAAGCCTTCTGATACCATGGGTTTGCATTAAGGTAGTTAAAAATATATTCCAGCAACTGTTTGGTGATGCATAACCAGTTCGCGCCTTTGTATAACGGGGGAAGCTGGCAGTAATAGCGGTTCGGCCTTCGGTTAAGCCTCATTATTTTGTACAGCTTAAAGAGGGCCCTTTCCGGCAAGGATTTAGTTCGTTTTAAAGAAAAACGGCTATGCTTATATTTTAACCGCTGTTCAAATAAAGGTTTAAGCTTTTCAAAGTCCTTGACAATGCCAATATATTCTGCGCCGTCATTTCTGCTAATAAATTCCTTGATTGCGGCACTGTTCTTTAAGGGTAAATCGTCACCCGAAAGCAGGCAATAATAATCATAATTGCCTTTAATGGCTTCAGAAAACAATGCAAGCATTGCTTCAATCTGGGAATAGGCTCCCCATTGAACGTTGACCCTGTTCCTAATAAAGAATACGCGGCCTTGATACTCATCAAAGTCGGTCAAACATGCCTTCTTATCCACATGAAGGTAGATGTCGTTTTCTTTGGAAAGAAGGGCGATGGTTGTGCGAAGAATGTTGGTGTTGCGGTGACAAATAATGCAATACGCGATATTCATAATGTCTTACCTCACTGTCAATTAAACGATGTCCTATTGAGTGCTCAAAACCATGTTTATTATACTTCTGGAAGTGTTATATGTCCATGCTATTTGGCCATGAGTACAATGATAATTCTAGCTTTCTATTAATCCGTTTCTCTAAATTGGCAGAATGAAAAGCGAGCCGGGTGTTCCGGCTCGCTTTTCATTCTGCTGGAGGTACCACCCGGATTTGAACCGGGGAATAGAGGTTTTGCAGACCTCTGCCTTACCGCTTGGCTATGGTACCGTTGTTCGCAACCAGCCCTTGCGTGACTTGGTGTAAACCTTACGCTGAGCATACGGCATAGGGCAACTCTGGTATCCATGGTGGGCATGCTGATTGGTACGGTAACAAATACGATTCTGAACCCGACTTTTATCCTGCACTTTATATGGGGTTTAAGGGTGCTGCAATAGTAACGGTGCCCGGTAACCTGTTTGCCTTGATGTATTACATCATATTCTATATGCGGAGACAGTCTGTTATAGAATTCAACGCAGGTGATATTTTACCGAGCAAGGGGATTTTAAAAGAGATTTTCCATTAGAATTCCCTTTTCGGTAAGCCGGCTGCTCATTGGTTTTGATACGGTGCTTAGGACTATAAAAGGGTGAAGAACATCAAGCGAGCCGCCTGTGTGGCGGCTCGTTAGTTAGGTGGATTATCTCAACCTATTCTTCCGTATCTTGTTTATTACATACCCAAGATAAAGGGTGAACAGATAAGACAGGGTGAAGCCCAAAACATACTGCAGAATATCTGAAAGATTCAGCGTGTTGAAAAACAGAATAAAGCAAACGGTAAGTGCGACGGCAGTGATTAAAAACAGAATGAACGAAACCATCACTGCGTACATCACATTGGTATTACGCTTTATTACACTTTCGGCATCGCTGAACGATTCCGGACGTTCCCCGTCATACTCCTTGCGCCAGATAAAGGCGCTGGCCATCTGCCCCACAAACTCCCAGCCAAACTGTTCATAGGTTGCCTTGTAATCCTTTTTGGGAGCAGCCTGCATATCAAACACATAGCGGTAGTGCTTGGGTGTGGTGTGCTTAAACACCATACGAATCGAGCTCCATTGCCCGATTTTATCGATGTTCCAGCCCTGCAGTGCCAAATCCTCCAGCCATTTTTCGTAGTCTGCGGGAACAACGTTAATGAATGCCGAAAACCATGCAGCCTTTTTGTTGCTCATAACAACCCCTCCACACAACGATAGATTTCCTGAATGCGGCGGGCCTCCTCCAGCAGGATGGTGCGCCCGGCCTTGGTAATCACATAAATCTTCTTGCGGTCCTCCTCCTTAACCGGCTCAATCAGCCCGTCACCCTCTAGCTTGCACAGGCTCTGGTAGATGGTGCCCGCCCCTAAAACAATCCGGCCGTTGGTAAGCTCCTTTACAAACTGCATGATGCCGTACCCGTGGCGCTCCTCCTGCAGGGAGTAGAGGATATAGAACATGGTTTCGCTCATCGGGATAAAGCGCTTGCGCAGCTTTTCAATATTCAATACAGGCCCTCCTTTATATCGTGGTGTAATATATCACGTTGTAATATAAATATATATCATATCGTGATATATGTCAATAGATTTTTAAAATAGTTTGTAACAAAAACAGCGCTGCAAAGGACTGCCTTTCCTTCGCGGCGCTGCTCTATAAAGGTGATAGGAATAGAGGTTTTGCGTTTAGTGATTAGTGCTCGCTAAACCGAAAGCTGAATTCAATCAGCAAGCGGGGTTAGCATACTACTTCTTTTTAACGGGAATCCAGATCTCGCTGTAGTATTTTTCGTCAAGATTCCCTTTTTTATAATCGCAGGGGTCGCTGTACATTTCAATATTGTAGCCTGCCGCAACCTCGTAATCCTTGCTGTTGGGCAGCCACTCGGAAAATATTTGCCTGTTAACCTCCTGCAAGGCTTGAGGCATTGCGCCTCTGCAGGCAAAAACGGCCCAGGTGAATGCGGGAATAACCTTTGTAACGAAACCTTCCGGTATCTCGGCCGCCGGATTGTAATTATCCGCAACCAGGTATTCAAATTTATCCGATCCCATCGTTTCGTCTATGCTGATGCCATACATCCCGCATAAAGCTGCCTTCTTGCCGGGTTGATAAAGCTCCGCCCAGAACTTGGGGATTTCTGTTTTAGCATTATCGTAGTTAAATATCTTGGATGCTCCCATAACCGTAAAGGAATCCTTCTCGATAATCTTGTAATCCATAACACAACCGCCCTCCAAAATAAATTTGATTTTCAGCGGAGCGAAAGATTTAATCATTGCTCCGTCCTTTCGTACGGCAGTAGGTGTAACGCCATGAAAACGGGTAAATGCTTTGGTAAAGCTATCGGGGGAATCGTAGCCATAGTCAAGCGCAATATCAATAATCCTTTTGTCTGTGGAGACAAGCTCGCTGCCGGCAAGAGCAAGCCTGCGCTGCCGAATGTATTCTGCGACCGTAAAACCGCAAAGCATGGTGAACCCCTTTTGAAAATAGAACGGCGATATCAATACCTGCTTTGCAATTTCCTCGATTGTCAGCTCTTCGGTGATATTGTCTTCAATATAGCTGATGGCATTGCTGATGCATTCAACCCAACCCAAGTTCGTTACCTCCTTGCCATGCCTTAATCTTATTACTTTCAAGGTAGCTGTTCCCGACTTTTAATGTTATCTTTTGTCTGCAAGAGTATGAAAACGGTTAAACTATCAAAATGAAGGCTGACGTGTAGTAAGAAGCGTAATAATCCTTTTTAAAACGGGCATATTCATAATACCATACTTTTCCTCAAAACAAAAGACAACCCCTCCGCGTTGCGGAGGGGTTGTCTTTATGGAGCGGGTTACGAGGTTCGAACTCGCTACCTCCACCTTGGCAAGGTGGCGCTCTACCAAATGAGCTAAACCCGCATATCTGGTGCTTCCGGTCGGAATCGAACCAACGACACGAGGATTTTCAGTCCTCTGCTCTACCAACTGAGCTACAGAAGCACTTAATGGCGACCTGAAGGGGGCTCGAACCCCTGACCTCTAGCGTGACAGGCTAGCGTTCTAACCAACTGAACTACCAGGCCATTGTGGTGGGAACAATAGGGATCGAACCTATGACCCTCTGCTTGTAAGGCAGATGCTCTCCCAGCTGAGCTATGCTCCCAAACCGCACTATCTAAACAGTGCAAAAATTATTATACACGGATAGGAGCAGAAAGTCAATCTTTTTTCGCTCTTTTTTGCAGTGGTTTTGCACAGGGGATACATGCCAAAAAGAGCCCGGGGGGTAACCCGGGCTGGATTTATAAACTTAGTCGGTGAAGATGGTTTCACAGTTGATAACCAGGCGAATCTCTTCCTTGACCTTGGCAATGCCTAATATGTAGCCGCTTACCGTGCCGGACTCAAGAGGCGGCGGGGTGATATCGGCATCGGTGATATTCACTACCTCTGAGATGCTGTCTACCACAAGGCCGTAGGGTTTGTCGTTGACTGTAAGAATCATAAAGCAGGTGGTATCGGTATAGTCGATGACCTCCATGCCAAGGCGCTTGCGGATATTCATAATGGGAATGATCCTGCCGCGCAGGTTGGTGATACCCTCAAAATAGCTTGGAAAGTCAGGCATAGGCGTAACCGGTAGTACGCGGTTGATCTCGATTACATATTTGATAGGTACCGCATAGTTTTCGCTCCCTACCATGAAGGTAAGGTATTTGTCTTTCATGGTGTCTTCTTCTTGCTCAGGTTGGTTGTGAATGTAACTGCTGGCCACAGGCGTTGCCCCCTTTATTATGATGAAATAGTGCTACAAGCCCATAATGGTATTCTCGAGAAGCCGGCTCTTGTAAAACGAGCATTCATATTTGTTGGTTAGCTGCTGTTTTTGCAGGATAATCTTAGAGGCCTCTTCCAACGAGATTGCCTCGCCCCCGGAGTAGGTAAAGCATACGTCCAGCTTATCCTCTAAAATATCAAACTCCTGCGTAGTAAGGGTGAGGGTGCAGGCAGTTGCGGTTTGGCGGGCAATATCCATCATCGATTTGAGTATCGAGAGGTGCTTGCGGCTATGTACGGCCTTACCGACCATATCATCGGCAAAGTGCACCACGTCAAAATGGAAATCACTGATAACATTATAGCTGGTATACATTCCGCCGAAGCCCAACAGCTCAATCTCGGAGGATAAATGTCGTATCCCTGTAACGAAGTTGTAGGCGGCCCGGTCAAACGTGCCGAGCATCTTCGGGTCTACGGCAAGCTCCAGGTTCTTCGGGTCTACCTGCTCCTCCTCTGCCACTCGGGTTAATACGGCAAGCACCGATTCGTTTTGCAGCATCAGCACCGGAATGCAGTAGGTGATAGCGGTATTATAGGTGTTATAAGGCTCTATTGATTTGATGGCGCGGCATACGGCGCGGAAGGTATGCTCCAGCAGAACTGTCTGGCGGTTGCTTTCTACCGCAATCTTGTAGATCTCTTCGCGACGAAGCTCTGGGTATTCGGGAATGAGAAGATCAATGTCGGCGTAAAAACGTACAATCTGCCGGTTGTTGTTGCACCATACCGGGATGAGCGAAAGCCTGATAATATCGCTGTCCTCAAGATCTTTAAGGTGCTCGGCCACCACGTCGTTTTTAACCTTTTCTTTATACAACGCTTCAGTGAACAGGCAGAACTTGTTCTTGCCGCGGCGTTTGGCGTTGTACATGGCAAAGTCTGCACAGGACAGCAGCTCCTTGTAGGTGTTGGCACCGAAGGCGCCCGCCTGCGCAACTCCCACACTGCCCGACAGCTTGTGAAGGATGCCCTCCTTCTCGTAGCCGCCCTGAAGGGTGGCTACAATCTTGCCGGCAACCTCTTCAAGCGCTTTCTCGGAAGATACCTCTTTAATAAATACAATAAACTCGTCACCGCCGATACGGCCGACCATATCCTTAGAGGAGATGACCTTGCAGACACTGGAGGATACAAACTGAAGAATCTGGTCGCCGAACTGGTGGCCGAAGGTATCGTTGATGATCTTGAAATTGTCAAGGTCGATCATCATCAGCGCGGAGTTCCCGCCCGTTTTCAGTTCATCCTTCACATGGCGTTCGATGGTGGCGCGGTTGTAGATGCCCGTGAGCTTGTCGTACTCTGCGGAATGGAGCACCTTGATGTCATACAGCTTCTTCTGGGTGATATCGGTGATAGAACCGATCACCTTAACGATCTTATCCTCTTTGTTTCGGATGGCGTTAGCAATACTCTCTGCCCACACGGCGTTGCCGCGGATATCGCGGGCCTCGTACTCTGCGTGATATACCCTCGCCATACCCGAGAGGAAGCGAGCAAAATCCTTGCTGCGCTGCTCCTCCGCCTCCGGATCGGTAGCATAGGCCCACGAACAGCCGGTGATGTCAACGTTTTCAACGCGCCGGGAGCCCAGCATCCCCTTATCCTTGGCCATGAAGATGTACTTCTGCGTTTCAACGTCATATTCCCAAACGATATCGCTTACCGCCTCGAGCGCCAGACGATAGCGCTTTTCGCCGTCGCGCAGCTCGTTAACCGTGTTGATAATCTGTGTATTTACATTGTTCAGGCTCTCGGCGATCAAGCCAAGCTCGTTATTCGCCCGATAGTTGCACCGGATATAGCCTTCTTCCTTCAAAACAGTGCCTGCCGAGGCCAGAATCTTCTTTAGGGGGCGCTGTATGGTTATCATCAGGAATATGGCCGCAAGGAAAGCAATGAGCGCCAACAGCGGCAGCATCAGGTTTACGGTAAGTGCAACCCTTTTTTCCGACTGGTAGATTTCATCTTGCGGACGCATGACAAACAGGTAGCCCTGAATAACCCGAAGCGGGTAATAAACCCCCTGCATGATTACATGATCGTTATAATTATAGCTGAATTCTCCGGCCTTTAACTCCTTCTGCCCCAGAGGGTTGAGCTTTTTCAGTTCCAAAAAGTTATTATAAAAGCCGTTGCGGTTTTCAAAGCTGGCAGCAGCAGTCTGCCGTTCCTGATATTTATGCGCAAATACGCGATCGCTGCTGTCTACAAAATAGAGATAACCATTGGTGCCGATAATCGTTTTTTTAGCGAGGTCAGAAAAGAAGGAGGTATCAAATTCAATTGCCAGAATACCGATAACCTCATCTTTTTCGATGATTGGTGCACAGGTGAAGAAATATGGCTTTTCGGCACTGTCTAATAGGATAGGCGAGGAATAGACCCCGTTTTTGTGTACGGCGTCAATAACCTCCTTTGCAGCATAATCGGTGCCTATAAGCTCGCTTTGAGTAGAAATTACCACCCTTCCCGCCGCGTTTAGCAGAAGAACTTCTCTTGCGTCATCCAATGCTTTGAGCTGTAAGGATAAACTGTTTAAAACAGCCTGAGGGTCAGACCGTTGTATATTGCTGCTAGCTTCGGCTGCCGAAGCAGGGCCGGTGAGCGCCTGCCGGTAAACTGGGTTGATCGCGGCGGACTGTGCAGCTTCCTTCTTATAGTTAAAATAATCCTCGGTTTGGTTGCTGATGGAATGGGCCAGATCAGAAAGCGCCGCAAGATTATGGTTTTGGGTGTAAGCGGAGAAGCTTATATTGATTAAAATACAGAGTACAATCAGGGGCACGATTACTGCCAGAACAATCGTCGACATGATTTTAGAAGAAACTTTCATTCGTACCCTCACTCTCTGTGTTTTTTATTGGAATTGCTCAAACAATCGATGAGCTCTTATGCTGTTCTTCCTTGTTCCGGAAGAGGACAAGAAAGGCTTAGGATACCGGCAAGCCCCTTTTGGTTACCACTTGCTCAAATTCGGCTTTGGGTAATGGCCTGCTGTAAAGATACCCCTGTATAAAGTTGCAGTTGAACTTCTTGAGAATAGAATCCTGAAACTTGGTTTCAACGCCCTCGGCAACCACCTGTATGTTGAAATCCTGTACCAGCTCAATAATCTTGGAAAGCATCTTGCGGCTCTTTACGCTGTCCTCCAGCTCGTTGATGTAGGATTTATCAATCTTCAGGCAGCTGATTGGCAGCATCATGAGGTAGTTTAAGCCGGAGTAACCCGAGCCGAAATCATCCAGCGCAAAGTTGATGCCATGGCGCTGAAGCTCGCCCATGGTTTTCTTCACGGCGTCGTAGGAACGGATGACCACGTTTTCGGTAATCTCGAACTCAATAACGGTTGGCGGCAGCTGGTAGCGCGAGATAATGCTCCACATGCTGTCTACAAAATTCTCCTGCACCAGCTGAAGCGGCGATATGTTAATGGCCATCGATTCCAGTACGATGCCCTTTTTGGCAAGCTCGCACAGGTTGCTGCACACACGGTCTACCACCATCAGGCCTATATCGCTGATGAGCCCGACCTCCTCGGCAATACCGATGAACTCGTCGGGCGGGATGAAGCCCAGCTCGTCGTCGTGCAGCCGCAAAAGCGCCTCTGCCTTGGTAAAGCAGCCCTTATCCACGTTGTAGATGGGCTGATAATAAACCTCGAACTTTGCCTCTTTCAAGGCGTGCATCATAATCTCCTGAATCTTATGGCGGCGCTCGATCTTCTTGCACAGCACCTCGTCATACAGTACATAGCGGTTTTTACCGGTAGCCTTGGCATCGTAAACCGC
This sequence comes from Acetanaerobacterium elongatum, assembly GCF_900103835.1. Lineage (GTDB taxonomy): Bacteria > Bacillota > Clostridia > Oscillospirales > Ruminococcaceae > Acetanaerobacterium > Acetanaerobacterium elongatum. The sequence goes on along the minus strand of NZ_FNID01000036.1, from coordinate 14,627 downwards.
GTATTCCCCGTTGGCAATCAGCTGCTTGGGGTTGACGCCGCTCTTGGGAAAGCCCGCTACACCCAGGCTGACGGTACAGGTGCAGTCTACGTCGTATACTCTCCACGGCCGGTTAAACCGCGAGAGCAGCTCGTCCGCAACCGTGATAGCCGCATCCATCTCGCAGCCCTGCAGCAATATAAAGAATTCGTCACCGCCAAAGCGGAACACCTTGCCCACCAAATCGGGGCATTCGTTAAAATACTTTACAATCTGGCGCAGCATCTCGTCGCCATACTGCGAGCCGAGGGTGTCGTTGACAAACTTAAACTCATCAAGGTCAAGGATAATAATAGAACCCCACGCTGTTTCTGCGCCGCCGTCGAATACCGACTGCAGCACCCGCATCAGGTAAGCCCGGTTGGGGATATCCAAAAGCGCGTCGTAGTAGGCGAGCTTTTCAACCTCCAGCTCAAACAGCTTCTTTTTGTTGATATCGGTGGTGCTGATAAGGCAGGCATCGCTGCCGTCAAACCATGTAAACCGCGAGGCGTGCAGATCAAACCACTTGTTAACGTTGCTGTTATATACCTCGTATCGAAGCCTTTCGCCCGGCTCTTTAAAACGGCTGATCGGGCAGTAGGCACAGCGCTCGCCGTCGTCAAGGTTGGCTATCTTGGTGCAGAGATCACCCGGCCGTGCCTCGGGGTAGGCATTCTGCATGGCCAGGTTCATGAACAGGATTCTTCCCGTCAGGGCGTTTACCGCATAGGTGAGTGAGCCGTTGTTATCGGCTATGGTATACATCATCGCCTGCGAACGGTCGGCAAAATCAAAGCCCAGCTTCTGCAACACCGCAGAGGAGATTACCGCGGCGGCGGCCTTCAGGCCGGTTAAGCGGCTGAGCCCCCATTTGGGCAGCAGCGCATCCTTTTCAAAGGTAATTACCGCCACCGTAACACCGTTGCGCTTGACGGCAGCCTGCAGCACCTCGCCGGTGTGGTCGCTAATCAGCAGGTCGCTCAGGGCGTGCGGCAGGTCTTCCATGGTGCAGGTATGAAAAAAGCCGTGCTTATCAAACCGCTCTTCGGTGCTGCCGGTATAATAGGCGCCAAGCGTTTCGGAGAGGGCACCCTCCAGCAGCGGGGAAAGCGAACGCATGGCGGGTACCTTCCACTCGAAGGTAACGGCACGCTCGCCAAGCTGGGGCAGCGACCGAAACACCGTAATGCGCGAAAGCCCGAAATGCTCCCCGATAAGTGAAAGCGCGTTTAAAATACCGGTACCAAGCTCGGGCGCTTTGGCAATACCGTCCATGATTTCGTTTTCAAAAACCGTGTAGGCCAGCGCCTCTTTCAGCTCCCCGGTAAGGGTATTCTGCTTGAGCAGCTGGGCGCGCAGGTTATATTTATCATCCAGAAGCCCGGTTATAATGTCGCTGAAGATGGTTACCGCGCGTGTGGCAAGGTGAAAGCGGTCGGGGCTGATTTTGTAATGATTTTCATCCTCGGAAAGCTGCCAGAACAGCACAATCTGCCCATTCTGGAATACCGGGATATAGCAGAACCGAACCCCCAGCTCACAGGTGCCGCTGCAGGGCAGGCTGTTTTCGCGCACCTGGTTGATAGACTGAGCCTTTACAAAGCGGCAGGATTCCAGATCGTTTGCCGACCGTCTGCGGCAGGCGGAGGACCCAGAAGGCTCCACAGCCGGAACCCCTTCGGCGGTTAACACCATACAATCTACGTGCAGCGACTTTATAATAAAATCCTGCAGATACTTTAATTTTTCCAAATCAATAACCGTGCCAAGCCTGGCGGTACTTTCCGCCCCCATAGCAGGTAAACCGCCGTCGGACGGCTTACCGCCGGCATTTTTCTTTTTTGGCATCTGAGGCATGTCATGCTCCCCCGTCCGTGTATACTTATATCCGACGCATAAGCATATAAAAACCTTTCGTGTATGGGTTTTGATGCAGATTTTTATCAATGCTTTTTATCGGAGATTAGTATTTTATCCCCGTTAACCCCGGCACAGATGAAATCAAACGCTTCATCCTAAAAAGAAAATATTAAATACTTATAAATCAATTATACAACTTATTCCTGTATAGTTTCAATATATTCCCCCAAATTATTATTCCCTGTGGCAGATAATTTGACGAGAAGCCCCGTCGGGCTTTGTTGTATTAGAGGGTGGTTTGTGCTAGAATAGAGCATAGAAAAAACGCTTGATGGAATGCGGGGAGCGCAGATGAACGAAAACAACACCAAACGGGGCCGCTTTATTGTGTTTGAGGGGATTGACGGCTCGGGCAAAAGCACGCAGATTTCACTGCTGGAGAAGGGGCTGCTCTCGCAGGGCAGGCGTGTGTACCGAACCGCCGAGCCGACCGAAAGTGCCGTGGGCGGGCTTATACGCGAAACCCTTGCGGGCGATACCAGGCGTTCGGCCTGCGAGCTGGCGTCGCTTTTTTTGGCCGACCGCATCCGCCACAACGCAAACCCTGAAACCGGCATTCAACATTACCTGGAGAGCGGGGTGGACGTGCTCTGCGACCGCTACTACTATTCGTCATTTGCCTATCAGGGCCTGGACACCGACCTTGATTGGGTGATGCAGCTTAACCTTGGCTGCCCCGAAATCCTGCGCCCCGACCTGTGCATTTTTTTAGACGTTGACGCGCAGAGATGCAAGGAGCGGGTGGACAAGGCACGGCTTCACCTTGAAATCTTCGAGCAGTCGGGCGAGCAGCTGAACCGCATACGCGGAAAGTTCTTTGAGGTGTTTGGACGCCTGGAGGGCCGCGAAAACATCGTGGTGGTGGACGCTGTGCGCACTGCGGAGGAGATTTCTGCGGAAATACTGGAGCTGGTAAAAAGAATATTATAATGGGTGGGTGTCGGCAATCTACCTTATAAAATAAATTAAGCCACGCATTGAACGCGTGGCCTTTCATTTTATTATGGGCTGTGGGCTGTGCTATCCCGTCAGTTCCCTGCGCAGGGCGGATAGTATCTTCTTTTCGCGGCGCGAAACCTGAACCTGCGTCATACCTAAGGCGTTGGCGGTTTCGGTTTGAGTTTTGTTGCAGAAGTAGCGCAGCACAATCAGGCGGCGGTCGTTCGGTTCGAGCGACGACACCACCGACTTAAGCGAGAGGATGTCGGAGATCTCCTCCTCGTGTGACACTACGGGGATATCGTATTGCCCGCCGCCGTCGTCGTCCGCCTCGGTGAGCGAAACGGGGGGCAGAGAAGCGCCCAGCGCCTCGGATACCTCCGCCGGGTCGAGCGCCATCAGCTCGGCAAGCTCCCCTACGGTGGGCTCGCGCCCGGTTTGCTGCGCAAAGCGCTCGCGTTCGCGCGTTACCTTCAGCGAAAGCTCCTTTAGCGTGCGGCTTACCTTTACGGTGCCGCCGTCGCGGAACAGGCGGCGCATCTCGCCCAGGATTACCGGAACGGCGTAGGTGGAAAAGCGCACGCCGCGCGAGTAATCAAAGGCATCGGCCGCCTTGATAAGCCCCATGCAGCCCGCCTGATACAGGTCGTCGTATTCAATGCCGCGCCCCTTGAAGCGGTGGGCGCAGGAATGCACCAGCCCGAGGTTATTTTCCACAACCTCATCACGTTTTTGCAGTAATGCTTCAGTCATCAGCCATGCCCCTAGATTTGATAGTCTTGGAAAGGGTGACGGTGGTGCCCTTGCCCACGCGGGAGATTACCGTTACCTTATCCATAAACGACTGCATCACGGCAAAGCCAAGGCCGGCCCTCTCGCCGCCTTGACAGGAGGTGAACATCGGCTCCATGGCTTGCGCGACGTCGGCGATGCCGCAGCCCTTATCACGGATTTTGATGCGGATTTTGCCGCCCTCGAAGATGCGTGCGTTTATGTACACAAGGCCGATCCTGTCTTTATAGGCGTGTATGATACAGTTGGTTACCGCCTCGGATACGGCGGTTTTTACATCCGCCAGCTCGTCCACCGTGGGGTCGAGCTGCGAGAAGAAGGCCGAAACCGATACCCTGGCGAAGCCCTCGTTGCTGCTTTTGCTGGGGAAGGTGAGGCTCATTTCATTGATGCATTTCATATTCACATCATGCCTTTCCGATATAAAATGAATTACCGAAAACCCGCGGACGCGCAGTGCGCGCCCCTAAAAGAATGATCAGGCCACAGCGTTATTTATTGCCTTCAATAACCGCCAGCTTGTCGAGCCCCGCTACGCGCATTACCTTTTTAAGCTGGGCGGACACGTTGATGACCCGAAGCTCGCCCTCCAAAAGCTGCATCTGCTTATACCGCCCCATTATCAGGCCGATGCCCGAACTATCCATAAAGGTGACCTCCTTGTAGTCGAGGTAGAGCACCTTGGGCTTGTGGTCGAACAGCGCGGAGTCGATATCCTCGCGGATGTCCTTGGCGGTGTGATGGTCGATATCGCCGATAATCTTCGCCATCATGGTGTCGTTTTCAAAGGTGATGTATACGGGCATACCTTCAACTTCCTTTCGTTTGGGCTGAGCGCGGATATCGGGCCAAATCGGGTAAAAAAATAATCTCCTACCAACTAATGATAGGAGATTATCGCAAAATTATTTAGCGAATGTGCACCGCGAATTAAGGCACAACAATGCGCTTATTGGGGCAGATTCATAAGGATGGGTCGAATCTCGGCGGCTAAGAACAGCGAACCGCACACAAACACGCAGCCGTCGGCGCCCGCCGCGTTGATGGCGAGTGAAACAGCCTCGTTTAAGTCCTCACAGGGGGTGCAGTAGGGGTTATAGTCCCGCACCGTTTCGCACAGCTGCTGCGCACTTATACCCCTTGCGGTATGCACCGTAACGGCGAAAACATGATCAAACAGCGGGGCAAGCAGGCGTGCGCCCTCGCGGTAATCCTTATCGCCGAGGCTGCCGAGGATCAGCACGCGGGTGCCCTGCACTCTTGCTGCCGTATCGGCTACGGTTTTAAGCCCCTGCGGGTTGTGCCCGCCGTCGAGCACGATGCGCGGGTGTTGGTGCAGCGTTTCCAGCCTTGCGGGGAAGCGCACCGTCGCGATGCCCTGCACAATCGCCTCGTCGCTTACCGAAAAGCCCTGTTTTTTAAGCTCCTCCACCACACACAGCACCGTGATAAGGTTATACACCTGATGCCGCCCGCCCAAAGGCAGGGTGAGGGTAAGCTCGCCGTACCGCACCGTGCTTGAGAATATCTCGTCGCGCACCACCACGGCGGCGTTGGGATTGCCCATGATGAGCCGCCCGCCGCGCTCGGAGACGCACTGCAGTATCACCGCCAGCGCGTCGGGGTCAAGCACCGGGTAGCATACCACCGTGCCGCCAGCCTTAATGATGCCGCACTTTTCAAACGCGATCTTCTCGATGGTATCGCCTAAGATGTCGGTGTGGTCCAGCCCGATGTTGGTGATTACCGCCACCAGCGGGCGGTCGATGACGTTGGTGGGGTCAAACCGCCCGCCAAGCCCCACCTCGAGGCAGACAAGGTCGCAGCCCTGCTCGGCAAACCAATAAAGCCCGATGGCGGTAACCACCTCGAACTCGCTGGGGCAATCCAGCTCATTGGTAACAACCTCCACCTGCTGCTTAACGATCTCGGTAACGCGCGCAAGCTCCTGCGGGGGGATGTATGCTCCGTTTATCTGGATGCGCTCGGTGAAGTTTACCACAAAGGGCGACACAAACAGCCCGGTTTTATACCCTGCCTGCTGCAATACGCTTGCCGTCATGGCGGCCGTGCTGCCCTTGCCGTTGGTGCCCGCGATGTGCACGAATTGAAGCCTCTTTTGCGGGTCGCCGAGCAGTTGAAGAAGGCGTGTGATTTTTGTAAGCCCCGCCTTTTTGCCGAAGCGGCGGAGGGAGTGGATGTATTGTAGGGATTGGGGGTAGGTCATGGTTTTTACCTCGGGTTTTTTATTTGGCTTCTGCTAAATTGTGTTCTTTGTTGTATGTAAGAATTCGTTCGCTGAGTGCATAGATATCATAGTTTAGTTCTTCGGCGATTGGGTAACCAAGACCGTATATATTACTGAGAGAACGAACATGTTCTTTCCAGTGTTCAAGGTTTTGTGGATAAAGGCTTTTTATCGTGCAAAGTGACATTGCTGAACAAATTGCCTCTTCATTATTATCGCCTTTTGGCTTATCAATTCCATAAATTGAATAAAATACATAGTGACACAGTTCATGTGCAAATTGATAGATGATTTGTGAAGTCTGTGAAAAATCACTGATATTAAGTTTAATTACTATATATTTACTACATATTAATGTTGTTATAGGGGTATATCCTGACATGGAATTCTCTTTTGTTTGTTTATCGTAGAGTGCATTATCAATATATAAATCAATCTTTAACATAGTTTCTAGCCCGAATACAGCAACAAATAAATTCATTACTTGCAAAAGAGTAGCACAAAAATTATCATATGATTCATATTCTTTCAGATTTCCGCTAATTTCAAATGACATCGAATTCCCCCTCTTATAATAAAAATATATCCTTAAAGTAAATATAAGTTTAATCCAGTAGCACCAACCAGTCAACCGCGCTCATAAAGCAAGTATACCAGAAAGCCTGCAATACTCGGAGTTTATCAATTGAAAAATGGTTGACAAACAGAATATTTGTATGCTATGCGGGACAGTTTGGCGGGTAACGGAACGGTCAAGACCGTTCCCTACAAGGCGCGTTCTTCCACCATGATTGCTCCACATTTTTTAAACAAGCCCTATAGTTACAACAGCCCATCGTCCCGCCAATTTAAATTATTCGCAAGGATGTATTCTCTTATCTGTTGAAATTCCTGCTCGTTTCTTATAATGTGGTCGTGAAACGATTTTTGCCAGACGGAAATAAGCGGGTTCATCTCGTGTATTTGTTTAGCCACGCCCGATTTATACAGGCCAACCACAGTAGAAACCGTAGGGAACGGTCTTGACCGTTCCGTTGTATCCCCGAATTGTTCCTTTTCTCGTTCTAATTTTTCTGTTTCCTTAGATAAAAGTAAAATAAGATGAACATGATTTGGCATAACTATATAAGCGGAAAGCTTGGTCATTGGAAAATGGCTTTGTATATTAAGCAGATGTGCCTGCGCAATTGTTCCATAATCATTTAGTACCATTTTACCGTCTTCTATTCTCCCGAAAAGATATTGTCGGTAGAACGTGCAAATGGTAATGAAATATGCACCACATTTTGAATAATCGTAGTTGCTTAACCTTTGAAGTTTTCTTTGTGGCAAATTCAAATTAACACCACCAGTTGAAATAATAATGGTTGAAAATAATGCCTTTACATATTAATTTGAGCATACCCCAATCCAATCAACCTGTCAACAACCCCCAATATAACAAATAAACTCAGAAGACCTGCATCTTCTCGGTGCTATATGTTTTGCAAATAGGAGGCGGGCGGAACGGTTGGGGATTGGGTAAGCGGAACGGTCACGACCGTTCCCTACAAAGAACGGGGCCCCAACCCCTCCCGTTTCTTGGGCAGGGTAAGAGCTTTTAGCGCGCCAAAACGGGAGGGGCAATGTTGCGGCGGGGGCGAAGCCCCCGCCGCACAAACCCCAATGTAATTGGGGTTACCCCCTCTTTTTGCGTAAGAAGCCTGACCTATTAGGCATATCCAAGACGCGAAAGGGGGGATGGGGGGTATGGAGAGGCAATGCCCGAAATTACCGCCCCACAGGGTACGAAGATAGGTCTGCCCCTGTAACGCACAATTCAGTGTAGGGGCGCGCATTGCGCGCCCGCGGTTTCACCTCAGGCTGGATTGTATCCGCGGGAGGCCAATGGCCTCCCCTACAAATGTACGGTTCAGTTGTAGGGGCGAACCCGTGTGTTCGCCCAATAAATATAAAACCGAGAAAGCCCGCACCTTCTCGGTATTTTTAAGCCTATACAAACCCACCCCAACCCCTCCCGTTTCTTGGGCAGGGCAAGAGCTTTTAGCGCACCAAAACGGGAGGGGCAAGGCTGCGGCGGGGGCGAAGCCCCCGCACGTTTAACCCCCCTTTGCGTAAGATGCCTGACCTCTTAGGCATATCCAAGACGCGAAAGGGGTGCGAAGCTATTCGGCAATTGACACCATTTTGTTGATAACCTCATTCACCGGAATAACCTCCGCGAAGCGGCCGTTCCAGATTTTCTGCTCGTAATAATCCACCAGCAAAGAGCCGGATAGGAACTTATTATCAAAGGTGGTCGTTGCCCCTTTGGGGATGATGACGGAATAGCCGTATTCAAAGGCCACCTTGCAGGTTGTATCAATGCAGTAGTCTGTCTGCATGCCGGTAAGAATCAGCCGGTCAATGCCTTTTTGGGTTAGATATTCCCTTAATCCGGTAGACCGAAAGGCGCTGTTTACATTTTTATCAAAGATTCTCTCCCCCGGCTTTGGCGAGATAGCCTCATGGACATTCCAGCCCTCGGTGTTTGCCTCCAGGATATCTCCCGCGCCGCCGTCGTGCCGCACATAAATTACTTCAATATCGCTATTGCGCGCGGCTTGAAGCAGCTGCCGGATAGTGGCTAAGAATTCATCCTCGCGATATGGGTGGAGGCCAACCAACGCCTGCTGTACATCAATAACCAGTAATGCTGTTTTACTCATAAAAGCACCTCATAACAAGATTTTATTCTATTTCTAATAATACTTATTCGAGCTCTCTTTTCATCAACAATAGTTGATAATCGTTTCGGCCGATTCGAACCGTTTCGCCGGAATACTGCTGAAGGCCTCTCTTTTCATAGAGCGATTCCTTTCCTTAATGAAACAAGTGGCATGAATATTAAAAGCATATCTTAATCTTTCTTTGTTGTCAACAATCCCCAGAGCAGCATATTGCCTTTCTTCCAACTGCGCCTTATAATTGTAAAAAAAGAGCTAATGTCAGACATTTGGGAGGATATTAAATGAAAAGGTATAAAATTGCCGCAGTGCTGATGATTATCCACGGTGGCCTTATGGAGATTGGGGGCTGCCTGTCGCTGATTCCGTCGCTGCTTAACGGCTCTGCTTCTGCCGGTTCGCAGTATTTCTCGTTTATCGTGCCGTATCTGCAGGAAAACATTGCACTGATGACGGTTATGGGCGGGATTTATGGCATTGTGCGGGTTACGGGTGCCATTGGCCTGCTGAAAAACCGTATGTGGGGGCTGGTGCTTTCGGTAATAAACTGTGTGATTACCATGGCACTGATGATTTTTATGCTGCCTGCCGGTATCTTTGACGGCATCCTTTCCTGCACCTCTCTGATTTTAATCCTGACCGCCTACTTCGGAAAGAAACAAATCAAAGAATAAGCTATTATATCTTTAGCATATAAAAACAAGCCGGAAGAGGGGCGCCCCTTTTCCGGCTTGTATGTTAACGGTTAGTAATGCCCCATAACGGGCTTATCCTTTGCCTTGTGCTTGCGGTCGGGTTCATACTTCTGCCAATAGACGCGCTTTTCGTTATATCGGCAGCGGCCCTCCGGCTGCTGAGTTGGGTGCCCTACATAAATAATCGCAAGCGGTACAACATATTCGGGGATGTTGAGCACCTTTCGTACCTGACGTATCTTCGGCTCGGTGGGGTATACGCCAATCCACACCGCCCCAAGCCCGATATCGGTTGCCGCAAGCAATATGTTCTCAACCGCCGCCGAGCAGTCGCAACCCCATAGGTCTTTGTCGGACCCTTTAAAGGCCAGCTTCATGTTACCGCACACCACAATGGCTGTCGGTGCGTTGTAGCGCGCGAAGATCAGCTGCGTTTTCAGCTCATCCAGAACAGCCTGCTCGTTGATAACAATGTACTCCCACGGCTGCGTGTTGGCAGCGGTGGGCGCCGAAAAGGCCGCTTTGAGCAGAATGTCAATATCCTTTTCGGCCACCGGCTCACCGGTAAACTCCCGTATGCTTCTGCGGTTATAGATCGCTTCTAATGTCTCCATCTGCAAGACCATTCCTTTCTTACGTTTGAATATTGAAAGGTTTGTGGTTGAAGATTATTCACTCCAGTCGTCATAGATTGCTTGCCATCAGCGCCTTTAAGGATATGCCAAAACCGTATAAATGTCAAGATAAGACAAAAAATCCGGGAGAAGGTGCTTCCCCCGGATTAATACTTAAAACATAAAGACCTTGTTGCCCGTTTTATTTCAGTGCCGCAATGCTCTCGTTGATGAGCGCCAGCTTATCCTGCGCGGCCTTGAGCTTTACCTTCTCCTGCTCGATAACGGCGGCGGGGGCCTTGGCTACGAAGCCCGCGTTGTTCAGCTTGCCCGATACAAACGCGATATCCTTCTCGCAGGCGGCCTTCTCGCGGTTAAGGCGCTCCAGCTCCTTTGCAGTATCCACCAGCTCCTGCATAGGGATGTAGATTTTAGCGCTCTCGGTGATTACCGAAACAGCGTCGGTGCCCGTGTATTCCTTCACCAGCTCCACCGATGCGGCAGAGGCCAGGCGCTCGAAGAAGGCCTTACCCTGCGCGAAGGCTTCGGTGTAATCGGTAACGATGAACACATGCGCCTTTTTGGAAGGGGGCACGTTCATCTCGCTGCGGCGGTTGCGGATGGCCTTGATGGCGTACATCACGCGCTCAAACTCGGTTTCCTCGGCGGCGAAATCCAGCGCCTTATCGTATACCGGCCACGCGCTTACCATAATCGAGGGGCCCTCGTGCGGCAGCGCCTGCCAGATCTCCTCGGTGATAAACGGCATGAACGGGTGCAGCAGCTTTAGGGTGTTAGAGAGTACAAACACCAGTACCCTCTGGGCGTTTAAGGATACCTCGCCGCCCGCAAGCAGGCGCGGCTTGGTGAGCTCGATATACCAGTCGCAAAACACGTTCCAGATAAAATCGTACAGCTTTGCTATCGCAATGCCCATCTCGAACTTCTCGAGATTATCGGTTACCTCGGCGGTAAGGGTGTTGAGCTTGCTTACAATCCACTTATCCTCTACCAGCAGCTCGTTAGGAAGCTTTACCTCGGTAACCTCGTCGGAAAGGTTCATCAGCACAAAGCGGGAGGCGTTCCACAGCTTGTTGCAGAAGTTGCGCGAGGCGGTAATCTTCTCCTCTGAAAAACGCATATCGTTGCCCGGGCTTGTACCGGTAAGCAGGGTAAAGCGCAGCGCGTCGGCACCGAAGTTTTCAATCGCCTCCAGCGGGTCGATGCCGTTGCCGAGGCTCTTGCTCATCTTGCGGCCCTGTGCGTCGCGGATGATGCCGTGGATGAGCACGGTGTGGAAGGGGGTTTTGCCCATCTGCTCGCAGCCCGAGAAGATCATGCGCGCCACCCAGAAGAAGATGATATCATACGCCGTCATCAGGGTGTCGGTGGGGTAGAAGTAGTCAAGCTCGGGTGTTTTATCCGGCCAGCCGAGGGTGGAAAACGGCCACAGGCCGGAGCTAAACCAGGTATCCAGCGTGTCGGGGTCTTGCGACATATGCCCGCCGCATTTGGGGCAAACGTCAACACCTTCGCGCGAAACCACCATCTCGCCGCAGTCGTCGCAATAGTAGGCGGGGATACGGTGGCCCCACCACAGCTGGCGGGAGATACACCAATCCTTGATGTTCTCCATCCAGTGGAAGTAGATTTTATCAAACCGCTCGGGGATAAACTTGGTTTCGCCGCTCTTTACCGCCTCGATGGCAGGCTCGGCCAGCGGCTTCATCTTTACAAACCACTGCTTGGATACGCGCGGCTCCACCACGCTGCGGCAACGGTAGCATTCGCCCACGTTGTGCTTGATGTCCTCAATCTTGCACAGCAGCCCTTCGTCCTGAAGCTGCTTTACAATCAGCTTGCGCGCCTCTAAGTTGGTCATGCCCGCATAGCGCCCGGCGTTCTCGTTCATGGTGGCGTCTTCGTTCATCACGTTGATGACGGGCAGGTTGTGGCGCAGGCCCACCTCGAAATCGTTGGGGTCGTGCGCGGGGGTAATCTTCACCACGCCGGTGCCGAAGTCCATCTCTACATAGCTGTCGGCAACGATGGGAATCTCTCTATTTACTATGGGAAGAATCACGTTTTTGCCGATGAGCTTCCGGTAGCGCTCGTCGTCGGGATGCACCGCCACCGCGGTATCGCCCAGCATGGTTTCGGGGCGGGTGGTGGCAAGCTCCAGGAAGCCGCTGCCGTCGGCAAGCGGGTATTTGATGTGCCAGAAATGGCCTTCCTTCTCTTCATACTCTACCTCGGCGTCCGAGATCGAGGTGCGGCAGTGCGGGCACCAGTTGATGATGCGCTCGCCGCGGTAGATGAGCCCCTTTTCATACAGGCGCACGAACACCTCGCGCACCGCCTTGGAGCAGCGCTCGTCCATGGTGAAGCTCTCGCGCTCCCAGTCGCAGGACGAACCCATCTTCTTTAGCTGTTCGATAATGCGTGTGCCGTATTTCTCGCGCCACGCCCACGCGCGCTCAAGAAAGCCCTCGCGCCCGAGGTCGGCCTTGGTAAGGCCCTCTTTCTTCATGGCCTCCACGATCTTCGCCTCGGTGGCGATGGCGGCGTGGTCGGTGCCCGGCATCCACAGCGCCTCATAGCCCTGCATACGCTTAAAGCGGATGATGCTGTCCTGCATCGAGTTATCCAGCGCGTGGCCCAAATGCAGCTGGCCGGTGATGTTGGGCGGCGGCATCATGATGGTGTACGGCTTTTTATCCTTATTGACGACGGCGTGGAAAAAGCCCCCTTTAAGCCAAAAATCATAAAGACGATTTTCAACCTGTTTTGAATCATACAGTTTTTCCAGTTCCTTAGACATTTTCCTACCCCGTTTCTGTTATTTGCAAATTGATTTGCTGCTCTGTATAGAGCATTGACAGCATATTCGTACTAATTTCAATGAAATTTAAATTAGTATCTGAAAATATGCTACCCTTTATTATGCGCGGGGATGGGGAGGATGTCAAGGTTTTTGGGAGGGCTTGTTGACTAAAAAAGAAAAAGCCGCTGCGGGTACAGCGCCAGGTTTTAAAAACAACTTGAAGCGAAATGGGGGCCTCTCGTTCGGGGGCGCCAGCCCCCGAACATTTCTCCCCCTCCCACAGAAGAAGCGCTAGATATTACGGCAGGCTTGGTCGTGGGATGGGGTTGGGGGTGGGTATTAAGATGGTAGAGGTAAAAGGGCAGAAGACAGAAAAGGTACGGGGGTCGAGGGCACCATCCTTTGTAGGGGAGGCCATTGGCCTCCCGCGGATATTATCCGGTCTGGGTGAAACCGCGGGCGCGCAATGCGCGCCCCTACACCTAGGCAAAACGGTCAAGACCGTTCTTTACATGAACACAGGTGACGGTATAAAAACGCCAAGTTTCTGTGCAAGGTAAGCAAAATATGTAATTTACAATCAGGTAATATCTGCATATTAATAGTGGAAAAAGAAAATGCCAAGTGATATAATCAGCTAAAACAAACTACAGCAAATCGAGGTATTAAAATGACCATCTTATATATTGTTTTAGCCTTGCTGGCTATACTCTCCATTATTCTTCTTACAGGCCATGGCGCTTTCCTGATTGCAGGCTATAACACATCGAGTTCTGAAGAAAAGGCGAAATACGACACTAAAAAGCTTTGCCGCACGGTAGGGGTAATGCTGCTGCTTATCACCATTGCTACCGCCGGGCTGCTGATTATTCCTGCTTACAGTGCGCTTGCCACGCCTTATCTCGTCTTTTACTTTATCTTTCTGCTTGCCGATGTGGGAGTAACTCTGTATTACACCAACAAAAAGTGCTTTAAAGAAGGATTCATTGAGGGTGAAAGCTCTGTAGATGAGATAAGCGCCGATACCAAAAAGAAAAAGTCGGTTGCAGTTATCATAGGTATCTGTGTTGTGGTGCTGCCGGTTATCCTGCTGGTAAGCATTTTACTGTATCAGGCCGGGCAGCCGCCGGTTTTCACCATAACCGATGATGCTTTGACAATTTCCTGCTCCTTCGGAGAAACCATTCCCCTGAGCGATATCAAGGGCTTGCAGATGAAAGACAGCCTGCCGCAAGACCTGCAAAAAACCAACGGTTCCAATTTCGGCGCCATCCTAAAAGGAAGATTCAAAGCGGAGGGAAGCGAAGCCCAGGTTTATATCAACGCCGCAAACCCCCGTTTCTCTATATAGAAACCACCTGCGGGCTTACTATTATAAATGACCAGGATAGCGTAAAAACTGAGGCGCTTTATGAGAGATTAAAATCGGTAATTCAATAATCATCCCCTAATGACGAAAACGGTAACAGAAGATAAGCTGTGCTAAAAGTAAAGCCGGGCTTACCCTGTGGGTAGCCCGGCACGTTTATTGTAGCTTCAGCGCAAAAAACCACCAGCTCTGCTGGTGGAATTAGAACGCTTATAGCGAAAAGAGGTCCTCCAGTGATAGAATGATGAAGGTTCACCAACCGCATCAAAAAACAAAGGAGGACATGTCAATGGATGACATAAATAGTTTAACACATTCGAAATGGAGATGTAAATATCATATAGTATTTGCACCGAAGTATAGACGACAAGAAATATATGGACAAATCAAGGTGGATATAGGGCAGATACTTAGGAAATTATGCGAACAAAAAGGGGTGGAAATAATAGAGGCACAGGCATGCCGCGACCATATACACA
>NZ_FNID01000057.1 GCF_900103835.1 Acetanaerobacterium elongatum | reverse complement strand
TATAGTGTAGGGGAGACCTTTGGTCTCCCGCGGTATTTTACAGCGCTCGGCTAGACCGCGGGCGCTTACTAAGCGCCCCTACAGCCCCGTTGTGGATTGGGTGATAAACCGCGGGGTATCGGGGGACACCGCCCCTAAAACGCACGGTAAGAGAATACGAAAGGTATACAAGTTTAATATATATACAAATTAGAGAGTAATGAATCGTTTCATAATGTCATAAAGCAAGCGTATGCGCAATCCGTTTCACAGCGATTGTGCGGGAAGGGGCTATCTGCCGAAGCTGGGGGAAAGCTGCGCCTTTAACCGCTTCTGGGCGTCCGCGTCAAGGCCGGGGATGCGCAGGGTGGCGCCCGCGGTGCGCAGGGTGGCGGTGGCAAGCCCGAACGCGGCGAGCGGCAGGGTGGCGTCCATCGAGGCAAAGCGGATGTTTTCAACAAGGATGTATTTCTCCCGCACCCCGATAATACCGCACCGAACCATTACAAGGCTGCCCTTTACGCCATAGGCTAGGCGGCGGTAGCGCTGGGGCAGCACCCAGATAAACCCCGCCGAGAACACCGCCAGCAGCACCACCGTCACCCACACCCACAGCGGGCGGGAAAAGCTGAGCAGAGAGGCCGCAGCGCAGCACAACACAAGGGTTGCACAAAAGAGCGCAAGCCACCATGCATAAAGCAGCCGGATGCTGGGCTTTTGCAGTTCCATATGCACAACCTCCCCGATAACAGTTATTAACCATGGAAAGCGGCGGATTTACTTTACGCGTTGATGAATGGCGGATAGAATAATTATACGTCCTGTTCGGCGGCAGAAAACCAATCGAAGGGCTAAAGGCAAATGTATAGTAAAATCATTCATACCAAATGCTTACACAAAAAATAGTATTATAAGACATATATTTTACCCATAGTTTATAAATATAATCATTAACCGGCACCGCTTTACACGTTCTTTACACAACTTTACACAAGGCATACGATTGCTTTACTTACCCTTGCTACCTTATGGCAGGGGTTTTTGTTATATTGAAGGTGTACTAAGGAAATAATGATTAGTGTTTGAGAGGATACTAATACGAGTTAGAATCAGTTGAAAATTTGAAGTCTTTAATCTGTGTGCTTTGGCGAAGAATGCTCTTACTGATTTTTATGAGAAATAGTATTGTATACATCAAACAGGGAAAAGGAGATAAGTTTGAAAGATAGATCTTTCAAACTTTCAGTTTTGTGCTTTTTGGTCGATGACCAAAATTTCGGCTAAGGCCGAAACCGCACAATTCCAAGAAAGGAAGAGTTATTATCATGAAAAAGGTTCTTTCTGCCGTATTGGCGCTTGCCGTTTCCGGCGCGCTGTTTGCCGGCTGCGCCTCCCCCGGCGCTTCCGCTTCTTCCAAGGCTGGCACTGCTGCCGGCACCGGCGCTACCGGCAAGGTAAGCCTAACCGGTTCTTCCTCTATGCAGGAGCTGATGGAAGGGCTTATCGAGGCCTATAAAGAGGTTGAACCCGGTGTAACCGTAGAGTGCCAGTATCCCGGCTCCGGCCAGGGCATTACCGCAGTAACCGAGGGCAAGGTTGACATCGGCAACGCCTCCAGAGAGCTGAAGGCGGAAGAAGCTGCTAATCTGGAAGCGAACATCGTTGCAATCGACGGTATCGCGGTTGCTTTAAACCCCGCAAACAAGGCTGACGACATCAGCGTAGAACAGCTTGCCAAGATCTACACCGGTGAGATCAAGAACTGGAAAGAGGTTGGCGGCGACGACAAGGCTATCATCGTAATCGGCCGCGACGCGGCTTCCGGTACCCGCGAGGCATTCGAGAGCATCGTAGGCGTAAAAGAGAAGTGCAAGTATTCCCAGGAGCTCACCAGCACCGGCGCTGTAAAAACCGCGGTAGCTTCCAACCCCGATGCGATCGGCTATGTATCGCTTAACGCGGTAGACAACACCGTTAAGGCCAGCAAGATTGGCGGCGCCGAGGCAAACGAGGCTTCTATACTGGACGGCAGCTACAAGCTCAGCCGCCCCTTTGTAATGGCCACCAGCAAAACCAAGACCTTAAGCGCTCCCGCAAAGGCGTTTTTAGACTTTGTTAAGGGCGAAAAGGGCCAGGAGGTTGTGAAGAGCCTCGGCCTCATCGTAAAGAAGTAATAAAGAATTATAAAAGCACAACGATTGAAAGCAGAAGGGGTGGGGCAACAGCCTTGCCCATTGCCCGGATAAAGAGTGAAGCCGCATAACAGCAAAATAATCCGTGCCTATAACAATATTCATTTCAGCTTGCCCCGTAATACTAATGTGATAACTGAAACGGCATAAATTTACGTTATTATTACCTTACTTTACCCAAGACAGACAGTTCCTTTACCTTTTATTGCTACCGAGCCCTTCGGGACTTTGTTATGATGGTTATGTCCCAAAGGAAAACTCACCATTGTTTGAGGTATAGTATGCTCAAACGATATAAGGAAAAGGAGTCTGTTCAATGAGAAAAATTCTTTCTGTAGTATTGGCACTCGCAATCTCCGGCGCACTGTTTGCCGGCTGTGCTTCCACCCCCGCGGCCGCTTCTTCCGAAGCCGCATCCTCCGAGGCTGTTTCGTCTGAAGCCGTATCCTCCGAGGCTGCATCCTCCGCTGCCGCTTCCTCCGAAGCTGCATCCTCTGTCGATGCTTCTTCCTCTGAGGCTGCTTCTTCCGAAGCCGTTTCCTCTGAGGCTGCATCCTCCGCTGCCGCTTCCTCTAAGGCTGCATCCTCCGCTGCCGCTTCCTCTAAGGCTGTATCCTCTGTTGCCGCTTCCTCTAAAGCTGCTGCTGATGTTGCCGCCAAGGGTACCGGCCTTACCGGCAAAGTAACCCTTACCGGTTCCACCTCTATGCAGGAGCTGATGGAAGCCTTTATCGAAGACTACAAGACGGTTGAACCCGGCGTAACCGTAGAGTGCCAGTTCGTAGGCTCCGGCCCCGGAATCACCGCGGTAACCGAGGGCAAGGTTGACATCGGCAACGCCTCCAGAGCGCTGAAGACCACCGAATCTTCTACCCTTAAGGCTCATGTTGTCGCCATAGACGGTATTGCGATTGCTTTAAACCCCGCAAACAAGGTATCGGATCTTACCCTTGGCCAGATCGCCAGCATCTACAAGGGCGAAGTAAAGAACTGGAAGGACGTTGGCGGTGCTGATGCCGCTATCGTCGTAATCGGCCGCGACTCCGCTTCCGGCACCCGCGAGGCCTTCGAGAGCATTGTGAACGTAAAGGATAAGTGCAAGTATTCGCAGGAGCTCACCAGCACCGGCGCAGTTCAGACCGCGGTTGCTTCCAACGCAAACGCAATCGGCTATATCTCGCTCAACGCGGTAAACTCTAAGGTTAAGGCTTGCAAGGTTGGCGGTGCCGAGGCTACCGATGCAAATATCATCAAGGGCACCTATGCACTCTCCCGCCCCTTCGTAATGGCTACCAACTCCACCAAGACCTTAAGTGCTCCCGCGCAGGCCTTCTTAGACTATGCAATGGGTGCCAAGGGCCAGGCGGTAGTAAAGAGCATCGGCCTTATCTCTAAGAAATAGTTTTTAGCACGGACGCAATAAATTACATAATGCTGAGCAAAAAGGGTGGGGCAATGCCCCGCCCATTCGCTCAATAATCAACTGTTTTAAAATGCCCCGGTTTTATCAGCGGGCTATAGGTTATACAGGCAAAGGCAATCACCGCGTGTACCATCATAAAAACAAGGATAAAAATCAATATTAAGGGGGAGTTCCCTTGCAGGCAACAAGCCAAAAGAGCTTTACCATACAAGGCAGCAGCAAAACAAAAACCGCCATAGAAAAGTTTATGACCGTGGTTTTCTTTGTGTGCGGTATTACCGCCGTAGCCGCGGTGATCGGCATTACCGTTTACATGATTATCGCAGGCTCGCCCGCCATTGCGAAGGTGGGGCCGCTGGAGTTTCTGTTCGGGAGCGAATGGCTGCCGACCGCGACGGAGCCGAAGTTCGGTATTCTGTATTTCATACTCACCTCTATTGTAGGAACGCTGCTTGCGATTGTGGTAGGCGTGCCGGTATCGCTCTTAACGGCGATATTCCTTTCGGAGCTTGCGCCCCCTGCATTATACAAGGTGGTGCGCCCGGCGGTGGAGCTGCTGGCGGGCATCCCCTCGGTAATCTACGGCATTATCGGCGCGCAGCTGCTGGTGCCTTTAATGTCAGCTTTTGAAACGGCAATCTTTAAAGACGACCCCGGCCACACCTTTACCGGCGGCGCAAACCTGCTTTCAGCGGTATTGGTTCTGGCGGTGATGATACTGCCCACCATTGTTAACGTAAGCGAAACCGCGCTTCGGGCGGTGCCCCGTGAATACAAGGAGGCATCTCTTGCCCTTGGCGCTTCTCATATACAAACCATCTTCAAGGTGATGCTCGGCGCCGCGCGCTCGGGTATTGTCACCAGCATTGTGCTTGGCATCGGGCGTGCCATCGGCGAGGCCATGGCCATCATCATGGTGGCGGGCAACGTGGCGAACCTGCCGCTGCCGTTTAACAGCGTGCGGTTCCTTACCACCGCCATCGTTTCGGACATGAGCTACGCCGCCGCGGGGCTGCACCGCGAGTCGCTGTTCGGCATCGGCCTGGTGCTGTTCGTGTTTATTATGGTAATCAACTTCTTCGTCAATATCCTGCTAAAGGGAGGCAGCAAAAAAGAAAAGGGCTGAGAAGACGATCTTTCTATTCTGCTGGTTTAACTAACAACTAAAAACGAATCTCTAGCTACTAGCGGCCCACCCCCAGCCCCCTCCCGTTTAATAAAAAGGCTTATGCTAAAGCCATATAAAACGGGAGGGGGAAGAGAGCGAGGGGGGGTGCGAAGCACCCCCCTCGCGTCTAGCCCCCCTTTCGCACGAACAAGCCTGCTTCTTATGTATAGCTTTCGGTGCGAGAGGGGGGTAGGGGGGTGAGTATTACAGGTGTCATATCATAAGATGAAAATTTCTTTAGGTATTGTAAGTAACAGAGCCCTTTTAACAGTTTTTTAAGACCACCAGCTACGCTAGTGGGGATCTAATAGAAAGGATAGAACTTATGTCGGAACAAAAAAGTGCCGCTACCATACTGGGCAGACGCCCGCGTGTTTCAGACAGGGTGCTCAAGGCGCTGATCTTTTTAAGCGCGGGGATTACCGTGCTGCTGCTTGCGGGTATCCTGATCTATATTCTGGTGCGCGGCTTTCCCAACCTCTCGTGGGAGTTTCTCTCCACCGCACCCAGCACCCTTAAAAAGCGCTTCGGCATCCTGCCCTCGATTATCAACACGCTGTACATGATTGTAATTACCCTTGTAATCTCCACCCCCATTGGGGTAGGTGCCGCGATATACTTAACCGAGTATGCCAAGCAGGGAAGGTTTATCCGCTTAATTGAGTTTACCATCGAGACGCTCGCGGGCATCCCCTCTATCATCTACGGCCTGTTCGGCGCCATCTTCTTCGGCACCCTGCTGCAATTAGGCTACTCCATCCTTTCGGGCGCGTTCACCCTCACCATCATGGTGCTGCCGCTGATTATCCGCACCACCGAGGAGGCGCTGAAAACCGTACCCGCCAGCTACCGCGAGGGCGCTTTGGGGATGGGCGCCACCAAATGGTATATGATACGCACGGTGATTCTGCCAAGCTCGCTGCCCGGCATTATTACCGCGGTAATCCTCAGCATCGGGCGCATCGTGGGCGAATCGGCGGCGCTGTTGTACACCGCGGGCTCGGTAACCAACCTGCCCGCCAACTGGCTGACACACCCCGCCTCTTCGGGCGCGACGCTTACGGTTCAGATGTACTTCGCCGTTTCGGAGGGCCGGTATATCGAGCAGGGCTTTGGTATCGCGCTGGTGCTGATGGTGATAGTGCTGCTGATTAACGGACTCACCAAGGTGCTTGCAGGCCGTGCAGGCAGCAAGGCCAAGGGATAGATTGTTTAACGCAAACAGACAGAGAATGAACTTGTGGAAAGGTATGATAAACGAATGAGCAGCATATCGGTAAAAAACCTCGAGCTGTATTACGGCGATAACCATGCGCTGAAATCGGTTTCTATAGAGATTGAGGAGAACAAGATTACCGCCCTTATCGGCCCGAGCGGCTGCGGCAAATCCACCTTCTTAAAAACGCTCAACCGCATGAACGACCTTGTTGACGGCGTGAAGATTACCGGCGAGGTGCTGATTGACGGCGAAAACCTCTACGACAAGCGCGTGGATGTAACCCTTCTGCGCAAAAAAATAGGCATGGTGTTCCAAAAGCCCAACCCGTTCCCCATGAGCATCTACGACAACGTGGCCTACGGGCCGCGTATTCACGGCATAAAGAGCAAAAGGCAGCTGGACGAGATTGTAAAGAACAGCTTAATCGGTGCGGCGCTGTACGACGAGGTAAAAGACCGCCTGCACAAGAGCGCGCTTTCGCTTTCGGGCGGGCAGCAGCAGCGCCTGTGTATTGCCCGGGCAATGGCGGTGGAGCCGCAGGTGATTCTGATGGATGAGCCCACCAGCGCACTGGACCCGATCTCCACCATGAAGATTGAGGAGCTGATGCTCACCCTGAAGGAGAAATACACCATTGTGATAGTAACGCACAATATGCAGCAGGCGGCGAGAATCTCGGATTATACCGCGTTCTTCCTTGTGGGCGAGATGGTGGAGTTCGGCGAAACCGAGGCCATCTTCAGCCTGCCAAAGGATAAGCGCACCGAGGATTACATCACCGGGCGCTTCGGATAAATTATGGAATATTATTGTACTTAGCCCTTTAAAAACAGTATAATGAAACCAGAGAGGATTGGTAATAATTATGGGAGCACGTCCTTCCTTTGACAGCGAGCTGGAAACCTTGAATATAGAGCTGATTCGCATGGCGGGCCTTGCCGAGCAGGCCATACGAAACTCGATTGCCGCATTAACCAACCGCGACAAGGCTATGGCGGTAAACGTAGCCGAGCACGACCGCGAGATAGACGAGATGGAAAAAACCATCGAAACCCGCTGCCTAAAGCTGTTGCTTCGTCAGCAGCCGGTGGCGCGCGACCTTAGGCAGATTAGCACCGCCTTAAAGATGATTACCGACATAGAGCGCATCGGCGACCAGGCGGCGGATATCGCCGAGATACTGATGAACCTGAAAAACGATGAGCCTGCCAAGATTGCCCGGCATATCCCCGAGATGGCACGGGTAGCCTCTGAAATGGTGTACGACAGCGTAACGGCGTTTACCAACAACGATCTTGAGGCTGCCAAGGCGGTAATTGCGCGCGACGATGTGGTGGATGACCTTTTTTGCAAGGTGCGCAGCGACCTGGTGGAGCTGATCGGCACCACCCCCAACAAGATAGACGAGGCCATTGACGTGATGATGATTGCAAAATACCTCGAGCGCATTGGCGACCACGCCGTGAATATCTGCGAGTGGGTGGAGTTTTACGAAACGGGCGAGTATAAGAACACCAAGCTGCTGTAAGAGCTTTAAGAAGCGCGGCGGAGAAATTCATGAAACTAGGACGGTGCTGCTATGGAACAGGTTACGGTATTTATCGTAGAGGACGACGCGAACATCCGCGAGCTGGTGCGCTGCACGCTGGAGGCGTTCTCTTACAAGGTGTCGGCCTTCGAGAGTGCGGAGGAGATGTTTGCAAGCGGCAAAACGCCCTCGGTATATATCCTTGACATCATGCTGCCGGGCATGGACGGAATAGAAGCGCTGCGGCGGATAAAAAGCAGCCCTGCCACCAGAAAGCTGCCCGTGATGATGCTAACCGCGAAAACCAGCGAGATTGACAAGGTGACCGGCCTTGACAGCGGCGCAGACGATTATCTGCCAAAGCCCTTCGGTATACTGGAGCTTTCCGCCCGCCTGCGTGCGGTGCTGCGAAGGGCGTACCCGGCAGATGAGCAGATGCGCCATATCGAGAAGAACGGGATTAAGATTGACCTTGACAAGCACGAAGCGAGCAATCACGGCGAGTTGCTGGAGCTGACACTGAAGGAATACGAGCTGCTAACCCTGCTGATGCAGAGCACCGACCGAGTGGTTACCCGCGACGAGCTGCTCAACACCATCTGGGGCTATGAGTTTGTGGGCGAAACCCGCACGCTGGATATGCACATCAAGAGCCTGCGCGCAAAGCTCGGCGACGACGCCGAGCACCCGCGCTACATAAAAACCATACGCGGGGTGGGGTACCGGTTTGTGGAGCAGGGGTAGATGGCGAATCGTAGGAAACGGTCTTGACCGTTTGGCGATAATTATGCGGTTGCGTTAGAGCCGCGGGCGAACACAGTTCGCCCCTACAGAGCCGGGAACATCGTACCCGCGTAACAAAGGGTATGTTGTAGGGTAGACCATTGGCCTGACGCGGTATGTTCATAGTGTTCGGTAAGACGGCGGGCGCGCAATGCGCGCCCCTACATACCGCCATTGGAACACCGTATGGGCAACCCGTGTATCGTTGCGACGGTTGAGAGCCGCGGGCGAACACAGTTCGCCCCTACAACCCCGTCGCGGATTTGGTTATAAACCGCGGGACGTTGAGGACGCCGTCCCCTACATACCGCCATGCAAGCGCGGCTGACATAGACAGAGGCACCCAATACGGGGGTACCCGTGCGGGGGCGAAGCCCCCGCACATTCCTCCCCCTCCCGCATAAGGAGAGCTTGGAACAATGTGCGCCCCAGATGCGGGATGAGGGTAAAGCTTCGCTACGGCGAAGCTCTGGGGTGGGTATATGCAGCCCCGATTACATGTTGCGTAGGGAACGGTCTTGACCGTTTGGCGGTAATTGTGCGGTTGCGTTAGAGCCGCGGGCGATTGATAATCGCCCCTACAAGCCCGTCGCGGAATTGGTTAAAACCGCGGGGCGTAGGGGACGCCTTCCCCTGCAAACACCACGTTATTGGCGCACCGTAAATATAAAGGAGAGCTGCCGGATGAAGAACGCCATATTGAAGCGCTGTGTTATTACCGCGGTGATTGCCCTGCTGGTATCGGCGGTAATTTCGGGGCTGATATTGCAGTCTATGCGCCAGAATGAGATTGAAACCAGCATGCGGCTGATGCTTAATTCGGTGAAGAACCAGATTACCTACGATTTAGCGCATAACACCTTCTCCCCGCAGGACGAGGTGAAGAAATATACCGATTACCGCCTGAGCATTATTCAGGGCGACGGCAAGGTGCTGGCCGATAATGAGGCCGTTAGTGAAACCATGGAAAACCACGCCGACCGCCCCGAGTTTATAGAGGCCAAGGCCACGGGCACAGGCACCGCCGTGCGGTATTCCGCTACACTGAAAAAGAACGAAACCTATGTGGCCATGAAGGTAAACGACGACCTGTATGTGCGCCTTGCCATGGAAAACCGGCAGGCCAACACCATCTTCGCAAGCATTCTGCCCGCGCTGCTCATCGGCATTGCGGTGGCGGGTATCCTTACGCCGGTGATGGCCAAAACCATTGCCAGGGATGTGACCGAACCGCTGATTCAGGCACGCAACCAGATAGAGGATATCGCCACCGGCGAGCGCGGCGAGGTGCTGCCAAACCCCAAGTATGAAGAGCTGGTGCCGATTGTAGACAGCGTAAACACCCTATCCGCACGCATCAGCGCCGCATTAAAGCAGCTGCAATCCGAGCGGGAGCGCAGCAAAACGTTGCTTGACAACATGGAGGAGGGCCTGGTGGTAATCGACAGCCGCCTGCGGGTGGTAAGCACCAACCTTGCAAGCGAGCGGTATTTGGGCGGCACCAATGCGCTGGGTAAAAACCTGATGATGCTCACCCGCAACGAGCGCATCCTTTCGGCAGTGCAGGCGGCGGTAGCGGAGGGGCGCTCCACCATCTTTGATCTGAACAGCTATGCCGACGACAGTGTCATCCTTTCGGCACACATCACCCCCGCGCGCGGGAGCATTATCTCCACCGGCACCGCGCAGGAGGAAAACGGCGCCATCATCCTGCTTACCAACGTAACCACCCTGCGCGAAACCGAGAAGCTGCGCAGCGAGTTTGTGGCCAACGCCTCGCACGAGCTGAAAACCCCCATCACCTCGATTAAGGGGTTTGCCGAGCTGCTGGCGGCGGGCCTTGTAAGCGACCCGGAGAAAACGGCGGATTACTTAAACCGCATTACCGCCGAGGCCGCGCGCATGACGACGCTTATTAACGACATTATAAAAATCAGCGAGCTGGAGAGCGGGTGCCGCCCCGAGGCAAACGAGCGGGTGAACCTGAAAAAGCTTGCCGAGGAGATTGGCGAGAGCCTGCTGCCCGCGGCGGGAAAGAAGAACGTGAGCATCGAGGTAACGGGCGACGACATCAGCCTTACCGCCAGCCGCGAGGATATGCGGCAGATTGTGGGCAACCTGATGGACAATGCCGTAAAGTATAACGTATCGGGCGGCAGCGTGCGGGTGCTGTGCAAAAAACAGCGCGACGGCATCTCGCTTACCGTTGCCGATACGGGCATCGGCATCGCCTCGAAGCACCACGGGCGCATCTTTGAGCGGTTCTACTGTGTGGATAAGGGCAGAAGCCGCACGGTGGGCGGCACCGGCCTTGGGCTTTCGATTGTGAAGCACGCGGTGGCGCGCTGGGGCGGGGAGATTCTGTTTCAGAGTGCCGAGGGCGAGGGGACGACGATTACGGTGGTGTTTAAGGAGCATTAAGCAAAAATAAACCGGCGGGCAAAGCTGCTGCTTTTGCCCGCCGGTTTTATGTTGCAGGGGAAGGTCTTGATTGTTGCATGGGAATAATACGGCTGCGTCGTATCACGGACGCGCAATGCGCGCCCCTACACCTTCGACGCGGATTTGATGATAAACCGCGGGGCGTCGAAGACGTCGCCCCCTACAAACCGCCGTCGAAGTGCCGCAGGGGTACGTTCTTTACGGGGGGGGCACATGTTCTGGGGCGAAGCCCAAGAACATTCTTCCCCCTCCCGCATAAGGAAGGTTCAAAACCACATACGCCCCAGATGCGGGATGAGGGTAAAGCTTCGCTACGGCGAAGCTCTGGGGTGGGTATA
>NZ_FNID01000035.1 GCF_900103835.1 Acetanaerobacterium elongatum | reverse complement strand
TTTCTACTGTTTTTGCCATTGAGTTCCTCTTTTCAATTTGATTTGAGGAACGGCATTGACTGAACGTTCTGCTAAAAACGAGTAATGTCTTTACAAAGATTAGTTTACAGGTTCAAAAAACCTACTTGTTGGTGCTTGAACGAACGTCCGGCGACTTATTTATATGCGAGATAGCGGCAAACCGCTTCACCACTCACCTCCACGTGCTCTGTAGTATACCGTCTCTCGGAGGTAAGTATAGCAGAGTTTTATTTTGACTGCGAGTTGCACCAACTCCGTTTCATGTCTTGTTGGTGCCTTTCGCAGAAAGGAATGGTCTTTTATATGAAGATTCAGGGTAATAATATGTATAACCTGTCCAGAATAATCCATGCCGATAAGTGGACTTTTTCCTTATATATGGTATAATAGTCGTAAAGATTATACCCCTTTGTTTTTAAGCAATCTTACTATCATTGAGCAAGAAGGTATCCTGTGAAAAAAACAATTCTGGCTGTAATAATAGTATTCACGCTGCTTGCCTTTTGGGGCTGCGGCAAAACAGAGGCTTCGTCTTCCGCTGCGGCTTCAGCATCGTCCTCTGTACCGTCGCAGGCCGTTTTATCCCAGGCCGACAGCTCTTCCTTCTCCAAAGCCTTGGGCGCTGTTTCAGAAGCTTCAAGCAACTCAAGCAAGGTTTACGAAATCTGCGGCAAATCGAATAAACTCAGTGCCAAAGCGGTTGAGAACATGAGAAAATGGCGGGCCGACGCCAAGGCCTACGGCGAGCAATACCCCGCCACGGTTTTCCTTAACGACCAGCCGCAGAGCAATACCGTTTACCTCACCTTCGACGACGGGCCGGATGACACCATCACGCCAAAGGTGGTAGATATCCTCGCCGAAAACAACGTCTGCGGCAACTTCTTCTTTGTGGGAAGGGAAATCAAGAAGCATGAGGATGTCGTAAAAAAAGCATACGCCAATCATAACTTTGTCGGCAGCCATTGCTTTAGCCACACCAGGCTTACAAGCATGACCTCCGAGCAGATAAAGAAAGAGATAACCGATACCAATGAGCTTATAAAGGGTATTACCGGCAGCGCCCCGTCGTTTGTGCGTCCGCCGTACGGCGACATCAACGACAGTGTTATCGCCGATTTTGAGGCACTGAACCTGAAAATTATCCTTTGGTCGATTGATACGCTGGATTGGTCGCAGCGCGAGGTTGCTAATATCGTCAAGAATGTAAGCGAAAATCTCCGCCCCGGGGATATCATTTTAATGCACAGCAACGGCGACAAAACCAAAACCGCCAAGGCGCTGCCAGAAGTCATTCAGGTAATAAAGGATAAGGGCTATGCCTTTGGTACCTTCAACCGGCTTCAGCAACAGCCAAATTAAAACTTATTATAACAACCGCAGGCTTCCTGTCTTATAACTGCATAATTCACGTTCAAACAGGGCTATAATTTTTAGGATACACCTACTTCAAACGCTAACCCCCGGCTTACCCTCATACTCCTTCGGACAAGGGTAAAAGGGGGATAGATATAAAAAGGATTGTATCGATGTACGGGATTATGAAAGGAGCAGTAAGGTATGGAGAGCAGAGCTACAAAGATTAAGGCAAAAAAGAACGGCAAACTGACCATCAGCGTTATTCCCGGGCACTTTGCAACCAACCATTCCCATGTAAACTATTACATCGACATCACAGGCGTAAAGCACCACAG
Organism: Acetanaerobacterium elongatum; assembly: GCF_900103835.1. GTDB lineage: Bacteria > Bacillota > Clostridia > Oscillospirales > Ruminococcaceae > Acetanaerobacterium > Acetanaerobacterium elongatum. Next base: position 29,560 of record NZ_FNID01000035.1, on the reverse strand, counting down.
CAAGGCGGCGCAGCTGGCAGCGCAAGAGCTGGCGGCGCAGTTTTCGGGCTCCACACCGGTGGATACTATCATCTGTATGGACGGCAGCGATATGATCGGCGGCTTTATCGCGCGCGAGCTTTCGCAATCGGGCAGTCGCTCCCTCAGCACCGATAACGACATCTGTGTGCTCACCCCCGAATACAACTCCAATGGCCAGATGGTATTCCGCGATAATACGCAGTCGATGATCTGGGGCAAGAATGTGCTGCTTTTAATCGCCTCGGCCACCACCGGAAAAACCATCAACCGCTCGCTTGACTGTATTGCCTATTACGGAGGCAAAGCCGTTGGAATTGCCGCGGTGTTCAGCGCCATCGACGAGATGGCGGGGCTGCCGGTGCATTCACTTTTTACCATTGCCGACCTGCCGGACTACCAAACCTTTTCGCCGAAAGACTGCCCCAGCTGCAAGCAGCAGCGCAAAATCGATGCGATTGTCAGCAGCTCAGGTTACACCAAGATTGAATAATTGATTTACTCAAACAAATAATTTCCTAAGCAGGCAAGGGTTAAGAACAAGTTTTCTAAGCCTTGCCTGATAAGTGCGCCTTCTGCAGTAAGAAAAACTGACAAAACCTGCCCGTGCTACTTGAAAAAACGGGGCTTTTGTAATAAAATAATCTAGGATTGTTTATTGTTTAACAAGAGATGTATACTTTTTCGGCGCGGCGCCGAAAAGGATAAATGAAAGGAAGACTTGCAGATGAGTTTGCTGAACAAGAAAACCGTTGACGACATTCAAGTAAAGGGCAAAAGGGTACTGGTTCGCTGTGATTTTAACGTTCCGTTAAAGGAAGGCGTTATCACCAACGACAACCGCATTACCGCAGCGCTGCCCACCATCCAAAAGCTTATCAAAGATGGCGGCAGGGTTATCCTTTGCTCGCACCTTGGCAAGCCCAAGAACGGGCCGGAGGAGAAGTTCTCTCTTGCTCCCGTAGCCGTTCGCCTTTCCGAGCTGCTCGGCAAGAAGGTTGTTTTCGCAAACGACGACGAGGTAGTTGGCGCAAACGCCAAGGCTGCCGTAGCCGCTATGAAGGACGGCGACGTGGTTCTGCTGCAGAACACCCGCTTTAGAAAAGAAGAAACCAAGAACCTGCCGGAATTCAGCGAAGCCCTCGCCTCCCTTGCCGATGTGTATGTGGATGATGCGTTTGGCTCCGCACACAGAGCACACTGCTCCACCGCAGGCGTTACCGACTATATCAAAGAGACCGCTGTTGGCTACCTGATGGGCAAAGAGATTGATTTCCTCGGCAACGCCGTAGAAAACCCCAAGCGTCCTTTCTTAGCCATCTTAGGCGGCGCAAAGGTTGCCGATAAACTCAATGTTATCGATAACCTGCTCACCAAGGTTGACACCTTAATCATCGGCGGCGGCATGGCTTACACCTTCTTAGCCGCGAAGGGCTATGAGGTTGGCACCTCACTGCTCGATGCCGAGAAGCTTGATTATTGTAAGGATATGCTCAAAAAGGCAGAGGATAGGGGCATTAAGCTGCTGCTGCCCGTAGATACCCGCATCGCAGCCTCCTTCCCTGACCCGATTGACGCAAAGATCGACGTTACGGTAGTTCCCTCCAGCAAGATTCCGGCCGACAAGATGGGCCTGGACATCGGCCCCGATACCGAGAAGCTGTTTGCCGATGCCGTAAAATCCGCCAAAACCGTTGTTTGGAACGGCCCCATGGGCGTATTTGAAAACCCCGTGCTGGCAGCCGGTACCTTAGCCGTAGCCAAGGCGATGGCCGAGGCTGATGCCACCACCATCATCGGCGGCGGCGATAGTGCGGCGGCGGTAATCCAGCTTGGCTTTGCCGATAAGATGAGCCACATCTCCACCGGCGGCGGCGCTTCACTGGAATACCTTGAGGGCAAGGGCCTTCCCGGCATCGACGTTATTCAGGATAAATAAGCTTTTTACATCCAAGGGCAGGCACTATGCCTGCCCTTCTTTGATATTCCAACAGGGGGCGACATCATGAGAAAGTATTATATCGACAACCTGCGTACCCTCTGCATCCTGCTGCTTTTCCCCTACCACACCTTTATGGTTTACAACACCTTTGAGTCGTTTTATGTGCACGGGCCGAAGATTCAGCCGCTGAGCGATTTTGTTTATATCTGCTGGCCGTTTTTTATGCCGCTGATGTTTGCGCTGGCCGGCATCTCCTCACGCTACGCGCTGCAAAGGCGTTCAGCCAGGGAGTATGTAAAGGAACGCTTTTTAAGGCTGTTTATACCGCTTGTGTTTGGAATACTACTGGTAATCCCTGCTCAAACCTACTTTGCCGAACGGTTTCACAACGGCTACACAGGCGGCTATTTCGAGCATTATGTGCTGTTTTTCACAAAGGCAACCGACCTTACAGGCTATAACGGCGGGTTTACCCCTGCACAGCTGTGGTTTATCCTTTACCTGTTTATCATCTCGCTGCTGGCGCTGCCTGTTATGCTGTGGTACAATAAGCGCGATAAAGTAATGAATGGCTCAAGCCTTACCCTGCCAAAGCTTCTTCCCCTGTTTGTGTTCCCGCTCCTGGGCGCGTTGATTCCGATTGTAGACGGCCGAAGCATCGGCGAGTATTTCGCATGGTTTATGCTGGGGTATTTTGCCCTCAGCCCGGAGGAGGTATTGCAGCGGCTGGAAAAGTACCGTTGGCCGCTCACCGCCTTTGCAGCCATTTTGCTGGCGGGTTTCTATTACTCCTACATCCTAAACGGCCGCGAATACTGGTTTCTTGTAGATATCCTGCAGCGGGCTGCGGGCTGGGTAAGTATTCTGGCATTCTTGGGCCTGGGCAGACGCTACCTCAACTTCACCAGCAAGGCTGCCACCTATTTTGCGGGCGCATCGTTTCCCGTTTATATCTTCCACCAAACATGGCTTGTAATAGCGGCCTATTATACACTTCAGCTCACCGATATTGTAGCACTGCAGATACCCACCATTATCGCGGTTAGCTTTACCTTAAGTATTCTAACCTACGAACTCACCAAACGTCTTTCGGTTACCCGCTTCATGTTTGGCATTAAAAAGCCCGCCCCTCAAAAAGAGGCCGCGTGTAATTCCGGTAAGAAATAAGCCGAACAGGGGGCTGACACTATGAGAAGGCACTATATCGACAACCTGCGCTCTCTGTGCATTTTACTGCTGTTTCCCTACCACACCTGCATGGTTTATAACACCTGGGAATCGTTTTATGTGCACGGGCAGAATGTTGAGCCGCTCGCCGATTTTATCATCTTCTCCAGCCCCTGGTTTATGCCGCTGATGTTCGTGCTGGCGGGAATCTCGGCAAGCCTTGCGCTTGAAAAGCGCACCGCGGGGCAGTTTATAAAGGAACGTTTTTTTAAGCTGTTTATCCCCCTGCTGTTCGGTATAGTGCTGGTGGTGCCCGCTCAGTCTTATTTTGCAGAGCGCTTTCACAACGGCTACACCGGCGGCTACTTTAAGCAGTATATCCTCTTCTTCACCACAAAAGGTGCCGAGACCGATTTCTGCGGCGGGTTTACAGTGGGGCATTTATGGTTTCTTGCCTATCTGTTTATTATTTCTCTGCTGGCGCTGCCCGTTATGTTGTGGTACAATAAACGGGGCAAACAGCTTAATGCCTCCAGGCTCACCCTGCCTTGGCTGCTGCCCATGTGCCTGATTCCCCTGCTGTTTAAACCGCTGCTGGATTTCAGCGGCAAAAGTATCGGGGAGTTCTTTACCCTGTTCATGCTCGGCTTTTTCGTGCTCAGCCGCGAAGAGGTATTAAAACGGCTGGAATACAGGCGCTGGCCGCTTACTGCCTTAGGGCTTGCGCTGCTTGCCGGTGAATTTGTATTCTACTTTTTGGGCAACAGCATCGGCTGGGTTGCGTACGATATCATGAAGCGCATTGCGGGCTGGGTATGTATACTGGCGATTCTCGGCCTTGGCAGAAGATTCTTGAATTTTACTGGCAAGGCCGCTTCCTACTTCGTGCTGGCCTCCTTCCCGGTTTACATATATCATCAAACCTGGCTGGTAGCAGCTGCATATTACGCGCTTGCGCTAACCAACATCGTGCCGCTTCAGGTTGTGATTATTATGGCGGCAAGCTTTATCCTGTCAATCGCTACCTACGAAATTACCAGGCGTTTTTCTGTTACAAGATTTATGTTTGGCATAAAAGCGCCAAAGCTAACATTACCGGATTCAGTTTAACCGAAAGTTCCTCAATCCATTACCACCTGTTCACATTCTGTATTTAAAATAAGAAAAAAGAAGTATAAGGAGATTAAAACAATGAACACTGCACTTCGTAAAACCGTAATCGCAGGCAACTGGAAGATGAATAAAAACCGTGCCGAAGCCAAGGCGCTTATCGCCGACATGGTTCCGCTGGTGAAGAACGCTTCCTGCGACGTAGTAATCTGCGTACCCTTTACCAACCTTGAAACCGCGCTGGAAGCTACAAAGGGCACCAACATCAAGGTTGGCGCGCAGAACTGCCACTGGGCCGAAAGCGGCGCGTTTACCGCCGAGATCTCTGCCGGCATGCTCAAGGAGCTGGGTGTGGGCTATGTAATCATCGGTCACTCCGAAAGAAGGCAGTACTTCGGCGAAACCGACGTTACCGTAAACAAGCGCGTTCGCGCGGCGCTTAACGCAGGTTTAAAGGTTATCCTCTGTGTTGGCGAGCTGTTAGAGCAGCGCGAGCAGGGCATTACAAACGAGACCGTTTCGCTCCAAACCAAGATTGCGCTCATGGGCGTAACCGAGGAAGAGCTTAAGAATATCATCATCGCCTACGAGCCCGTTTGGGCTATCGGCACCGGCAAAACCGCTACCGCCGATCAGGCCAATGAGGTAAACCATGCTATCCGTATGGTGGTTGCTTCCCTGTACGGCAAAAAGGCCGGCGACGGTATCACCATCCAGTACGGCGGCTCGATGAACGCAGCGAACGCTGCCGAGCTGTTAGGTAAAGAGGATGTAGACGGCGGCCTCATCGGCGGCGCCTCTCTCAAGGCGGCCGACTTTGCGGTAATCGTAAACGCCGCGAAATAAGTTATCGTTTATATTTGTAGGGGCGAACTGTGTTCGCCCGCGGTCTAACCCCAGATTTCAGATATTTCTGCGGGAGACCACAGGTCTCCCCTACAATCTCTTTCGCGCGCCTGTAGGGGCGATTATCAATCACCCGCATTTGAAAACTGATAAAATGGTAGAAAGCGGAACGGTCAAGACCGTTCCCTACGATTTTAATTCCTAAAAACGAAAGGATAGGTATCCTCCTATGACCAAACCGCTTGCACTGCTGATCCTAGACGGCTTCGGCATCAACAACAGCGATTACGGCAATGCCATCAAGCTTGCGCGTACGCCGAACATAGACAAGCTCTTTTCACAAAACCCCCACACCCAGATCGGCGCCTCGGGCATGGACGTTGGCCTCCCCGACGGGCAGATGGGCAACAGCGAGGTAGGCCACACCAACATCGGCGCGGGCCGCATTGTGTATCAGGAGCTTACCCGCATCACCAAATCCATCAAGGACGGCGATTTCTTTACAAACAAAGAGCTGCTTGCCGCGGTGGAAAACTGCAAAAAGAACAATTCTGCCCTGCACCTTATCGGTCTGCTCTCTGATGGCGGCGTGCACAGCCACAACAGCCACCTGTACGGTATTCTGGAGCTTGCCAAGAAGGCCGGCTTAACCAAGGTGTTCGTACACTGCCTGATGGACGGCCGCGATGTTCCCCCCACCTCGGGCGCCGGTTTTATCAACGACCTTGAGGCCGAGATGGCGCGCATCGGCGTAGGCAAAATTGCCACCGTGATGGGCCGCTACTACGCTATGGACCGTGATAACCGCTGGGAGCGCGTAGAGAAGGCATATGCCGCTATGGTGTACGGCGAGGGTGTGCCCAACGAAAAGGCACTCGACGCGGTAGAAAAATCCTACGCCGCCGAGGTAACCGACGAATTTATTGTGCCTGTAGTCGTAACCCATGGCGCCACCATCGCACCGCAAGACAGTGTCATCTTCTTCAACTTCCGCCCCGACCGTGCGCGTGAGATCACCCGCACCTTCGTAGACCCTGATTTCACCGGCTTTGAGCGCCGCACCGGCTTCTTAAAGCCTTACTATGTATGCTTCACACAGTACGATGCCTCGATGCCCAATGTACATGTGGCGTTTACCCCGCAATCGCTGGCCAACACCTTCGGCGAGTATATCTCCGGCAAGGGCTTAAAGCAGCTGCGCATTGCCGAAACCGAGAAGTATGCCCATGTAACCTTCTTCTTTAACGGCGGCGTTGAAAAGGTGTATGATGGCGAAGACCGCGCACTCATCGCCTCCCCCAAGGTAGCTACCTACGACCTTAAGCCCGAGATGAGCGCCTATGAAGTAACCGACGAGGTGTTAAAGCGCATCGCAAGCGACAAATACGATGTGATTATCTTAAACTTCGCCAACTGTGACATGGTTGGCCACACCGGCATTCTAAGCGCTGCGGTTGCGGCTGTAGAAGCGGTAGACACCTGCCTCGGCAAGGTAGTGGACGCCATCAACCAAAAGGGCGGCGTTGCGCTGATTACCGCCGACCACGGCAATGCCGACCAGATGATGGAGCCGGACGGCTCGCCCTTTACCGCACACACCACCAACCCCGTACCGTTTGTGGTTGTGGGCAAGAGCTGCGCCCTGCGCGAACACGGCAGGCTGTGCGACATCGCCCCCACCATGCTCGAGCTGTTAAACCTGCCCCAGCCCGCCGAGATGGACGGTATATCGCTCATCGCCCATTAATTTTTTAAATTCAGACCCGTTTTGTGGTGGTTATTATGGGCTATCCTTGCCTATCGTATAAACCCAACAACAACGTCTATAATAATACCGAACCGTTTTCCTGCGGTTCGGTATTTTTGTATTATATAGAATTATATAAACGAATTAAATACTGCAAGATTTTGAACAGATTTATAATTTTCGGCATTACAGTCGCCCGCTATTGAAAATAAAGCGTTTTACGGTTATAATAAAGGCATAAATACTAGTTCCTGTTAAAAATAAAGGAATTTTTAACCACGGCACATACACACGACTATAATTAAAACAAACTGGAGGATTAACAAATGAGAAGAGGCTCAATCTTAGCCGCAATCGGCTTTATTACAGTGGTTGCAGGTATTGCCGCCGCGGTTTACTACTTTGCAAATAAAAAGGGCTTTAACTGCTGCTGCTTTGGCAAAAAGCATGAGGACGACGACGTGATTATCGTAGAAAACAGCGACGATCTCGGCGACTTTGCTTCTCCCGATACTGCCGAAGACACTATCCCCGTAAACGACAACACCAATCCCGCAGAATAATCGCTGCACATAAAAATTGCCGCAGTGCCCTTGGTGGGGTGCTGCGGCTTATTTTTATGCCTAAATCAACTAGAAGCTGATCAATTCGTTATAGCTGCGTACGGCAAACGAATCGGTCATGCCCGAAAGGTAATCCAGCACCGCCATGGTATAGTCGCGCTGGGATTCCTTCACTTGGTAAAGAATGCGGTTGCCAAGCTTTAATTCCGCGCGCCGCTCTGCGGTGGTAAAATCCCAGTACTGCTCCAGGTAGCCGGCAAACTGCCCGAACAGCTCGGGGTAGTACCTGGCAAGGGCGGCAAGCGCCTTTGGTGTCTGCGCGCCGTCATAGCCCTTTATCAGCGTGTCGTACAGCTCGGTAAGCACCAGCTTCGCATAACGGAAGTAAGGCTCCAGCCTCGGGTGGCGGTAGATGTTTTTGTAGTTAAAGTCCTTAATCATCTTCATCGCACGAAAGTTATCCTTTGAAAGTGCAATACCCTTTTGGGGTGAGGAATTCTCGCACAGGTCCAGGATGAACTCGTGTATCAGTACGGTGTTGTTGATCTCTTTTATCTTGATGTCGCGCAGCGCGGGGCTCTGGAACAGGATGGCCTGCAGCTCGTCAATGCGCGCGTTATCCAGTATCCCAAGGGTTTTCGCGTCCTCGATATCCCGCCCTAGGTAGGCAATCTTGTCGGCAAGCTTTACCACGCAGCCCTCCCATGTAAAGGGCGCAAACTGGTTCTTTACGCGGTAGGTTTCAAGGTCGATGGCCTCGTCGCGGGGCTTTATGCCGTTCTGGTCCACCTCGCCGCAGTGGGAGACAATCCCGTCGCGCACCGCGTAGGTAAGATTCAGGTTTTTGCGCAGGCCCTTGTCGTTTTCCAATAGCTCAACGCCCTCTACAAACCGCAGGCCGTTGCGCTCGTGCCAAAAGCTGTCCTTTAAGTCGCGCTCGCTCAGCTCGGCCAGAACGGTTTCGCCAAGATGCCCGAACGGAGCGTGGCCAAGGTCGTGCGCCGTGGCGATTGCGCGGGTAAGCTCGGTGTTCAGCCCCAGCGCGTCGGCGATGGTGTAGCTCACCGAATCCACATGGCTCACATGCTCGATGCGGGTGCAGATATGGTCATTCTGCGGGCTGAAAAACACCTGTGTTTTATGCTTTAAACGGCGATAGGCCATCGAGTGCAGGATGCGCGTGTAGTCGCGCCCGAACTCGCTGCGTATATCGCTCTGCCGCTTATAGATGTTCTCGGCGCGCGCTATCATCTGCATATATTTAGGGTTGCTTGGGCGTGCGGATTGCTCCGTAAAGAGGTAGCCTTCCATAAAATCGCTGCCCTTTCTATCACCGCTGTGTAATTCTCTGTAGCCTACAACTCAATCTCGATATGCTTGCCTGCCGGCGTGTACTGGCGATAGGTTATCCCCGCGGAATCCATCATGCGCTTGGCTGCTATCACGCTTGCGCTGTCGGCGTATTTATCACTCAGGTAGATAACCTCTTTAATCCCCTTCTGGATGATGGCCTTGGTACACTCGTTGCAGGGAAAGAGGGTGGTATACACCTTAAACCCGCTTAAGCTTCCGCCGTTATAGCTCAGGATTGCGTTGAGCTCCGCGTGGCAGACATATACATACTTGGTATCCAGTGCATCGCCCTCCCGCTCCCACGGGTAGATATCGTCAGAGCAGCCCGCGGGCATTCCGTTATAGCCCACGGTGGCGATGCGGTTGGTATCGCTTACAATACAGCAGCCCACCTGCGTGCCGGGGTCTTTGCTGCGCATGGCTGAGATCAGTGCAATCCCCATAAAATATTCATCCCATGAAAGGTAGCCCTCACGTTTTGGCATAACGGTTCTCCTTCTTTCCATCCAAATCCAGCTGCTTTATAACAGATAGTTAATAATGAATTTATTGTATCATAAGCTGTTAAAATGTCAAAGTATTTACCCTTGTGTCTGCTTTAAAAAGAACAAAAAGGCTGCATCGCCCGCAAAGCTTGGGAGGTGCAGCCTTATAGTTGATTATTTAAACCAGTCTTCCAGATTAAAGACTGCGTCCGCCGGCTGAGAGGAAGAGGGCGCTTCAGAGCTTGAAGAAGAAACCGCCGCCTTCACCCACGGCTTTTCGTAGTTGAGGTTCTTAATCCAGTTAATCTGAACCGTGGTGTTGGCCGCGAAGCTGTTATTAATAAACAGCACCTCTTTAATGCCGTTATCCTTTACAAACTGGTCGAAGTCCTTTTCAAAGTAACGCTGGTCCACCACATATACGGTATCGTAGTGGCTGGCAAGGTAAGGGGCAAAGGCGTTGCCGAACGATTCCTTCACCACCGCAATCTTGCGGCCCGTTCCCGCGTTGGAGTGGATGACAAACAACGGCCAGTCACCCGAAAGGAACATCGAATAGGTGTTGGAGCCGCCCGCCTTCATGGCATACAGCGAGGTTTGCAGCGGAGTGTTGCGCGCGCCGCGCCGGTATAGCTCACAGGTGGTTTCGTACGGGATAAGGTAGTAATCCATATAATCAGGGTGTGCCTTGAGCTTTGGCTCCTGCGTGGTGCGATACAGGCTGCCCACAAAGTTCTCCTTACGGCCCTTGGTCATCTTCTCAAGCGGCACGGGGGTAAGCCCAACGTCCTTGCAGAACCCGGTGTATGCGTAGTAAGCGGCCAGCGGTGTCCAGTGATGGTCGGTTCTGAAGTACAGGTACTCGCTCTTATGGGCAGCAAGCGCGTCATAGGCGCTGCGGATAGGGGTAATGGTCGGCCCGAGGCTTGCGTAGATAAGGTCGATGTTCGCCTTCTGAGAGCCGGAAAGATGCTTATATTTATCGGGCAGGTTAAACTCCGATTGCGTGGGGATTACAAGGTTATAAATCTTTACATCGCTGCCGAACTGCTCCTGATACCCGGTAATCACCTTCGCGTAGCGCTGTCCTTCCTTGCCGTTGGTGCCAAACAGCGACATTGCCGTATCCCCTATTACAAACAGGCCGGACTTCATCTCGCCGTCCAACTCCTGCAGAGGGTTTTCCGCCACAGCGGAACTGCTCTGCGGTGCCGACGATTCCTCTGAGGAAGAGCCGTCCGAAACGGCAGGCAGTGAAGAAGGCGGTTGCTGTGAAGGGGTGTTATCCTCCGGCTCGTCGGTTACCACCGGCACGGTGCCGTGAATGGATACATCATCATCGTTAAAGCCCTTCAGGCTGTTATATTGCGCCGCAAGTTCAACCATCCGCTCCCGGTAGGGAAAGGTATCGGCATAATGTGCATCAAACTGCTTTTCAAACGAACCATCCAGTATTGCTTTCAGTGAAAAGGCTGGCATCTTTGAAAGCTCCCTGCCCTCAAACTCGGAATTTACCGGCTTTGGAAGCACCAATGCAAGCAATGCCACCACCGCAACAACCACCGTCATCACCGCGATGTTAATGCAGACGGGCAGTGTAACGCGGTCGCTAACGGCATTAAAATGCAGCTTGGTTCCGGTTTCTTCGGTTTTTACCTCAATATAGGCCATAATTATGACCATGCCTTTCCGGCGCAAAACGCCAAAGAAAAATTGCATCGGCTTGGCCGCTTGGGTTCTATCGGCAGCAAGCTATGTAATACCAGTTTAAAAATGCAGACATTTCTTAGACGAATACAACGTGCAAGGAATCAGAACCGGTAATACAAAAACGGGTTGAAGCTCTGCCCAACCAGCAGCATGGTACAGATACCCAGCATTACAACGTTTGCCACAACCTGAACCGAGCTGATGGCGGTGTAAACGGGGGAATCCTCATACAAGCGGTCATACAAAAACTTGCGCACCCATGGTACAACCGGCAGCGCGCTTACCATAGCAATAATAATCCAGACGAAGTTGGAGGAGAGGGTTATGCCCAGCGCGGTATCAAACAGGCCGTTGGCGCCAACACCAAACAAAAGGCCGATAAACTGCCCCAGGCGGGAGATGTCGGTGAAATAGAAGAGCGCCCAGCCGATTACTACAATAAACATCAGGTAAAGCCACGAGAAAAACTTGGGGATTTTCTGCAGCAGCTTGAGCATTACCAGCTTCTCTATTACCAGCAGCACGCCGAAATACAGCCCCCATAATATGAAGTTCCAGCTGGCACCATGCCACAGGCCGGTTAAAAACCATACCACAAAGATATTGAAAAACTGATGCCTGCGGTTGCCGCCAAGCGGGATATATACATAATCGCGGAAGAAGCTGCTTAAAGACATATGCCACCGGCGCCAGAAATCGGTTACCGAGGTGGCGATATAGGGGTAGTTAAAGTTTTCGAGGTAATGGAACCCGAACAGCCTGCCAAGACCGATGGCCATATCGGAGTAGCCCGAGAAATCGAAATAAATCTGCAGGGTGTACATCAATATGCCAAACCACGCGCCCGCCACCGAAAGGTTGGAAAGGTCGCCGTTCAGGTACTGCCCCACAAAAACACCGGCAGCGTTTGCGATAATCACCTTTTTGGCAAGCCCCACAATAAAGCGGGAGATCCCCCTGCTTACCTCTGTGGCGGTAATCCGGCGGTTATCAATTTCCTCGGCAATATCGCTGTAGCGAACAATGGGGCCCGCCACCAGCTGATGATACATCGATACATACATCAAAAACTTGATAGGGTTCTTTTGCGCCGCAACCTCGCCGCGGTAAACATCAACCATGTACGAAAGCATCTGAAAGGTATAAAACGAGATGCCGATGGGCAGCGCAATCTGCGGCACAGGAATAGCGGTATGCAGCACGGCGTTAAGATTTTCAACAAGAAACCCGCTGTATTTAAAGATGCCCAAAACCCCGAGGTTTGCAACCACCGAGGCAATCAGCGCCGCCTTTGCCCCCCATGTACCGTGGCAGCGTTCCACCAGTAAAGCGAGTGCATAATCCAGCAGTACGCTGCCAAGCAGCACCCATATCATTACCGGCTCGCCCCATGCATAGAAAAACAGCGAGAAAACAACGAGCACGATATTACGAAAAGTTTTGTTTTTTGTAACAAAATAAAAAATCAGGTTCAGCGGGAGAAACAGATAGATAAAAAACAGATTTGCGAAAATCAAAACCTTTCCTCCCCTACTTGGTCATCTGCTGGTAATGTCACCCGAAATAGCGCCGGGTGGAGCTTTTTTTGCTTAAACGTACGGTAACCCCCAAAGGCCTAAAATCGCTGCAGGGCAAAGTCACTCAAAGTTTATTATATATGCTGAAAGGTAAGAATTCAATACAAAGAGCCGCTTACAAAACAGATAATTTTTTCCTGACGTCTGTAAGGTGTTTGTGCAAACTACCAGTGCCGGTTTCTAGTATTTTTGCTGCACTGTAAACCGATGTTGTACTATGTATTGTGCGAAGGCTAAACGTGGTTGCCCATTTTCTCCTGTGAATTCAATCGGGGGATGCGAAAACAGTTTCAGATGAGAAAAGCCGCTCCGATGAAGGAGCGGCTTTTCGGAGTACGTATGAAAGTTACCTGTTAGTAAATTACTTGGAAGAAGCAGCAGAAGAAGCAGCCTCAGAAGAAGCAGCAGCAGAGGAAGCAGCTTCAGAAGAAGCAGCAGAGGAAGCAGCCTCAGAAGAAGCAACCTCAGAAGAAGCAGCTTCAGAAGGAGCAGCCTCAGAAGAAGCAGCTACAGAGGAAGCAGCTTCAGAAGCAGCGGGGGTAGAGGAAGCAGCAGCGGTGTCGCCGCAAGCAGCAAACATCATAGCAGCAGCCATAACAACAGCAGATACAGCAAGAACTTTAGCAATATTCTTCATAACAAATCCTATCCTTTCCTTTTCCGCAAGCAATGCGGATTGAGGCTTACGCCTCCGTGTTTTTACTTCATACTTCGTGGTTTTCAACAACACAGCGCCTGTTTGTTTGGCTATGTTTCTCAAACCGTTGTTCATTATAGCGCATCATAAAGGCTAAAACAATCAGTAAAACGACGGTATTTACACAATCTTTACTGATAATACTGTGAAGATTTTACGAAATCTGTTGTGCATAAATACCAATTCCGGCAGATAATATTGTGTTTATGTAAACACAAACGGCTTGATTACAGGGTTCCAAGGCTGTTTTCCGGTTTATTCCACTTGTTCTATTCCAATTCTCAGTATTTACAGTGAATAGTACCCATAGTAAAGTTACTCGCGGATGGTTTGTATATATCTTCGCAGGCTGATTCCCTGAAAGCGCAGGGTGATAAAATAAACCGCCAGACAGATTGCGGCTGAAAGTATAATGGAAAAAGCCGCAGTGAACGTACCCAACAGCAAAATAGATATCCTTGCCGCGAACACCGCTGCCAAAAAAGAAAGCAGCGGCTTTATAAACCAGTTATGCACGCGCAGCGAGAGCCCGGTGGTGCGCACAATGAAAAACGTGTTAAACGCAGCACCGAACAGGGCGCTTACAAGGTCGCCGATCACATAGCCCCACATGCCCACCCCGGGGGCAGCGGCAGCAAACCATGTAAACAGTATATGTATCACCGAGCAGAGCACAATACTCAGCGAGGAGAGCTTCTGTCGCCCCACCCCGTTTAAAATGCTGCCCGTCACCACCTGGTAATAGGTGAAAAACGCCGCCGCCGTAAGCGGCGCCATAAAATTGCCCGCCGCGGGCTCGTTATACAAAAGCTGTGCGATCTCTTTGCCCAGCGGCAGCAGTACGGCGCAGGCGGCAAACGCGATAATGCCGGTGGTATGAATCCCCTTTGCCGCCTTTCGCCTTACATCCTCGGCGTTCTTCAGCGCGCATGCCTCGGCCAGCTTTGGCACCAGCACCGCGGTAAGCGGGAAGATAAACGCGGCAGGCATCATTAAAAGCGGCATTGTCATGCCTGTCATAATGCCAAAATCGCTTAACGCCTGTGTCTGGCTCAGGCCCGCGAGCATCAGGCGGCGCGGCAGTATTACCGTGGTGGCGCTTGCCAGCAGGTTATTTAAAAGCCCCGCAAACGAAACCGGCAGCGCCGCGGCAAACAGCGTTTTGGGGATATCGGCCTGCGGCTTGCCCTTCCATTCCTCCAGCTTTGCAGAATAAGCGAGACAGTCCCTCTTTTTTAAGCATCGTTTACGAATAAGATACCATAGGGATAAAAATGTCGAGCTGAAAACCTCACTTACCAGCATCCCCGTAACAATCAGCGCGGCTGCCACCCCCGGGCTTGCTCCGGCAAAGAGTATAAGCAGCCCCAATACGGCACCCATGCGTATAAGCTGCTCGCAAAGCTCCGACACAATAGGCGGGTAGATATAGCGTATTCCCTGAAAGTGTGCCTTAAAAAGGTTTTCAATCCCGGTAAGACACATACAGGGCAGCAGGATGAGCAGCGCGGCACGGGTTCTAAAGTCGCCCAGAATATTGGCGGCGATGGGCTTGCTCCACATAAAAATAGGAACTGCAATAATCGCAAACTGCAGCAGGTACAGCAGGATGGCGGTACGCACCGCGGTGGCTGAAGCCTTTGGATTGTTCAGCGCTTCATACTTGGCCGATTCCTTTGTGAGGGCAAGGGTTAGCCCCCACAGGGCAAACGACTGCACCACGCTGTAAACCGGCATCACCAGCCCGTACACACCCATCCCTTCGGCGCCGATCAATCGAGAAAGGGCTATGCGGTAGATAAACCCCAACAACTGCAGCCCGACGGAGGAGGCAGTAAACATCAAAACAGCGTAAAATACCGAGCGTTTGCGTATTTTCAAGCGGCATCACCCCAAAAATATGTATATGGTTTTGTCCGCCCTTTAATACTGCCGTTCTTTAATTCCAACGCTGCCATTCATTTCAACGGAATAATCGCTCGAAATTACGAAAAAAATGTCGCGGTTGGCAGTGTTTTTTTATAACCCGTATGCTATAATAATGTTTGCCAACCCAAAAATATATTAATAAACTTTCCCTATTTTCAACATTACCGGATTAAGATATTTTTAGGCAACGGTCTATGGCCTGCCTTTGGCAAAAATCATTGCAATTATCCCGATAACCTTCATCGTTTTCTGTGGAATTGCCGCCAGAAAGGATTTGCACTTAAAATGAGCTTAGCTTTTGTTAGAAAAGCCACCCCATTCGACGCACCAAAAATCTATAATCTTATCGTACTCGCCTACGCTGAAATAAACAGTGAATTGAATCTGCCCGGCGGTGTCGCCGCCCTAAAAGAGACCAGTGCCGATATCCTCAGGGATCTGGAGCACAAAACCGTGCTGGTCTGCACCAAGAACGGCAAGGTGGTCGGCACCGTGCGCTATCAGGTTTTCACCGACGCAAGCGGCGCGAAGATTGCCTATATCAGCCGTCTGTGTGTGCTGCCGGAGGAGCAGCATTCGGGCATCGGCTCGCAGATGCTGCAGGAGGTTGAGCTTCAGTGCCGCGCGCTGAAGATTGATGCGCTTGCCCTGCACACCCCCGCAAAGAAAACCAAGCTCGTGATGTTTTATTATAAAAGCGGCTTTTATATTCGTGCGGTAAGTGAAACCAAGGGCTATGCCAGAGGGCTGTTTTACAAGGAGCTTACCGAACGGAAGGCCGATTTATCGGTGCTGGAAGGGCTATAATTTAAAAGATGAAATCTGTTAAGCCCAATAATCGGTGCAACGGTTATTGGGCTTGAATCGCTTCTGCGGCAAAACGGCATCGTTACTTTTGCTTTTGGGTGTAAAGGCTGCAAGAAAGGGCGTGATTGTAAATGGCCGAACGTTGCACGGTCTGCCCGCGCCGCTGCGGCGCGTTAAGGGAAAGCGCGGCCACTTTAGGCGTATGCAAAATGGTGGATAACCCTGTGGTTGCGCGCGCCGGTGTGCACCTGTGGGAGGAACCGCCCATCAGCGGCACCAAAGGCTCGGGTACGGTGTTCTTCAGCGGCTGTTCGCTTGGCTGCGTGTTCTGCCAAAACCATGCCATCAGCCACGAAAACTACGGCAAGGAGATTACGGTAGCCCGCCTGCGGGAGATTTATTTTGAGCTGATTGCGCAGGGTGTGCACAACATCAACCTTGTAAACCCCACCCATTTCACCAGGGCGATTGCCCAAAGCCTTACCCAACCCCTGCCGGTACCGGTGGTATACAACAGCAGCGGGTACGAGCGCGTGGAATCTCTGCGACTGCTTGAAGGTAAGATTCAGGTGTATCTGCCCGATATGAAGTATGTAGACAGCGCGGTATCCGAGCGGTACTCCCGCGCGCCGGATTACTTTGAATACGCCTCCAAGGCAATCAGGGAGATGTACCGTCAAACAGGTGATTATGTGCTGGATGAAAACGGGCTGCTGAAAAGCGGCGTGCTTATCCGCCACCTGATATTGCCCGGGAATACCCGCAACACCCTTGCGGTAATTAACTGGGTAAGGGCCACCTTCCCGCCGGGCAGCGTGCTTTTCTCGCTGATGAGCCAGTATACCCCCTGCGGAGAGTTAAGCGGCTGCCCCGAGATCAACCGCCGCATTACCATGCGTGAATACGAGAAGGTGCAGAACTATCTGTTTGAAAGCGGTATTGAAGACGGCTTTTTGCAGGAGCGCTGCGCCGCAAAAAAGGACTATATCCCCTGCTTTGACCTAAGCGGGGTTTAACCGGTAAAGAGATGAAGGGAAGCCGTCTGGCTTCCCTTCATCTCTTAAATAGAATTATGGATAGTATGCTGAGGCTCATCCGGTTATTTTCTGGCAACGAGCATCGTGGTGTTTCCCAAGCGGAATACCTGTTCAACCTTTGTAAATCCGGCGTTTTGAAGCATTTTCAGCTGATTTTCTACCGTACAGGGCGTATCGTAATGATAAAACGCCTCTTCGGGAAGATTCATTTCATTATGGATGCGAGCATTCTCAGCGTAATAAAACTCTTCCTCCTCTATGCTTTCCACCATATAATCGCACTCAATATATATTCCGTTTTCGTTTAAGGCGTTAACTATCCTCCTGTACAGGCCGGTCTTTGCATCATGAGAAAAATGGTGCAGCGTTTGAAAAGAAACCGCACAGTCATATTCCCCTGCGCCAAGGTCAACATCAAAATAGCTTCCGCAGATCAGGCTGATGTCCTTATCCGCATGCTTTTGTTTAAGCTTATCAAGCATTGCTTGGGTAAGGTCAATCCCTGTCACCTGAATATCCGGCAGCAGCTTAAAAATCTCATCAAGCTCCAGCCCCGTGCCGCAGCCAAGGTCAAGCAGGGCTTTACAGCTTTTTGGTATCAGCCGTGCCATTTCCATATAGGCCTCTTTACAGCCATTAACATTCGTAAGCATATGCTCGTCGTAGCTCTCGACGCGGGCTGCAAAAAAATTGTCCATCTTTTCAAGCTTTTCTTTGCCCCAAACAGCCTCACTGGGGATAATCTTCATCAGGCAGATTTCGTCGCCCATTTTAATGCTTTTTAACAGCTCTACGTCAACCGCACAGCCAAAGGCCCTTTCAAAAAGAACCTTGCTGTACCCGGTAGTACATTGGCACCAGGTGTTTGTTTTCAGTCTGTCCACCGTGGCAAGCATCGGGCAGGGGCAGAACCCAAACTGCAGGTAAAGCTCTCCGTCTACGCAGGATAACCCTGCCGCCCTTGCTCTTTCCCGGCTTGCAAACTCCTCCATGCTCGACGAGGATTCCACCAGTTTTTTCACAAGCTGCAGCCTTTCGTCCATGCCGTACCCGCATTGGCAGTTCATGCGAATCTGCTTCACAACCGGCCTGTCGAAACGGGTTTCGAGCCTTAGCATAGCGAATTTTACCCACGCCGCATTATCCTCGGCTGAGGCCTGCCCGTTTTCGCCATATACAATCTGGGCAGCCGTTTCATCGTTGCTTGCGCCTTTAACCGCGTTAAAGAGTACCTGCTCTTGGATTTTTCTAATATCAAACATCATAAACCTCAATTCTCAATGGTTTGTGAACTGTGGCTTGTGAAACTGCGCAAATAAAAAAGCACACCAAAAACAGTGTGCAAATACAAGGTATTCACACAGCTTTACCACGATTCACTATTCTTCAAAGCGTACAACAAACCAAGGCTACACTAAATAGCCTTCCTGCGTATCCTGTTCAAAGGTTAGTGATAGATCGGATCAAGCATGTGAATATGCCCTTTCATTATAAAAAAGTACTGCTTGATAGTACCATAACAAATTCTTCTTGTCAACATGCTCCCTTTTTGGTAAGAACAATGCTTGAGGAAAGTGTTTATGTGAAGGATACCGTCAACAAAATGCCATCCGTCAGGCGGACAAGATTGCAAAAGCCCTTGAACCAATCAAAAAAGCGGTGTGCCGGAAGATTCACCTTTTTTCGACACGCCGCTTTCATTTTTACTCAACGTTTACTGCTGCTCCTCATACCGCACAAGTGATTGATAAAGCCGCGTGCGGGTGTCGACGATCACATCCAGCGCAATGCCGTTTTCGCCGAACTGTTCTTCTATCAGCTTGCCCTCGGTGCGCACCTGCGCGGCCAGCCCGCCCTCGGCATAGGGGATGGTCACCCGCATACGGCGCGTCGTCTCCTTCAGGGTGGCGGCAACTGCCGTTAGCAGCTCATCAAACCCCTCGCCCGTTTTGGCCGAGATGTACACGCGGCCCTCGCCCGGCAGGGGCCTTTCTGACAGCATATCACATTTGTTATAAACGGTAAGTATCGGGATACCGGAGGCACCGATCTCCTCCAAGAGCGTGCGGGTAACCTCCAGCTGCGTTTGGGTTTCGCTGCTGGTGATATCGCACACATTTAAAATGATATCCGCGCCCGCGGCCTCCTCCAAGGTTGACTTAAACGCCTCAATCAGCTGGTGCGGCAGCCTGCGGATCAGCCCTACCGTATCGATCAGCACGATATTCCGCCCGTCGGGCAGCTTTAGCGAACGCGCCGTGGGGTCGAGGGTGGCGAACAGCTTATCCTCCGCCAGCACCCCCGCGTCGGTAAGCGCGTTTAAAAGGGTGCTTTTACCCACGTTGGTGTACCCTACAATAGCGGCGGTGAGCACACCGTTCTTCTTGCGGCGCTTGCGCAGGTCCTGCCGCTGGCGGGTAAGCTCCTCCAGCTCCTCCTCCAAAAACGAGATGCGCCTGCGGATATGCCTGCGGTCGGTCTCCAGCTTGGTTTCACCGGGGCCGCGCGTGCCGATGCCGCCGCCCAAACGCGAAAGCTGGGTGCCAAGCCCGAGCAGACGCGGCAGACGGTAGCGCTGCTGCGCAAGCTCCACCTGCACCTTGCCCTCCTTAGAAACCGCACGCATGGCGAAGATATCGAGAATCAGCATGGTGCGGTCGATGACGCGCACCTTCACGATATCCTCAATATTGCGTATCTGGGCAGCGGAAAGCTCGTGGTCGAACACCACAAGGTTTATCTCGTTCTTTTCGCAGAAATCGCACAGCTCGGCAAGCCTGCCGCTGCCAAGGCAGGTGGCGTTATCGGGCGCCTCCCGCTTCTGGGTAACCGAGGCCACCACCTCGGCGCCCGCGGTTCTGGCAAGCTCCGAAAGCTCGGCCAGCGACACCTCGATGTCGTATTCTCCGGTATCCACCGCCGCCAGTACCGCCCGCTGCTGCTCTTTGTTTTCATACAGTTCGGCCATCCATCAATCCAGCCTTTCACGCAGATGATTCAATAGGGTTGTAGGGGCGGGCCTATGTGTCCGCCCTGGATTTGTGTCTGCCTCTGGGGATTCGTAGGGGCTAATCAATCGCCCACGGTATTTTATACGACCTCCGGTAATGCTGCGGATGCGCAATGCGCGCCCCTACCGGCATCATGGGTTATAAAAGTTCATAACACAACGGTCAAAGCCGTTCCCTACACAGATAAACGCACCCTCCAAAGCCTAAACTCTCTCCCTCTTAGGGGTGCTTTCTACTAACAACTAATCTCCAGCTACTACTTGCCCACCCCCAACTCCCTCCCGCAACGAAGGAACATTAAGTCTGCAAGCTGCTTCGCGGGAGGGGGAGGAATGTGCGGGGGGCTTCGCCCCCGCACGGGTACCCCCGTATGTTCACCGCATTCTGCGGTGGTATGTAGGGGGCGGCGTTCTCGACGTTTCGTTTTCCTTGCAGGGGAGGCCATCGGCCTCCCGCGGTATCCATGCGGCGTCCGGTGATACCGCGGGCGCTTAGTAAGCGCCCCTACATCCTCACCGTGAAATAGTGAAAAACACGCGGGCGGGATAACCCCGCCCTACGGAATCCCGATTGAGAATTGTAGGGAACGGTCTTGACCGTTCCGGTCGCTATCGTTTTGTTAGCATTAGTTTCGCGGGAAAGCGTAATCCCCTCTACCATTATATGTCCTATCCGCAAAGGCGGATAGGCGTATTATTCCACCGCGTAGTTGCCCAAAAAGCGCAGGTATTCCAGCTCGCTGTTCAGGTTCTCCAAAAGCTCCCGCACCTTCGGCTGGCGTACATTGCCGTCAAACTCAAAGTAAAACAAAAACTCAAACGGCACCTCGGGGATAGGGCGGGATTCAATCTTGGTAAGGTTTAAGCCACGTGCCGCGAAGCGCGAAATCAGCCGGTGCAAAGCGCCCGGGGTGTGCGAAAGCTTCAGCACCAGCGCAATGCGGTTGGCCTCTGGGGCGGCGGCAGGGGTTTTGGTGATGAGGATAAACCGCGTATAGTTATTCTCCGCATTCTGCACCTCGCTATTCAGCACCTCTAGGCCGTAAAGGCGCGCGCAGTCCTCCCCCGCCAGTGCCGCCGCCGTTTTGTCGCCCAGCTGTGATACATACTGCGCGGCTGCCGCGGTGGTGGAGTAAGGGATGCCGGTAATCTGCCGGTTCTGCGAAAAGAACCCGCCGCACTGCGCCAGCGCCTGCGGGTGGGAGTATACACGCGTAATGTCGCCAAGCTTCGCCCCGGGAACCCCCAGCAGCGAATGCGTAATCTTCAGGTTATAGCTTTTTACAATATAGCAGCCGTCGCTGCGCAGAAGGTCGTACACCTGCGTAACCGAGCCTGCGCTGCTGTTTTCGATGGGCAGCACGCCATACCGGCACCTGCCGCTTACTACCGCGGCAAACACATCCTCGAACCGCTCAAAGCAAACACGGTTCGGCTCCTGTAAAAGGCGCCCGGCCGCGACATAGGAATACGCACCCTCTACACCCGCGCAAGCCACCGTCGCCCCACCGGGGATGGGCTGCGAATTCTCGGCCGCCTGCAGCAGCATCTGCGTCAGCGCACCGGGGGCTGCCACCTGCTGGTTGGCCTTGCTGATATCCATAATCGAGGTAAACAGCATCTGCGCGGGGATGCGATACTCCTCGCCCGCCAGCTCGCCCACCCGTTTTAACAAGAGTTTCTCCCGCTCGGGCTGATAAACAGGTAAACTGTTAGCCGCCTTGTAGGCGGCAACCTCCTTCACCAGCCCCATGCGCTGCTTAAACAACGCAAGCAGCTGCTCGTCGGTCTGATCTATTTCCACGCGAAGCTGGTTTAAATCCTTCAAAGGATACCATTCCTTTCAATACGGTAGAAAACGGCCTTGACCGTTCCGCTTAGATATCAGGTCTACTTTTGTAAATACAGGTTCGTCAGCGCCACCGCCGCCGCGGCCTCCACGCAGGGCACCGCACGCGGCACCACGCAGGGGTCGTGCCTGCCGTTAATCACAATGGCAGCGGGCTTCATCTCGGCAAGGTCCACCGTCTGCTGCTCCTGCGAAATAGAGGGGGTAGGCTTGAACGCCGCCCTGAACACCAGCGGCATGCCGGAGGTAATCCCCCCAAGGATGCCGCCGTGGCGGTTGGTTTTGGTTTTCACCGCGCCGTCCTTGATGATAAAGCTGTCGTTGTGCTCGCTGCCCGTCATGCGCGCGGCGGCAAAGCCCGCGCCGAACTCCACGCCCTTTGCGGCGGGAATCCCGAACAACAGGCTTGAAAGCTCGCCCTCCACGCTGCCGAAGATGGGGCTGCCAAGCCCCGCGGGTAGCCCGATGGCCGCACATTCCACCACGCCGCCCACCGAGTCGCCTTCCATGCGCTTTTGCTCAATCACGGCAAGCATCTGCTCGCCCTTGGCGTCGTCGTTTACCGGCAGCGGCTTCTTCCACAGCGCGCGCAGCAATTTAGACGAGATTGCTGTATCGTCAAACGGGGTGTCGGCAACGCCGCCCAGCTCATAGATATGCGCGCCAACGGTAATGCCCTTGCCCGCGAGGTACTGTTTGCATAAGGCCCCCGCAAAAACAAGGGGCGCTGTCAGCCTGCCAGAAAAATGCCCGCCGCCGCGCGGGTCGTTATACCCGTGGTAGCGCACAAAGCCGGTGTAATCGGCATGGCCCGGGCGGGGCTTGAGCGCGATATTCTCATAATCCTTAGAGCGCGTGTCGGTGTTCTGAATCACACAGCAGATCGGTGTGCCGCAGGTTACGCCGTTTAAGATGCCAGAAACCACCTGCGGAACATCAGGCTCCTTCCGCTTGGTGGAATAGGCCTGCCCTGCGGGAGCGCGCCGCGCCATAAAGCGCTCTACCTCTTTAAAGTTTATCTCAACGCCCGCGGGAAAGCCGTCGATCACCACGCCGATACCCTCGCTGTGGCTTTCGCCGAACACCGATATTTTAAGCCTGTCGCCCCAGATTGATGACATGAAAGTTCCTCCCGGTAATACATCTTATATTTATAACAGTTCGTAAAAAAGGTTCTCTTGTGAAATTTGTTCTCGTCTCTTGTATTGGCTTCCATTGGCCGTCCGCGGTATCTATACCGCCTCCGGTAAACTGCAGGCGCGCAATGCGCGCCCCTGCGGATATCAGGGGTTATGGGGGTATTGCAAAACGGTCAAGACCGTTCCCTGCATTGTGAAACGGATTGCAGCACCTCAAAAAAGTCGGGGTAGGATTTGCTCACGCACTCCGCACCGCGGATGACAACAGGGCCTTTGCACCGCAGCGCCGCCACCGCCGCCGACATGGCAATGCGGTGGTCGCCGAAGCTCTGCGCCTCGCCGCCTGTCAGCTCCGGTTTTCCGATAATCTTAAACCCGTCGTCGGTCTGCGTAATATCCGCGCCAAACCCGCCGAGCATGGCGGAAACCGACGCCAATCGGTCGGATTCCTTTATACGAAGCCGCGCGGCCCCTTTTATAATAGTAGTACCCTTGGCACAGGCCGCAATCACAGCCAGCACCGGCACCAAGTCGGGGATATCCGCGGCGTCGATTTCAATGCCCCTTAGCCTTCCCTGTTTTACCGTAACCATACCCGCCTCATGGGATACCTGCGCGCCGAAGCGCTCCAACAACGGCAGTATGGCACGGTCGCCCTGCAGGGAATCCTCACTCAGGCCCTCGCAGCCCACCTCTCCGGAAAGTGCTGCCGCTGCCAGCAAAAATGCGGCGCCCGAGTAATCGCCCTCCACGCGTATATTACAATTTGTATATCTTTGATTTCCTTTTACAGAATAACCGTTTCCCTTCTCCTCTACGGTTATACCGAACGCCTTGAGCGTTGAAACCGTCATGTCCACATAGGGCTTAGATTCCAGCCGGCCCTCGATAATAATCTCACTGTCGCCGCTTAGTAAAGGCAGCGCAAACAGCAGCCCTGTTACAAACTGCGAGCTGACTCCGCCGCCTATTCTATACGTTCCGTTATTCAGATTTTCGCTTATACTAAACGGCATATTGCCCGCATAGTCGGTTGTAATACCGTTTCTGCACAGCTCGTCCACCAGCATATGGATAGGGCGGCCGGGCAGCCTGCCCTCGCCGGTAAATACCGCGTTTACCCCCAGCGCCGCTGCGATGGGCAGCATAAACCTCAGGGTAGAGCCGCTCTCGCCGCAGTGAATCCCGGCGCTATTGGGCGGGTTTACAATCCCGATTATCCTTGCGCTGTCATCATCGCGTTCTATCTGTGCACCCAAAGCCTCGCATGCCTTGATGGTAACTGCAATATCGTCATTCACCGCAAGGCCGCTGATATAACTCTCGCCCCCAGCCAGTGCCGCCGCAATCACGGCGCGGTGGGAGGCCGATTTGGAGGAGGGCGCCTGAAACCTTCCGCTTACGGAGGAAGGGTGTACAATCTTATCCATCGTAGTGATTCCGCCTTTCGTAGGGGGTAGGGTTAGAATGTAGGGGGCGGCGTCCCCGACGCCCCCTGTTATCTCACCCGTTAAAGGTTTGATTGTAGGGGCAGCCATTGGCCGCCCGCGGTAATATATTCGCGCTGGGGCAACGGCCGGTTTGTAGTAAACGGTCTTAACCGTTGCGCAAAGATTCTTCCCAGCCTTGCAAAAGCCCACCCCCAACCCCCTCCCGCGTATCGGGCCAGTATAGGCATTAAGGCCTTTTGCGCGGGAGGGGGATATTCGGCAGGGGCTTCGCCCCTGCCTGCATTCTCCGTTACCGGTAGAGAACCTCGGCGCCCCATAATGCGTTTGTAGGGGCGATTATCAATCGCCCGCGGTATTTATACAGCGTCCGGTGAAATGGCTGGTGTATGTTCGCCCCTACTGTATCCCCAGTATCCCCTTCAAATCCTCGTTCTTTGCGGTATACAAAAACGCCATGCCAATCTCATGCAGCAGCACCAGCGTAATGCTGTCGCCCTCACACTTTTTATCGCTAAAGCAGTGCGGATACAGCTCCTGCATCGAATAGCCGGTTTCGGTTTTCAGCCCGTGGCGGGCAATGCACGCTGTCAGCCGCTTGGTATTGATGCCGTCGGTCAGGCGCATTCGCTGTGAGATCTGCGCAATCAGCACCATGCCCACCGCAACCGCCGCCCCATGGGTAACGGTGTAGCCGCTTTCGGCCTCGATGGCATGCCCGAGCGTGTGCCCGAAGTTTAACAGTGCGCGCAGGCCCTTATCGAATTCGTCCTTCTCCACCACCTCGCGCTTGATGTCAATACAGCGGGTAATAACGCTGATGGTGTCGCTATACAAAGCACCCTGCTCCAGCCGCTTAAACAGCTCCGCGTCCCAGATGGCGCCGTACTTGATCACCTCCGCCGCACCGTCGGCAAAGGTCTCCTTGGGCAGGGTGGCAAGGGCGGATACATCGCACACCACCAGCTTGGGCTGCCAGAACGCCCCCACCAGGTTCTTGCCCTCGGGGATATCCACCGCGGTTTTGCCGCCCACCGAAGAATCCACCTGAGCCAGCAGCGTGGTGGGCAGCTGCACATACGCAACCCCGCGCAGATAGGTGGCCGCGGCATAGCCGGTGATGTCGCCCACCACGCCGCCGCCCAGCGCAATCAATAGGTCTGAGCGCGTAACGCCGCTCTTATTTAAAAACGAGTAGATGCCAATCAGCGTTTCGTGGCATTTGGAGGGCTCGCCGTTTTTAATGGTATGGCGCGCAACCTCAAAGCCCGCTTCAATCAACGAGCACTCCACCCTATCGGCATAGAGCGGCGCCACAATATCATCGGTAACAATCGCGGCCACGCGTGCCTTGGGGGCAACCTTGCGCACCTCGGCGCCGCACCGCTCAAGCAGGCCTTCGCCGATCTGCACATCATAGGGCGAGCCGGTTTTTACATGGATGGTGTTCACCTGCATCGAAATACCAATCCTTCCGTAATAATCTCGTTGACAGAACCGCCAGCGCAAATGCGCGCCCCTGCCATAATTACATCACCCTGCCAAAGAACGCGGCGGCGCCCTTAATCTTCTCCATCACCCCGTCAAACTGGTCGGGGGTAAGCGACTGCGCACCGTCTGAAAGCGCCTTTTCGGGGTTGTTGTGCACCTCTATAATCAAACCGTCCGCACCCGCCGCAAGCGCCGCGAGCGAAAGCGGCAGCACCAGCGAGGTGATTCCCGCCGCATGGCTTGGGTCTACCACCACAGGCAGGTGCGATTTCTGCTTTAATATCGGTATCGCCGAGATATCCAGCGTGTTGCGGGTGGCGGTTTCAAAGGTGCGGATGCCGCGCTCGCATAATATTACCTGTGTGTTGCCGCCTGCCATAATGTATTCTGCGCTCATCAACAGCTCTTCAATCGTGTTGGCCAAGCCGCGCTTTAGCAGAATGGGCTTTTTCAGCTTGCCCAGCTCCTTTAAAAGCTCGAAGTTCTGCATGTTGCGCGCGCCCACCTGAATAATGTCCACCGTTTCAAACAGCGGGATGTGGGAGGCACTCATAATCTCGGTAACGATGGGCAGGCCGGTCTGCCCGCGCGCCTCGCTTAACAGCTCAATACCCTCGGCACGCAGCCCCTGAAACGCATAGGGAGAGGTTCGCGGCTTGAACGCGCCGCCGCGCAAAAGGTTCGCGCCCGCCTTCTTTACCCGTGCGGCCACCTCGCAGATCTGCTCCCCGCTCTCTACCGAGCAGGGGCCGGCAATCACCTGAAAATGCCCGCCGCCAATCTTCAGCCCGCCTACCTCTACAACGGTATCGTTCGGGTGGAACTTGCGGTTGGCGTTTTTATACGGCTCCTGAATACGCTTCACACTCTCCACGATGTCGATGGAGGCGATCTGGTCGATATCCACCGCCGAGGTGTCACCAATCAGCCCCAGAATGGTGGTCTGGGTGCCCTTTACCGGGTGAACCTGCACCCCGTAGCTCTGCAGCTGCGCTATCAGCCTCTGTAATTTTACATCATCCGTGCCCTGTTTTACAAGTACAACCATATGAATTTACTCCACCTTTCCGGGAATTGTGCGGTTTCGGCTCGCCGAAAAGCACAAAACCCTGAGTTTGAAAGATTGATCTTTCAAACTTTTGACCTTCTCCTTTTCTCATGTTTGTTGATAAAAATAAAAGGGGCTGATGCTTTACCGCTTTAAAGCATCAGCCCCACTATTCCGGTTTGTATTCCCTTCGGTTACGAAGGCATAAACATTACCCGTCGGTCTGATGTTTTTTTGCAGCAAAAAAAGCCGGCGCTAAAGAAATAGCCCAAGCTAATAAAGTAAAAAAATCCTATTGCTGCTGCAAAAAGATTCGCCATACGAGAAATGTTCTCCTTTCCTCAGGGTTTGTTACAGTATATCGTGCAAGAGCTTGTTTGTCAACAACTTTTTATAATCAAAGCCGGTTTAAGGCTTATGGTAATTTGGTATAAAAAACGGAAAAATCAGTTAGATTAACACTTTCACATCTTCGGTTGCTTGCTATTACGCAGGTCGGGTGTTACAATAATACTAATCTTCGTAAACGGATATTTGTTTTTTTACAATGTTATTGAAGCATTATCATCAAAAATCTCGTTAGTATAACCGAAAGCACAAGAAATACATTGAAGATGGAGGGAACCGCTGTGCCGAATAAGCGCCTGCTTGCCTTGGTTGCCGTCGTTATATTCCTAACCGCCCTGCTCAGCGGCTGCGGCTCCGATGATAGCACCACCTTTCGTTACGATATCTCTTCCGAGCCTAAGAACCTAGACCCGCAGGTTTCCGCCGACCCTGTCTCGCTGCTCATCATACAAAACACCTTCGAGGGCCTGATGACGCACGACAAGGACGGCAACCTGATTAACGGGGTGGCCTCGTCCTACACCGTTTCAGACGATAAGCTCACCTACACCTTTACACTGGATGAGAACGCCTGCTGGGTGTTGAATAATAAAAAGCAGGATCCGGTTACGGCGCACGACTTTGTATTCGCCTTTCAGCGTCTTTTCGATAAATACACCGGTTCACCCTACATCAAGCAGTTCCTGTGCCTCAAGAACGCCGCCGATATCATGGCGGGCAAGCAGCCCAAGGAGGCGCTGGGGGTGTATGCCACCTCGGCAACCCAGCTTACCGTAGAGCTAGAATACCCCAGCGACGGTTTTCTGGAGCTTACCACCACCACCCCCGCCATGCCCTGCAATCAGCAGTTTTTTACCCAAACCAAGGGCAAGTACGGCATGGATAACAAGAATATCGTCACCAACGGGCCGTTTAGCTTCTATTCATGGAAGCAGGGCAAAAGCCTTGTACTGTCAAAAAACGAGTATTATACACATGCCGCCGATGTAAGCCCGGAGGTAGTGGGGCTTTACCCCGGCAAGTCAGACACCGAGGTGCTCAAACGCTTTTTAAACGGCACCACCGATGTAATGAGTGTTTCGGGCGAGAAGATTGAATCGCTGGTTCAGCAGGGCTACGGGTACGCGCAGTTTCAGGATACAACCTGGGCGCTGGTATTCAACACAAACGATAAGGTCTGCTCAAACCGCAATATCCGCTTGGGCCTTGCAAGCGCGTTTACCGGCACCGCCTACCAAAACCAGCTTCCTATCTGGCTGAAGAACGCGGGCGGCTATGTTCCGCCGGTGGTTACCTTCGGCGGGCAGCCCTTCCGCAAGGCCGCTGGGCTGAACATCCTGCTGCCCTACCTGCCCGAGAATGCGCTTGCAAGCTTTCAGCTCGGCACCTCCGAGCTGAGCACCTACGAGCCCAGCATCACCATCCTCTGCCCCGATACCGAGCCGTTCAGCTTTTTGATGCAGTTTACGCAGCAAACCTGGCAGAGGGATCTTTCAGCCTTTGTAAGCCTTAAGCGCATGCCGCTGGAGGATATTCAAACCGCCATGAAGTCCGGCAAGTTTCAGGCGGCACTGGTTCCGTTTAAGCCGGATAGCGACAGCGCCTACGATATGCTTTCGGCCTTTACCTCCGACTCTCCCAAGAACATCATCGGCTATGCCGACGTAGATTATAACAGCCTGATAGCGCTGGCCTCCTCCTCGCCCGAAAAGCAGGCGGGGGATTACCTCAAGCAGGCGGAGCAGAAGCTCATCAATGATGCCGTGCTCATCCCGTTTGCTTATCAAACCAGCTTCTACGCCCTCTCTAAACGCAGCAAGGATATCGTCATCACGCCCTTCGGCGGAAGGCTGCTGTTTAAATACGCGCAGAAGGTTAAGAAGAAATAGCACAAAAATCAAAACCACCAGTTAAACTGGTGGTATGCACCAGCCCTAAAAGGGCATATTACTGGCACAGCGTCTCAAGACGCACTGAATGGTTCCGCCAACCGCATTACTATTACGGGCAGCCGCTAAAGCGGCTGTTCGTTTTTCATGCCTTTGTTTCCTTGCTACCCGTGAACGGGTCTATGTATTCTTTGAATGATATTTGATCTGAAGCTATGTCTTCTTGTAATTGGTTTTTGATATATTCTTCAATTACTTTTGCATTTCTTCCTACTGTATCAACATAATATCCTCTGCACCAGAAATGCCTGTTCCCATACTTATACTTCAAATTTGCATGCCTATCAAAT
>NZ_FNID01000069.1 GCF_900103835.1 Acetanaerobacterium elongatum | reverse complement strand
TGGTCAAGACCGTTCCCTACGCAGGTAATGCGCTACCATGCCTAATTTTTCTCGCTTTGTGGTGCTCTCTACTAACGACTAAATCTTTAGTTGTTAGTAGCCCACCCCCAACCCCCTCCCGCATCTCCCCGGCACCTATTACCGCAGATTACTTCATGCGGGAGGGGGCTTAACGTTCGGGGGCTTCGCCCCCGAACCGCTACCCCCGTATATTCGCCGTTCTGCGGCGGGATGTAGGGGCGGCGTCCCCGATGCCCCGCGGTTTATCACCCAATCCACAACGGGGCTGTAGGGGCGCTTAGTAAGCGCCCGCGGTCTAACCGAGCGCTGTAAAAATACTGCGGGCGACCGATGTCCGCCCCTGCAAACCCGGCAGGAACCCCTAATCCATGATATTAGAAAGGATGGTGACTCTTTTGGCAGGCCCGCTCTATCGCCATGCCCACCCGCTGATGATTCTCACCAACCTTTCGCGCGTGCTCTACCTGCTCATCATCCCGTTTGTGCGCGGCGCGCTGCTCGCCCTGTGGGGCCGGGGCCTTGCCGCGTGGCTGAAGGGCGCGTGGTTCGATATCCTCATCGTTATGATGATTATCGGCATTGCGGCGGTGCGCTGGCGGCTGTTCACCTACCGCTTCGACGAGACGGGGCTTTACTTTAAAAAGGGGCTGCTGCTTCGGCAGGAGGGTTTTTTGCCCTTCTATGCCGTCTGCACCATCGCCTCAGAGCGCTCGTGGCTGCTCGCTCCGCTGCGCGCGGCGGTGCTGCGTGCCGATACCAGCGGCGGCAACCCAAGCCGCTATGACTTTGAGATTATCACCTACCGCCGCGATGCCGCAGAGGCGATGTATATGCGCTCCCTCGCCTGCTCTGCCCGTGCGAGCAAAGGCCTAAAGCCCCCGCTGCCCAAAGGCGCAGAAGCCTCTCCTCTTGTTGCGGGCGGGCAGCCCGCCAAAGAGCCGCCCCGCAAAACCACGCGGGTGTTCCGCCCCCGCTCGATGTATATTGCGGCGCTCAGCGCGTTTTTATCCAACTCGTTTGCGGGGGTGCTGCTCGCCTCGGCGTTTCTTAACCGCGCGGGCACCGTTTTGGGGCAGAAGCTGGAGGGCTCGGTACTCACCGCCGTTTCGCAGCTCTCGGCATGGCTGCCCTTAGGCATCCCCCCCGTTGCCACCGCGGCCGGGCTGATTATACTGGCGGGCTGGTTTATCGGCTTTGTGCGCAATATGCTCAGCCTCATCCGATTTCTTATCGAGCGCTCCGAGCACACGCTGGAGGTGAACGTCGGCCTTGTCACCCGCCGCACCTACAACATCCTTATAAGCAAGATTAACTTTCTGGATATCCGCCAAAGCCTGATGACCAAGCTGCTGCGGCTGTATATGGTGTTTATACAGGCCATCGGCTACGGCAAGGGCAAAAACGAGGTGGCGGCGCTCATCCCCTCCGCCTCGCGCAAAGAGCTTGCCGCCACCATGACGCTGCTGCTGCCCGAGATCCGCCCCCATGCCCGCACCGTAAAGCCGGATAAGCGCGCGTGGCTTGCCTACCTGCTTCAATCGCTGCTGCTTGTTCCCGCCCTGCTTGCCGCTATCTGGCTAGGCTGGCGGCTGTTCCCCGTGTGGCGCGATGTGGTGCGGTTCTTCGGCCTTGCGCTGTGGGTGCCGCTCTTGTGGTACTTCTTTTTAAAGCTTACCGACTTCTTCACCGCCGGCCTGTGCTTTGACGGCGCCACCTACACCCTTCGCTACTCCAAGGGGTTTATCCTGCATACGGTGGTGGTGCCCGCAAACCGCGCCGCGATGGTCGTCATCGGCCAGAACCTATTTCAAAAACGAATCGGCCTGTGCGATGTAATTGTCTACACCTATTCCGAAAGCGGCAGCGCGGCGCACAAAACCCACCGCGTAAAGGGCCTGCCGCTTAGGGAGGTTCTGCGGGAATTAAAGCTAGGCAGGCCGTTATGACCTGCCTGAGCGTGTCGAGAAACTCGACACGCTCCATAAGGGGGACTTCGTTCGTCACCAAACCAAGTGGTTTGGTTTTTCAGCCGTCCCCCTCATGAACACCCCCAAGCAAAAATGTCTGCTCACCGCAGACATTTTTAGCGGTATTGCTCCGGCGGCGCATGTCCGCCTGCG
>NZ_FNID01000034.1 GCF_900103835.1 Acetanaerobacterium elongatum | reverse complement strand
TGCGGGAGGGGGTTGGGGGTGGGCGAGTAGCAGCTAGAGATTAGTTATTAGTAGAGAATACCACCGGCATGGGGGCGTTTGCCAGTAACCCAGCAAAAAACCGCGGACGCGCAATGCGCGCCCCTACAATCAAGGTATTTAGCAGTCGGGTTGACCATGGGACATCGAGGACGCCGTCCCCTACGAGATGACAGAAATCAGAGGGCAGAAAGGTACGCGGAAAAAAAGAATTCTGTCTTCTGTCCTATCCTCTCTGCCTTCTCAACTTGCCTGGGCAGACACATGGGTTCACCCTGTACAGTGAAGGGGGTACACGTTCGGGGGCGCCAGCCCCCGAACAGTTTTCCCCCTCCCGCATAATGGAATTCTGGACAATATGAGCTCAAGATGCGGGAGGGGGTTGGGGGTGGGCGAGTAGCAGCTAGAGATTAGTTATGAGTAGAGAATACCCCCGGCATGGGCGCGTTTGCCAGTAACCCAGCAAAAAACCGCGGACGCGCAATACGCGCCCCTACATCACCACCGCGTGGCTGATAGAATTCCGCGGGACGTCGAGGACGCCGTCCCTTGTGTGTTATTTATTACTCGGCAGTGTTGACAGTCTCTGCCTTTTGGGCTGCATGATCCTTTTTAATGATGAAGTAAGCGGCAAAACCGGTGGCAACGGCTAAAACAGCGAGGATAAGCAGGGTGATGGGGATGGAAAGACCGAGCGCATCGCGGGCAGCCTGATAGCTTCCGATAAAGCCGAACAGGATAAACGCAGCCGCGGAAACAAGCTTAACCGTTCTTTCGGGTATCCTCTTGCACAGTACAACGCCGATAATAATGCCGATACCGTCGGCAATCAGCATACCGGTGGTGGTGCCCATCAGGATACCGACGGGGGCAGCGGGGAACTTGGTGGCGATGGCAATGGTCGCAAGCTGTGTTTTATCGCCCATTTCGGCAATAAAGAACGCGATGCCTACGGTGAGAATCGGCCCGAACCGCGAGGGCTTTTGATCCTCGCCGTCCAGCTTGTCGCCACGGATGGTCCACAGCCCGAAGAAGATGAACGAAACGGCAGCGATTACCTGAATCCAGATTTGAATCGACTGAAAGCGGGTGATGAAATTGCCAACCGCCACGGCCAGCGCGTGGTTTAAAACGGTTGCGATAAAAACGCCAAGCATCACCTTGGACGCCTTATACTTGGTGGCAAACGCCATTGCCAAAAGCTGCGTTTTGTCGCCCATTTCAGCCAAGACAACCGCGCCAACCGAGAAGAGAAATGCAGGCAGCATAGAACCCATTTTGAACAACCTCTCATAGATATTTGAAAAAGGGAAATAAAAAAGACCCTTAGCGTATCCGCATGACAGCGAACACGCTAAAAGTCTCGTTACCTGAAAGGCTACAAAGCCAGGCTTTTGGGCCAGTATGTTGACTTTGTATGAAAACTACTCCCTTTTAACTTTGACAATAATAACATGTAGGGCAGGGAATTGTCAACCATCAATAAAAGGGAATGGGCAGAAATACGCCATATTTACCTAATGGGATTATCAAGGAATAAAATGCTCCTTGATTTTGCCGTAGAGCTCTTTCGCTTTTGAATTATCAAATAGGCTGTTGACACCATAGGGATTATTGCCGACCAGCAGTTCGCCGTTTGACAGAAGCTGTATTGAAACGACATCCTTTTCTGAATACATGTTAAGCATGATGTGGGAGACCTTATCAACGGGATAGGTTGGAACTGTGGAGGAAAAGGACAGCTTCTTTCGGTAGGTATAATCGTCTAGTATGTTTAGGAATTCATCAATTTTAGATTGTTCGGTAATCGGTGCGGCCTGTTTCTCTTCCAAAGAACCTTCGCTATCAATGATGGATATGCGTGTTATGTTATTTGGTAGTATATTATTCAATTTCACTGGCAGAGAATAAACAATGTAAGTTGATAGAACAAGTACCAATATAATGATTGGTATGAAGTAATAATAAACTCTATGTTTTTTCATTCCAAGCTCCAAGTCCTATCTTTAGGATTTAGCATCTAATAAAGAATATACGTTTCATATCAACTGAAAAATTTGAAATATAACATTTCCAAGGCTGAAAAAATTTCAACCTTGGAAATGGAATAGATATTAAAGTATCCTATATTTAAGGATTAACAGAACTAAATGACTGGAAAGCATTCAATTTGAAAGATGAAACGGTTTCTTTCCAAACCTCAATACCGCCACCGAACCTGTAGCTATAAGCCATTTCATCTAAATTATAATAGTTATCTCCACAATAATAGCATGTATCTGCATTTGCAAAATGCTCAAGTTGACCAGGCGTAATAGTTAAATATCTAAAATATTGGGAACCAGTATCACTTATAGCTCTGCATGAAAAGCTATCTGCATAAACTGGTGATTCAATGTAAGTGTATCTTCTTGTTTTGGTTTCACAAGAGCTAACCTGTGTTTGAATAGAAGTAGAAGTTGGGTATGATTCAAATAAAGAACCAAATATATCCTGCAATGTAAGGAGTACTCCAATTTGTGATGATGCAGAAGAACTACCAAGAGAACGAACTATGAATGTTTGAAGAGTTTTTGCGGCAACAGCAGAAATCTTACCTGTTAATTGACTTATATTATAGTAAGAACTTTGAGCAGTCGCTGTATACACATAATCTTTATATCGTGCACCATTATAGCCAGTATAAATTGCTCCGTTTGAATTAGAGGTATTTCTAGTAGGAACATAAAGTTGAGCATCAATAGATTCCCAGTCTAGTGATAATGCCATTTGATTTGTTTGTAGAAGATCTTCTCTTAGCTTACCTTGAATTGAATATGCACTAATAATTGAATTAACCGCTGCTGTCGATTTAACATTAACATTGATTTCTTCGGCTTCAAGGAACATAGAATTATTGATTTTAATTAATTTTCTATTAGGATTTGCATCAAAATAAAAAATATCATTATTCTGCTTAGCAATTTTTTGTGATGAAGAATTGTTGAATGCTCTAAGCCCGTTTGAATTATTAGCGGAAGTTGAATAAGAGCCATCATTATTACTGAAAACATATATGGCAGTACTAACTGTAGTATCTGCATATGTAGTCGGCATACATAACATAATCAGTATAAAAGCAAGAACCACGCTGACAAATTTTTTTATGTTTACCACTCCTGCAACATTTATTTTATATAATTATGCAATATTGTAATTAAAATATCAATACATATTTTACAAAAAAATATAAATATTAATAATTTATGCTGTAGATTAATAAATATTTATATAATCTACAAAAACTATGCAACTAACCGCTTTTCCACCCTATAGGTGAGAGGGAACGGAGGTGGTGAGCATAAAAAATACCGAGAGGAGACCCCTCACAAGGCGCGAGGAGTTCTTTTGCTGGCATTACGCCGCGACGCAGAACGCAAGGGAGGCCGCAGTAAAAGCGGGGTTTAACCCGTTGTTGGCGGAGCGCTCGGCGGTAAGGCTACTTAAAAGAGCGGAGGTTTGTGCGCGCATCGGGGAGCTGACGCAGCGGAAGGGCAGCACCAAGGATGTGTGTAAGGGGTTGGAGCGGTTGGCATTCGGCAGCGTTGCGGACGCGGTTGCGCTGCTGCTCGCCGAGGATTCGGGCACGCTAAACCCCGAGAAGCTTGACCTCTTTTCGATTGCCGAAATTAAGAAGCCCAAGGGCGGCGGGTTTGAGATTAAGTTTTACGACCGTCTGAAGGCGTTGGAGGCGCTGGCATCCTTGGAGAGCGAACGGCAGGCCGACGGCGCGGCACCGTTTTATGCGGCGATTGAAAAAGGGGTGTGCGCGCTGAAACAGGCCGCGGCGGAGGATGAAGATGAATTGCAGTGAACTGGGGCTAAAGATTACGGGCAGTTACTGAGGTGATTTTCACGGGCGAAATCCGCCGGCGAATTTTCGCCTATCGTCCCTAAATCTCTAGCGTTTCAAGGAGTATTTGTAGGGAACGGTCTTGACCGTTCCGCGGTATGGTAGGGTTAAAACGCGAATTTCGCGTCAGTCAATCGCTCACCTAAGGTTTTAATGTAGGGGCGATTATCAATCGCCCGCAGGTTCAGACGTAATCACAGGTCATACCGCGGGAACGCAATGCGCTCCCCTACAAGGAACGGTTCGTATACGGATGTCTGGCATTGTGCAAACCAATCAATAATATGAGGAGAAAGGAGTTGAGTGCTTGAAAGCGGAGTTTGCGCCTTTTTCTAAGAAGCAGCTGATGGCGCTTTCGTGGTGGTGCAGGGGCAGCCCGCATGAGGGGAAGGATGCACTCATCTGCGATGGCGCGGTGAGAAGCGGCAAAACCCTGTGCATGTCACTTTCGTTTGTGGCGTGGGCGTTCTATGCGTTTTCGAACCGAAGCTTTGCCCTGTGCGGCAAGACGGTGACCTCGCTGCGGCGCAATGTTGTGGTGCCGCTGCTGGGGGTTTTAAAGGAGCTGGGCTTTCACTGTGAGGAGCGGGTGAGCAAGAATTATATCGACATCACCCTTGCGGGAAGGGGCAACCGGTTCTACCTGTTCGGCGGAAAGGATGAGTCCTCCGCGGCGCTGATACAGGGTATGACCTTGGGCGGGGTGCTGTTTGACGAGGTGGCGCTGATGCCTCGCTCGTTTGTGGAGCAGGCGCTGGCGCGGTGCTCGGTGGCAGGCTCGAAATATTTTTTTAACTGCAACCCCGAGCATCCGCACCACTGGTTTTACTTAGAGTGGATAAAAAAGGCCAGAGAGAAGAACGCGCTGCTCCTCCACTTTGAGATGAGCGACAACCCCTCGCTTGCGCTGGGTATTGTGGCGCGCTACCAGTCGCTCTACTCCGGCGTATTCTACGAGCGGTTTGTAAAGGGGCGCTGGGTGGCGGCGCAGGGGCTGGTGTACCCGATGTTTGAGGCGGGCGTGCATCTGCGTCAGGCGCCTGAAAGGTGCGAGCGGTACTATATCTCCTGCGATTACGGCACGGTGAACCCGTCGTCGTTCGGGCTGTGGGGGCTTGCGCAGGGGTGCTGGCACCGGCTGCGGGAGTATTACTTTGATTCGCGGCGCGAGGGCTTTCAGAAAACCGATGAGGAGCACTATTTATCACTGGAGGAGCTGGCGGGAGGTTGCCTTATCAGCGGTGTGGTGGTAGACCCTTCGGCGGCAAGCTTTATCGAGACCATCAGGCGGCACGGAAGATTCAGCGTGCTAAAGGCGAAGAACGACGTGCTTAACGGGATAAGGAGGGTGTGCGATGCCTTGAAAGCGCGTGAGATTCTGTTTGACCCATCGTGTAAGGACAGCATCCGCGAATTTGCTCTTTACCGGTGGGAGGAGGGAACCGGTCGGGATGCCCCGGTTAAGGAGAACGACCACGCGATGGACGATATACGCTATTTTGTGAGTACCGTGCTAGAGGGCGGGGAGGACGACTTCTTTGTAACCAGCGCCGTGAGAACATAGGTTCGCACAATTAACCATAACTGGGTTTAAAGCAAGGCAGAACGATCCTGACCGTTTTACAAAGAGATATTGCTTAAAAACTTTATAGGGGCGTGCATCCGTGGTTGTATCCAAACCGCATCTACTCCGCGGGCGATTGCGTAGGCGATTTTCGCGTACGAAATTCGCCTATCGCCCCTGCAACCAAAGCTTTGTCGGGCGGGTAAACCTGCGGGGTGCCGAGAACGTTGCCCCTTGCATGGTTTTGCTCATAGGAAACATGGGAGTTACGTTGCAAGGGTGGGGTATTCCCGCTCGCCGAG
Source organism: Acetanaerobacterium elongatum (assembly GCF_900103835.1). GTDB lineage: Bacteria > Bacillota > Clostridia > Oscillospirales > Ruminococcaceae > Acetanaerobacterium > Acetanaerobacterium elongatum. The sequence goes on along the minus strand of NZ_FNID01000034.1, from coordinate 25,511 downwards.
ATTCTATTGGGCATGGGTAAAAGAGCGGAACGGTCAAGACCGTTCCCTACCTATCATAAAGGAGGTGAAAACTTGGGATTACTGAAAAAGCGTAAGGCACAGGGAGAAAAGGAAGGGTATTCGGTGGTGCAGACGGCAAGGGGCAGCGCTATAAGCTTTGGGGCGCTGAGCAATTATGTGCCGCTCTCTGCCCCCGAAAACGCGCTGTATGACGCGATACGCGAGGCGGTGCCGGTGGTGGATGCGGCGCTTGAAAAGATTGTGCGGCTGGTGGGCACCTTTGCGCCCAGCTGCGGCAACAGCACCGCCGACCGGCTGCTGGAGCGGTTTTTTGACACTGTTCCCGTCGCGGGTGGAGGCAACGGCATTCAGCTGTTTGTGGCGTCGTTTTTAAACTCGCTGCTGTGCTACGGCAATGCGGCGGGAGAGATGGTGCTTAGCGGCTCGCGAGACCGCATCGCCCTGCTGTATAACGCACCGCTTGAGAATTTGGAGATATTGCAGAACAGTCAAACGCTGCGTACCGAGCTTTGCGTGCGGGAGGGTGTTACCCCAAGGCCGGTTGCCCACCCCGAGCTGATACTGCACGCGGCATTAAACCCCAAATGCGGCGAGGTGCGCGGAACATCGCTACTTCACAGCCTGCCGTTTGTGTGCTCGGTGCTGCTGAAGATTTACAACAGCATCGGGCAGAACTTCGAGCGCGTGGGCAACCTGCGGTTTGCGGTAACCTACAAGCCCGGCGAGAGTGCACCCGATAAGGCGTACGCCAAGGAGCGCGCCATGCAGATTGCCAAGGAGTGGGCGGACGCCATGAGTACGGGCGGCGGAAGGGTGAAGGACTTTATCGCGGTGGGGGATGTGAGCATTAAGGTGATCGGCGCGGATAATCAGGTGCTGGATACACAGGTGCCGGTGCGCCAGATGCTCGAGCAGATTGTTGCGAAAACCGGCATTCCGCCCTTTATGCTCGGGCTGAGCTGGAGCACCACCGAGCGCATGAGCACCCAGCAGGCGGACATGCTCACCAGCGAGCTGGAAAGCTACCGCAGGCTGGTAACCCCAGCAATCCTGCAGATAGCCAGGATGCATCTGCGCTTAAACGGGTTTGCGTGCGAGCCGGGGATAACCTGGGAGACCATCAACCTGCAGGATACGGTGGAGGAGGCACGCGCACGGCTGCTGCTGGCACAGGCGAAAAAGCTGGAGCGTGAGCTGAAAGGAGTGGAAAAAAACGGATAAGAGGACAGTCACAAAGTCGGCAAGCCCTGAACAGGCTTTGGTAAACGAGAAGGAGCTTGCGCTGATAAACCGCTATGCCCTGAGAGAGCTTACAGGCGGCGAGGTGTTTGTGTTCTCGGTGGTGCTGTGCGATAACGAGATCGACCGCGACAACGAGCGGTTTGATATCTCCGCGCTGCATACGCTGGCGAAGCTTTTCTTGGGCAAGAGCGGCATATTCGACCACAGCCCGAAGGCGGAAAATCAGACGGCACGCATCTTTGCGTGTGAAGTAATCAGTGACGACACTCGAATGACGGCGGCGGGGGAAGCATATCACGCACTCAAGGCGCGCGCTTATATGCTGCGCAGTGAGAAGAACGCTGCGCTGATAGCCGAGATTGAGGCGGGGATTAAGAAGGAAGTGAGCGTAGGGTGCGCGGTAAGCGAGGTGCGCTGCTCGGTGTGCGGTAAGAATCAGCGCGAGGGCGCCTGCGGCCACCGCAAAGGGGTACAGGCAGACGGAAAGCGGTGCTGCCATATCCTTTGCAAGCCCACCGACGCGTATGAGTGGTCGTTCGTCGCGGTGCCCTCTCAGCAGGGGGCGGGGGTATCCAAGGCCTATATGGCACAGGAAGGAGGAAGCACAATGGAGCATATTTTAAAAAAGCTGGGGATGGAAGCGCTTTCGGGCAGCGAGGTACTCACGCTAAAGGAGTATATCCAAAGGCTTGAGAAGGAAGCCTCTTGCGGCAGGGCCTACAAGAGCGGGCTTGAAAAGGAGGTGCTGCGCCTTGCTTTTGCCGCCTATCCTAAGGCCAACTGCGAGCTGATCAAGGCCGCGGTGGAGCGCATGGAGCTGGACGAGCTGCGTGAGTTTAAAAGGCTGTTTGACACAGACGAGAAGAACTTTTTAGCCGGTGTGCCGCAGCTTGCAAAAGGCGCCGATACGGCAGGGAGGAGCAATACCGAGTTTAAGATTTGAAGATTTTTTAGGGTAATAAAGCCCAGAAATTTTGTTGGCGCGCTGCTCTGATTTAGGCAGGTGCCGGAAAGGAACGGATAACAGATGAACATCTCTTTTGAAGGGGTAAACGAGCAGAGGGTTACCTTTGCGGCGGCGGAGGGTACGCAGAAGGGAGACCTTGTGATGATGTCCGGCAGCGGTACGGTGGCAAAGGCGACCGACGGCAAGGCGATTGTGGGTGTGGTGAAGACCCTGCGCGGCGGCATCGCGGGCGTGCAGGTAAGCGGCTATGTAAGCCTGCCCTGTGCCGAGACGGTTGCGGTGGGCTATGCCTGCTTAGCGAGCAACGGGGCAAACGCCGTAAAGGCGGGCGGCGCTGCGGGCAGAAGCTGCCTTGTGGTGGAGGCCGGTACCGCAGGCGGCACCATAGGGGTGCTGCTGAGCTAATCTGCCTAGGGCAGATTGCGGCAGCCTAAAATTAAGTTTGGAAAGGATTGGTGTATAGATGGCAAGCTACGATAACATCCGACTGGAAAAGGGTATGTATCAGGTGGCGGGCAAGGGCTTTGGCAGAGTTTTGGAGGAGCTGGACCCGTCGGAGAGCTACAAGAACACCCCGCTGGAGGGGCTGGACGCTTACCAGCGCCAGCTCAAGCGCTTTGACATTAAGGTGAGCGGCTTTGGCAGCGACTGTGTGGAGAAGTTCTTCGCAACCTCTGACAGCTCCGCGCTCTTCCCCGAATATGTGGCGCGCGCCGTGAAGCAGGGCATAAGCGAGGCGAACGTGCTGGATAAAATCATCGCCACCAAGACGATGATCGAGGGGATGGACTACCGCAGCATCACCTCCGGCCCCGGCGCCGACCGCAAGGCGCTTAAGGCGGTGGCCGAGGGGGCGGTGATTCCCGAAACCACCGTTACCACGCAGGAAAACCTGATTAAGCTGCATAAGCGCGGCCGGATGCTGGTGACCTCGTACGAGGCGGTGCGCTTTGCAAAGCTGGACCTGTTTACCGTTACGCTCAGGCAGATCGGCGCGTATATCGCCTCGGCGCAGCTGGACGACGCCGTAAAGGTGCTGACCGACGGCGACGGAAACAACAACGCCATCACCGCCATTAAAACCGGTGTGGCGGGGAACGTAACCTACCAAAGCCTTGTGGCGCTGTGGGAGGCGCTCAACCCCTACGGGCTGAACACGCTGGTGGCCTCACCCGCTGTGATTGCAAAGCTGCTTTGCATCGCCGAGCTGAAGGACGCCATTGCGGGGCTGAATTTTCAGGGCACCGGTAGGATGGTTACCCCGCTGGGGGCAAGCATTGTAAAGGCCCAGGCGGCGGGCGGCAGCATCATCGGGCTGGACAAGGGCTTTGCGCTGGAGATGGTGTGCGCGGGAGACGTGAACATCGATTACGACAAGCTCATCGACCGCCAGCTGGAGCGTGCGGCGATAACCAGCATCGCGGGCTTTGCGAAGATCTTTGCCGAGGCCTCTAAGAAGCTGGAGCTTGCGGCCTAACGAATATACCGCACCCGTCTGCCACAAGCGGCGGGCGGGTGCAGTTTTAACAGAAGGGGGCGCTCGGAATGCAGACAGAGGAGATTTTGCGGCAGTTTGCGCTGCTTGCGGGGCTTACGCCAAAGGAAGCACAGAACTATCAGGCTCTTGCGGAGCTAATACAGACCGAAACGGCAGGCAGAGTAAGGCCGAACACCAACCTTGCGGCAAACGCGCAGCGGCTGAATATGCTGTGCGCCGCAGGCCTTTGCTGCCGTTATGTGCTGCTGAAAAGCGCGCAGGGCGGCGGCTCGGTAACGCTGGGGGATGTTTCGGTGCACTCCGCCCCGCAGCAGGAGGCAGAGGCCGCTCGAAGGCTGCTGCAGGAGTATGCCGCTGCGTGCGCGGATATTCTTGCAGACGACGGCTTTGTTTTTGAACAGGTAAAGGTTTAAAAAGGAATTTTCAAAGGGGATGGCAATATCAATGAACCTATCTCAGTTTTTTAGCCGCTACGGCAGGCAGGCGGCCATAACCCTTGCAGACGGCGGCAGTAAAACGGTTTTTGCTGTTATTATGCCGCTGCGGTATAAAAACCGGCTGTATGAGGAGGGCGAGTATACCCCCGCAGGGCATATAGACGGTGCGCACGCGCGGTTTATCTCGCAGTATATCGGCGAAGCGGTGGCGCCCGGCTGCACGGTAACGGCATCGGGGCAGCAATACACGGTAAAAACGTGGGAGACGCTGTACCTTGGCGAGCAGCCGGCGTTTATCCGGGCGGTGCTGCGGCCGGAGGGAGGAGATAACGGCAGTGGGGTTTTTTGATGAATTCAAGGCGAAGCTGGTGAGCTGCTTGCAAGCGTCTGCGGCTCTCTGCGGTGTAGCCGTATTGGAGGAGTACCCGGCCCTGGAACGCGAAAGCCTGTTAAAGCAGCCCTGCCTGTGCGTGGGGCTGTATGAGATTGTAAGCGAGGCGGGCGGCTCGCAGTACTTGGGCACCCAGAGCGGCGGCGAGGACGTTTTCGGCAAAGGGGTAACGGTTACGGTAAGCTTTAAGGTGTATACGCCGCTAAAACAGGGCGGAAGCGCCTGCCACAGGGTGTTTTCCGCCCTGGCCCAATGCCTGCTGCTTGGGCAGAACGCCATCCGCGTGCAGAGTATCAGGTGCAAAGAGGTAAGCTGCGACAGGGCACTGGGCGCGTTTACGCTGACGGCGTATGCACAGATTAAGGCCACCGTTGTAAGCGCAGACGACACGCAGACAGCCATAGAGGAAATAGAGGTAAAAAGGAGGGAAAACGGTTGAGTACGGTTTCATTACAGCGGCCGGGTGTGTTTTCGAGCTATTCGGTAATCGGAACGCTAAGCGGCGCGGGTGCATCTAAGGCCGCCGCGGTGGTGGCGGCCTCCGCAACAGGTGAAAAGCTTACGGTAAAGCAGATAGGCAGATTAAACGACGCGGTGGCGGCGTACGGAACCGCGCAGGCATCCATGCTTACCGCGCTTACAAAGATATTGATTTTAAACGGGGTAAGCGACATCTACTGCATCCCGGTAGGTGCGACTCCGACGGCGAACGACTACGAGAATGCCTTTGCGCTGCTGGGCGGGCTGCAGGGTGTAAGCGGTGTGGTGTGTGATACCGGTGCGCTTGCGGTGCAGCAGGCGCTGGCGGGAAGGCTTACGGCGGACGCGGCGGCAAACAGGGAGCGTATCGGCTTTATGGGGGTGCCCGCCGATAGTGAGCCCGAAGCGGCGGCAAGGGCTGTTAACTGCGAACGCATCTGCCTAACGGCGCCCGCCGTTGCCTTTGAAGGGGGCAGCACGCAGAGTGCGGCGTATCTGGCGGCGGCATACTGCGCGCTGGCGCTGCGTTTGGAAGACCCCGCCGCGAACCTGAACCTTTCACAGGCCGAGGGCAGCTTTACCTTTTTTGCACCCTATAGCGAGGACAGGCTTACCGCGCTGCTGCAGGCGGGGGTGAGTGTGTTTGAGCAGGCCGGCGAGAAGGCGGAGCTCATCCGTGCGCTGACCACCAAAACCAGTGAAAACGGCGTGCAGGATAACTCCTTTCGCGAGCTTTCCACCGTGCGCATCATCGACGACGTGATTGTGGGTATTCGCACGTTGTTAAAAGCGCAGCTGCGGGGCGCGAAGAATACGGCCTCGGCGCGGGACGCCATCCGCACACAGGTGGCGTGCGAATTAAGCCGCAAGCGCTTTTTGGGCATCATCGACAGCTTTGAGCCGCCGGTGGTAACGGTGAAGGAGAACGAGCCGACGGTGTGCGTGGCGGAGGTGGCGTTTGCGGTGGTGTATGGGCTGCACCGCATCGACATTGTGGCGAATGTTACGGTTTAAGACGTTGAGAGGAGTGTTTATATGAGCGGTGCGGGGTTTCCCACCAGCAAGGATATCTACCTTGAGGTAAACGGCAAAAAGCTGGCGGTGGTGGAAAGCTATAAGGCCAAGGCGGTGCGCGAAAGCCGCTATGTGGAGGCATTCGGCGAGCAGGAGCCGGTAGGCACCGTCGCGGGGCGGGTGAGGCATATCATCGAGCTGGGGCGCATCTATGCCACCGACGCGGCGATACGCGACGGGGTGAGCTTTTTTAACCTGACAAGCTTTAATCTGGTGATTGTCAAGCCCGACCGGCGCGTCATCTACAGCGGCTGCGAGTGGTCGGATATCTTAGAGAGCGTTACGGTGGGCGATGTGGTGGCAGAGCGGGTGACGGTGGTGGCCGCCAAGCGGATGGAGCTTATCTAAAGGAAAGGAGAGTTGCTTGTGAGAAGAATTTCCGTGGAAATAGAGGGCGGTACGGCAGAGCTAAACGAGCTTTCGGCACGGCAGGCGCTATTGATGGAGCAGGAGGGGCTTATGCTTGCGGAGGCTCTCTGCGCGCAGGGGATTCCCGCAAACGCCGCCAAAGCGGTGGCTCGCAACGCAGCCCTTTGTGCATACAGCCTGATGGCAGACGGCGAAAGAAGATTTTGCTCGGCGGGGGAGGCGGCAGACGGCTTGAGCCTTTTGCAGCTTGCCGATTTTACCGAGCAGTATCGTCAGGCGTTTATGGCCGATACGCTTAAAACCTTACAGCAGTATGACGAGTGCGGGGTAAACGAGCAGCTTGCGGGGCGGTACCCGGAGGAGGACACCGATGTTTGAGACACTGATACAACAAAACATTGAGGCGGCGGGCATGTTTGCTAAAAACAGGCAAAAGGCCGTTTGCAGGGTAAAGGAGCGGCAGGAACAGAGAACAGACGGGGTTGTGCAGTTTAGACGTGTTGAGGTGCCTGCCGAGCCTTTTGCCGACATTCCGAAAGGGCCCGCGCCTGCGCAGCATGAGCCGGTGATTGCATTTGCGGAGGATTCCGCCGATACGCCGCCAATAAAAGCAGAGAGGAGTGCCCTGCCGCAGATTACGCAGATTGCACAAGCGGCGGCTAAAATGCTTGCGCGCGAGGACAGGCGCTTTGACCGGATGCTTACGCTTTAGTGGGCTGGAAGCAGGAAAGGAAATATAGATGGAAAAGCTGCGATATAAGGAGTACACCTTTCCGACCAACCCACGCAGGCTGGAGGTAATAAACGAGAGACGGACTGCGCGCGTACCCCTGCCCTTTGAAGGGGAGCTTGTCGCCGATATGGGGGCTAGGGCGCGGATGGTTGTAATTGATGGCGAGTTCTTTGGCGCAAATGCCATGCAGCAGTACCTAAAGCTGGAGCAGGTTTATAATCAGGGGGGCTCGGGGCAGCTGTACCTGCCGGGGGAGCCGCCGTTTATGGCGCATTTTAGCTTTTTTAAAACTGTCGGTCTGCCGGGACGTGACGGGTATGGCTATACCGCGCGCTTTATAGAGGATACCCTGCAAGACGGCAGCGGTACGCCTGAGCGGCAGTTTACCTGTATTGTGCAAGAGAACGAAACGCTGTTTGCCATTGCGGCGCGGTTTCACACCACCGCCGAGCGGCTGCTGGCGGATAACCCCGCAATTGTATCGCCCAACGGTTTAACGGCGGGGCAGGTGATTCGTGTTTCGGTGCAATAGAAAGGAGGCAGGGATGTTAAAGCTTACCGTTACCCTGACGGATGGAGCAATCAAGGAGTTTTATAGGCCCATCGCCCTTGAGCTGAACAAGACCTATGCAGCCCCCTGCCACCAGCTTGTTATCAGCGTTGCTTTATTAAAGACGGTAGGCGAGGTTGCAAAGGTGGCCTTATCCTACGAAGGGCTGACGCTGTTTGAGGGCATAGCGGACAGCCAGACCGTTACCGCCGACCAAAACGGCGTAAGGCTTGTGCTGGAGTGCCGCAGCAGGGAGGCTCTTTTACTGGATAACGAGGCGATACCCGGCGTGCAGTATTACCTGAGGCTTTCGGATTTAGTACGGCGGCAGGCGGCGGCATACGGTGTAATGGGCGTGCGGGGCAGTGACCCTACCCTTTCGCAGTTTGCCGTATATAAGGGCGCTTCGGTGTGGAGCGTGCTTGACCGTTTTTGCAGGCAGACGCTTAGGTGTTCCCCGCGCATAGGAAGCGGCGGTTTTCTGGAGACTACCCCGCCGGGGCAGGGGCGGGTGGTGACTGTTTCAAACCAAAAGCCCGGTGCGTGGAACTATGTGAGCATCGAGCAGGAAATAAACCGACACAAGGTGGTTTCGGAGGTTCGGGTGAATAATTTCCGCGGCAATCTGCGTTACGGCGGGTACTTTACAAGGGTGGTAAACCCAGACGCGCTGGGGGTGCGGCGGCTGCGGCTGTTAAACCCATCAAGCGAGTGGGCAAGCCTGCCCAAGGCAAGCGCGCAGGAGACCATCCGAGCCTCGATGCTAAAGAAAGCTTGCTATAACGTTGTAATCCCCGCCGTTGTGCGGTGCGATATCGGCGATACCGCAGTGCTTGCCGACCCGCCGTTTGAGGCGGACGGGCTGTTTATCGGCGGGATTACCTATACCCTCGGGGACGAGGGGATTTCTACCATCCTGACGCTTTATGACAGAAGATATATCTAAATCCTTTCAGGAGGACGCATATGATACTTTTTGAAAGAAACGACCAACCCCGGCCGCAGCTTGCCGAGGTAACGGGGGTGCGGGAGGGGCTGCTGTGCACAATGGGGCAGGACAGCACCGAGGGAATGCCGCTGTTTGCACCCGCGGGGGTAGCCTGGCTGCCCGCCGAAGGGGAACAGGTGCTGCTGCTGCCGTTTGAGGGCGCATACCTGTGTGCAGGCGCGCTCTGTAAGCCGCAGGGCCTTGCGCCGGGGGAGCTTACGCTTAAAAGCGCGGGCGGCGCGAGCATCAGGCTGAAAAACAACGGCGAGGTGGTTATTAACACCCTGCGCATTACCCTCGACGGGCAGTTAATCAACGGCAAGGAGAGCGACTGATGGATACGCTGATTCAAAACGGCGACTTTGCCTTGGACGACCGCGGCTTTCTAAAAACCGTACAGGCAACCGATGAGCTGCTGCAGCAGGCACTGTTGCGGCTTACCGCCAGAAAGGGCGCGTTTGCGCTGGATAAGGAGCTTGGCAGCGAGCTGTACAAGCTGCGCGGGGGAAACCGGCAGCGATTAAACGATGTGGCGCGCGGCTATGTAAAGCAGGCGCTGCTGCCTATAAGCGGCCTGACGGTGGAGGATGTGCAGTGTGCCTATACCGCCGAGGGGGCGGCAAGGCTGGATGTGACGCTGAGGGTAAACGATACACAGAGTGTGGTGAGCCTTGGCATATAACCACCATCCAAAACGCTCGCTGCAGGGATGTTTGCAGGGGCGGCCATCGGACGTCTGCGGTATATCATGTGGCTGCGTTTAGAGCAGCGGGCGCGCAGTGCGCGCCCTACGCCTCCGCCACGGGTCTGACGAGAATCCGCGGGCGAACACAGTTCGCCCCTACATCCCCACGTTGGCTGATGAAATTCCGCGGGGCGTCGGGGACGCCGCCCCCCTGCATCCCGCCGCAGGGCGCGCCCCTACAGAGGGCAGAATGAAGAGATAATCAGGAAAGGAGACAACGCAATGGCCGACTATGAGCAGATATTGAAAACAATGACCGACCGGTTTACCGAGCTTTCGGGTGTAAAACCGAACGCGGCCTCGGATATTGGCATACGCCTAAAGGTGCTGGCAGCGCAGATTTTCTCGCTTACCGCCGAGCTGGAGGGGCTGAAAGGGCAGCTTTACCCCACCACGGCGCAGGGTGAGAAGCTAGACCTTCATGCGCAGATGCGCGGGCTTGCGCGCAAGCAGGCGGCACCCGCAACGGGGGTTCTGCGGTTTTTGCGGCAAACACCCGCCGCCTGCGACATTGTTATACCCGCGGGCACCCGCTGCCAGACCGAGCAGGACAGCGTGCAGTGCGAGACCACCGCCGACGGCATTCTGAAAACAGGGGAGCTTGCGGCAGAGGTGCCCGCGCAGACGATTGAGACGGGGGAGCGCGCCAATATCGCCGTCGGGCGGGTAACGGTATTTGCCTGTGCCGTTTCGGGTGTGTACGCGGTGACTAACCCTACCCCCTTTACAGGAGGGTGTGAGGCCGAGGACGACGACGCACTGCGCGCGCGGCTGCTGGAAAGCTACCGGGTTATCTCCAACGGCACTAACGCGGCCTTTTATTACAACCAGACCATGAAATACCCGTTTGTACATTCGGCAAGGGTGCTGCCAAGGGCACGCGGCATAGGGACGGTGGATGTGATAGCGGCGGGCAGGGGTGCGGCACCTTCCGCAGAGCAGCTTGCGGTGATACAGGCCGACCTGGCCGCACAGAAGGAGATTTGTGTGGATGTGCGGGTGCTGCCGCCGGTGTTGAAACCGACAGACGTTACGCTGGCGGTAAGGGTGCGGGACGAATATGGTTTCGAGAGCATCCGGCAGCGGTTGACGGCGCTCGTCACAGAGTTTTTCAGTTACAGGCAGGTGGGTGCGCCGCTTTATATAGCCGAGCTTTCGGGCAGGGTATTCGGCTGCGGCGGGGTGGTGAACCATCACCTGATACTGCCGTCCTGCGATATCGCGGCGGCGGACGATACCCTGATTACGCTGGGCACGCTGACGATTGAAAGGCTGCAGGAGGTGGTTATAGGGTGAACTGCTTGGAAAGTATGGTTTCGCTGCTGCGCCCGGTGGGCATCTATTCCCTTGCGACGGATAGCATGGTGTACCGTGAGCTGCAGGCCTACTACTCGGGGTTAAAGCAGGTGGAGGACGAGCTTGCTGTTCTGCGGGCGGAGGGCTTTATTCAAACTGCGCAGAGTAACGGCCTGAGAACATGGGAGGAGATCATCCGCTCCACTGCCATCGAGAGCGGCAATCTGGAAAGCAGGCGCGGCGTGGTGCTGTATACCCTAAGCCGAATGCCGCAGGATTTTAATCTAAGCGGTATGCTGCGGGGGCTGCGTTCGCTGGGCCTTGACTGTGAGCTGACCGAGGATACCGCACATCAGACGGTGCGGGTGGATGTGCTTCGCTACGGCGGGGCGCTTAAAAACTACGAGGACGTTTACAAAAGGGTGTGCGACATCCTGCCCGCACATATCAGTGTGACACTGAATATGGGCAGCATGACGTGGGCGCTTTTTGACGCGCAGGACCAAAGCTTTGAGGAGCGGGACCAAGCAAAATTAACGTGGGATACCTTTGAAAACAGCGCGGTTGTTTCGGCATAGAGAATTTATATTGAAGTGAAAGGAATGAGAACTGATGCCCAGTTCCTACAAAACGCAGCATCTGGGGCTTAACAGCTATATCGGCACCGATAAGCCCAAACGAACCGACTTTAACAGCGACAACGAGCGGATAGACGCCGCTGTTTATGAGCATACCGCAAACGGCGCGATTCATGTTACCGCAGCCGAAAAGCAGCTGTGGAACGCCCCTTTTGTGTTAGGCAGCTATACGGGGGACGGCACAACCCCCAGAACCGTAGCGCTGGGCTTTACCCCGCGCGCGGTTTTGGCTGCGGCGGTAAACGCCTCACCGGTTGGAGCCACCGCAAACGGCGAGGTGCTTATCCGCAGCGGGCTTGCAACCTCTATGGGCGGCAGCAAGGGCATTGAGGTTACGCAAAACGGCTTTATTGTGAAAAACTCCGCCTATATGGCACCCGACGGCGAGACGCCGAAGCTTAATGTCGGCGGGATGGTTTATGTGTATCTGGCGGTAAAGTAGTTTAAAGCGAAAAGCCCCCGCCGGAGCAGCCCGGTGGGGGGTTCAAGCATCTGGAGGTTGCAATAAAGCCGGTAAGGGGATATCAATTCCAAGTGCTTCGGCTTTTCATTCTGTTTTTTTGAATAGTCGTTAGAGATATGCGAGATTTCAGTATCCCTGTAACAAAAAGTACAGCTGAAAACAATGCCAGAACAACTGCCATATCAGGCGAGGGTATCATTGCAGCCTTCCAAGAGGCTTTTAACAAAGCTGGTGCGCTTATCAGCAAAACAACCGGCAGCATCAGGTTTATAAGCACAGTGAAAGCCACATTAGAATAAAACCCAAGTTTGCTTTTGTTAATTCGCTTTCTGAAATCGCGAAGCCTGATAATGGATGCTACAAGCAAAAAGGTGATTAAAAGATAACACATATTGAACAGCAAGATGAAAGCGCCCTGAGGATTGTGTGCGGAGGGTTGCCTGTGATGAATAATTCTTAGGATATCAGGCGCTAAAAGCTTTAATCTCTTAAAGACGTCTATTATGATTTGTACAATAGAAGAATGAGCGTCTGCATCATTGCCGATTTCAAAGGGTGTTATATCGGCACTGCCGTAGCCTTTTGAATAAAAGAGCTTATCCCCTTTCACAATTGAGACAGCATGGTTAGGAATATGATTTTGCCTTATCTGCTTTGTAATATGATTAACACTTGCAAAATGATTTGTAACGCTTTCTGCAGCAAAGACGGTTAACGGCTGAACACACATCAGCATGGTACACGTTATGATGCAGATGAAACTTCTTCGTAAACGGCTGCTTCTCATTCTCCATGTCCTTTCTGCTTAGAAAAATTTCTCAACATAATTTTACAGAAGCTTTTCTAATCAGAAAATCGATTCTCCTTACGTTAACCCCTTTAAAGCTTACATTTTTGAAAGGCGGGCAACTTTGAAAACCTCATCAAAGTCATATCTGTATAAAGAAAAAGGCGGGAGCGTGGTGATAGAACCATTCTCCCGCCTTTTTCTGTTTTATAGCCAGGATACCCGCGGGTTTAGCGCTGGCGGATATCCTTCAGTTTCATCAACTAACCCTTTATCAGCGCCGCTGCCGCCTTTTCAAGCGACTGCAAATCCTCGATATTGCAGGCCTCTGTACCCTTCAGCGTCTTTTTCACAAAGCCGGTAAGGGTTTTGCCGGGGCCAAGCTCCAAAAACGCATCTGCCCCGTCCTGCGACATCGCGGCAAGCTCATCGGTAAAACGTACGGGCGAAACCACATGGGTGGAGAGATAATCGGCGATATTCTCAAACTTCTGAAGCCTTTGACCGGTGATATTTGAATAAAAGGGCACCGTAGGCTGACAATAGGTTATATCGGCTAAAAATGTCTTCAGCTCCGCCGAGGCCTCTTGCATGAGCTTGGAATGAAACGCAGAACTTACGCCAAGGCGTATTACCCTGCCGCCGTTCTGGGCAAGCTTATCGGCCGCCATGCGCGCGGCCTGCTCCTCGCCCGCAATCACGGTCTGCGCCGTGCTGTTGAAGTTTACCGGCACCACATAGCCGTCGCACTGCGCACAAACCCCTGCAATCTCGTCGGCACCTAAGCCGATAATGGCGTACATGGCACCTTCGTTGCTGTCTGCCGCGCGCTGCATGGCCTCGGCACGCTTGGCAATTACCCGAAAGCCGGTTTCAATATCAAACACCCCGCAGGCGGTAAGCGCTGCGTATTCACCAAGAGAATGCCCCGCACAGAAGGCCGGTGTAATGCCCTTGCTTTTTGCCGCCTCCAGGCAGGAAAGCGACATGGCGTAGATGAGCGGCTGCGAAACGGCAGTTTTTGCAATCTCCTCCGCACTGCCCTCAAACGACAGGGCCGCGAGGTCGTAACCAAGGATTTTGCTGCCGGTTTCGTAGATGCTTTTTACCCTGTCGAAGCTGGAATAGAGCTCCAGCCCCATGCCGGGGTATTGCGAGCCTTGGCCCGAAAACAAAAAGGCAATCTTCATAGCCATACCTCCTGTTTTATGTGCACTAAGCACAAGTTATAAGAATAAATTATTAACTTTATGAACGAATGATGAATAGTATGTCTAAAAATTATGAATTGAGCCCTCGGGTTTTACAGTTCGTTCATTGACTTTTCACGCTGTGATTTTTAAAATTGGGGTTATAGTAATCAGAAGAACGGCTAAGCGGAATCGGTTCCCTTAACTTTATACCACAGAATGATTATGATGGCAAGCGCCGAAAAAAGACCTTTTTAGCTTTACCCCGATATTCATCATGATTTGGATGTTGATTTTATTTTTTAGAAGTATCAGGTTTTTGCGCAGGGCTTCCGCAAAAGAAAGGGCATGAAGAATTGATGAACCAAACCGGAATTCAGATAGTATCCACCGGCGCGTATCTGCCGGCGATAGAGGTTGCCAACGATGATTTCACGAGGATTGTGGAGACCTCTGACGAATGGATCTCAAAGCGCACCGGCATGAAAACCCGTTACCTTACGGCGGGCGAGCCCACCTGGATGATGGGCACGATGGCGGCGAAAAGAGCACTGGAAGGCAGCAACGTTGCCAAAGAGGAGATCGACCTTGTGCTGTTTACCACCATCTCGGGTGATTTTTATACCCCCTCGATGGCCTGCATTGCGGCAAAGGAGCTCGGGCTGCAAAACGCCGCCTGCTACGACCTAAACTGCGCCTGCTCCGGCTTTGTGTATGCGCTGGATATGGCCTACCGTTATCTTGCCACCGGCGGCGCGAAGAATGTGCTGATTATCTCTTCTGAGCAGATCTCCCGCATACTGGATTATACCGACCGTGCCACCTGCGTGCTGTTTGGCGACGGCGCGGGAGCAGCCGTGGTTACCAAAGCGGACGCGCTGTATGCCTCCTGCCTTGGCAGCGACATCACCGGCACCACGGCGCTGTATGCACGCACGCCCAAGATATCTCACCCGTTTGTAAATGAGCAAAACCGCGTAGCCGTAACCGACGGTTTTGGCGATAAGCCGGAAAAGCTGTTTATGGACGGCAAAGAGGTTTACAAGTTTGCCACCAGGATTATGCCCTACGCGGTGGAGCAGGCCTGTGCAAAGGTGGGTATCGCGGTACACGACCTTGCGATGGTTATACCGCATCAGGCAAACATCCGCATAATCGAAACCGCGGCGCAGAAGCTGGATATCGCGCCGGAAAAAATCTACTGCAATATTGAAAAATACAGCAACACCTCCAGCGCCACCATCCCGCTGGCACTTGATGAGCTAAACCGCGAGGACCGCTTAAAGCGCGGCGATAAGCTGTGCGTGGTGGGCTTCGGCGCGGGGCTTACCTATGGTGCTGCGGTGTTTGAGTGGTAAAAGGATGCAGGCGACGGTGTCCCGTTTCTTTGTAGGGGCGGCTATCGGCTGTTCGTGATAATACCGGTAACCTAAATAACCCGCAAACGCGCAATGCGCGCCCCTGAAAATATAGCCGTCGGAACGGTACAGGGCCGTTTTCCGCTAAACAAGGAGGAACAGGTTTATGATAAAAACAAGGCTCACCGAGCTTTTAGGCGTACAGTACCCCATTATTCAAGGCGGTATGGCCTGGGTGGCAGACGCCAACCTTGCCGCCGCCGTAAGCAACGCGGGAGGGCTTGGCCTGATTGCCGCGGCGAACGCACCGGCCGAGGTGGTTCGTAACGAAATTCGCAAGGCGAAGACCATGACCGACAAGCCGTTCGGGGTAAACATCATGCTGATGTCGCCCTA
Source organism: Acetanaerobacterium elongatum (assembly GCF_900103835.1). Classification (GTDB taxonomy): domain Bacteria; phylum Bacillota; class Clostridia; order Oscillospirales; family Ruminococcaceae; genus Acetanaerobacterium; species Acetanaerobacterium elongatum. The sequence goes on along the minus strand of NZ_FNID01000034.1, from coordinate 9,888 downwards.
TGCCGCCGAGGTGGCGCAGGTAGTGGCAGACGAGGGCGTGAAGGTGGTTACCACCGGCGCCGGAAACCCCGGCAAATACATGGAGGCGTGGAAGGCGGCGGGTATTATCGTTATCCCCGTGGTTCCCTCGGCGGCGCTGGCCAAGCGCATGGAGCGCAGCGGGGCGGACGCGGTGGTGGCCGAGGGCTGCGAAAGCGGCGGGCATATCGGCGAGCTTACCACCATGGCGCTGCTGCCGCAGGTATGCGACGCGGTTAGCATCCCGGTAATCGGGGCGGGCGGCATCGCCGACGAGCGCGGGCTTGCCGCGGCGCTGATGCTGGGAGCCTCGGGTGTGCAGATTGGTACACTGTTCTTGGCCTGCAACGAGTGCAATATCCACGAAAACTATAAGAAGCTGGTGCTGGAGGCGGGCGATACCGACACCGCCGTTACCGGCAGAGGCCTTGGGCACCCGGCACGGGCGCTTAAAAATAAATTCACACGGCGCATCACCGAGCTGGAGAAATCCGGCGCTACGGCGGAGGAGCTTGAAAACGCACTGGCGGGTTCGCTGCGCAAGGCCGCGGTGGAGGGCGACGTGGAGCACGGTGCGTTTATGTGCGGGCAGGTTGCGGGGATGATACACGAAATACGCCCCGCTAAGGAGATTGTGGAGAGCCTTATGGCCAAGACCGAGGAGCGTATCAAGAGCTTTGGCCTTGCGGGGGGTGTTCTGTTTGAGTAAAACCGCAGTAATAACCGGCGCAAACCGCGGCATCGGCGCCGCGATTGCCATAGAGCTTGCCAAGCGCGGCTTTAACATAGCGCTTTTGTGCCGCTCGGCGGAAAGCGGCAGCACGGTGGCGGAGCAGTGCCGCTCGTTTGGGGTAGAGGCCGAGTGCTTTTCCTGTGACGTCGCCGATTTTACCGCCTGCGGCGAGGCAACCGACGCGGTGAAGGAGCGGTTTGGCACCATCGACGTGCTGGTAAACAACGCGGGCATTACCAAAGACGGCCTGCTTGCACGCATGAAGGAGGAGCAGTTTGACGAGGTTATCCGCGTAAACCTTAAGGGCGCTTTCAATATGATGCACCATGTGGGCAGTGTGATGATGAGGCAGAAGAGCGGACATATTATTAACATATCCTCCGTGGTGGGGCTGTACGGCAACGCAGGGCAGGTAAACTACGCCGCCTCTAAGGCGGGAATCGTGGGCATGACGCTTTCGGCCGCCAAGGAGCTTGCGCCGCGCGGCATTACCGTAAACGCGGTGGCGCCCGGCTTTATTGAAACCGATATGAGCGACGCCATACCGCAAGCCGCAAAGGAGAAGATGCTCGCCGCCATCCCGATGGGAAGAAGCGGCAAGCCGAGCGAGGTAGCCACGGTGGTCGCCTTTTTGGCCTCGGACGATGCCTCGTATGTTACCGGCCAGGTAATTGCCATTGACGGCGCATTGATGATGTAATATAAGGACCGTATGGATAATAATGAGAAATAGAGGGTTTCATAGATGAGAAGAGTTGTAATCACCGGCATCGGGGCGCTTACCTCTTTGGGTGCCGACAACAACGCGTTCTGGCAGAGCATCACCGAGGGCAGGCACGGCATCTCGGCTATCGAGGGGTTCGACACCACCGATTATGAGGTAAAGTATGCCGCAGAAATTAAGAACTTTGACCCGATTGCTTACGGTATTGAGAAAAAAGAGGCGCGCCGCATGGACCGCTACTGCCAGTTCGCCATGGCGGCCACCAATATGGCGATAGAGGATTGCGGCACGAAGTTTGAGAAGGATGCCCCCTTCCGTATCGGCGTAATCGTCAGCTCGGGTATCGGCGGCATGGGCACCAACAGCGAGGAGCACAAAAAGCTGTACGAGAAAGGCCCGAAGCGTATCTCTCCGCTCTATGTGCCGATGATTATCGCCAACATGGCGGCGGGTATGATTTCGATGCACTATAACTTCAAGGGCAGCGCCACCTGCATTACCACCGCCTGCGCCACCAGCTCCGATTCGGTGGGCGCGGCGTTCCGTTCCATCAAGCACGGCTACCACGATGTGATGATTGCGGGCGGCTCGGAGGCGGCGATTATCCCTATCTCGATTGCAGGCTTTCATAACATGATGGCACTTTCCACCGCCAAAAACCCCGACCGCGCCTCTATCCCGTTTGACAAGGAGCGCGACGGCTTTGTAATGGGCGACGGCGCGGGTGTGCTGGTGCTAGAGGAATTAGAGCACGCCAAGGCGCGCGGCGCGAAGATTTATGCCGAGGTTGCGGGCTACGGCTCTACCAACGACGCCTACCATATCACCAGCCCCGACCCGGAGGGCGAAGGCGCCGCGATGGCGATGAAGCTGGCAATGAGTGAGGCAGGGCTTACTCCCGAGGATATCGACTATATCAACGCGCACGGTACCTCCACCCCCATCAACGACAAGTTTGAAACCGCCGCGATTAAAAAGGCGCTGGGCGAGCACGCGTATAAAACCCCCGTAAGCTCCACCAAGAGCATGACCGGCCACCTGTTAGGCGGCGCGGGTGCCGTTGAAGCCATCATCTGTGCGCTCGGCCTGCAAAACGGCATCATCCCCCCCACCGCGGGCTTCCGCGTAAAGGATGAGGACTGCGACCTTGACTATGTTACCGAGGGTGCGCGCAAGGCCGACATTCAGGCGGCGCTCTCCAACTCGCTGGGCTTCGGCGGGCACAACGCGACACTCTGCCTTAAAAAGTTCAAGGATTAAAAGGGGTGTGTTTCCCGGGCGATTGCTGAGGCTCGAACGATTCGACCTCTGTAGGGGCGAACTGTGTTCGCCCGCAGCCTAACCGTACGCCGTATCAATACCGTGGGAGACCACAGGTCTCCCCTACAACCAAACCTTTGGCGGGCGGATATAACCGCGGGCGATTGATAATCGCCCCTACACATTCTAATATGGCCGAATCAATAGTTGTAGGGGCGCATATTATGCGCCCGCGGTTACCTAAAAAGCTATAAAGACTACCGAGATATATTCCTAAGGTTTACTGCAAGAAAGGAATGGCCGCAGGCATGAAGATTTCAGAGCTTTCTGTTGAGAATATCAAAGACCTGATGACACATTTTTCAAAAAACAATCTCTCCTCCTTTTCACTTCAGGACGGCACCTTTTCGCTGCACCTTGAAAACGTGCAGGGCACGGTAACGGTGCAGCAGGCCTGTGCCCCTGTTTTTACAGCACAGGCCCCGGTGCCCTCCGCACCCGAAACACCCTGCGCCCCCGCCGGCCAGATTGTAAAATCGCCGATTGTGGGCACCTTTTACATCGCCGCCTCCCCCGATAAGCCCCCGTTCGTAACGCCGGGGCAGAAGGTGAAGAAGGGCGACGTGCTGTTTATCATCGAGTCGATGAAGCTGATGAACGAGATTCAGTGCGAATGCGACGGCACGGTGGGCGAGCTGCTGGTGGAAAACGGCCAGGCGGTGGAATACGGCCAGCCGATTATGACGATAATCTGATAATTGCACGGGCGCGCGGTTCTATCCAAACCGCATTTATCCCGCGGGCGATTGATAATCGCCGCTACAATCCCTCCACGGGCGGCCGCTTTACCGAGAACACCTTTGGCTTACGGATATAACGATAGGGCGTCGAGGACGCCGCCCCATATGTCTATCAAAGATTCACCGCATGCTGAATCATTACCGCAAAACGGTTAAGACCATTCCCTGAATCCAAACATAATTACCCCCTAATAAACCGAAAGGCATGATGAAACGATGGCACTGCTCAATCAGGAACAGATTAAAGAGATTCTGCCGCACCGCGACCCGTTTCTGCTCATCGACGAGGTAGAGGAGCTGGAACCCGGCGTGCGCGCGGTTGCCCTAAAGCATGTAAAAGAGGACGAGGACTGGTTCCGCGGGCACTTCCCCGGCCACCCCGTTGTACCGGGCGTACTGATTGTGGAGATGCTGGCGCAGGCCGGAGCGGTCTGCGCACTTTCACTGCCCGAAAACAAGGGGCGCATTGCCCTTTTTACGGGGATTAACGACGTAAAGATTCGCCGTCAGGTAACCCCCGGCGAAACCATAAGGCTGGAGGTTGAGCTGATTAAGCTTCGCTCTCAGGCGGGTGTGGGCCGCGCCACTGCCACGGTAAACGGTGAACGCGCCGTTACCGGTGAATTGACCTTTATGTTCTTAAAGGATTAAACACCAGTTGTTTAGAAACGTGGGGGAGACCTGTGGTTTCCTGCAGTATTTTGTTATTGCACAGATGAACCATGGGCGAACAGAGTTCGCCCCTACAACCTGAATTGTAAACCCCGAGTCCTGTAGGGGCGCGCATTGCGCGTTTGCGGTTCCATCGGAATGGTATATACCCTCGGGCGGTTAATAACCGCCCCTACAAATTGCCCTGCATTTGCACGGGCGAAACGCAAGATTTGCGTTAGCCACTGGCCCGTATTCAATATTATCAGCCATTTATTTGGAAGGCGGAAAAGTTTGAAAATAAATTTCAAACTACAGAAAAATCGCTGTCGGAGTGTAACTCCTCCTACGGCAAAGCCGCATCGCAATTTTTCATGGCGTTGTGTGCCTTTTCGGCGCAAGCGCCGGAAAGGCATGGAAAAATCTATGTTTCGTAAGGTACTAATAGCCAACCGCGGCGAGATTGCCGTGCGCATCATCCGTGCGTGCCGCGAGTTGGGTATTCAAACGGTGGCGGTATTCTCCGAGGCCGACAGGGGCGCTCTGCATGCCAAGATTGCGGACGAAGCCTTTTGCATAGGCCCCGCTGCCACCAAGGACAGCTACTTAAATCAAAAGGCGATCTTAGCCGTTTGCGAGGTTACCGGCGCCGAGGCGCTGCACCCGGGGTTCGGCTTTCTTTCGGAAAACGCGGCCTTTGCGCGCATGTGCCAAAAGTGCGGGGTAACCTTTATTGGCCCCCCGCCCGAGGCGATGGAGTGCATGGGCGATAAGTCCAACGCCAAGCTTACCATGAAGAATGCGGGCGTGCCGGTTATTCCCGGATCGGATGGTGCTGTAACCAGCCTTTCACAGGCGAAGGGGGTAGCGCAGGCCATCGGCTACCCGCTGCTTATCAAGGCGGCGGCGGGCGGCGGCGGGCGCGGCATCCGCATGGTGCTTAATGAGGGCGAGCTGGAAACGCAGATGACGGCAGCCGCCAACGAGGCACAGGCGTTTTTTGGCGACAGCTCGGTTTACATGGAAAAGTTCCTTGTAAACCCGCGCCACATCGAGATTCAGGTGCTGGCTGATTCCCACGGCAACTGTGTATACTTAGGCGAGCGCGACTGTTCCTTACAGCGGCGCAACCAGAAGATACTTGAGGAAGCCCCCTCTCCCTCCCGCTTAATGACCCCCGCCCTGCGCAAGGCGATGGGCGAGGCGGCGGTTCGCGCGGCAAAGGCCTCGGGCTATGTGAACGCGGGCACCATCGAGTTTTTGGTGGATAAGGACGGCGCGTTCTATTTTATGGAGATGAACACCCGCATACAGGTAGAGCACCCCATCACCGAGCTGGTAACGGGGGTAGACCTTGTAAAGAAGCAGATACTTATCGCCGAGGGCGAACCGCTAGGGCTTACGCAGGAGGATGTTCATTTACACGGCCACGCCATCGAGTGCCGTGTAAACGCCGAAAGCCCCGAAAAGGGCTTCAGGCCCTCGCCGGGGAGGATAGAGTCTTTGCATATGCCGGGCGGCCCGGGCATACGCATAGACAGTGCGGTATATCAGGGCTACGAGATTACCCCGCACTACGATTCGATGATTGCCAAGCTCATCGCCTACGCCCCCACCCGCGCCGAGGCGGTAAAGAAGATGCGCTGGGCGCTGGCGGAGTTTATTGTAGACGGCGTGGATACCAACATTGACTTTCAGCTCTCGCTGCTTAAAAACCCCGACTTTGAGGCAGGGGAATACGACATCGGCTACATCGGCAGGCTGCTGGAGAAGAAATAGCGCACATTATCTATTGTAGGGGCGATTATCAATCGCCCGCGGCACAGCGCAATATTCCGATTATGCACCGTAGGGGCGCGCATTGCGCGCCCGCGGTTTAACCACAGTCACAGATAATACCGCGTAAGCCCACCCCCAACCCCCTCCCGCAACGGGGCAAACGTAAAATTAAAGGCAACTTATGCGGGAGGGGGAGAAATGTTCGGGGGCTTCGCCCCCGAACGAATACCCCCGTATATTCGCCGCCGTACGGCGAGGGTGTAGGGGCGCGCATTGCGCGCCCGCGGTCTTGCCGACGGCCGGTTGAATACCGCGGGCGGCCGATGGCCTCCTCTACAGCGAAGCCCTTGGGCGTTCCGGTGAAATGTGGGGCGTCGAGGACGCTGCCCCCTACATCCCAATATCAAGCCCCTGATTCACAATTTGTCTTATGCTATCTTAGAAGAAGATTAGTATTACACCCCGGGAGGTGTTGTATATGCTTGAGGATTTGTTTCAAATGGTTAAAACCCGGCTTGCCGAGGAGACCTCGCCCGACAGCAAGCTACGCGGCAAGGATAAGGTAAACATCCCCTCGGGGCTGCTGTTCCAGTGCCCGCGCTGCCGTTCGGTTGATTTTATGGAGGACTTCGAGAAGGCGGGCAAGGTTTGCCAGAAGTGCTCCTACCACGCGCGCCTTACCGCCGCCGAGCGCCTTTCGTTTACGGCGGATGCCGGAAGCTTTATTGAGTACGACAGGAATATGACAAGCAAAAACCCCATAGATTTTAAGGGATACGAAGCCAAGCTCAAGGAGCTTCGCACCCAGACAGGCTTAAACGACGCGGTGGTTACCGGCGAGTGCACCATTAAAGGGCAGCGCTGTGTGCTGGCGGTAATGGATTCGCATTTTATGATGGCCTCGATGGGCTCGGTGGTGGGCGAAAAGATTGCCCGCGCGTTTGAACGGGCAACCGAGCAGCACCTGCCCGTTATCATCTTTACGGCCTCGGGCGGCGCGCGTATGCAGGAGGGCATTGTTTCGCTGATGCAGATGGCCAAAACCTCTGCGGCGGCGGCACGGCATTCCAAGGCGGGCAACCTGTACATCACCGTGCTTACCGACCCCACCACAGGCGGCGTTACCGCAAGCTTCGCCATGCTGGGCGATATCATCATCGCCGAGCCGAAGGTGCTGGTGGGCTTTGCGGGAAGGCGCGTGATTGAGGACACCATCAAGCAGCACCTGCCCGATGAGTTTCAGTCGGCGGAGTTCCTGCTCTCCCACGGGTTTGTGGACATGATTGTGCCCCGCGCCAGGATGACCGACACCCTTTCGCAGCTGCTGGAAATGCACGGGAAAGGAGGTGCGGCAGATGAGTAAGCTTACGGCATGGGAACGCATCGAGATTGTACGCACCCCCGGCAGGCCGACGGTGAAGGACTATATCCCCATGATCTTTGACAGCTTTATCGAATGCCACGGCGACCGGTTGTACAGCGACGACGAGGCCGTCATCGGCGGTATTGCGCGCTTAAACGGCAGGCCGGTAACGGTTATAGGGCAGGTAAAGGGCAAGAATCTGGAGGAGAACAAGAAGTCTAACTTCGCCATGGCGCACCCGGAGGGCTACCGCAAGGCGCTAAGGCTTGCAAAGCAGGCCGAGAAGTTTAAGCGCCCCGTAATCTTCTTTATCGACACCCCCGGCGCCTTTTGCGGCGTAGGGGCCGAGGAACGCGGGCAGGGCGAGGCGATTGCGCGCAACCTTTACGAGCTTTCCACCCTTGCCACCCCGATTGTTTCGGTGGTGCTGGGTGAGGGCGGCAGCGGCGGCGCGCTGGCCCTTGGCGTGTGCGACGAGCTGGCCGTGCTGGAAAACGCCGTCTACTCGGTAATATCACCCCGCGGCTTCGCCAGCATATTATGGAAGGACTCCACCAAAGAGCGCGAGGCAGCCAACATCCTGAAGATTACGGCAGAGGATTTGCTGCGGCTGGGCATCTGCGAAAACATTATCCGGGAGCCGGAGGGAGGTGCCCACAACAACCCTCAGCAGACGGCACAAAACATCAAGAATTATTTGGAAAAATCGCTTAAAAATTTTTCTGAAATAAGTATTGATAGTTTGCTGACAAATAGGTATTATAAGTATAGAAAAATCGGCGAATGCACAGAATAGGTAGTAACGGCGCCATGTTTGATTGGTTTGCCATGTCTCCGGCTGTTGTGCTGCTTTTTAATCGATTATATTAAACTAGGAGGATATTATTTATGGTATTCGAAAAGGTTAGACAAATCATCTGCGACCAGCTTGATCTTGAGGAAGACGTTGTTACAATGGAAGCCAATATCCTTGAAGACCTGGGCGCTGACTCGCTGGATATTGTAGACCTTGTAATGTCGCTTGAAGAGGAGTTTGATATCGAAATCCCCGATGAGCAGGTAGAGAATATCAAAACCGTTGGCGATATCGTTAAATATATCGAAGCTGAAGTGTAAAGATTATCTTATACGATTAAAAAGGGCAGGATGCGTTCCTGCCCTTTTTTATATTGTTCAGTTCTATGCGGTTGTCTTTATAGAATCGCCCAGATAGGTTCTGCCCCAGTCGCACATAACGTCCAGAATGGGAATAATACTGTCGCCGAAGCCGGTTAACGAGTATTCCACCTTGGGCGGCACCACGGGGTAGACGATGCGCGAAATCAGGTTATCCTCCTCCAGCTCCCGCAGCTGCTGGGTAAGCATCTTGGGGGTTGCCTGCGGGATGAGCTTTCGCAGCTCGGTAAACCGCAGGGTTTTGCCGCGTAGGTGGAACAGGATAATCGTTTTGTATTTGCCGCCGATCAGCTCCATCGTGGCCTCGATGGGGCAGTTGTAGACCTTTTCATGAACATTCAAGGATAACCCCTCCTGCTTTACGGTATCTTTTTGGGTACTATATCACAAAAAAGTGCATTCTTGCGAAAACTATATTAAGTGATATTATTATAGCACAGGTACAAAAATACATCAATAGCATCCAGTTTAAAGGAGGATATTCGACATGAGCTTTTTGGAGCTTGCCAAGAAAAGATATTCCGTGCGTGCTTATCAGGCAAAGAAGGTGGAGGAAGAGAAGGTAAACGCTATCCTTGAGGCGGGGCGCGTTGCGCCGACGGCGTGCAATTACCAGCCCCAGCGCCTGGTTGTGGTGCAGAGCGAGGAGGGGCTAAATAAGCTCTCTAGGGCTGCCAATATCTTTGGGGCCCCCCTGGTTGTGATTGTATGCGCCGACACCACCAAGGCGTGGGTTCGCCCCACTGACAAGAAGAACCACGCGGATATAGACGCTACTATCGTAACCGACCATATGATGCATGAGGCGACCGAGCAGGGGCTGGGCAGCCTTTGGGTGTGCTACTTTGACGCAGAGATGATTAAAAGAGAGTTTAATCTGCCCAAGGGTGTTGAGCCGGTAAACCTGCTGTGCATGGGCTACGCGGAGGGCACCCCGCTTTCTGCCGACCGCCACAGCAAACTTCGAAAGCCGCTCACCGAAACGGTATCGTACGAAAGAATGTAATTGCGATTCCATAAGGGGGACTTCATTCGTCACCAAACCAAGTGGTTTGGTTTTTCAGCCGTCCCCCTCATGAACACCCCCAAGCAAAAATGTCTGCTCACCGCAGACATTTTTAGCGGTATTGCTCCGGCGGCGCATGTCCGCCTGCGCAATGTTATTTTAATTTATACTCTTTCAACAGCCTAAAAGGCTCTCCGAGGCAAATCGGAGAGCCTTTTGGTTGTAGCTTCAGCGCAAAAAACCACCAGCTCTGCTGGTGGAATTAGAACGCTTATAGCGAAAAGAGGTCCTCCAGTGATAGAATGATGAAGGTTCACCAACCGCATCAAAAAACAAAGGAGGACATGTCAATGGATGACATAAATAGTTTAACACATT
>NZ_FNID01000033.1 GCF_900103835.1 Acetanaerobacterium elongatum | reverse complement strand
CCGCCATGTATGGGAGGATTACAAGGACAGAGCATACGCTTTCACCCATACGGAATATGGCAAGAAGATATACGCCAGAAGAAAAGAAACAATCGAGCGAAGTTTTGCAGATTCAAAAGAGCTGCATGGGCTTCGCTATTGCCGCATGCGCGGGCTTGCGAAAGCAGCGGAACAATGCCTGCTCACTGCTGCTGTGCAGAACATGAAAAAGATTGCAAATATCCTGTCAAACCGGGATATTATGCAATCCGTAAAACGTTGCCTGCTATTTTTGCCTACATACACAAAACCCGCCGGAAAAGGGCGGGTTTTGTCAGTAATCTGTGAACGGCTTTATGCCGTTCCTTTTTGTATTATGAAAACTACTCGCCCGGCGAGTGGTTCAAAAGACGGCCACTGCCGATGAGGCCGACAATAAAACCTCCCTTTACTCTTGTGCGGTCTGGCAACTGCACAAAAGCAAAGGGAGGTTATTAAGAACGCTTTGTGAGCGGAAGAAAATCAATATTGTGGAAGCAGAGGTGTGCCCCGCAATATGCATAAGCTTGTACGCCGACTGTTTCTTTCAAAAATGCCAACAAAGCGGGGTACCATAATCTGTTACTCCGGCAGATTTCCTCCGGTTTCCACCAAAAAAATATTGATGGCAGTAGCCGCCGGCCCTAAGTATTCCTTTCTCCAGCCCAATGCACTTTTGCAAAATAGCTTGCGTGAAAGCAATGGATTAATTTGCAGGATATCATTCAAAAAAGTTTCAGCGATGTTTGGCGATTCAAACAGCACACCAAATAATAAGACTTGATCGGGGGAAAATACTTGAATAGCATTACTAACACCGATGGCAAAGTCGTGAATCAAAGGCCGAATCTGCTCGGTTAAGGCGGTACAATCGGCACCAATATAGGTCTCTATGTTTTCAAAAGAGGGATCACCACATTTTTGCTGTACAGCCTGCAGAGCAGGTTGGTTCGGCAGCAGAGACTGAATAACTTCCACAAATCGGTCCAGATTAACACCTGTTTCCAAGCAGCCCTTGCGGCCGCATTTGCACAGCCGGTTGGATGAAGTATAAAAATAGGTATGACCAACTTCTGCCGAATGATACAGATGATCCTTGCAGATCTGCCCATCAATGGAGGAAGCGGAGCCTACGCCGGGCCCCCATTTGATGGCCAGTACATTGCTGGCCTGTGCGCTGCCAAAAAGATATTCTGCATTAAGGTAGGCGCACATGTTGTTTTCTACACACACCGGAAAGGGGAACTCGGCCTGCAGAATATCGCGGATGGGTACCTGATCCTCCTCAAAGATCTTAAACGGATGAAGGCTGATGCCCTTATCCTGATTGACAGAACCAATCATGCCTACGCCTGCACCCAATACCTTCTCGCAGGGGATGTTGTTTTCCCATAAAAGACGCACACAGGTATTGGCAAGTTCTTTTAGAAAGGCAACGGCGGTGTAGGGACGGGGCAGGCTGAATTCCGATATGGCGACCGGATCACCCAGAAGGTTGGTTATGGCAATCACATGGCCGGTGTAGTGCAAACTGATGGCTAGTACATACTTATAGGAGGGGTTTATCTCTAACGGACATTTTTGTCTGCCTAGTGTTTGCGTTCTGCTTTTATTAGAAGCCAGGAGCAATCTCTTTTGCAAAAAATCGCTGCAAATGGAGGTAAGGGTAGCAGTGGTCAGGTTCAGTTCTGCGGCAAGGTCGGTGCGGGATAGCGGGCCGGAACGCAACAGCAGCTGCAGAACAGACTTGCGGTTAATCTGCTTGACATTTATCATGTTAACACCCACAGGTTTCATGGGATACACTCCTTACAGTTCACGGCCCTCCACTTGTACGGGGTACCTTGGTTAGAACTTTTAATTATGATGGCTACATCAGAGCATTTAAGTGTATTACTTAAATAAATTATAGGAGCATTGGATGTAATATGCAAGAGGAAAAACAACAAAATTTTATATTAGTTGTGAAATTGCACAATTATTAAGAAAATTAATTGACTTTATTGTCGATTGACGTCATATGGACTAAACAGTATACTATGATTAGACAGAAAGTTAATCATTTTAAATAATTAGCTTGTCTGCTTCACTTGCTTCTAGAGGCTATAAACATTGAATTCGAAATTTGTGAAAACAAGTTTAGAAGTATAATGAATTTTAGGGAGGAAAGAACTTGAAAAAAATCTTTAACAGCAGATTCCGGAAATTCGTTGCCATCTGCATGGTCGCTGTTCTTGCAATGGGAGTACTTGCAGGGTGCAGCTCTTCCGGCGCAGCATCCAGCACGACAGAATCCAGCACAGTATCCAGCGCAGCACCCAGTACGACATCCTCCGGCGTTGTAGAAAAGGCCAAAAAGCTTGGCAGCCTTACTGCCAGCGGTCAGCCTTACAGCCACACCCTGCCGGCATGGCTGGGCATCAAGGATGGAAAGTTTAAAGAAGCCGGTATGGATTTTAATGTTATCATGTTCACCGGCGGCGCTGCTCAGAACGAGGCGCTGGGCGCAGACGAATGGGAAGTAGGCACTATGGGTTCACCGCCTGCTATCAATGGCGGTATCGCTTATGGTGTACATGTTATCGGCTTTGGCTCTACAGACAACAAGGCTGTTACCATTTGGGCACGTCCGGATAGCGAAATCACCAAGATCTCCGGCCAGGTGAAAGATCACCCCGATGTTTATGGCAATGCCGATGCATGGCGCGGCAAGACAGTTCTGTGCCCCACCTCATCAACCGCTCATTTTACATTGGTTGCAACCCTTAAGGCGTTAGGGCTAACCACAAGTGACATAAAGCTCATTGATATGAGTGTTCCGCAGGCATTTACAGCGTTTAAGGCCGGCGAAGCCGACATCGTTTGCCTGTGGGATCCCCAGGGCTTTGATGCAGAGGCTGAAGGCTGGAAGAAGATATCCTCCAGTGAAGCTACCGGCGCAGACCTGCCCACCGTTATCGTTGCTTCTGAAAAAGCCATTAAAGAAAAGCATGACGAACTGTTGGAATACTTAGACATTTATATCACCGAATGTGAAAAATACGGTGCAGATTTAACAGCCTACGGTCAGGCTATGAAGGATGTAGGCGATGAAAACGGCGTAAAGCAGACACTGGAGGTTGCGACTAAGTGTGCTGCAAACCGTCCGCTGCCTACGTTGCAAACCTGGGTGGATTGGTACAAGGGCGATGTTGGCAAACGTAAGGCAGACATCGCAATGCAGGCTCTGATGGACTTCTTTGTGTACACTGGTACAATTGAAGAAAGCGGCAAGCAGAAGCTGATGAGCAGTAACTTTATTGACAGCAGCTTCGTAGAAGAACTGTGCGCGCGCCGCGGTATTAAGCTCAACTAAATACATCTCAGGCAAGAGGGGCATATGCTCCTCTTGCCTATAAGTAGAAAAAACAGGTTAGAACAACAGATTGGGTGAACTTATGGATAATAAGAAAAAAGATCAAAAACGTCAGCTATTGATTTTGACTATCCTAGGCCTGGTGCTGTTTTTTGGAATATGGGAGATTGTAGTACGAGTGGGCATCATTTCAGAGAGAAACCTTTGCACACCGACTAAGGTGGTTCAGACACTCATCTATAAGCTGTACAATACAAAGCCGGATGGCTCAACCCTGTTTGTGCATTTCCTTTCCAGCATCAAGCTTTCTCTCTTTGGCTTTATTTTGGCTGTTGTCGTCGGCGTACCGCTGGGGCTGGTGATGGGCTATTACAAAGCCATGGACTCTTTCTTTACGCCGCTGTTTGAAGTAATTCGTCCTATCCCGCCGATTGCGTGGATTCCTATTGTTATCCTTACTTTGGGCATTGGCTTTCAGGCAAAGGTGTTCATCATTTTCATCTCGGCATTTGTACCCTGCGTGGTAAACTCTTATCTGGGTATTAAGCTAACAGATCAAACCCTGATAGACGTGGCGCAAACCTACGGTGCAACACGATGGCAGATATTCACCACTATCTGCATCCCGTCTTCTATGAACATGGTGTTTACCGGCGTTCGCGTTTCGCTGGCTGCCTCATGGTCCACACTGGTTGCAGCCGAAATGTTGGCTTCCACCGAGGGCTTGGGCTATATGATTCAAATCGGACGTAACCTCATTCGCCCCGACATCATTCTGGTTGGCATGATTACCATTGGCATCGTGGGCGCATTAATGGGATGGGTTCTTAGCTTGTTTGAAAAGAAAGTCGCACCGTGGAGGTACTAAACAATGAATGATAAAATAAGAAAGGTTCTCTATGGGCTGCTTTCCGTGTCTGCGCTGGCACTGTTTGTAGTGGGTTGGGTGGCGGTTTCACATATGGAAGGCACCATGCTTCCCACCCCTCCGGCCACTTTCACCCGCTTTATTGAAGTAATGTCGGCACCAATCTCCAAGGCTACGCTGCCAGTGCATATTTGGGTCAGCCTTCGCCGCGTGTTGATTGCATTTGTATTCGCGGTAACCATCGGTATTTCGTTGGGTATAGGGCTTGGCTGGAGCGCTAAGTTCAACGCATTTTTTGGGCCGCTGTTTGAAATTATCCGTCCCATTCCTCCTATTGCGTGGATTCCGATGATTATCATCTGGTTCGGTATTGGAGAAACCGCAAAAATCGTTATCGTATTTATTGGCGCATTCACCTCCATTGTGCTGAATACCAGTGCCGGTATTCGTGCTATCGATCCGTTGCTGATCAGCGCGGGCAAGGCGTTGGGTGCCAACCGCCGCCAACTGCTGATTGATGTGGCATTCCCCGCTACCATCCCCGCCATCCTGGCCGGCATCCGCACAGCACTTTCCAGTGGCTGGATGTGCGTGGTTGCCGCCGAAATGATCGCAGCCCGCCAAGGTGTAGGCTTCCTGATTGTTCGTGGTCAGGAAAGCGGTGATACCGCATTGATCGTAGTATGCATGCTTGCAATTGGTATCGTGAGTGCGCTGCTTTCGACGTTTCTTTCGAAAATGGAAGGAGTGCTGTGCCCATGGCAGTTCAAAAAGACAAAATAATTATTCGCGGCCTCTCCAAGACCTTTTATCAGAAGAATAAGGTTGTTGAGGTACTGAAGAATATTAATATTACCGTAAAGGAAAATGAGTTTCTTGTTTTGCTTGGCCCAGGCCAATGCGGCAAAACAGTTCTGCTGAACATCATGGCAGATCTGGATAAGCCCACCGAAGGTGAGGTTGAATTTACCGACGGCCGCCCCGAAATGGGCAATCTGGGCATCGTATTCCAACGCTATGCGCTGTTCCCTTGGAAAACTGTTATGGGCAACGTAGAGGTGAACCAGAAGTTTAAGGGAACCCCTAAAGAGAAACGCCAGCAGGCTGCGCAAAAATACATTGAACTGGTGGGTCTGCAGGGGTTTGAAAATGCGTTGCCGCAGGCGCTTTCCGGCGGTATGCAGCAGCGTGTGGGCATAGCCCGTGCCTATGCAACAGAGTCTGACATTATGCTTTTGGATGAGCCATTCGGTGCACTGGATGCACAGACGCGTTACTCCATGGAAGATGAAATCTTGCGTATGTGGGAGCAGGATAAGCGTACTGTTATATTTGTAACCAACAACGTGGAAGAGGCCATTTATCTTGGCGATCGGATTATACTGCTGGGCGGTCATCCTACCGGCGTAAAAAAGGAATACGTACCGGAGATGCCTCGTCCCCGCAATTATACAGACGTTGCCTTCCTTAAGCTGCGCAACGAAATTGTCAACAACACGGACCTGGTACTGTGAAATCAGGAGGAACAAATAGATGAGTGAAAACGAAAACCTAAAAGTCAAGGTCCGGCATCTAACAAAGTGCTTCGGTGATCTGAAGGTTCTTGATGATGTGTCCTTTGACATTAAAAAGGGCGACTTTGTCTGCATCGTTGGCCCAACCGGGTGCGGAAAAACCACCTTCCTCAAGTGTCTGGTGGGTTTGTTCCCGCTGACATCTGGCGAAATTCTGGTTGACGGCGAGCCTGCAGACCCTAAAAAGCATAACCTGAGTTTTGTTTTTCAAAACCCGTCCCATCTCCCTTGGTTGACGGTGGAAAAAAATATCCGTTACGGTTTGGAACTGAAAAAAGCCCCTGAGGCGCTCATCAAGGAGCGTACCGAGGAAATCTTAGGCCTTCTGGGGTTGGAGAAGGTACGCAACTCTTATCCGCATCAGCTGTCTGCCTCCACGGTGCAGCGTATCGTTATTGGCCGCAGTTTTGCCATGCATCCTGATCTGCTTTTGATGGATGAGCCTTATGGCCAGATGGACATTAAAATGCGCTACTATCTTGAAGATGAAGTAATCAAGCTATGGAAAGCCACGGGCTCTACGGTTATTTTTATTACGCATAACGTAGAGGAAGCGGTATATCTGGCCGATAAATGCCTGATTCTTTCGCAAAAGCCGACCACTATCAAGGAGGAACTGGTAATCGACCTGCCTCGCCCGCGTGATATTGCTTCGCCGGAGTTTGTGAAACTGCGTGAATATGTTACCTCGCAGATCAAGTGGTGGTAAAGCAAAAGACGGGTGGCAAATCCACCGATCTCGCAAAAATGAAAAGAGGATTTGTATCGTGGAAAATCAAGAGAATCGTGTTGCCCAGCTCATTGCTGAGCAGAAAATTGAGATGGCCGTGGAGCCTATGCCGATAGCCGCGCCCGGAGAAGTAGTGGTAAAGATTGAGTACTGCGGTATCTGCGGTTCGGATATGCATTTTTATCAGCACGGCCGTATAGGCAAAAGGGTTGCGCCATTCCCCTTTGTTTTGGGGCATGAATGCTCCGGCTATGTAGCGCAATTGGGCGAAGGAGTAACCACGCTAGCCGTAGGCGACCGTGTGGCGCTGGAGCCTGGCGTGCCCTGCGGCAAGTGCGAATTCTGCCGCAACGGCTTATACAATCTGTGCCCGGATATGCGGTTTATGGCGGCACCCCCCTACAATGGCGCACTGAAGAATTATCTTACACACCCGGCGGATATGTGTTTTAAACTGCCGGAAAGCATGACCCTACAGGAAGGTGCCATGCTGGAACCTTTGGCCGTGGGGATGCACGCAGCCAAGCGCGGGGGCGTTACCATGGGTAAGAGCGTATGCATTTTGGGCAGCGGCACCATTGGCATTATGACGCTGCTTGCCGCCAAGGCTTTGGGTGCAACTAAGATTATCATTTCTGATCTGGTGGATAACCGCCTAAGCAAGGCCAAACAGTTTGGCGCAGACATTGTGGTAAACCCCAAGAATCAGGATTTGGAACAGATAGTGATGGAGGCCACGAACAGTCAGGGCTGTGACATTGTGTTCGAGACTGCCGGCAGCTCCTATACCATGGTGGATACATGGAAGTATGTGAAACGCGGCGGAGTTATTACTGTTGTGGGAAATATCAGTCAGGAAGTGCCCTATAGCTTTTTGGAAATTTCCCGTCGTGAAGTAGATATCCGGCCGGTGTTCCGTTATCGCAATATCTATCCGCTGCTAATCGAAGCGGTATCGTCCGGCAAAATAGATTTAAGTGGGATTGCTCCACGCGAGTTCCCCTTTTCTCAGAGTGATGAAGCTTTCCAATATACCGGTAACAATGCGCAGGATGTTATCAAAACGCTCATCAAGGTGTCGGATAATCATTAAATTCAATAGTTAAAACTTCACTTTACAGCACAGCAGCGTATTCTGCTTTGTACGCCTTTAATTGGAACATCGCAACTCCGCTGGGCAAACTGCAGGATAGTCTAACCTGTAGCGTTGTTTTTTGGAGCCTTACGGGGTGTGCTCATAAAAATGCTGGGCAATAAGACTCTATAGAAGCGAGAAGAGGAGTATAACGGCAAGAAATAATTAATTGAATTGATTAATTAGCTTTGTAGTATATTTTCTGCTTCAACGCACAGTACAAGGAAAACAAACAGCCAATAAAAAAGGAAGCGGTTTATTATGCAAGGCAAAGCGATTGCGCCACTCCTCATTCTGCCCGTTATCTGGGGCGGCTATTATGTAGCACTCAATGCTTCAGTGGCGCATATGTCATTGTTTTCGGTAGGCATTGTGATTCGTTTCGTCACCATGATCTTTCTTACCATTATTATTCTTGCAAAGAAGCAGTTTGGAACCCTTAAGGATATCCGTTATGTTTGGCCGCGGCTGCTGTTGATTGGTACGCTGGGCTTTCTGCTGGATGCAACAGCGTTTCTCGGGCTGACGCTCTGCCCGGCAGGCATTGGTACGGTGCTGCTCAAATCTGACATTCTGTTTGTAAACCTTATTTCGGTTGTGGTGTACAAATATCATTTCAGTAAAAAAGACTGGCTGTATACCTTGGTAATGCTGGCGGGTGTGGTTTTGGTGCTGGGAATCGACTTTGGCAACATGAAGCTGGGCGGTGCCGGCAACCTGTTCTTCCTGCTTAGCGCGCTGTTTGTCTCTATTAATGCATTTGTCATTAAAAGCGTGCAGCACGACAAACGCAATCCGGTTAGCGACAATGTAGTGGCCTATTACAACAACTTCATCACCATGATTTACTTCACCATATTTGCAAGCTTTACGGGGCAAATTGGGCAACTGCAAAAACTGGGCGAGAACCACTACGTTACAGTGGCGCTGCTGCTGGGGTCCGTAGGGCAGACGCTGGTGTACATAGTCTACTATAACAACCTGCGCAAATATGAGGTGTGGCTAGTGAAAGTATTCTTGCTGCTGATGCCCATTGTGGTAACCTTCCTCTCCTATTTCTTGTTTGGGGAAACGATGAAATTAAGCCAGCTGGTGGGAATGGTTGTGGTGTTAGGCGGTGCAGCAGGTATTATTGTGGAACAGGGCAAGGCAAAGGTAAAACCGGCCAAAGCCAAAGTTGAATAGCGAAAGGCGGGAAAACATGCAAGAACAGTTTAAATTTCATATGCCCACAGAGATTCTCTTTGAAAATGGTCTTACCCAGAAGATGGGCAGGTACATCAAAGGAAGCAGCGTACTTATAATATCCGACCCGTTTTTGTATAAGAACGGAACAGCGCAGAGGATTGGTGATACCCTTGCAGGCAAGACAGTAACCTACTTCAGCGACATCGAGCCCAACCCCTCCTGCGAGAGTGTGGATGCTGCAACGGCAGTTGCCCGGGAGAGTAAGGCTGATTGCGTGATTGGTTTGGGCGGCGGCAGTTCACTGGATGTATCCAAGATTGTATCCTGCCTTGTTACGAACCCCGGAAGTATTTACGACTACTACAGCGGTGGTACCCGTGTACTGGAAAGTCGCACTACTCAGCTGGTCTGCATTCCTACAACGGCGGGCACGGGCAGTGAGGTGACCAATGTTGGCGTATTCACCAACCGTAAAACACACATTAAAATGCCTATGGTGAATAATCAGTTCTGGCCCGACATCGCAATGATCGATCCGCAGCTGACCTACACGCTGCCATCGGCCGTTACGGCCTCCACCGGAATGGATGCCTTCTGTCACGCCATCGAGGCCTACTGGAACAAGAATGCTCTGCCTATGTGTGACATGCTTTCCATGGGTGCCTTGAAGCTGATTATAGATAATATCAAGACCGCCTACGACACCCCTTCAAATTGTGAAGCACGCAGTGCTATGATTGTGGCCAGCTTAGTGGCAGGCATTTCCTTCAGCCAGACCAGAACAACCGGCATTCACGCCCTGAGCTTCCCGTTGACTACCGAGTTCGGGGCAAGCCACGGCACAGCCTGCTCCATCACGCTGCCGGCGTTTATTCGGGTGAGCAGCCAGTACGAAGCCCAAAAGATGAACTCGCTGGTGCATTATCTGGGCTATGAAAGCGTGGAACAATTTGCCGATGCAGTGGAAGCATTGATGCGCAGCATGAACATGCCGGTGCGTCTGCACGAGCTGGGCGTGCAGGAAAAAGATATTCCGCATATTGCCGAAGTTGGCCTTAGCGCCGCCATTATCCAACTGACCCCCGCCGATATGAACCAGAAAACAGTGGAAGCACTCCTGCGCTCCATTCTGTAATTGAACCCAAAAGGAGAGAACAACTTTGCAAAAAAAATTACAAGAGATTACCGAAAAGGCTCGCCAGATTCGTATCGAGACCATTAAATGCATCGGTAAACTGGGCGTCGGACATATTGGCGGCAGCCTGTCTTTGCCGGAGGTTTTGGCAGTGCTCTACTTCGACAAAATGAAAATAGACCCGGCCAATCCCAAAATGGAGGATCGTGACCGGTTTGTGCTTTCCAAGGGCCACGGCGGACCGGCTGTATATGCCACACTGGCACTGCGCGGCTTCTTTGGCATGGATTGGCTGGAAACTCTCAACCGCCCCAACACCAATCTGCCGAGCCACTGCGATATGCAGAAAACGCCCGGCGTCGACATGACCACCGGGAGCCTGGGGCAGGGCTTTTCTGCTGCCACCGGTATGGCCTTGGCCGCAAAGCTGGATAAAAAGAACCTTTACGTTTACACCATCATCGGCGACGGCGAAAGCCAGGAAGGCCAGATTTGGGAAGCAGCTATGCTGGCGGGCAGCCGCAGGCTGGATAATCTGATTGCTTTCACCGATTACAACAAAATGGAACTGGACAACTACATAGAAGACGAAAACGGCTTGTACCCGCTGGATGAGAAATGGCGTTCCTTCGGGTGGTATGTGCAATCGGTGGATGGTCACGATGTGGCACAAATTACTCACGCAATCGACAACGCACAGAAGGTTAAGGGTAGGCCATCAATGATTTTGCTGAATACCATTAAGGGCAAGGGTGCCTTTTTCGCGGATAATCTGCTTGCCTCACACAACATGACCATCACTGAGGAGATGTGGAAAAAAGCGGTGGAGCAGCTGGAAGGGGAGGAAGCATAAATGGAACTGGAGAACAGATGGCTGAGAGAAACTTATGTAGACGAGTTGATTCGGGCGGCACAGGACAACGAAAATGTCGTGATTCTGGAAGCCGACCTGATGAAAGCAGCCGGCACGAACCGGTTTGCAGCAACGTTTCCAGAGCGCACCTTCAACATCGGGATTGCGGAGGCCAACATGATCGGCGTAGCTGCAGGCATGTCCGCCATGGGCAAGATTCCCTTCACACACACATTCACGCCATTTTCCACCCGCCGTTGCTGCGATCAGGTGACCTTATCTGTGGCATATGCCGGGTTGAACGTTAAGATTATGGGCAGTGATCCCGGCGTGACTGCCGAGCTTAACGGCGGCACCCATATGAGTATGGAAGACGTTGCCATTATGCGCAATATTCCGGGTATGCTCGTGTTTGAACCGACTGACAGCGCCCAACTGCGTGCCGCATTCCCTCAGATTGTGTCACATCCGGGGCCGGTGTATATTCGCTTGCTTCGCCGCGCCGCCGTTAAGGTGTTTGAGGACGGTTGTGCGTTTAAGCTGGGTAAGGGCATTATCCTGCGTCCGGGTAGGGATGTATCCATTGTGGCCAGCGGTATTGAGACCGCTGAAGCGCTGGATGCTGCTGAGCTATTGGCTGCCAATGGCATTGACGCAGAGGTGATTAATATCCATACCATAAAGCCTCTGGATACCGAGCTTCTGCTTGAAAGCGCCGCCAAAACCGGCTGCGTGGTTACTGCTGAGAACCATAGCGTTCTCAATGGGTTGGGCAGTGCTGTAGCCGAGTGTCTGGTGGAAAATCTGCCGGTGCCCATGCAGCGCGTGGGTGTGAAGGATCACTTCGGCGAGGTTGGCTCCACAGAGTTTTTGAAAGAAAAGTATGGTCTGAAAGCCGTTGATATTGCTGCAGCTGCTCAAAAAGCTGTGGTACGGAAAAGAACTTAAGCGACTAAGGGGGAGAACATACCATGAAAAAGATTGTCATCGGTTCCGATAAGTCCGGCTTTACGCTCAAAGAGGCTGTGAAAGCGCATCTGACAGAGCTGGGTTATGAGGTGGAGGATTGCGGCACACAAAGCATCGACGCCCCAAAGCCCTACTATCTGGTTGCTCCTGTGCTGGCAAAAAAAATTCAGTCGGGGGAATACAAAAGGGGTGTTCTGATCTGCGGCACCGGCGCAGGTATGGCTGTGGTTGCCAACAAGTATGAGGGCGTATATGCCGTAGCCTGTGAGAGTGTGTACAGCGCTGAAAAATGCCGTGCCATCAATGATGCCAATATTATGACCATGGGCGGATGGATAGTAGCGCCCGAACTGGGGATTGCGATGATAGACAAATTTATCAGCACCGACTTTACCGACAACCTGGAGGAGTGGCGAAAAGATTTTTTGAAGAACGCCAAGCTTGAGGTTGCCAAGATAGAAAAGGGTATTTACAACAAATAGAATACGATATTTTATAGGCAAAAAGGAGAACAAAATAATGAAATACTTTTTAGACAGTGCAAAACTCGATGAAATCAAGTTTGCCTACGAGAACTACACCATTGATGGTGTAACCACCAACCCCAAGCACATCAAGCTTAGCGGAAAACCTTTTATGCAGTGTGTACGTGACATTGCCGCATGGCTGAAGGAGACCGGCCTTGAGGGCAAGGATTTCCCGGTTTCTTTTGAGATTAACCCCCATCTGGAAAAATGGGAGGATATCGTCGAGGCAGCCAAAGAGGTAAGCAGCTATTCCAAGAATTATGTCATCAAGATCCCCTGCTGTGAGCAGGGCCTGATTGCGGCTAAAAAACTGGAGAAAATGGGGGTTCGCACCAATGTAACGCTGGTGTTCAGCCCTTCTCAGGCTATCCCCGCCGCAAAGCTGGGCGCCAAGTTTGTTTCACCGTTCGTGGGATGGAAAGAGAATAGCGGCGAAGACGCCTTCAGCTATATCTCCGAGATCGTTAAAATCTACCGTACCTCCGGCTACGATACCGAAATTATTGTGGCAGCGGTACGCAATGGTAAGCAGATTGCCGATTACGCAGCCATCGGTGCCGACATTGTAACCTGCGGCCTACAGGTGTACCAGGATTCTTTCGAGCACCCGTTCACCGGCTACGGCCTGAATATTTTCCGTGAAGCATGGGACACCACAGCGAAGGCATGAGTAAAGGAAGGGCTGGAGGCAAACTGATATGAGCGAATTTAAAGGCAAGCTGCACGAAACTGCAGTAAAATTCCCGGATACCGACATCTGGATGGACTCCTGCGGCGAGGAGGAACTGAACTATGGCTTAGAGCGTGGCATAACCGGTGCTACCAGCAACCCCATTATTGTTGGTGCGGTAGTAAAAAACGAGCTTGCGTACTGGGAGCCACGCATTAAAAAAATCATCGCAGACAACCCTACGTTTTCAGAGGATGACGTAGTGTGGAAGCTGATTGATGAGGTTGGCGCAGAGCGCAGCAAAAAACTGCTTCCCTTATTTGAACAATACAAGGGGAAAAAGGGCAGGCTTTCAATACAGACCAACGCGAAATACTACCGTGACACCGACAGAATGGTTAAACAGGCAGTACACCTGAATAGCCTCGGCAGGAATATGCAGGTGAAGATGCCAGCGTCCGCAGCCGGTATCCGCGCAATGGAAGAGGCCACCTACCGTGGTATCAGCATTAACGCTACGGTATCGTTTACGGTTGCACAGGCTGTTGCGGTAGCAGAAGCAGTAGAGCGCGGTCTTGCGCGCAGAAGATCGGAGAACTTGCCTTGTGATGAAATGTCACCGGTATGTACCATCATGATTGGCCGAACCGATGACTGGATGAAGGCATACACCTCAAAAACTGGCATGGTGGTAGACCCCGAGTGCCTGGAATGGGCCGGCGTTGCCGTTATTAAAGAGGCATACCGCATTTATAGGCAGCGTGGTTATACAACTCGTCTGTTGTCGGCCGCCAATCGCAACCACTATCACTGGTCGCAGCTTATTGGCGGTGATCTGTGCCAGACCATCAACTTCGGCTGGCAGAAGCTGCTTAACGGCTGCGATGTAGAAGTTGCAAGCCGCATCGACGAACCTGTTAGCGACAAAATTATGAAGGAACTCAACAAAATCAGCGAATTCCAAAAATCGTTTGACGAGAAAGGTATGGAACCTGAGGAGTTTGAATACTACGGTGGGTTCAGAAGCACCCTTGTCAATTTCCTTGACGGTTATGATTCACTGGTGAAGGTTATCAGAGGGCTAATGGTTTAATTGCTTTTTTCAGGCGTGTCTGTAAAGCCATACAGTTTTCTAATTGTCGAACTGCGTATCCTAATACTTATATTACCTTACACTTACAACAATACTTAGTATTCGTTTTACACTGACCTACCACGAGAAATAAGACACGCATTTTGCAGGAGGGGCAGCCCTAAACTTCTACAGGTTTCTGATAGAAGTTTGGGGGCAGCCCCTCCTTAATTCAGTTTGTTCGAGGACTTTTGCATTATTCTTGTAGGGCTTGTCTTTCTATTGATCTACGAAGATCTACGGTTCCTTGTGATTGGCATCAGCCCCCACAGGTTGTAAATTGAAGGATATTGTGGTATATTACGCTTAAGGAGTGATGAAATGATCAAAAAACAGAAAAAAACTATGAAGCATCGGATAGCCTCTCATTATGACACGGCCAACGTTCTTGAAAACGCCCGCTGAACTTCGTATAATTCCTATCGCAAACCAGCTGTTCACACCAATGTAAAATGTATCCTTTTACAGACTGTATTATTAACGCCTTGAAGGAAATTTATTATATGAATAAGTATATAAAGAACTCTTTGATTATAATAGGTTCAATTATTGGACTGATTATAATACTTATTATGATTTTGAATAGCATTGAAGACAGAAAACCGCTTCCGTCCGTTCCTAAGAAGGAAGTGTTTGAAGCTGAAAATATCAGTTCTTATCCAAGTATGCTAACCGCTCGGCAAAATGATATTATAAACGCCAACGGTGAAAAGATAACGCTTAAAGGAATCATGGCACCAGACCCACAGAAGATTGATTTTGATAACAATTTCAACAAGGATTTTTATCAAAAGATTTTTTCAGTCGGCGGTAATGTAATTCGGGTTCCTGTTCATCCGCAACGATATATTAAGGACGAATACTATCTATGGCGATACCTAGACAGTGTTGTAGCTTGGGCAGGAGAAAACGAACAATACGTTATTATTGACCTGCACTTTATTGGGAATCCCATTAACGGTAATGGTAACGAAATGGCACATGTAGGAGAAAACACAAAGGATTTTATGCTAAAATTCTGGAAACAGACAGCGGCATATTTTAAAGATACTCCAAATGTAATATTTGAAATCTATAATGAACCGGCATTTATAACAGCGGCTGACTGGGTTGGTTGTGCAAATGAGTTGGTTGAGACTATTCGCCAAACCGGTGCAAAACAGTTGATTCTTGTAGGTGGAATAGATTATTCATATGATTTATCTTGGGTGAAGAAAACACCGATATCAGATGACAATGTTGCCTATACTGCACATGTTTTCCCATCAAAAAAAGACTGGGATAATAATTTTGGTATCATTTCCGATTCTTATCCTGTCGTTGTCACCGAATGGGGTTATATCGATAAGAATAGCAGCACCACAAAGCAACCATATTTACTTGGAAGCCAAGAAAGCTTTGGCAATCCGCTAATAAAGTATATGGAAGAGCACGATATCGGGTGGGTTGCTTGCTGGTATGATGACGGTTGGGAACCACAAATGTTTACTAATAATTTTAAAGATTCCACAATTTGGGGAAAATTCGTGTTTGAACAATTCAAAAAGCATTAGTTGGATTTTAAAATGCGTTTGTCTGATTGATATTGCTTAAATGCAGATAGAATACTGTTGTTTTCATTATAAATACATATCAACAACTTCCCGCTCTTGCAGCAGGTTTCGCAGAGTTGTAGGGATTAGCCGTCATAACCGCCGCTTTAAGCGGTTTAGTGCTATGTTTATACAAGAAAATACAGCAAAAAGCAGGGATAAGTACAGCTTTTGTACCTATCTCTGCTTTTCTCTGGGGCTTACATGGGTTTACTGAATCTTTTCTGTTCTATCGCCTGTTTTCTTGAGCGAACAATCAAAAGGTTTGCGGCTACATACCAATTGAATCTGTGCGGTAGATAAACTTAACCCGTCCGCTCATGCCGTCGGATATTCCCGCAAAGCTTTGATATTCCCTCCCTGCGCTTTCCACTGCGCAAAGACGCTCCACAAGCTCCTTATAATCACCGCTTAAGCCGTTTGTAAGCTTGCTGATACCCTCATCATAGAATTTCTTCATTCCGTTTTTCATGGTATTGCAGCCGTCTTTCAGCGTACCGGCACCGGACATCAGTTTCTGGCTTCCCTCATATAAAGTATATGCGCCGTTGTATAAAGCCTTTGCCCCGTCGTTTAAAGCAGAGGCTCCCAACGAAAGCTTTTTTGAGCCGTCATAGGCGGTGGCTACCCCTTCGGTGTAAGCCAAAACCCCGTTGTAGAACTTCACAACCCCGTCCAGCTGGGCTTTAACTGCATCCAGCTTGCTGTTGCCCGTGGCAGCCGAGGCATTGGCAATCGCGGTGCAAAGCGCCGTAAGTTTGCTGTTGTCGGCGGTGGTTGATGCGACGGTTGAAGCGTGCTGCAGCATTGTGGCCGCATCGGAAAGTTTGGTTAAGGGGGCGTTCGCATCCAGCGCCTTGGCAACCGCACAAAGTTTTGCGGCCGTGGGCTGGTCAGAATGCGTGGCAGCCATTATCTGCGCAATCAGTGCCTGATTATCCGGGTCTGCAAGCCATGCAGCGTTAATAACGGCGCAATCCGCCTGGACAGCAGCCGCATCGGACATCATCCCTGCGGCACGGGTAATCGCGTCGGTATAGCCGAGCGCAGGGTCTGCCTGTATAAGATCATAGGCGATGGTCATTGCCAGGTTTTGCTGTTCCCGTGTCATTGCAGAAAGCGAAGCGCGTATCTGTGCCTCAACCTGCTCGGGCGTAACGGTAACGGCATGCGAAAGCTGCTGGAAAACCGACGCATAGGTTGATGGGGTAAGCGAAATCTTTGCGGCCTCGCCCTCTGTCATTACCCCGCTTGCAACAAGCTCCTGCCTTAACTGGGTTGTGGCGCTCGCAAAAACGGCGTCGGTAATCTTCTTTGCGCCATCGTTAAGCTCCTGATTTTTCCCGCTTAATGTTCCAAGGCCTGAGCACAGCTCTCCCGCACCGCTGCTTAACGCTGCTGAACCATCGAGCATATCCTTAGCTCCAGATGCCAGCTTTCCTGCGCCTTCGTTCAGGTTTGCGCAGCCGGTATAAAGCGTTGACATACCGTCCCAAAGATCTGAAGAACCATCCATCAGCCGCGTCGCGGCACTGTTTAACTGCTTAAGCGAATCCGTAAGATTCTCTGCCCCGCTGTTCTCGTTGATGTCAACGTTATCAAACAACCCGGTCATGGCTACCGTCATAGTGGAAACAAGAGAGAAGTTGGTGGTATCGGCCTCTATTTCTACATAATCGGGAATATCTATGTCCTTATTGGTGAGGCCGAGTTCTTCTTCAAGCCCCGGAACGGCATAGCCAAGCACGATATTCCGGCTTCCGTCGTTAAATACCGTACCGGAGGTTACCTTGACGTTGGAGAACGTATTGTTATCCAACACCACACCGCTGACCATCAGAAAAGGTACGCTGACGGCCTCCATTTTTCCATTGATCTTTTTTTCAACCTTTTGATGATTGGCGTAATCAAACCGAATAATCACATGTCCGCTTTTATTTGCAAGTGCATCCGGTGAAACGGTTTGCCCGTTCAGCGAATAGGCGACGCTCACCGTAACCGGCAGTTCCTTTTGCAACTTGCCCTCGTAATGAATATCCTTTCCTCCAGCCTTCCACTCATAACGGTTGTCGCCCAGTGCTGTGAACGGCTCATCTCCTTTTGTGTTTTGAATATCGCTCAGTTCGGTATAGTCTTCCAGAACATCCTCGCCCTTGCTGTTTTTCAGCCAGTCACTGACATCAACCTCCTGCACCTTTCCGTTCGGATCGGATATAACATACACCGTTTCTTCCTTGTCGTATGCCTTGGCGGTCTTATTAATCTTCACCATATCCTTTATGTCGCTCTCAAGCGAAGAGGTCTCTCCCGGGGCAAGGCTTTGAGCAGTATTGGGAGATGCATATACAACGCCGGGCATACACCCAACGATTGCCGCAACGGCAGTTATGGAGGCAATTGTCTTAAAAACGCTTCTTTTATCAAGGCAACTCATATTCAACATCCCTTTCCGGTATTATAACCATAAAAATTTTTCACTATATTTGCCCTTTGAGGAAGAACAATAACTGCTGCGTGTTTATTCCGCTTGCAGCCGCTGCGCCTTGGGCAGCTTATTGTAAAGCCATGTGGTTTTGCAGATAGCCTTGTCAAACACCATAAAGAACGCAGGAAGTATAAATATGACAGAAAGCAGGCTAACTATAGCGCCCCTTGCCATAAGCTTGCACATGGAGCTGATAATATCGATGTTGGAATAGAACGCAACGCCCACGGTTGCAGCAAAAAAGCCGCATGCACTTACTATGATGGAAGGAATGGAGGCGTTGAGCGCCACGACGGCTGCCTCATGCTTTGCAAGCCCGGAAAAGCGCTCTTTTATATATCGGTTGGTAAGCAAAATGGCGTAATCCACAGTAGAACCCAACTGTATTGTGCTAATGCAGATGGGCGCGATAAACGGCAGTGACAGTTTGGTATAGTAGGGAATGCCCAGGTTGATGAATATGGCAAATTCTATTACCACCAGCAGCACCACCGGCAGGCTGGCTGATTTTAAAACAACCGCAATAATGATGAAGATTGCCACGATAGAGATGATATTAACCACCTCAAAATCGTGGGAGGTCAGCCTGATCATATCCTTTGTGCAGGGCGCCTCGCCAATCAGCATCGAACCTTTGTCGTAGCTTTTCAGTATTTTGTTGAGCGCATCAATCTGGCTGTTTACCTCGTCGCTCGCAACCTGGTAGTTTGAGTTGATTAAAAGCAGCTTATGCTTATCACTTTGCAGCAGTTTTTTTACGGTCTGGGGAACAATCTTTTCCGGAACATCGGCGCCCATAACGCTATCCAACCCTAGCGTCTGTTTTACTCCCGGTACGGCATTGAGCTGTTGAATCATCTCGTTGGTATCCTTCTGCGAAAGCTTTGAGTCCACCAACGCCAAATGGGTGCTGCCGATATTGAAGTTATCCTTCAGCTTGGAATTTGCAATCACATAGTCAATGCCTTTTGGCAAAGCGTTTCCAAGGTCATAATAGACGTTTGAATGACTGTAGCCATAATAAGCCGGAGCAATAAGAACGGCAAATACAATCAAAAAAACCCACGGACGCCTTGCAATAAGCCTTGAAAGCCGTTCCATTGGCGGAAGCAGTGGCTTGTGCATGGTTTTTGCCAGCGGTTTATCAAACAGGAGTATCAGTGCGGGAAGAATGGTAACACAGCTTACAACGCCCAAAACAACACCTTTGGCCATAACAATGCCAATATCAAGGCCAAGCTTAAAGGTCATAAAGCATAGTGCGATAAAACCGGCGACGGTTGTCAGGGAACTTCCGGCAACCGAGCGCATCGTATTGGTAATCGCCAATGCCATAGCCTGCCGGTGGTCGCTGTATTTATCCTTTTCCTCACAATAGCTGTGCCACAGGAAGATAGAGTAATCCATGGTAACGGCCAGCTGCATCACCGCGCTGAGTGCCTTGGTGATGTAAGAAATCTCACCCACAAAGATGTTGGTGCCAAAGTTATAAAGAATCGCCATACCTATACTTAAGAGGAAGATGAGCGGTGCAATCCACGAGTCCAGCAGCAGCATCATCGCCGCGCAGGCCAGCGTTACCGCGATGGCGACATAGATCGGTTCCTCCTTTTCACAAAGTGCTTTTAAATCGGTAACCAGTGCGGAAAGCCCCGTTACAAAGCACTGCCTGCCGGTAATGGCACGTATCTGCGATATCGCCCGCATGGTGGCTTCCTCTGAGGTTGAGGTTTGAAAGAATACCGCCATCAGGGTGGCGCTTCCGTTATTGAACGCGTTATAGTATTTGGAGGGAAGCAGCTTCATCGGAACCGAAATATCCGCAATATCGTCGTACCAAACAACGCTGTCGACAGATTCTACCGCTTCAATCTTCTTTTCTATAACAGCAACATTTTTTGCATCCATACCGTCTACAATAATTAATGAAAAAGCGCCCTTGCCAAATTCATCAAGCAGGATATCCTGCCCCTGAATGGTTTCCAGATTGGACGGCAGATAGTTGAGCATGTCATAGTTGATTCTTGTGTTTGCCATGCCCGCTACCGATGGAATCATCAGCAGTACGGCAAGGATGAGGATAGGAATTTTGAATTTAACAATGAATTGGCTTATTTTAGTCATACAACGGCCTCCTTATTGACTATTGGTCATTATATTACTATAATGACCAATAGTCAATACTTGAACCGAATAAAAATTATAGTATAATTAAAATGAAATTTATAAAAAAAGGAAGGCCAGAGCATGGCGCTGATTAGGGACCTTAATGAGAAGATGCTTTACAAGCGTACAAGCCTTATCGAGGCTGCACGTTACCTGTTTGTGGAGCAAGGCATACAAAACACCTCCATCGATGCCATCGTAAAACGTGCCAATGTCGCAAAGGGAACCTTCTACCTGTATTTTGAGGATAAGGATGATATCCTCGATGAGATTGTGTATGAAATCAACCGTGCCATCCTGCTCAAAGCGGTGAGATCTGCAAGAGCGCTGGATTCCGGTGACTTTACGCAGCGTTTTATCCATATGATCGACAGCATCATCAATCACTTCATCGATAATCAGCACGAGCTTAAGCTGATCCGGAAGAACTTTTCATGGCCTGTTGTGAAAAAACGCCTGAATTGCGTGCAGGAGGATACTGAGCTCGCCGAGGCACTGGACTCGTTATCAAAGAATCTGCACATGACAAATTACAACAGCGATGAGGCGAAAAACATTATTCTTGCAACAGTGGAGATGTGCGGTGCGCTCTGCTACTCATGCATTATCAACAAGCAGCCGATAGATATAGAAACAATGAAGCCCACCCTATACAGAATGATTCAAAAATTACTTGATTAGCGCTAATTTTTAAAATTAAACCGTCCTTATACGTGTATCCAGCTGACACGGCCGGTAACCGCAGCGATAGTCGCTGCAAGAGGAGCTGGTTTCGTCATATATTTCAGAAGCAATTCCGTGAGTTCTGTGATATTCTTTCTTTGAGCCATTGGGTTTCAACTCCTTTTTGAATGTTTTGACACCATTCATTTTACCGGAGTCCCAATGGCTTTTTCATACCTTCTTGGACTTCTTGAAATTGCGAACTTTATTATTTAAGGCAAAAGTACAATTCATTTTACACTACCGGATTAGGGATTGAGATTACATATTTTTCCACCACAGATTTGCAGCCTGACGGCTGATGAGGCCTCAATGCCGAAGTAGCCGTCCTTGATTATCAGTCTAAAATAATTGACGAATAAAAGCTAAACCAGTGTTTAATTGGAGACTTTTGTGATAAAATATAAGCATAAACTGGGGGAGGTCTTATCATGTCACAAAAGTCGTACTACCGTCTACTCTCTTTCATCGTTTCAATGGCCGTAACACTCAGCTGCTTTACCGGGCTTACACCTATGTTGGTATATGCGCAGTCGGATGCCACAGCAGGTGACAGCACCAACTTAGTGGGAGAAAGTACTGCTACCGGAGAGAGCGAAATTGCCCTCGGCGGCGCTGGTACTTCCTATTCTATTATTGATTCCGATGGCAATACCACAGTAAACGGCGATTATGTTTTAATCATTAATGATTCAAAAACCGACAATGAAACCACCGGTAGTCTTCTTCCATTGGCCGGTTATCAAACCACCCTTGATGAAGTACCCACCGGCGGCGAGCTGCCTGAATCATATCCGATTGACTATCATCCCACGCTTGGTGAAATAACCGGAGATGTAACTACAGGCGGCGAGGTTAATACCGACTATGCGCTGGGAACTACCAAAGTGCTTAAGGTTGATACCTCTTTGGGCTCCAATAACTACGGTGACTTTCATGCCAAGGTTGCCTATGTCGGTACGCATTGTGTTGTTTGGGTACATGATGGTACCGCCGATACTTTTAAAAGTAATTACAATACAGTTAGCCCTACAAATGCCAAGGCTTTGGCTGACGAATTTGACAGTAAATATGACAGTATGATAACGAACTTCGGTACCTATATGGATACCGACGGCAGCGGAAAGGTTTCGCTTCTGGTTCATGACATTCTTGATGGGTTTTCGGGCAGCGGGGGCTATGTTGCCGGGTATTTTACTGCCGCTGACCTTGTAGGTATCTATTCAAACAGCAGCGGGAATAATATGCCTATGGTACACATTGATACCTATCCGGCGATGGGTACTAATTACCTTAGCTTTGACCCCAGTCGCGTTTATTCAACCGCTGTTCATGAGTTCCAGCATATGATAAATTATAGCACTGGATATGGGCAAAATCGCTCGCCCTACAAGTATTCTCAAGATACATTTATTAACGAAATGCTTTCCATGGCAGCGGAGGAAATGCTGTACCAAGATGAAAAGACTTCGCGATTATACGGTATATATAACAGTAGTACATACGGCCCATATATCGCCAATGGCCATAGTCTTACGCAATGGAGCTCCAGTAATTCTCTCCCCAACTATTCTCTTTCCTATTTATTAGGGCAATATCTTGTAGCACAGACTGGTAGCTACAGTATCTTCAGCGACATCGTCAGAAGTACATATACCGATGAGCAGGCCATAACCTCGGCGCTGGCTTCCGGCACCTCCCCGCTGAAAGGGATGAGCTTTGAGAATATCCACATGAACTTCCGTGCGGCACTCGCGCTCAACGAAGCCTCCGGCCTTAACAGCTTTGCGGGCTCCAGTATTCTGACAACCGATACGATAAACAAAAACCTATATACGAATATATCGTCATCCGCCAGTACTGCAACGCTTACCCCGGGTGGAGCTATCCTGCTTAAAAATGTGCCAAGCGGTACAGTTACTTTAAGCTCTGCCGGTAAGGGCGCGGATGTGAAGTATTACGGCATTAAGGCGGGTTCCCCCGTAGTAAACGCCGCGCCGGTAGCGCAGAACAGCTCAACATCCACCAATAAGAACACATCAGTATCCGGTGCGGTTACCGCCACCGACGCAAACAGCGACACACTTACCTACAGCGTTGTTGCGAACCCTTCGCACGGCTCGGTAACCATGCAGACCACCGGAAGCTACAACTATACGCCCAATACAGGCTATTCAGGTTCTGATAGTTTTACCTTTAAGGCAAACGACGGGAGCCTGGATTCCAACATTGCAACCGTAATCATTACCATCAATGCACCGCCGATAGCGCAGGATTCCAATTTTACGGTTAAACCGGGCGCCACCCTCAACGGAACCGTTACGGCAACCGATGACGATGGTGATACTTTAACCTATAGCGTTGTAACAAAACCAAGTGGGCTGGCCCTTAGTTCCAACGGAGCTTTTACTTATACTGCACCTGCAACGTGCGGCAACACCAGCTTTACCTTTAGAGCTTATGACGGCAAGGTTTACTCGAATACTGCCACTGTAAACATAAAGATTAATAACCCGCCGGTTACATCCGATGTATCGGTTGTTACCTCCAAGGGGAAACCGGTAACCGGTGCCTTTCAGGCAACAGATAAGGATAATGACCCATTAACCTACAAATGGGTACAAACCCCTTTGCATGGCGATATTTCCCTCTTTAATTTAAACGGAAACGCCTTTTATACCTATACCCCACAGGCTGACTATGTTGGAACAGACAGCTTTACTTATACTGCAAATGACGGAAAGAACGATTCCAATACTGCCACCGTTACGATTGAGATAAAAGAGGCTCCGCTTGGGATAACCTATACCGTTTCTGACACGGGTGTGACTATCACGGGCTTTAACGTACCAAGCAGCTTTGACGGAGAATTGACCATTCCTTCAACAATTGAAGGCAAGAATGTAACCACAATCGCAGATGAAGCTTTCAAGGCTTGCTCAAGACTTGTTAATGTCAAGCTGCCGGGTACGGTTTCAAGAATCGGCGAAGGTGCGTTTCTGAATTGTACGAATCTTTCCAATATCCTTATTCCCTCCAGTGTAACGTCTATCGCAAGTTCTGCTTTTAGCGGATGCGCGAAGGTTAAAATCTTTGGCGTAAGCGGAAGCCCTGCCGAAAGCTACGCGCTAAGCAGCAGTATTCCCTTTACGGCAATTACAGCAGGCGTAAATACCGCGCCGGTAGTTCAGGACATTGCAGTGGATGTGATTGCCGGAGGCAGTGTCGTATTGCCACTCAATGGCTTTGACGCCGAAGGTGATACCCTTACAATGACCAAAGTATCTGGGCCAGCGCACGGTAATTATATCGTTTCTAATAAAGTACATACCTATATGGCAAGTACCTATACCGGAACAGATACCATTACCTATAAAGCAAATGACGGGCAGGCAGATTCCAATGAAGCTACAGTTACTATTCGGGTTCATGCCGCCAACAATTCAAAACCCACTGTTACCAATGTAACTAAACAGGTAAACACAGGTGCGGTGCTGGAGGATATTGTGACCGCAACCGATGCAAACGGTGACGAACTAACCTTTAGTGTAGTTACCTCTCCTGCCCACGGCTTACTGTTCATGCAGCCTAACGGCAGATTCACCTATACCCCTACAGCAGGTTATACGGGGTCAGACAGTTTTACCTTTAAAGCAAATGACGGTCTGGTTGATTCCAACATTGCCACTGTTACAATCGCAGTAAATCCTTTGCCCGTTACCTCCCTTACTCTCAATACCCAAGCACTCAATCTTTCCACCCCTACCATTGCGGCGGGTATAACCCCAAAATATGAAACCAGCGACACGCTTATAGCAACCGTTAATGCTGATGCAACTATTCAGGGCGTAACGTGGTCTTCCAGTAACCCCTTAGTTGCTACCGTAGACTCAAATGGTTTGGTAACTGCCAAATCAAAGGGTGCAGCTACCATTACTGCTGTCTCCAAGGGCAAAATGGCAGACCAGATAACAGTCGTAAAAGCCAGCTGTGCCGTAACGGTTAAGCAAACCGCCACAAGCGTTACCATCCCCAATGTTGCGGTAAAGAAAGGAATGATGGTTAATGTGGTTGCAACCGTACTTCCTTCCGCCGCAGATTACAAAACAGGCACATGGAAAAGCGATGATGAAGCCGTTGCTACCGTAGCTGCCGACGGCACTATAACCGGCGTTAAGGGCGGCAGTACAAACATCCGTTTCATCACTGAAGAGGGTGCAGTGGGTACCGCCACAGTTACCGTACTCTCGGCTGTAACAGGCATCACCCTCACCGGTATGCCTGCAGAGAGTGTTAAAACCCAGAAAGGTGACTCTTTCACCCTGACCCCCGTTATCGCACCAGATGACGCCAACAATAAGAGCGTTACCTGGGCAAGCAGCAACCCAAACATAGCCGCGGTAGATGGAAACGGCAAGGTGATTGCACTCACCGCAGGTACCACCGTAATCACCGCAACCACCGTGGGCAAGAACGAACAGGGTAAAACCCTGTCTGCCAGCTATACCCTGAACGTGGTAACCGATTCTATCGGCATCACCCTCAACAGCACCGGTGAAACCCTCGCCAAGGGCAGCACGTTTACTCTTGTTCCAACAATTACCCCCGCCGATGCAACCGATAAGTCGGTAACATGGTCGGTAACCAAGCTTGACGGAAGCAAATGGACGGACGCCAACGCAGCCGTTACCGTTGACAGTAAAGGTAAAGTGACCGCAACCGGCCTCTCGGATACCAACAAAGCCATGGTGTGGGCGGAAACAGCAAGCGGCAAAAAGGCCGGATGCGTCTTTAACATCGTTGTTCCAGTAGAAGGCGTAACCATCACCGGCGAAGGTGTTTTAAGCGGCAAAGCTGCTATCAAAACAACCGATACCCTGCAGCTCACCGCCAATGTCGCCCCCTTCAACGCTGATAACAAGGCTGTAACCTGGAGCAGCTCCAACCTAAAGGTTGCAACGGTGGATTCAACCGGTAAGGTAACCCCCAAGGCCAAGGGCACGGCAGTCATCACCGTTACCACCGGCGATAAGGGTAAAAAGGCCTCGGTAACCGTTAACGTAACCGAACTCGTAACCGGTATTACCCTCAATACCAGCAGCATTGAGCTTGTAAAAGGGAAGAGCTACACCTTAACCGCGGCAGTAGACCCGGTTACCGCCAGTAACAAGGCACTAGAGTGGACATTGGATACTTCTAAAGGAACAGCAGCCGGTATTACAGTTGTAAACGGCAAGGTTACCGCAGACGCGAAAACCGCCGCCATCACAGGAACCGTTCAGGTGGTCGCCACTGCGAAGGATGGAAGCGGCGTTTCCGCTGGATGTACCATTGCATTAATTGACGACGCGCTCACCTCATTGAAGTTTAACAATCCTGTGACCATCCTCTATGCCAACAGCAAGCCGGAACAGCAGACGGCAGCGCCAAGCTCCGCCGAATATGCGCTGCTTGCAAGAACCGTGAGCATGGATAAGGAAAATGTTAAGGAGGATAAGCCTTACGACACAGGTAAGGTAGTTTGGAAAACCTCTAACGCCGGCGTTGCCACCGTTAATAATGCCGGTAAGGTAACGGCTGTGGGTAAAGGCTCTGCCACAATTACAGCCGCCGCCACGGACGGCAGCGGCAAGACAGCAAGCACTACTGTCACCGTGAAGAAGCTGGTGGACAAAATTACCCTCGGTACCAGTGAGTTGACCCTTGCGCAGGGAAAATCCGCTGCCCTCACAGCCACGGTATCCCCCAACGACGCGAATGCAAAAGCTCTCACCTGGGCCAGCAGTGATACAGCAATCGCTACCGTTACTAACGGAAGAATTACCGCAAAGGCCCCCGGTAAAGTAACCATCACCGTGAACGCCACAGATATCACGGATGCGAAGCTGGCGGCGACTGCACAAGCCGCAGTTACCGTAATGGCGATACCCAATCTTGTAACGGTTACGGGCAGCGACAAGCTCAATATCGGCAACAGTGAAATCTACAAAGCAACTGTTGCGTTGAAGACGAACAGCGATACCGCCGCCTTTAGCCAGACGGTGCTATGGAGCAGTAGCAATACCAAGGTGGCAACAGTGAACAAAACCACCGGTGAGGTTACCGCGGTTGGAAAGGGAAATGCCACGATTACCGCCACCACCACCGACGGCAGCAACATAAAGGGTACCAAAACGATTACCGTAAATGTCCCTGTAAACAACATTTCATTAAACAAGAGTGAGCTTTACCTCACCAAAGGCGGTTCCGAAACCCTAAAGGTTATCTTCAACCCTGTTAACGCCAGCAATACAAAGGTAACGTGGAGCATGAAGGCGGGGGGAGATCCGGATATTACCGGAGATATATCAGGCAAAACAGGCAAGGTGTCTGTTTCAAAATCCAGCACCGCCCTTAACGGAGACAGTGCGACCATTGTTGCCACTTCTGAAGACGGCAGCAAAATAGCGGAATGCAAGGTAACAGTGGTGGATATCCGTGTAACCGGTGTAAAGCTTGATAAAACGAGCTGCGACTTCACTGGTGATGCCAGCGGCTCGCTCGCTTCGGCAGGTACCCAGCAGCTTACAGCGACGGTAGCTCCTGCAACAGCCTACAACAAAAACGTAACATGGTCTAGCAGCAATACAGCCATTGCCGAGGTAGACAATGACGGATTGGTAACCCCGAAGGGCTTCGGTACAGCGAAGATTACCGCAACCACCGCAGACGGCCAGAAAACCGCAGTATGCGCGGTGAATGTATACCCGGTTGGAAAGACGGAAACGCTTAGCGCCGTAACTTCGAGCAAGATGATTGAACTGGCCTCGGCTGGCGAGAGCGCCACAACCTCCTGCGATGTACAGGTGAAGAACAAGGCGGGCGCTATACAAAACGCAGGTCTGTTCACCTATACCAGCAGCAACATCAAGGTTGCGACAGTGGATGCTTCCGGAAAGGTTACTGCCACCCAAAACGGTGTTGCGGGCAGTACCGTAATCACCGCCGCCTTAACGGGTGATCCGCTGAAACGAAAGGTAACCTTTACTGTTATCGTTGTTCCCAAGCAGGTAAAAACGATTGATGTTTCGTATTCGCTGCCCAATGCCGGCGGAACCGGAAGCACCCCCTATACCAATGCCGATATTCAGCTTCTGTTTGCGCCCGGGCAACGTATCGAACTGAGCGCTGTACAAACTGCCGCGGACGGAACACCGGTAACCGTCAAGCCAAACTGGAGCTCAAGCAACTCCAATATTGCCTCAATCGTTGCCTTGGACAATACCAGAGCACTGGTTACCATCAAGAAGGCCGGTACAGTAAGCATTACGGTACAGGCTAACGACAAATTCAAGACCTCCCGTACGATTAAGCTTACCGTTTATGACTTTACGCCAGTATTGAATGGCAAGATAACGGTAAACAAGAAGAGTATCGTGGACGATTTCGGTTATACCTCAAACTCCTTCGGCCTTACGCTGTTAAGCGGCACCGGAATCACCGCAGTGGATACCGACACCGTGAAGCTTGGCAACGCCTATCTGCCCAAGAACCTGTTTACCGTTCAGTCCAGCGGCGAAAGCTGGGTGGCGAAGGCGGATAAGACGCTAAAGCCCGGAACATATACCGTAAAGGTACTGGTAACGGTAAAAGACAACGCCTTAGGCGGCCCGATTTCCACGGTTACAGGCACAGATACCATTCAGGTACCTGTTACTCTCACTGTAAATATCATTGATGCAAAGCCGGTTGTAAAAGTAACCAGCACACTGAAGGTGAATCTGTTTTACAAGAACGAGCGCTATCCCATTGCCATTACCGCTAGTTCCGCATCAAGCGCTGAACAGGTGACGGATATTGCTCTTGAAAACAACAAAGCGGCCTCTTTTACATCAAACTTTGCGGTGGAGAAAGACGGCGGGGTTTGGTACCTCAAACGAAGTACAAACGCCTATAACAGCGCTGGAACATCCGGGTATGTAGTAGTAACGCTTAAGAACTATACTGACCCCATACGGGTACCGGTGACTGTTACTACTTTTGTGGAGAAACCTACCCTAACAGCACAGAATATCGTGTATAACGGTACGACTAAGTCGTTCGGCTTCATGGTGTTCAATAAAAAGGCTAATGCCCGGCTTACGGGCTTTACGGCCGCATTAGACAGTACCTATTCCGCTAACAATCAATTTTCAGGGGTTGCAGTGGCAGACAACAGTCTATCGGTAACCTTCAAAGACACGGTTGATGTCAAAAAGGGAACCACCTATACCGCTCGGCTCAATATATCCGATGATTCGGAATGGACGGCACCGGTTTCAACATCAGTATCTTTGCCTGTACCTAAAAGTTAAATCATCTGTATAGCTACACAGCCCCCTTGCTGCCTTTAAAGCAGCAAGGGGGCTGTAATACAATCTTATCTCGGTCTTTTGCGGACGCTTGTTCTTCGCATTATAATATCTCCAGCATTCTTGAAAACACCCGCTAAACTTTGTATAATGTTTACCATATGCTAACTTATATTTTTATAAAACTGGAAGGTGATACAATTGACGGTTGATTACAACGTGCTCGCTGAAAAATATGACTTGACCAGAATGGCTAACATTAAAACCATTCAGTTATTTGCGGAAGAATTGCCGCTCGAAGGTAAAACAATTCTTGACTTCGGGTGCGGCACAGGGAATTTTGCTTATGCATTGAAAAAGCTGACGAATGCAGAGGTATATGGTGTGGAACCATCGGATGGAATGCGTGAAAAGGCTTTACGAAAAGGAAACATTATCATCAAAAAAGGAGATCATAAATGCATTCCGTATGAAGACGACCTTTTTGACTTTATCTATATGACGGACGTCATACACCATGTGCCGGATTTACAAGCAATGTTCACTGAGTTTGGACGTGTTTTAAAGCCAAATGGTCTGATCTGCATCGTGACCGAATCATATCGCCAACTTGAAAATAGATTTTGGGTGAAATATTATAATAGCAAAAGTAGAAATCAAACTCAAGGGATACACGGTTTTGGGTACTGACCGACGTGATGGCAACAATCTCGAATAACGAAAGCCGCGCACTCTCGTGACTTTAGTCATGAGTTAGCGATGAGAACATTTTATCAAATGCAGAAATTAGGACTTATCCAAACATGGAGCAAGAGATATTAATACAAAAGACGTTCGGCTGCTCTCGCTTTTAATTTCAAAGAGACTCCTGAACTTTGCATTATGATACGACCAGCCTTCTTATAACGTACGCTGATCTTCCTATAATGCTTACCCCGTGTCAATTTTTATTTGATGAATTATCAGAGGTGAGAAATAGTGGGCAGTATAGCTCGTAGAATACTGAATATGGACGCATTAAAGACAGTGGAAAAAGAAAATGAAAAGATTGAAGATGTGCGTGAAAAAAGCTCAGACGACAGTTAATCGAAGCAATCTGGAGCAAATTTATAGCTTATGATACCCACGTTTTTAAATATGAATACAAGCAGCATTGTAAGGAGCTTGTAGAGCGTGGACTCGAGTTCATACCTGTTGAAAAGAAAGGTGTCGCAGCAAACTGGGATATCGGAGCCGTTTTACGAGTACAAGACCAAAGTATATATGGGGGCAAAGTAATGAAACCCCTTAATAAAATAATCGGTGATTATACTTGCCATCTGCAGCAGGGCGAGATACAGACTGCGTACAAAGGAATATTAGAGCTAATAGGCAAGCTGAGAGCAAATTTTATTTATAACTACCCACGATACGTCATAGGTGGTATTTATCAAGGTTATATGGAAATGACCTATTTTTCATTAAGTACAAATCCACTAAGAGATGAAGGGATTAAATTCGCCATTGTTTACTTACACCAAAAGGGAGCGTTTGAAGTGTGGCTTTCCGCCCGAAACAGAGATATCGCAGAGAAATATGAATCAGTTCTTAGTAGCAATAGTATTGATAATAGTACTGTACATCATGATAACAGTAATCCGAACGCAATCATAAAATGCACATTGACCTCTACACCAGATTTTGAGGATCCGGATTCATTGATATTTACTATAGAGCAAGGGGTTGAGAAGTTCATAACTACTATCACCAATCTCTTTGATGCCAGAGCTTAGACAGATCCTTAGACTTCGCATAGTTTAAAGTGATTCCGCAGAATCGTTGGCCTTCGAATAAAAACCGTAATTAAATATAAACGAGAAGACTTTCTTATAATTCAGAAGGGCGTCAGAGTGTCGAGAAACCCGTCTTGAGCCTTAGGCGAAAGACGGGTTTCTCGACACTCTGACGCCCTTCACATATGTGAAGGGTGTATCCTGCTCACTGCAGGTATGGTGCGGGTATTCTTACGGCATTTATTAAAAAAGTCAGTAATATCAATGGTTTATGGGC
This sequence comes from Acetanaerobacterium elongatum, assembly GCF_900103835.1. Lineage (GTDB taxonomy): Bacteria > Bacillota > Clostridia > Oscillospirales > Ruminococcaceae > Acetanaerobacterium > Acetanaerobacterium elongatum. Next base: position 1,380 of record NZ_FNID01000033.1, on the reverse strand, counting down.
AGTCATACAGTAGTATTTATGTTCAAAAGCGAAGAAATCACCAGATTCTTAAGAGCATTTTGTGGGAATGCTCCTTTGCCGTCATCTGAAGATGTTTTCTATTTGAAAGTTAAAACCCGCAATTGACAATGTTCCCGCGTGACCAAATGCAACGCGCTTATCTGCGTTGATTAGGCATATACTGGAATAGATATCAAATTGGCGATATTAGCATGATATGCAGCTCCCGCCATCTGATAGCTCCTAAATCCAATATATGAAAGGAAACCCGAACAATCATGTGTACTGCGATTACATTACAGTCTAAACAACGGGAAATGTTTTTTGGCCGAACCATGGACTTTTCATACGATATCGATCCCAGTTTTTATATCATACGTAAAAACTATACATGGAATAACATTTTAAACGGAAGACAAATTTCTGATTATTATCGTTTTATCGGAATTGGGCAGGAAACTGATGGAGTCTTTGCCTTTTTTGATGGAGTGAACGAAAGAGGCTTTGGAGCGGCGGCATTATATTTTGCCGGTTATGCCCAATATGATTCGCAAATCAACAACCCATACAAGGAGTCGATTTCATCTGTGGATTTTCTCCACTTCATCTTAGGACAATGCGAATCCGTCGGGGATTTGGAGAGATTGTTGCCTCATATCTCCATTGTCGGCTTCCCAGATCCAGTGACAAAGACGGTAGCACCTCTGCACTGGATCGCAACGGATGTAAGCGGTAAATGCGTGGTTGTTGAGCAAACGGCAAAAGGGATGGCATTATTTCAAAACAACATCGGTGTAATGGCTAACAGCCCCGATTTCTCATGGCATATGACAAATCTACGCAATTATATGAATGTATCCCCGACGCAGAATCAGGAAACCTTTTGGGGAGAAGTGTGGTTAACGCCGTTTGGCCAGGGAGCTGGAACTATGCCACTGCCCGGAGGATATACCTCGCCGGAGCGCTTTGTCAAAACGGCGTACCAAAGAAACCACGTACCGACGCCTAGAAACCGGATTGAAGCGATTCTGACATGTTTTCACATAGCGGAAGGGGTAACGATTCCCAAAGGCATTGTTATCACGGATCGAGGTACGTATGATTATACCCGATATACAGTCTTTGCGAACATGAACACCGGCGAATGCTTCTTTAAAACGTATGACAGTGCCCATATATCAGTTGCAAGTCTCTGGGGAAATGACCAAAATGACATGCGACCTAACTGTTTAGGAAAGCTGTCACGTCCGGTTCGATTTGAATCAGTTTAATCGCACTGCCAGCCTGACCTATACCAAGTTTGACGGACACCATAAACATCAAGTAAAATGAAAAGGAAGAAAGGTTTATGGTGAAGAAAGATGGGAAAAGTATTCAGCC
>NZ_FNID01000030.1 GCF_900103835.1 Acetanaerobacterium elongatum | reverse complement strand
AGATAGTGTGCAGACCACATCCGCCAGCAAGATATTCCAAGACAGCTTTCTTCTTTAATTCGGAGCTGTAAACGCGGTTCTTTTTTGTCGGGGCAAGACCCAAAGCACCCTCCTGTCGATATATCCGAGCCCATCTGGCTATTGATGCAGGTGCAACCTTGGCTCGTCTGGCGGCTTCCTCTCTTGAAATTTTCCCAGATACATACTCTCGAGTGATTTTAACTTTTTCAGTAACCTCTATTTTAGATTTTTGTGGCATAAAAATACTCCCTTCATGATGAACAGTGTTTGTTATTTCACTGTCTCTCATAAAGGGAGCATATCAAAACTTAAGGGATGTGCCTCTTTTTACAGAATACCACTTAAAGCTTTTCGCAGATCTCCTTGAGTAATGCTGCGGCTTTTTCATCATAGTTCTTTGCCTTTAGTATAAGCTTTGCAATCTCACGGCGAACCTCGGGCTGTGCAAACAGGCGCACGGTGGCTTCGTTCTGCTCAAATCCGCCCTTCAGTTCGTTCATCTTAAAGGTAGCCTGTGCGGCTTCTTTAAACAGCTTGGCGGCTTCCTCGCAGAGCTTTGCCACGGCTGGGTTTGTCTGCCCAACCCAGTTTAAGAAGTACGCGGCATACAAGCGCCCCTCACTCACCATCACCTGCGCGTCGGTCTGGCACACCAGCCGCTCAAACAACAGCGGAAGTATCGCATCTTTAGAGAATTCTGCGTCGTTTGTTATTGCAGCAGCCCACGCTTCATAGGCGGCAGGGCCACCCGCATACACTTGCTCGGTACTGCCATAGCGGTTTTTAATGGTAATACTGTCACGCGTCATAATATCAACCGCGTTTAAAAGAATCTCTTTTACAGAGGGCGGGGCCGCCTGCTCCTCCCCGATAGCCATCAGCATCAGGGTATCTTTGTTTTCCCACCAGCTCTTTGTTATGAAATAGCCTGTTTCGTGCAGCGTAACGCCCTTGGCGAAGTCAGGATTATTCTGGAAAAAATTCCACCCCATCAGGGTTTCGCCACCATCGGCATAGCCGGTGATAATGCAGGCCTCCGGCGGGCCGATGATTCCCTGTGCAATCAGCGGGCGGCCGTTATCGACTTCCTCTTTGATAAACGCCATAAAGCCTTCCTTGCTCGACTCCTCCCGCTGTAAAAACCTTACGCTGCGTCCTGCGGCTTTAAATGAGCGCTCAAATGCCTCCAGTGGGTTTTCATAGATACACTGGATATCCACGTTGCCGCCGTCCCACATACCTTTATTCCAGCGTAGGCGGAAAGAAGCGCCGGAGGACGCCATCACATAGCTGTAATCAATCATCTGTCCCATGTAGTTCAGGCAGGCCTTCAGGCTCGCGGGGAAGGGGGTGCATTCCTCAAAGGAGTATTCCACCTTGGGTACTCCGTAAAGGATACAGCTGTTGTCAGTTTTTTCAGTGCTTTTCATCGTCTGCTCCTCTTTGTTTGAACCAAGCATCAGAAGCGGGTACTTTTCTTTTGATACGGTTGGGGCAAACATTCCGGTGTTTAGCATGCCGCGCCCCACGGGTATTCCATTTTCACGAAACGTCTTGGGGGTATACCCGGTTTCACGTTTAAAGGCACGCGTAAAAACGTCGTAGCTGTCAAAGCCATATTCCCCCGCGATCGCCGTCAGGCTCTTGCGGGTATGCGCAACCTCAAATGCTGCGTTTGCAATCCTGCGCGAAAGGATATAGCTTGCGAGCGGGCGGTTGGTACATTCCCGAAAAACCTCACGGATATGACGGTAAGAGAAACCCATGGCCTTTTCAAGCTCAGCATAACAAATCTCATCCTTCACGCGCTTTTCAACATATGAGGATACCGACCATATAAAAGTAGAGTAATCCATTTTTGTCCCATCCTTTTGATGCAGGTTTTGAATTGGTTGAGCCAGCCTCCGGAAGCACCTCAACAGTTATTTCAATTGAAACTAACAATATTATACATGAGAAGAAATGCCGGTGCTCGACTTTTTTGACCTTCATTCGCTGCCAAAGCGCTTGTTTTGCCCTTTCTGCAAACATTTCTATTGTTAATGTAACTTTGTCACAGATAATTCTTTTGCTTCACGATACAATAATAACAAAGAAGCACTAATTGTTACATGTTTAACGAGCGGAAGAAAGAATTACCTATTTACTTTAGAAGGGAACGTGTGGTTATGAGTAAGATTTTAATCGTAGGCGGCGTTGCAGGCGGCGCTACGGCGGCGGCAAGGCTTCGCAGGCTGGATGAACACGCGGATATCATCATGTTCGAGCGCGGCGAGTACATCTCGTTTGCCAACTGCGGCTTACCTTATTATATTGGCGGGGATATTACCGAAAAATCGGTGCTCACCCTGCAAACCCCCGAAAGCTTTAAGGCACGTTTTAATGTGGATGTGCGCATCTATTCAGAGGTTATTGGCATCAATCGAAAAGAGAAAAACGTAAGGGTAAAAAACCTTAAAACCGGCGAGGAGTATACCGAGAGCTACGATAAGCTTATTCTATCCCCGGGCGCAGAGCCGGTTAAGCCTGCAATTGAAGGTGCCGGGAATGAAAAGGTTTTCACCCTGCGTAACATCCCCGATACCTATCGTATCAAGGATTACATCGAAACACATAATCCAAAGACTGCGGTAGTGGTGGGCGGCGGCTACATCGGCATCGAGATGGCCGAAAACCTCGCGCATGCCGGCGCTGCGGTTACTATCGTGGAGTTTGCAGACCATGTGATTGCGCCGCTTGATTACGACATGGCCTGCGACGTGCACAATCATATCCGCGAAAAGGGCGTAAGGCTTATCCTGAATGACGGCGTAAAGGCAATAGCACCCGAAGGTGACGGTTTGCGCGTAACCCTTGGCAATCAGGTGCTCACCGCCGAAATGGTGATTCTTTCGGTGGGCGTTCGTCCCGAAGGCAGCCTTGCCAAGGATGCGGGGCTTGACGTGAACCCTCGCGGCGCCATTTTGGTGGATAGCCACATGCGCACCGCCGATGATAATATCTATGCTGTGGGTGATGCGGTGGAGATTACCGACTTTGTAACGGGCGGCAAGGGCTATATCCCGCTGGCAGGCCCCGCCAACAAGCAGGGGCGCATCGCAGCAGACAACATCTGCGGCATAGAAACCAGCTATGGCGGCACACAGGGTACCGGTATCCTAAAGTGCTTTGACCTTACCGTCGCAACCACCGGAATCACCGAGGCAAAGGCAAAAGCTGAAGGGTTAAGCTACGAGAAATCCTATACCTATTCAGCCTCTCATGCCTCCTATTACCCCGGCGCCGTGAATATGTCTGTAAAATTGTTGTTTGAGGTCCCCACAGGCAGGATACTCGGCGCTCAGATTGTGGGCTACGAGGGAGTGGATAAGCGCATAGATGTTATTGCCACCGCCATGCGTGCAGGAATGACCGTATACGACCTTACGAGGCTTGAGCTTGCCTACGCGCCACCCTACTCCTCGGCGAAAGACCCGGTGAACATGGCAGGCTTCGTGGCGGAGAATATCCTTGAAAAGCGGGTTAAGGTTGCCCACTGGCACGAGGTTGCCACCCTGCCCAAGGACGGCAGCGTAACACTGCTGGATGTACGCACCGTGCCCGAGTATGAGAACGGGCATATCGACGGATTTGTAAACATCCCGCTGGATGAACTGCGTCAGCATCTTGATAAGCTTGATAAATCTAAGCCGGTGTATGCCACCTGTCAGGTTGGTCTGCGCGGCTATGTAGCCTGCCGTATCCTCTCGCAGATGGGTTATGACTGCTACAACCTGTCAGGCGGATACCGGCTATATAACAGCATTCTGGGCAAGAAGAACGCGCCGCTTAAAATGGATGTCAAGCTCAACAGCGAGACAATGGTGCCGATTGCCGCATCCTCCACTCATAAAATTAACGCCTGCGGCCTGCAGTGCCCCGGCCCCGTGATGAAGCTGGGCGAGGCCATCAGGAATGCGGCAGACGGCGATATCATCGAGATTAAAACCACCGACCCGGCCTTTGCCGCCGATGTGGAGGCTTGGTGCCGCCGCACCGGAAATACCTTTGGCGGGGTTAGCTCCGAAAAAGGGATTGCCACCGCGCTGGTAAAGAAGGGCGGCTCCAGTGTCTGCGCCACGGCGGGTGCTGGGGGCGACAACAAGAATATCATCGTCTTCTCGGGAGACCTTGATAAAGCGATTGCTTCGTTCATCATCGCAAACGCCGCGGCATCCATGGGGCGCAAGGTGTCAATGTTCTTCACCTTCTGGGGGCTTAATATCCTGCGTAAACCCGAGAAGGTAGCGGTGAAGAAGGACGTTATCAGCCGCATGTTCGGTATGATGATGCCCAGAGGTTCAAAGAAGCTCACGCTCTCTAAGATGAACATGGGCGGCATGGGTGCCAAGATGATCCGTGCGGTGATGAAGAACAAGAATATCGACAGCCTTGAGGATTTAATAAAGGCCTCCATTCAAAACGGCGTGGAGCTGATTGCCTGCACCATGAGCATGGATGTGATGGGTATTAAGCAGGAGGAACTTATCGAAGGCGTAAAGATGGGCGGTGCCGCCGCCATGCTGGCCAATGCCGAGGAATCGGATATGTCGCTGTTTATTTAAACCGTTAGTATAATATCTTAAAAAGCAAAAATATATCCAGGGGATGCTGCAAAACGAAAACTTTGCGGCATCCCCTTAAAACACCAAAAAACACCAAATTATTTTAGAAACATGCATGACTCCTTAAGTTAATACAAATAAAACCGATAATAGAAATAAGGAGGGATTGTAAATGATTGATAGAATATCCGCAAATCAGGCTACCGCTTACTATCAAGCAAACCGTAATGCAAGCAAAAACGCTTCAACGGCGGTACAGCAAGAAGAAAGCTCATCCAAAGACACCTTGAATATCAGTACATCCTCGGTGTCATCCGGCATTTATTCAAAGCCTTCCGGTGCAAAGGTTGACCGTGCAACCGTCAGCAAGCTGGAAGAAGAGGTAGCAAAGATTAAGGAAAACCTGCGCAGTTATGTGTTAAAGCTGATATCAAGCCAAGGTAATGCGCAAGCAATCACCATGGATACAGACGTCGTTACTCAGGCCAAGCAGGCGATTTCAGAAGATGGCGAATGGGGCATAAAAGCGGTTAGCGACAGAATTGTCGAGTTTGCCAAAGCCATCTCCGGCAACGATAAGTCCAAGCTGGAAACGCTTAAAGCGGCGATTGAAAAGGGCTTTCAGCAGGCCGGGGCTGCATTTAACAATCAGCTTCCCTCTATCTGCAGCCAAACTCACGATGAAGTTATGAAGAAGCTGGACGCATGGGTGAATGAAGACTAAGGGTTTTAGGCCGTTTTTTTGAGTTGTATGATAGAATGTTAAGGCGCTCAGTCGGCGTAAAGCTGCGTAGCCGCCATTTAAGTAAGCTGTAAAATATAATATAGTATTAATTAAGGGTATCACCGTCTTAACGATGATACCCTTAATTAAGTAGAAAACGATTCTAGCGCTTGGATTGTGAGAGATCAGAATTTATAATCGAGCCGTACGAATTTTTTACCGTTAGCAAGTGGAATTATTTCGGTATAAGTGTTCATATAAAGAATTGATTCCATCGTCGAATTAAGCCCCTGAATATCTATTTGATGGTGAACAGGCTGCAGCACTTCCAAAGCTTTAATGTAGGGGGATTCAGAGACAAATTCCGCTCCCTCATTAATCTGAATTACTGTGGATACATAGTGTGGCTTTATTTTTGCAATCTGCTTTTGAAAAGCCTCATATCCGATATACTCTATCACTAAATCGGCAATAACCAACTCGGCGTTTGGAAGCGTTGTATCCCGGCTGCATAGATCTGCACAGATTGGTTCAAAAATGCCTGATAAATCGGGATATCGTTTTTGACATTCTTCCAGATAGTCTGCATTTATGTCAACACCATATACTTTTTCCCGTTCGTTTACATTAACATGATTAAGGCCGTTGCCTCCGGCGATACCGAGTATCATTAACCTCGTAGCTTTATAATCATTTAATTGATGATACATAATATTATTTAATGTCTGGGCTTGATATACAGAGCTATGCATCATATGGCGCTCATAGTCATTAAGCGATACTTCTTTCCAAGGGTTATTCATCTGTCTTCCTCCAAAGTCGAGTATTATTTCATCGCAGTTTATCATGATTTGCACGCAGTTTCAAGTACAATTGAATAAAAGAGAATAAACCTCAATATTTAATCTTGACAAACTAACAGCGTTAGTTTACAATACAGTCAATTACTATGATATTGATTACTGAAAGGGGATGGGATTTTGCGCAAAGCACCAGGAAACAAGGAGAAAATCTTCTATACCGCCGTAAAGCTCTTTGCACAAAAGGGTTATGCCCCTGTTACCATGAGGGAGATTGCTGCAGAGGTAGGGATTAAAGCCGCCTCTATCTATAATCATTACGACAGTAAAGAATCGCTGCTTACCGCGATGGTGGAATACTTCCGCGATGCGCTCAATTCCCAGGTGTTTCCTTCTTTCGAGGAGCTTCGCAGTTTGCCACCCAGAGAATATCTGCTCGGTACAATGAACAGTACCGAAAGGATGTTTACAGACCCAGTGCTGCGGGAAATTTCAGCTATTCTGGTTAAGGAGCAGTTTACCAATAAAACGGTGCGCTTGCTGCTGTTGACTGAGCTCATTCAAAAGCCGCGCGAGGCCTTAACAGAATATTTTACCTCGATGATATCCGGCGGAAGGATGAAACAAATAAACCCAACGCTCGCTGCCAAGGAATACCACGCCTACTTTATCTATCGTTTTTACGAAAACAGCCTGCGGATAGACAGCGGGGCTCAGGAGTTTTATAAAGATGAAGACGAGCAGGCCGCACACCTCAACCTGTTTTTGGAGCACTTTCAATTGGAGGATACGGATAAAAAATAATTTGCAGGCTGCGGGAAGCTTCTGACCAAAGAATAACCTAACCCCCCAATAAACTCTAGGAGGAAATTGACACTATGAGTAACGCGTTGATTGTTTTTGCAAGTAAGTACGGCACCACCCAAAAAATCGCACAAAAGATCGCGGCCGGAATAAAGGCAACAGCGGTTTGCTACGATTGTAAAACAGGAACAATGATATCAGCCGATTCGCAGCAAAACGTTAAACAGGTGAATCTGGCGGGCTACGGTACAATAGTATTAGGTTCAGCCATGTATATGGGCATGCCGATTTCCGCGTTTAAAAAGTTTTGTGCCGCGCACGAAAAAGAGCTTTTAAGCCATCCGGTGGCCCTTTTTACCTGTGGCGTGGGAACCAGCCAGGAGGATGAGGGCTACCTGCGTAAGGCGTTGCCCGCTGCGCTTAACAGTCATGCAGCAAGCTATGCACATCTTGGCGGGGATGTTGTACCTGAGCGTATGAATGCCTTTGAACGGATGGCTATGAAGGAGTATGTAAAGCAGCATGGTCCCGCCGCAGGAATCAACGAGCAGGCGATAGCCGAGTTCTGCATTGCTCTGAATAAGCTAACCGGAAGCCTATAGCTTTACAAGTACGTTAACCAGTAAGGAGGGAAGGTATGTCCGTTGTATGGAACCTGTGGCACGGCTGCCATAAGCTGAGCGCGGGTTGCGCACACTGCTATGTGTACCGTACTGATGAGCGCCACAACCGTGATGCCTCAAGGGTTGCCAAAACCGGAGACTTCAACCTCCCCCTGCGCAAGAACCGGTCGGGTGGGTATAAAATCCCCTCCGGGGAGCTGGTGTATACCTGCTTTACATCCGACTTTCTGTTGGCCGACGCTGACGAGTGGCGCGATGAGGCGTGGCAGATGATGAAACAACGCGATGATTTAAAGTTCATGTTCATAACCAAACGCATCGACCGTCTGGCCGATTGCCTGCCCGATGACTGGGGCGAGGGCTACCCCAATGTACAAATCGGCTGTACGGCAGAGAATCAGGAACGCGCCGATTACCGACTGCCTATCTTTATAAAGCTGCCTATCCGCAGCCGCATTATCATCTGCGAGCCGCTGCTGGAGGGGATAAACCTCTCCCCCTATCTGGGCCCGTGGATAGACGGTGTCGTGGTAGGCGGCGAGTCGGGCAGTGAGGCACGGCTGTGTGATTACGATTGGGTGTTGAGCCTGCGGCAGCAATGTGTAGAGCAGCATGTTCCATTCCACTTTAAACAGACCGGCGCAAGGTTTAAGAAGGGCGAAAGGATATACAATATAGAACGGAAATTTCAGCACACCCAAGCCGGGAAGGCCGGAATAGACTATACACCGGATGGCTTTAAAGAAATTGAAATTAGTACTTGACTTTATCATTATGGTAAGGTGTACGGTACCATTTCCATGCTTACGATGCTATCTGTGCTTGGCTGGCAGGGCACCCCGAATACAAGGTTTGCGGAGCACCGATTGAACGCTATATTAAGGATGAGCGTTACACCCAAAGCCCGGAGGAATACAGCCAGCCGGGCGTGAATCATGCTGCAGTCCTGCCGCCGCCCGGTCTATATCTTCGTGATATCAACCATCGCCGGATACAGCATTTTCAGCAGGCTGTCGTCCGTCTTAAAAACCGACCTTGGCCTTGTCACCTTTCGTAGCCGTCGGTTGAAACCCTCGATGATGTTTGTTGTGTAAATGAATTTCACACATCCTGAGGATACTTAAAGTATGTATAAAACGTTTATTGTGGTGCTTGAATTTTACAATTCAATGAAGGTTTACATAAACTTCGGGGTCGACTGTTGGAAACAGGAGATTTGAATAAAACAAAAAAGCCTAATTACTTAGGCTTTTTTGTTAATTCACAAGTATGTCGCAAAAGTCAGCGAAGAACAAGGCATCCTGATATCCGTACTGGACGAGGTGTTTGGCAGAACCCCGAAGGAGAAGAAGCCCACTTCCCCCATCAGCAAAGCTTTTAGAGCTGCTGCCGAGCGTAAGGAAGTTGCTGAATACTTTGTGGGCAAGAACAAGAAAGAGGTTGAGGAAATCATAGTTGAGGCGCTCAAGTTATATCATGCTGCGAAAAAAGAAAAGGAGGCAATAGACTAAATGCAAAATCAAAACATTCCAATCAATGTCGGTGACACCTTGTTTTTTGAGCATGGTGACCAATGCATTGTTATGATATATTTTGGTTTTGGGATCACCTATGCAAGCATCGGGGAAATAGTTGTGCTCAATAGGCATTTCAGAGGATAGGTTTCTTGATGATGTGGTCCCCCAAAAAGATATTGCCGATTCTTTCAACTCAACAAAATTAAACCATGAAAGAAATATATATTCGATAATCAATATTAAATAGCAAATAACTAAGATGGCTTTAAACTTTGGCCTTGGTAACTCTTTTATAAGCTTTTTACACTCAAAACAAGTACCATCTGTAAGTGGAGCACCGCAATACTGACAAAACAATTTACGTCTCATAACTTCACCTTTATAAGATAGCCGTTATACAACAGTACAGGAATATGCAACTAAAAATATTATACTCCCCCATATTTACCATGTCAATTTATGTATAAAAATGTCCGCAGTAAAAAACTGCGGACATGTATAAATTACATATTTTTCTTGCATTCCATAAAGCTTTATGCTAATATCGAATTAATCAACAAAATCCCCCCATAGCCTGTACACTGCTACCAACAGAGCACAGGCTTACGCCAATAAGATGTAGGAACCATCTTAAAGACTTATGGAAGGTGTTTTGCGTGCTATTATTGTAGCACGAGAACATATACCTGAACAAGCCTTTTAGATGTTGCTCTTCAAAAGACATCTGAAAGGCTTCTCTTTTGCTTGAAACGCTTATAGCGTTCAAGATACACCAGCAACCTGTGTTGTATTACTGTCAACATCAGTTGCTGACCGCTGCAGATATGAGCTAGACGCCAATTCTGCAACCGAATTGTATTTCAGCACCTTGAAAAACGATGGCAGGCACTTCGTAATGGAACTAACATCACGATTGTGGATAACCTGTTATCCAAAGTGCATGATAAGCTTGTTAAGCTGTGTGCGGGGGTGATGAGCCGTCGAAGCGGGTTGGAAAGTCTGCGATGATCCACACAGTGAAATAATGATACTTCTGCCTAGCCACAGACATCGCAATGGGGGCAGCTTGCCCGGACGGGGGAGAACACCAAGACATCTTAGTGTTATGTGACCTAATGTAAGGCGGTTTATTATGCTATATTTCTATATTGTGTTGAAGAGCAGGTTTATACTTATATACTGTTTCTGTTTATAATCGTTATACCACAAAAAAGCCTAATCACTTAGACTTTTCTGTGATAAAACAAATATATATGCTGGTTGCGGAACTAGGATTCGAACCCAGACAAACAGAGTCAGAGTCTGTCGTGCTACCTTTACACAATTCCGCATTATTCACAGGCGACGAAATATATTATACTTTTCTTCGTTATAATTGTCAACACCTTTTTCTAATTTCAAGCGCATTTTTTCGCTTTGTCCTTGTTTTTACACAACGCACATTGTATAATTGGGTAAATCATATTATCCCCTGTGTTAATAGGCTTTTTCGTTTAAAAAGGAATTCCTGAGAGGTATAAAAATCAATGCAATTCATCACTGAAACTCAATCCGTCTGGCAGAGACTGGTACAAGCCGATAAGCCCATCGTACTGTACGGCATGGGCGACGGTGCCGTTAAAATACTGCGTGTCTGCAGCCGGTATGGGGTAAAAGTAGCCGACATCTTCGCAAGTGACAGCTTTGTTCGCGGTCACAGCTTTGAAGGCTATCGTGTGAAACGACTTTCCGAAATTGAGGACCTTTACGGCAATTTTATAATTCTGGTAGCCTTTGCGGTTCATGACGAACCAATGATGAACCGGCTTTACGAGCTAAGCGAGCGCTACGAGCTGTATGTGCCCGACGTACCGGTAGCGGGGGAGGGCCTTTTTACCCCCGAATACGCCTATGCGCATAAGCAGGAGTTCGAAACGGTGTATAACTTGTTGGCTGATGAGCAATCAAGAAAGGTATTTAACGATGTGCTTAATTATAAAATAAGCGGCGAGCTTTCGTATATTAAGAACTGTACCACCCAAAAGGATGAAGCCTACCGCCAAATCATACAGCCTCGGCAGGATGAGCGCTATGTGGATTTAGGTGCCTACGACGGCGATACCATCCGTGAATTGTTAAGCTATACCGCAGGGCAGTTTGAGAACATTACTGCGTTTGAACCGGATGTTAAAAATCATAAGAAACTGGTCACCAAGCTTTCCGAAACACTTGTTCGGGAGGATTATCAACGTATACAAGCGCTCAATATCGGTGCACACTGTGAAGAGACGACGCTGTATTTTCAGGGCAGGGCAGGGCGAAATTCTGCGCTCTCTCAGAATGCTCAAGCTCCAAAGACTATTCCTGTTACGGTAAATTCGGTGGATAATGTCCTTAATGGCGCAAAGGCTACCCTCATCAAATTTGACGTGGAGGGCGCAGAACACAATGCGCTGCTTGGCTGTGCAGAAACCATTCGTCTATACGCACCAAGGCTGATTGTCTCTGCCTACCACCGCAACGAGGATCTGTTTGATCTACCCCTTTTGGTGCACAAGCTCAACCCGCAGTATCGCCTGTATTTCAGGCATCACCCCTATATCCCGGCATGGGATACCAACCTGTACGCTATTTAATGGCTGTTATATCTTTTGATGAATATAAAATTATCCTGCCGATATTGAAGGGGAGGTAACCGATGGCAAAGATATGTACCATAAAATGCGGCTATGTAAGTTGCTATCTGATTGTCGAAAGTGATACGCTGGTTCTGGTGGATACCGGAAACAAGGGGGATTTTAAGCGGATTATCCGCCAGATTAACAAGCTCGGCTTTTCGCCCGAGGATATCTCACTCATCTTTCTAACCCACGGGCACATGGATCATGCAGGATGTGCTAACCGCCTGAAGGAGCGATACGACATCCCCATTGCCATGGCGGAGGCGGATGTGAACGCAACCCGCCCTATGGAGGGACGCGGTTCTATCGGGCGGATGCTAAAACTGCTGTCAAGAACCAGCCTGAACACCAAAAACAACATTATGCCGGATATACTGTTGGAGGAGGGGGCAGACCTTTCCCGTTATGGCTTGTATGCAGACGTGTTGTCGCTGCCGGGGCATACCCAAGGCTCAATGGCGCTGCTGTTTGATGATGGGAAGTTCATTGCGGGGGATATCTTTATGAATATGTCTTCGCCGTCAATAGCCCACATTGCGGAGGATTACCCAACCCTAGAACAGAGCGTCGGCAGGCTTAGAAAGCTACATCCTGCGGTGGTATATCCCGGTCATGGTATGCCGTTCGGTTATTCAGAACTGCCGCAATCCTTAATGGGGAAAAAGGATCTCCCCCAGAAATAACAGTGTAAAGAACAAACCGACAATGGTTGTTATAAATATCAACACAGACCGTTCCTTACTTTTTAAAACCGCAATCAGCCCAGTGATAAAAGAAGCTAACGCACAGGCAATAGCGAAGACCATAGGAATAGCAATGGGCAGGTTGTCAAAGATCGTCTGGCTTGCTACATACCCCTGCCAATCTGAGATTAAGATACTTGCTCCCAGTAACAAAAAGAATAACAGTAGCAGCGACGCCGCGCAGATGCCAAGCTTGGATTTAGGCAGCAGGGTAATCTTCATTCCATTCATTCCTTTCAAATGGTATTGATAATAATACTTGACTGTGCCCTTGGGGAACGGTTTATCATGGTGTCGAGGTGATAGATAATGCAGATTCATGAGTTATGTACCAGATGCCATGTTACCAAAAAAGCCGTGGAGTATTATATCGGCGAGGGGCTACTCTGTCCCCAACTGACTGAAAACGGCTACCGACGCTTTTCCGATGAGGATGCAGCTACGGTAGATAAGATTACCCTTTTACGCAGATTGGGCATGAGTGTAGCCGATATCCGCTCTTTCCTTTCAAATGGCGATAAAAACACTATTGTAAATGCACTGAAGGAAAGCCAATTAAAGTTGATAGAGCAGGCGCGCGACAGGCGGGATTGCCTTGATATCCTGCTTCAAAACGGATGTGAGCTGGAAGCCTGCTCCGGTTTAATCAGTGGCAGACTGGGGGAGCCTGAACAGATTCTCGAAAAACTGCGGTTGGCATTCCCGGGTGATTACGGCCTGTTTTTAAGCGTACATTTCGGACGTTACCTGAATTTCGGTATCGATAGTGAGGAAAAGGCCGAGGCCTACCAAAGGATACTTGATTTTTTGGATACAGCACCCAAACTGGAGTTCCCGGAAGATTTGAAAGGTATGTTGGAGAATATGCTTCAAGGCTCGCCGGAGTCTGCTCAGTCAATGGATAACGCCATGATGAATGCCTTTGAGAATTTTGACGGATTCATGAAGGATAAACAAGATTTTATCAAGCAGTACCTTGAATACCGAACCTCCGAAGACTATCTGTCCGGGCCTGTTTGCAGAATGCAGAATATCCTAAAGCAGTTTATGCAGAGCAGCGGGTATTATGATGTTTTTTTCCCCAATCTGATGATACTCAGCGATTCCTATAGCGCTTATCATACCAAGCTTACCGCGCTTAATGATGAAATGCTGGCGAAATATCCCGAACTTTCAGCATTAACTCAATCATAGTACAAAACCCGCCCCCAATAGGGAGCGGGTTTATATGTTATTTAGAAATTCGTCCACCGCCCGCATATACGCATCGGGATCAGCAGCATAAACATCGGGGTGTGCGGCATATTTGTGAATATACAGCCGGTCATGCGGGTTGCCCCGCTTTTGAAACATCTCCTCAGCGCCGCAGCAGTCGATAATATGATCTCCTTTTGAGTGGATAAACAGCACCGGAATACTCCTACCTTCGTTGAGTGCTGTTTCAATCGGGTTTACTGCGTCCAACACAAAGCCGCAGCGCCTCCTCACCATGCGGCGGACAAGCGGGTAGAAGAGTTTAACCGGTACATGGTAGCGCTGAAGCCTGCCGGATATAAATGTGCGAAGCGTAGCAAAGGTGCAATCAGCCACAATAAAGCGGATATTCTGGTTAAGGCTTGGGTAACAAAGCGCCGTTGCGCCCCCTAACGAGTGCCCCATCAGGCCAATTTCACAATCGTTTCCCAACCGCTCCTGCAACAGCTGCACCCATCGGTGCAGATCACGGCTTTCATACAATCCGTAAGTAGGAAAACGGCCCTCGCTTTTACCATGGGCGCGCTGGTCATACACCAGTACGTTATAACCGTTCTGTATAAATATCGGCGCATACTGCAGCGCCATCATATGGTTTGCACGGTAGCCGTGCACGACAATCACCACGCGTTTTGATTCAGGGTATTGGTTTACATAATATCCTGATAGTCTTAGGCCATTCTCACTTTGCACAGTCAGTTTTTCAAGCGGCAGCTCATCGGTTGACGGAATATTCTTCTGCTTGAGAATGTTAGCCGATTCTGCCTCTGTCTGCTTCTTCATGGCAAAGATAAAATGGAAGATCAGCGCAGTTGCGGCCCACAATATAAGAACTACCCCACCGATGATTGAAATGACTATCAGTGGAGTGTTCATTATTTCAGCTCCCCCTTGTCTTCACTCAACAGCTTTTCACGATAGGTTTTCGCGGCCTGTTCGGTTTTGTTCTCACCAAAGGTATAGTAACGCGCATCCTTTATATTGTCCGGCAGATATTGCTGCGCGGTGTAATCATTTTTATAGATATGCGGGTATTTATAGGTCAGCCCGCGCCCAAGCTTGCCTGCACCGCTGTAATGGGTATCCTTCAGGTGCAGGGGGATATCGCCCACATCGGTGGTCTTAATCGCCTCGGTGGCGGCGTCGATGGCACAGATGACAGAGTTGGATTTGGGTGCGGTGCACAGCAAAATCACCGCCTGTGCCAGCGGAATGCGCGCCTCCGGTAAGCCAAGCTGATTGGCACTGTCCACACACGCCTTTACAATGGTAATCGCTTGCGGGTAGGCAAGCCCGATATCCTCACACGCCGTTACCAGCAGCCTGCGGCAGGGGGAGATCAGGTCGCCCGCCTCCAGCAGCCTTGCCAGATAGTGCAGCGCCGCGTTTTCATCCGAGCCGCGGATGGATTTCTGAAAGGCCGATAAGATATCATAATGCGCGTCACCGTCACGGTCATACCGCATCGCGCTCTTGCCGGTAATCTCACTTACGTCGCTTAGTGTCACGATTCGCTTGCCATCCTGTAATGGCGCGGCAAGGGCTAAAAGTTCTACTGCGTTGATGGCCTTGCGCACATCCCCGCCGCAGGTACCCGCAATGGCTTCGGGTACCCCTTTTTCAAGGGTGTAGTCCTCGTTGCGCTCTTTGCCGATAATCCCGAACGCACGGTGGACTGCCTGTTGCACATCGGAGGCTTGCACGGGCTTAAACTCCATAACGGTGCAGCGGCTTAGAATAGCGCTGTAAATATAAAAATAAGGGTTTTCGGTTGTGGAGGCTATCAGCGTGATACGCCCGTTTTCAATGTATTCCAACAGCGACTGCTGCTGCTTTTTGTTCAGGTACTGAATCTCATCCAGATACAGCAACACACCGCCTGCACCTGCAATGGTATCCAGTTCGCTCACGATATCCTTTATATCCGAAACCGAGGCGTTGGTGCCGTTTAGCTTGTGCAGACGCTTGCCGGCAGCCTGCGCGATAATACGCGCAACCGTGGTTTTGCCCACGCCGGACGGCCCGTAGAAGATCAGGTTTGGAATCTCTCGGGTTTCGATAATGCGCCGCAGAACCTTACCCTTACCGAGAAGGCGTTGTTGCCCCACTACATCGTCGATGGTTTCAGGGCGTATTTTATCCGCAAGCGGTGCCGGCATGTGCAGTCCTCCATACATATGGTAAGTTGTTATCCCTATTTTAGCACATATGTTCTTTTTGTACAACAAGAATTACCGCACAGGGCACAAGCATCCGGCCCTGTGCGGTAATTCTTAATCTGCTATGCCGTTTAACAAAAAACCCATTAGCTCAAGGTATTCGTTTTTCATCTGCTCATATAATTCATCAGTCATGGGGCGGGATAGGATAATGGGCATGTACTTCTGCTCCAATACCCCGATTACCGCCGAAACCAGCTGCATGGCGGCCTGCTTGGAGACCTGCGGCTTAAGGTTAAGCTTTTGTATAAGCGAGGTGATAATTTCGGCAGACATTGCCGTAAGCTCGGCATACCGTACCGAAAACTCCGCCTTTACGTCGTCGGGCGTATTCATAAAAGCGCCAATCATCAGGTGATAGTGCAAGGGGTGCTCTTCAAAAAAACGTAGCTTACGGCTGCCGTAAGCCGAGATAGCCTCACCAAAGCTCATGCCATCTGTAGAAAAACCGTCAAAAAGCTTCAGTACGTCGGATATGCACTGCTCCACGCACAGAATATATAGGTTCTTTTTTGAACCGAAGTAGTGAAACAGCAGCCCCTTAGAAACCCCTGCCGTCTCGCAGATGCGGTTTGTGTTTGCCTTGTCGTAGCCATACTGCGCGAATTCGGCAAAGCAGGCGTTAAGAAGCTCCTGCTTTTTGCTGTTATCCATCAGGTCTTTAAATCCTTTCTACGGTACAGGCAGAAAGCAAGCGTTACCGAGGCTGCCATTATGATGAAGCCGGTAAGCATTCTGCCGGTGTAAAAGCCGTGGTGAAGCACTTCAAAAGGCATTGCATAATCAAGCGGCGAAAGGTAAACAAGGTTCTTCACCCACCCGGCGTATTCGGCAAATGATTTAGAGAAGATACCTAAAATATAGGTAATAAACACTAACCCCACAGCGGCTCCGGTTGCCTGACGGCTGCTTTTGAGCACCACCGATATAAGCAGACCAAGGCACAGAAATACAAACCCACCAACCATTGTTCCTGCCAGCAGCTGCTTAAAATCGGCCATCACCGTAACCAGTTCAGTGCCTTGAGGTTTAAGCACAACAAACAGAATGCCCGAAACGATGCTGATTCCGATATTCAGTGACAGATATATCGCTGCCGCAGCCAGCAGTTTTTCGGTGATAATCCGCGTTCTGGTTACCGGTTGCGCGTACAGATATTCTATCGTACCGTCACTTTCTTCCTTTACCAGAGCCTGTGCACCCAGGAGTGCCGCAAAGATGCCGCCCGCAACGGCAATATACTGAAAGATATAGGAGTAATAATCCAGAATCTTTGTGAAATCGGGTACATCCGTAAGGCCAACCGCTTCTTTCAAATCATTGGGCAACGCGTCCAGCTTGGTTTGTATTAGATCTTTCATCGCGTCTGAACCCATTGTAGGGAAGAGTGACATGAACAGTACCAATACCAGCGAGAGAATACCAAGCCACAGTAATAAGCCCTTGAAGTTTGCCTTGAATTCCAGCTTGAATACGTTCATCGTTCGGTGCCTCCTTTATAGTAGGATAAAAACCGCGTTTCAAGGCTGGGCTTCTCAACGGTGAAATCCAACGCGTGGCACTCGCTGATGACCTGCGCCAGCCGTGCGGGGTCGCCCTTGTACAGCACAAGAACCTTTCCATTTTCCTCCGAAAGTACTGTTGCCTCCGAGTTCAGCATCGGCTCTATGCTCTGAGCGTTAAAAAGGGCAACGAGCTTTTCAGGCTGTTGCTGCAGGGTAAAGTCCTCAATGCCAATAATCTCGCCCTCCTTAATAAAGGCAGCCTTGGAACAGTGCTCCTGCACCTCAGTCAGGTTGTGGCTCGAAAGAAACACCGTGGTACCGCGGCTACAGCTTTCTTTCAGCACCTCAAACAGTGTTCGCTGCATCAGTGGGTCAAGCCCGCTGGTCGGCTCATCCAACACAATAAGCTCCGGTTCAAAGCAAAGCGCGCTTACGATTGCAACCTTTTTTCGGTTACCGAGTGAAAGCTCACCCAGCCGCTTGTTTTGCTCTATCTCAAACAGTGTGCACAGGCGGTTTAATTCTTCCACATCCGTTTTTTTGTGAAAAGCCATTGTGGTTTTAAAGAGCTCATCCGCCTTCATATCGGCGTAGTACCGCACCTCGCCGGGTACATAGCCGGTTATCTGCTTTATTTTTGCGGTATCCTTAATACTGTCCATCCCAAGTACCTCAACGCTGCCGCCCGAGGGAAAGATAAAGTTAAACAACAGCTTGATAGTAGTAGATTTACCCGCCCCGTTGGGGCCGATAAAGCCAAAGAATTCGCCCTTTTGAATCTCAAGATTCACATTCTTAATACCGCGGGCACTGCCATAGTTTTTTGTAAGCTCATGCAGTGTGATGGCATTCACATTAACACCCCCAACATGAATTGACCTATCGGTCAATATCATAATAGCACACATTGACCGGTTGGTCAATACCCTAAGCGTTACAGCAAAGATGTAATGACCTGACAGTACTTATAGGCTGTGAGTTTTGGTAAAGTCCGTAATCAAGGAATAAAGAAGCCCCAAACGGATTATCCGTTTGGGGCAGACCAGCGTATAAAGCCTTTGATTATTCGTAAAGCGGGAACTTCGCACACAGGTCGGTTACACCCTCGCGGATATAATTGGCCTTCGCGTCAAAATCGGTTGCCGCAAGGTGGATGAATTCCGCAATACGATCCATCTCCGGTATGCCGAAGCCGCGGGTGGTAATGGCGGGTGTTCCCACGCGGATGCCGCTGGTGATAAAGGGGCTCTGAGGGTCGTTGGGGATGGCGTTCTTGTTTACGGTGATATAAACCTCGTCAAGGTGCTTCTCCAGCTCCTTGCCGGTAACGCCTGTGCTTCTTAAATCCACCAGCATCAGGTGGTTATCGGTACCGCCCGAAACAAGGTCGATGCCCCTTTTGGTAAGGCCCGTTGCAAGCGCCTGCGCGTTGGCAACCACATTCTTGGCATACACCTTAAAGTCGTCAGAAAGCGCTTCGCCTAAGCATACTGCCTTGGCCGCGATAATGTGCATCAGCGGGCCGCCCTGAGTGCCGGGGAAGATAGCCTTATCAATCGCTTTGGCCAGCTCCTCTCTGCAAAGAATCATGCCTCCGCGAGGGCCGCGCAAGGTTTTGTGTGTAGTGGTGGTTACCACATCGGCATAGGGCACAGGCGAGGGGTGTACGCCGCCCGCAACCAGCCCTGCGATATGCGCCATATCCACCATAAAGTAGGCGCCAACCTTTTTAGCAATCTCCGAAAGGCGGGCAAAGTCAATCACGCGGGGGTAAGCGCTTGCACCTGCCACAATCATCTTTGGTTTGTGCTCCATTGCCAAAGCTTCTACCTTATCGTAATCAATACGGTGGGTAACATCATCCACGCCGTAAGGAACAAAGTTATAGTATTTACCCGACATATTTACGGGTGAGCCATGGGTGAGATGCCCGCCGTGGGCAAGGTTCATACCCAGCACGGTATCGCCGGGATTTAAAAGGGCAAAGTATACGGCAAGGTTTGCCTGCGCACCGGAATGGGGCTGTACGTTGGCGTGCTCTGCACCAAATAGCTGTTTGGCACGATCAATGGCAATGTTCTCAACAATATCCACACATTCGCAGCCGCCGTAATAGCGTTTGCCGGGGTAGCCCTCTGCGTATTTGTTGGTATGCACGCTGCCCATTGCAGCCATAACAGCAGGGGAAACGATATTTTCCGAAGCAATCAGCTCGATATTCCGCTTTTGGCGCTTAAGCTCCAGCTCCATTGCGTCGCCGACGGCCTTATCAATCCCTTTTACAAAGCCGATGGTATCCATCAGATTACTGTACATCTTCTATAACCATTCCTTTCTTAAAGCCCGAAAGTATCCCTTCTAAGCTTAGTAACCACATTTAGTTCAGTAAAAACCATACAAATTTAATTATATCGTATTTCACAGCTATTTCAAGCGGTATTTCAATATATTAGCGCTTTGTGCCGTTAAAGTGGTTTTGTTCTTATTTATCTGCTATAATGTCAGAAAGAACAAACAATAATCAGGGAAGATGCTATGAAAACTGTACTGAAAAGGCTGCTAAAGGCCTTAGCGGCATGCCTAATCTCTGCAATAGCCATTTGGATATTCGCCGCACCCGTTAACGGATGTGTGGTACGCTTCATTTCGGGTATTCCGTGCCCCTCCTGCGGAATGACGCGTGCAGCATTTTCGTTGCTGCGCCTTGATTTCGTCTCGGCGTTCCACTATCACCCTTTAGTATATCTCGTATTACCGCTTTCACTGTTTATCCTAATCCGTTATATATTCTGGGGTATTTTACCTACCGATAAACGATACATAAGGCTTTATATCGGTACCGTGGTCGTTTTCATAACGGTTTGGCTGGTAAGGCTCTTCTTTTTCAATATTCCTTAAACCACACACGCTCAAAGTATAAGAGGTGCAAAGTTGGTTACAATCAGATTATTGCAATAATAGTCTGTGCAGCCAACAAGAAAGTGAAGAGATGGCATGAAGCTTAACAAGCAATCCCCTTTCAGGCAGGCGGCGCTGCTGCTTGCTGTTTTAATTTGTGCCCTGCCGCTGCTCTTTTCCTGCGGTGACGGCAGTGTGGACCATGTAAACGGTCAAAACAAGCGCGGGCAGTTTAGCAGTGATTTTCCCCCACCGCTTACCTCAGGGCCACCTTTTACCCTTCCGTTTACAATATCCCGAAACTTTGTGCAGTTAACGGATGGCACAACTGTTTATATCAATGTAGATATGATAGAAGGCGAATATTACGATAAAAACTCTCCGGGCTATGCTCCGGGTGATGGTATCTACGATACCAACTATAACGGCAAGTATCAGATTAGTGTTTACACCGCCATCGACCAGCCCAAGGCAGTTTTTACTATGCCGGTAACGTTTGAAAGAGGCAAGCTGAACTTTGATAAACAGTTCCAGCTTGTATTTGATGATTATAACGGCGATGGCAGCCCCGATTTTACCATCGGACAGTGGGGGAGCGGAAAGGGTAACGTGTACCAGATTTATACTGTTACACCCAACGCCGAGATCAAGCAGCTGCCCTGCGATACGCTCAGCACCACCAGTTTTGACTATTCCGTTCAACTGAAAAAGGCATCGTCCAATTCCTTTAGCTGCGAAGCCTACGACGAAAAAACAAATAAGACGGTTATACGCACCTACAACTGGCAAAACGATCGCTTTGTACTTCAGCTTCCCTAAAAAAGTGCATCGGCTTTGGGTAATTCAAGCTCCCATAGCCGATGCATTCTTTGTATAATACTCCATATTAAAAAACATTACCGGCCTTTATCAACGATTTTATCGTTCGTGTGATAAGAGCTTATACAACAAAAACACCGGCTACTGGTGCTCCAAAGGCCGGTGTTTATAGCTTTAATACATATTTCTAATGCGCGCGATGCGCTCCTCAATAGGCGGATGGGTAGAAAACAACGAAAGCAGCTTCTTTTTGGGGTTGTAGATATACAGGCAGAGCATCTGGTCGCCCCCGAGAGAGCTTACCGTCTCGGCGTTATACCGCCCGCTTACGCCCGCAATCTTCTCCAGCGCGCGTGCCAGACCTTCGGAATTACTGCATAGGCGTACAGCAGAAGCGTCTGCAGCATATTCACGCTTGCGCGAGATGGCAAGGTTGATGAGATTTGAAAGAAGGTTTGCCAAAAGGTAAACAATCAGGCCAATCAGCATCAATATGGCTGCGTTGCTGCCGTTGTCGTCATTATCCCTGCTGCGTCGGCGACCACCATAGAACGAGGTACGGTAGAAGATGCCGGCCAGAAACACGGTAATACTCATTAAAGCAATCGCAATTGTGGAGATAAGCACATCACGCTGTACAATATGCGACATCTCATGCCCGAGCACCCCTTCCAGCTCACTGTCGTCCATCAGCTCGAGCAGCCCTTCGGTGACGCCGATGTAGCTGTCTTCGGGCTTGAGCCCGCCCGCAAAGGCATTGGGTGTTCGGGTGGGAATAATAAATACCTTAGGCGGTTCCTTTAGCCCTGCCGAGATTGAAAGCCCTTCCACCAGACGCCTTACACGGCGTTCATTTGGGTTGCTCTCATCCACCGCACGCCCGTGCACCGACGAAATCAGCATACTTTTCGACGAGAAAATTTGTATCGGGATAATAAAGGCGCAGTATGCCGCACCGATGACAAACCCCATCACTACATTGTTGTAGATATAGCCAATCAGGTAGCAGATGCCGAGTATCAGCGCGCCAAAGCAGAGAATCAGCAGAACCGTCTTAACCTTGTTAATACGCACCTGCTCGTGTACAAAAAGCGGTTTTGAAGGATATAAGTTCTGCTCCATTTTATAGCTCGCTGATACGCAGATTATCGGCGTAGTTCCTTTCCTTTTCTTCTATCTCAAATACCTTTTCGGGAGCAAACCGGAACATCCCGGCAATAATGCTGCCTGGGAAAACGGTGATGGTGTTGTTGAAGTCGATTACGCACATGTTGTAGCGGGTACGGGCATAGGCTACCTTATCCTCCACGTCCTTGACGTCTTCCATCAGCTTCAGATAGCTTTGGTTGGTGCCAAGCTGAGGGTAATTCTCAGAAAGTGCCATAATCGAGGGCAGCATCCTTGTAACAGTGTCGCTCGCGCTGATAGCCTCGGCGCGATCCTTCGAGAGCATCCCCGCACGGGAGGCGGCAATCTTATCGATAATGTCGCTTTCAAATTTAGTCTGCATGCGGATAGTATCTACCAGGTTGGGGATAATGTTGGCCTTGCGCTTGAGCTGGTTGTCAATGCCCGACCATGCCTCGCGGATGTAGTTCTTCTTGCGCACCATCGAGTTGTAGGCCGAGATTGCCCAGATAACAAGAATTGCGACAATCACAAGACCGATAATTAAAAATATCGTTCCGTTCATAAATGTGCTCATTCCTTTCAGTGTTTAAAGCATATGCTTGAATTCTATTCAGTCTGCTTATATAGATTGTACCACAATCATTATAAATAATCTATAAATAACCTCGAGTGCAATGCAGTTAATACAAAAGAAAAGAACAAGTTTTTGTTAGCAAAGAAGAATCTGCGGCGTATTTTTCTGCAGCGGACGGGACTGCCATTCCTTAATCAGCGGCATGATGCGGTTTGCCGTATTGAAAATCGGCACCGGCGACACTTCAACATAGGTTACTCATAGAGACTTGAGTATATCCACAACCAAAGTACGAGGAGAGAAGACGTGAATATCTTGGCAATGTTCGAAAAAATCATACAAAAAATAATTGACATTCTGTCGCCATTATGCTATATTAAACAAAACGATATCGGACGTCTGACGTCTGATATCAGATGTGTTGGATTGTCTTGGGGGGATGACTCAGAAGATGAAAAAGATTATATCTTCACGGGAGCTATCGGTAGTGGCAGCCGAAAGATTAAGAGAGATGATTGCCGCGAAGGATATGAAACCCGGCGATCAGTTCCCTAGCGAAGCAGAATTGGTTGCAATGTTCGGAATAGCCCGCTCCACAGTTCGTGAAGCAATTAAGCTTTTAACCGCCGAGAATATCGTTGAGATACGTCGTGGCAAGGGAACCTTTATTACCGCTAATCCCGGTATGGTAAAAGACCCGCTGGGCTTGAATTTTGCCAATCAAAAGAATCTGCTCAAGAGCCTGATGGAAACCAGAATGATGATAGAGCCGCAGATTGCTTATCTTGCGGCACAGCGGGCAAAACCCGAAAACCTGCAAAAGCTCAGGATGATCATTGAGAAGATGCAGGAAGCGAATAAACAGAACATAGATTACACACAATATGATGTTGAGTTTCATACCGCTGTGGCAGAGTGCACCCAAAACGACGTTTTACATCGTATTCTGCCTATTATCTGCGAATCTATTCGCGAAGGTTACCTGGAAACCGTAAATGTAGAAGGCAGCTTTCAACGTGCTATTATCAGTCATAACAATATATATGAAGCTATTAAGAAGGGAGGGGCCGAACAAGCTAAACTGGAAACTGAAAAGCACCTGCGTCAAACACTTGAAGACTCAAAAATTAACGGAGGATTGTAAAATGAAAAAAATCGTTGGACTGTTACTTGCTTTGACATTATTACTTACAACATTTGCAGCCTGCGGAAAACCCTCAGATGTATCCTCGTCTTCTTCAAATGCATCAGCACCAAGTGTTTCAGAAGCCTCCAAACCATCCGAACCCGTTACCATCACGCACTGGTATTGGGCGGACAACCCCAAATACTCCGAAACCATGCAGGCAATGGTAAAGGATTTTAACGAGACAAACGGCAAGAATATTACGGTAGTTGCACAGGAATATCCTTGGGACGGCGGTAAGTACAGTGAGAACCTGTTTACAGCTGTTCAGGGCGGCGGCGGGCCGGATACCGCTTCCTGGAAGCTCACCGCTACCCCCCTGTTTGTAGCGAATAACCTGCTTGCGAACTTAGATAGCTATATCGCAAACTGGAAGGATAAAGATCTTATCGAGCAGAGTCTGTACAATACCATGAAGCAGGCAGGCGGCTCCGACAGTATCTTTGTTATGCCTTGGAATACTCAGGTGCTGTATGTTTATTACAGACCGTCGATGTTTAAGGATGCCGGCGTTGAGGTTCCCACTACCTACGACCAGTTCCTCGAGGCATGCAAAAAGCTTACCCGCGATACCAACGGCGACGGCAAAACCGATGTTTACGGCTTTGGCATGAGAGGCGCTAAGGGCGGTCAGGAGCCTTGGGGCAGCTTTATCTGGGCTCGTGGCGGCAACTTCGAAAACTTCAATACGCCCGAAGCCATTCAGGGTATGAAGGACTTTGTTGACCTGTATAAGAAGGGCTATGTTCCCCCAACAGCTCCCACTGACGGTTTCAACGAGATTATCGCCAACTTCAAGTCTGGTAAAACCGCTATGACCATTCACCACATTGGTTCTTCTGCTGGCATGATTGAAACCTTTGGCGATGATGTCGCAGCATTCCCGTTCCCGGCAGGCAAATCCCAGTGGACCTCTATGGGCGATACCGAGAACGTTATGTTCGAAGCCTGCAAGAACAAGGATGCCGCATTCGAGTGGATATCCTACCTTGCTACCGGCAAGGGCCAGGAAACCTGGTGTACCGTAACAGGTAACGTACCTGTAAGCAAAACCGTTAAGGAACTCCCCGCCTTCCAGGACAACCGTTTCATGAAGGTTTCTATTGAAGCTGCTCCTAACGCGGGTATCTACCCGATTCTTGATACCACCACCGAGTGGATCAGCAATGTATGGCCCAACACCGTTGCCGGCGCGTTAACCGGTAAGATTACCCCTGAAAAAGCGATGGAAACCCTTCAAACCTCACTCTACGGCAAGAAATAACGTTTCACTTTGTGTTGGTTATTGCAGCAGCGTTGCTGCAATAACCGGCTCAATATCTTCGAACTCAAATTTGCCATTAAGCATACACGAATTCTTTTAAGGTAACGTGAGTATACCGAAATGTAGCTTCCCCGCACCGGAAAGAAGCAGTCTTATCCTCACACAACGATAGTAGAAGTTTTAGCATTCAAACCAGCAAGATTTTTATCATGTTCTTATTAAAGACTGCTTCTTTCCGGTTTATTAATTTAAGTAGAATAAAAACCAGACGGGCAATTCCTTCGGTAAAGCGGATGGTAATTGCCTGTTGTAAAGTAAGCAACTTTTTAAAACATAGAACACGAAGGTGAATATACACTGGGGGCTTTTGAAAACCTGATTCTTTACTTTAGGTTTTCAAAAGAGCCCCAGACTAGCTAAAGGGAGGAACAGCGATGCTGCGCGATAATAAATTCAAAATATGGCCGTATCTGCTCATCTTGCCCGCACTTATTATTGTTTTGGCTGTGGTGTTTATTCCAGCCGTCAATGCTATTTTGATGAGTTTTCAAAACTATGATTTGAGGCGGCCAAAAGATATTGGCTTCATTGGCTTAGAAAACTATATTTCCGTATTTCAGGACGGACTTTTTTGGTCGTCGTTGGCAAAAACGTTTATCTGGGTAATTGTTGGTGTAGGCTTTCAATTTCTGTTCGGTTTTGCACTGGCATTACTGTTAAACAGGCAGTTCTACGGTCGCGGCCTTGCCCGCTCCGTAAGCCTAATTCCGTGGGTAACCCCGGGTGTTTTAATCGGTTTAATGTGGCGCTGGATTTTCGACGGCAACTACGGTGTACTGAATGATGTTCTGCTCCGACTTGGTGTAATCCAGGAGAAGATACCGTTTCTGGCGCAGGAGTCTACCTCACTGCCTGCGGTTATCGTTACGATTATCTGGCAGGGTATCCCTTTCTTTGCCTTAATGATATTGGCCGGGCTTCAGGGAATACCCGGCGAGCTTTACGAGGCGGCCGATATTGACGGCGCAAGCGGTGTTCAGAAGCTGTTCAACATTACAATTCCATCCCTCAGCAACACCATCTTTATTACAACTCTTCTGCGTATTATCTGGGTTGCAAACTCCGTTGACGTTATCTACAACATGACTGAGGGCGGCCCCTATTACGCCACGCAAACCTTAAGCGTTTACATCTTTAACAAGGGCAACTCCCTCAATTTGGGCTACAGCTCCACGATGTCGGTGCTGATGACGCTGCTGCTGTTAACGGTCGCAGTTCCGTATTTAAAGAATCTATTTAAGAAACAGGAGGAGTAAGGTAATGGAACAATCCAGAAAAAAGTTTTCGGCAATCATTCCTGCTCTTCTGCTGCTTCTTTTACTTGCATTTTTGCTTTTTCCGTTTTACTGGACATTTGTCACCTCTGTTAAGCCACAGAGCGAGCTGTATGGCGAAGTGGTAACCTATTGGCCCAAAAACTTCACGTTTGAATCCTATAAGAATCTTTTCGTGGGCTTTAACTTCTTAAAACCCATGTCCAACAGCTTTCTTGTTGCGGCAATTACCACGGTGATCTCGTTAACGGTATCTGCGCTTGCGGCTTACGCGTTTTCACGCTACCGCTTCAGGGGCAGAAAAGCGTTCATGGTCATGTTCTTAACCAATAATATGTTCCCGACGGTGCTGCTGCTTATTCCGTTGTATGCAATCATGCGGCAGCTTGGCATTCTTTATACGCCTATGGCGCTGGTTTTATCCTACACCACCTTCACCATCCCGTTTTCTATCTGGCTATTAAACGGCTATATGAACGACCTGCCCATGTCGCTGGAGGAGGCCGGAATGGTTGACGGTTGCAACCGTGCGCAGGCATTCATGATGATTATACTGCCCATACTGGTTCCGTGCTTAATTGCAACCGGCGTGTATATCTTCATGACCTCATGGAACGAATACACCTTCGCCGTAATGTTCACCAACGAAAAGAACCGTACGATACCGGTAGCGCTCAAAAACCTCATAGGGCAGCTGGGCGTACAATGGGATCTGCTAACGGCGGGAGGCATTATTACCATCATTCCTGTTTGCATCATGTTCTTCTTTGCGCAAAAAAGACTGGTTGAAGGCCTTACTGCCGGTGCAGTAAAGGGATAATACTGATTCCGATAAGAAATATTAAGAACAGACATCTTGCTTAAACGCTATTCTAATTTCTGTTCGTGATAGGTATCATCATAAAAATCAATGCATGGAAAAGGAGATTTCAATGGATACTGAAATGTTAAACTCAAAGGCAAAGCAGCTCAGGGCTGATATCATAAAGATGCTTTACCTTTCGCAGTCCGGCCATCCGGGCGGCTCGCTCTCCTGCGTGGAAATCCTGATGTCACTTTACTACAAGGTAGCAAAGGTAGACCCTGCCAATCCCTCTATGGAAAATCGTGACCGCATCGTTTTAAGCAAGGGGCATGCCTGTCCGGCGCTTTATGCCGTCCTGGCCGATAAAGGGTACTTCCCCCATGAAGACCTGTGGAACCTGCGCCAGATTGACAGCCACCTGCAGGGCCACCCCGATATGACCAAAACCCCGGGTGTGGATATCAACACCGGCTCGCTCGGCCAGGGTATTTCCATCGCACTGGGCCTTGCAATGGCAGCAAAGTATAAAAAAGCGGACTATAAGATATACGCGATAGTAGGCGACGGTGAGCTGCAGGAGGGCCTTGTTTGGGAGGCTTCCATGGCTGCAGCACACTACAAGCTTGATAACTTCACCGTTATGCTCGACCACAACGGCCTGCAGATTGACGGTTCAAACGATCAGGTTATGAGCCTTGGTGATATTATGGCAAAATACAAGGCCTTCGGCTTTGAATGCTTTAAGGTTGACGGGCACAATATCGACGAGATTGTTGCCGCTTTGAATACTCCCGTTTCGGGAAAGCCGAAATTCATCTGCTGCGAAACCCATAAGGGCAAGGGCGTTTCGTTCATGGATAACAACTATGGTTGGCATGGCAAAGCGCCTAACAGGGATGAGTATATTATGGCAATGAAGGAATTGGGGGTAACAGTAAATGAGTGAGAGTAAATCTTTAAGGGTAGCTTACGGCGAAGCTCTGGTAGAGCTTGGCGAAAAGAATAAAAACGTTGTTGTGATGGACGCAGACCTTGCGCACGCCACCATGACGGGCATGTTTCAGGAGAAATACCCCGAGCGTTTCTTCAATATGGGTATCGCGGAAGCAAACATGATGTGTGCAGCGGCTGGCTTTGCACATTCCGGCCTGATTCCTTTTGCAAGCACCTTCGCGCTTTTTGGTGCGGGCCGTGCTTTTGAGCAGATCCGCAACTCCATCAGCTATGTAAACGCCAACGTGAAGTTCGGCCTTTCTCACTCCGGCCTGTGTGTTGGTGAAGACGGCGGAAGTCACCAGTCCATCGAGGATTTGGCGCTTATGCGCGTTCTTCCCGGCATGACCATCTTTGTACCCTGCGACCCGCTGGAGACCAAGAAGGCTGTTTTTGCGGCAGCCGAAATCAACGGGCCGGTTTATATCCGCGTGGCACGTCCGGTTTGTGACACCATCACCACCCCCGATACCCCGTTTATCCCCGGCAAGGCGAATATCATGCGTGAGGGGAAGGATGTCGCCATCCTTGCAACCGGCCTGATGATTCCCGAAGCGCTGAAGGCTGCCGATATGCTGGCTGCCGAAGGCATTAAAGCGGCGGTAGTAAACTTCCACACCATCAAGCCCTTCGACGCGGATTGTGTGCTTAAAATGGCTGAGCAGTGCGGTGCTATCGTAACTGCCGAGGAACATTCCATCATCGGCGGTCTTGGCTCTGCTGTGGCAGAGGTACTGGCCGGTAACTCCAGCGCGAAGTTTGCACGTGTTGGTATTAAGGATAAGTTCGGTAAATCCGGCAAACCCGCAGAGCTGTTTAAGGCTTACGGGCTTACCGCAGAAAATATCGCAGAAAAGTGCAAGGGGTTGCTGTAAAGCACCCCTTAGGCTTTGTACTTCAGAACTTTTAAAGATTTTATAAGTTTGAGCAACATATGCTGCTAAACAATGAAAGGAATGGAATCAGTATGAAGATAGAACAATATTCTTACGACGGCGAGGGCTTAATCCGCGTTTTTGAAAACGAAAAGTGGATGGTTGGCATTAAGAACTGGAAGCCCGCCAACGATGTTTCAAACATCGACTGCGTGGAGCGCCACAACCAAACCGACGAGCTTTTTGTCCTTCTTGCGGGTAAGTGTACACTCATCTTCGCCAACGAGGTAAACGGTGGGCTGAATATTGAAGCAGTTGAAATGGAGCCCATGAAGGTATACAACATCCCTGCTACCCTGTGGCATAATACTGTAACCCAAAAGGATACCAAGCTCATTCTGGTTGAGGATTCCTCCACCGGTATGCAGAACAGCGATATTCTCTCTCTTTCGCCGGAGCAGATTGCCAAGGTGAAAGAACTTGCGTCTAAATAATAATACCATATCATTTAAGCATACCACCTGGTAATACGTTTTGAAATGCAAGCACCGAAAGGACTGTTCATACGCATGGATACCTTGTTTAAAGCGCTGTCGGCGATAAAGATTATTCCCGTTGTAAAGCTGGAAAGGGCAGAAGACGCGGTTGCACTGGCGACTGCCCTAATCGAGGGGGGGATTCCGGCGGCGGAAATCACCTTCCGTACCGCCTGTGCCGCCGAAGCGATTGCCGCGATTACAGCCGTTTACCCCCAGATGCTCGTGGGCGCCGGTACGGTGCTTACGCCCGCACAGGCGGATGCCGCTGTTGCCGCGGGTGCAAAGTTCATTGTTTCACCGGGGTTTAACCCAAACACCGTGCGCCACTGCATCAACAAGGGCTACACCATCATCCCCGGGTGCACAACGGCAGGTGAGGTGGAATGTGCAATAGAACTCGGGCTTACCACACTCAAATTCTTCCCCGCCGAACAGTCCGGGGGCCTTGCAAAAATCAAGGCACTTTCCGCTCCGTTTGGCCAGATTACCTGGATGCCGACGGGTGGTATCGGGCTGGAGAACCTCAAAAGCTATCTCTCCTTCCCAAAGATTATCGCATGCGGCGGCAGCTTCATGGTAAAGGATGAGGATATCCAGGGCAGAAGATGGGATAAGATTACCGAGCTGTGTAAGCAAACAATCAGGCTGATTAACGGGCAGCCGCAGCAGGCGCAGGCAGCTTTCTCTGTACCGTTGTTTAATCAGCAGAAGAAGCCCTACGACATCGTCACCATGGGCGAGGTATTGCTTCGCCTGTCGGCACCCGATTCAAAACGTATCAGCGAGTGCGGCAGCTTTCGGTGCGATGTAGGCGGCTCAGAGCTGAATATTGCCGCCGGTGCTGCCCAGCTTGGATTGAATTCGGCCCTGATAACACGTCTGCCCTACAACGATATCGGCAGGATGGCACTTTATGCGCTGAAAAGTGCAGGCGTGAGCGATAAGCTTTTATCTTTCGATAACAGTAAATCGGCTCGACTTGGCCTTTACTTTTTTGAAAGCGGAGTTTCTCCCAAAAAACCGAAGGTGGTATACGACAGAGCAAACAGCTCGATAAGCAGTCTGACGCTCAGTGACATCCCTGAAACGGTGTATTCTCAGACGAGAGTATTCCACACCAGCGGAATCACGCTTGCGCTCGATGGTGTACGCAATACCGCGATAGAGGCAATCAGACGTTTTAAGCAGGGTGGCGCGCTCATCAGTCTGGATGTAAACTACCGTGCCGCGTTGTGGGATGAGGCCACCGCTCGAGAGGTAATTACCGGTGTTCTGCCGCTCATTGATATCCTGTTTGTTTCAGAAGAAACCTCCCGCCGGATGCTGGGCAAAACCGGAACGCTGGAGGAGATTATGCGCAGCTACCATACCCAATACGGTACACAGCTTGTAGCTACCACCGCCCGCCGGGTCATCAGCCCTGCCGAGCACAGCTGGAGCAGCAAGATTTATGTTGCGGCAACCGACAGCTTTTATACCGAAGCTGCCTATGAACATATCTCTGTTATCGACCGTATCGGCAGCGGCGACGCCTATGTTGCAGGCGCGCTTTATGGGTTGCTTGAAAAGGGAAAGCCACAGGATATTGTATCCTTCGGCAATGCAATGACAGTGCTGAAATGCACCATAAACGGCGATCTGCCCCTCATCAGCATAGACGACGTTAACATACTTATTGCACAGCGCGAAAACGGCGATGTGAGCGAAATGAACCGATAAACGAAATAATGATTTTACAGGGGTTCTGTCTACCAAAGCTGAACTCATTCACACAATACTAGCAGGAAAGGGATGTCTAACTATGGCTCAGTTTTTAAATGATGATTTCATGCTGAACAACAAAACTGCGGTGCTGCTTTATCATCAGTACGCCGAAAAGATGCCTATATTCGATTACCACTGCCATATCAATCCCAATGAGATTGCTGAGAATAAAACCTACGAAAATATTACCCAGCTTTGGCTTTACGGCGACCACTATAAGTGGAGAGCCATGCGTACCTTCGGCGTAGACGAGCGGTATATTACCGGAGACGCCTCCGACAGAGAACGCTTTCAAAAATGGGCGGAAACCATGCCCTATTGTGTAGGCAGCCCCATGTATCTCTGGAGCCATCTGGAACTGAAGAGATACTTCGGCGTGGAGAAGGAGCTAAGCCCCGATACCGCAGAAGAGATTTGGAATGCCTGCAACGAGGTTATTCGCAGCGGGCAGTTTACCGTGCGTAAGATTGTCGAGCGTTCGGGTGTAAGCGCCCTGTGCACCACCGACAACCCCGTTGACTCGCTGGAGGCACATAAAAAACTCAAGGCTGACGGCAGCTTTTCGGTAAAGGTATTTCCGGCCTTCCGCCCCGATGTGTTTGTGAATGTAGATAAGCCCGGGTTTACGGGTTGGATTGAAAAGCTGGAGGCGGTGTGCGGTACCAAAATAAAGAAGCCCGCCGACCTGCTGAATGCGCTGCGGTCACGTATCGATTACTTCCATGATGCAGACTGCAGGCTTTCCGACCATGCGCTCGACCCTATTGTATATAAAGAGTTTAGTGAGGATGAGATTCCCGCTATCCTAACCAAGGCACTCAACGGCGATTCTCTTGACGCAGGCGAAGCCGCCAAGTATAAAACCTGGCTGATGCTGTTCTTCGGCAGAGAGTATGCCCGCCGCGGCTGGGTGATGCAGTACCATATGAATTCTGTCCGCAATGTCAACAGCAAGATGTTTGGCAAGATGGGGCCCGATACAGGCTACGATGCCATTGGCACCAACGATTTTGCCCAACCGCTGTATAAGATGCTGGATACCCTCAACAGCACCGACGAGCTGCCTAAGGTGATGCTTTACAGCCTGAACCCGAATGATTACGAGGTAATGGCTACCATCGGCAGCGCCTTTAACGGCGGTGTTGCCGGCAAGGTTCAGCTTGGCGCGGCTTGGTGGTTTAACGACCATATCTCGGGCATTGAGCGTCAGCTCACCGTTTGCGCCAACAACAGCCTGCTTTCGCTGTTTGTAGGCATGCTAACCGATTCACGCAGCTTTATCTCCTATCCAAGGCATGAATATTTCAGGCGCGTGCTGTGCAATCTGCTCGGCAGATGGGCCGAAAACGGCGAAATCACGCAGAACACTGCCCTGCTGGGGCGTATGGTTGAGGATATCTGCTTTAACAACGCACGCAGATACTTTAAGATGTTTTAACGGAGGGAACGCTATGGTCAGGTTAAGTAAAGAGATATACCCCGAATACAAGCAATACCCGATCAAGGTTCTCCAATTCGGAGAAGGCAACTTTCTGCGCGCCTTTGTAAACTGGCAGATAGATAAAATGAACCGCGAGGCCAATTTCAACGGCAGCGCGGCGGTGCTGCAGCCCCTGCCGCAGGGCATGGTGATACCTGCGCTCAACGAGCAGGACAGGCTGTTCACCCTCTTTTTGCAGGGCATTAAGGACGGTAAGGCGGTGCGTGAACACTGTGTTATCAACAGCATCGGCGCAGCCTTAAACCCCTATGCGGATTATGACGCGTTTATGGGGCTTGCCAAGGAGGAGGAGCTTCGATTCATTGTTTCCAACACCACCGAGGCCGGTATTGCCTTTGATGAAAATGATAAACTGGAAGACCGCCCCGCCAACAGCTACCCCGCCAAGCTAACCGCGTTTTTATACAAGCGCTTTCAGGCTTTCAGCGGCGACAAAGCCAAGGGCTTTATCATTATCCCCTGTGAGTTGATTGACCGCAACGGTGAAAAACTCAAAGAGATTGTTTTGCAGTACGCAAAGCTTTGGAACCTTGGCGATGCGTTTGTTTCTTGGCTGGAGGAAGCCAATACCTTCTGCTGCAGCCTTGTAGACCGCATTGTAACCGGCTACCCCAAGGATACGATCGACAGCATTACCGAAGAGCTGGGGTATGAGGATAAGGTAGTAGATGTTTGCGAGCAGTTCTATCTGTGGGTAATCGAGGGGCCGCTATGGATTAAAAACGAGCTGCCCTTTGAAAAGGCCGGCCTGAATATCAAGCTGGTTAACGATATGACACCCTACCGCACACGCAAGGTGCGCATCTTAAACGGTGCGCATACCACCCTTGTTCCGGTTGCCTATCTGCTGGGGCTGGATACGGTGGGCAAATCGGTAACCGATTCTGTTGCGGGCAGCTTTATCCGCAGCGCAATCTACGAAGAGATTATCCCTACGCTTGATCTGCCCAAGTCTGAGCTTGAGGAGTTTGCACAGGCGGTGCTGGAGCGTTTTGAGAACCCTTTTGTAAATCACTATCTAATGAGCATTGCCTTAAACTCGTTTTCCAAGTATGAAACACGCGTTCTACCGTCACTGCTCGAATACCTCAAACGCAATAACACCCTGCCCAAGAGGCTTGTATTCTCGCTTGCGGCGCTGCTGGAATTCTACAAAGGCAAGCGTGGCAGCGAGGCAATCGCACTTAATGACGAACCGGAGGTGCTTGAGCTCATGGCTAAGCTTTGGGCTAAGGCTGATGGCTCGGCAGAGAGTCTGCACAGCCTTGTAACCGAAGTATTGGCTTTCAAGCACGTTTGGAAGCAGGATTTAAATAAGGTAAGCGGCCTGACCGATGCGGTTACAAATTACCTTGCTGCAATAGAGAAGGACGGTATCCACAAGGCAGTCAGTTTGGTACAGTAAAAGAGGTGGATTATTTGAGCATTGCGATTAAAATCAACCCCAAAGACAATGTAGCTGTTGCACTTACCGATCTTTCTAAAGGAACAAAGGTTGACATAGGGGACAGAAGTATCATATTAGCGCAGGAACTGCGCCGCGGGCATAAGTTTTCTCTCACCGAGATTAAAAGGGGAGAGGATGTTATAAAATACGGCTTTCCTATCGGCCACGCAACGCAAGATATCCCCTGCGGCAGCGTTGTTCATTCCCATAACATCAAAACAAATTTGGATACCGCATCAAACCATTACACCTATTCACAAAAGCTGGATCTCGCTCCGGCTATCGGCAAAAAGTTTACCTTTATGGGATACAAGCGTTCTAGCGGTGAAGCGGGTATTCGCAACGAGCTGTGGATTATTCCTACCGTCGGCTGCATTAACGGAATCGGAGAGCATATTGCTAAGCGCTTTCGCGAGCAGACCGGAGAGGTCTATGCGGATAATATCAATGTTTTAAAGCACGATTACGGCTGTTCACAGCTGGGTGACGACCTTTCCAACACCCGAAAGGTACTTGCCGATTTAGTCAAGCACCCCAATGCGGGTGGCGTTTTGGTGTTAAGCCTCGGCTGCGAAAACAACACCCTGCCTGAATTCAAGGAATTACTGGGTGATTATGACCAAACCCGCGTACGCTTTTTAAGGGCACAGGATGCCGGAGACGAGATCGCTGCCGGAGCGCAGCTGCTTGCCGAGCTGAACGAGCAGATGAAACAGGATAAGCGGGAGGAGCTCCCTCTTTCCGCTTTGCGCGTGGGCTTAAAGTGCGGCGGCTCCGACGGGCTTTCGGGTATTACCGCCAACCCGTTGATCGGCCGGTTTACCGATTTTATCACCGCTCAGGGCGGCACAGCTGTATTAACCGAGGTTCCCGAGATGTTCGGCGCCGAAACGATACTGATGGAACGCGCTAAGGATGAGGCGGTATTCGATAAAACGGTTCATCTTATCAACAACTTTAAACAGTATTTTATCAGTAACGGTCAGCCCGTTTATGAGAATCCGTCGCCAGGCAACAAGGAGGGTGGTATTACCACGCTCGAAGAGAAGGCGCTCGGCTGCACCCAAAAGTCCGGGAACGCGGTTGTAACGGATGTGCTGAAATATGGTGACCGGCTTTCACAAAACGGCTTAAACCTGTTAAGCGCGCCGGGCAACGACCTTGTTGCCTCCTCGGCGCTTGCCGCCGCGGGTTGTCAGCTCGTCCTGTTTTCCACGGGTAGAGGTACGCCCTTCGGAACCGTTGTGCCAACGCTGAAGATTTCCACCAACACACCGCTTTATGAGGCAAAGTCAAACTGGATAGACTTTAACGCAGGCAGCCTGATTGAAGGAAAAGAGATGAATACCCTTTTAGAGGGCCTGAGCAGCTTGGTTTTAGAAACGGCAAGCGGCAAACAAGCCCACAACGAAACAAACGGATTCAGAGATCTGGCAATCTGGAAAACCGGTGTGACACTTTAAAGGATAGTATTCGGTTTAGAACAATATAATCACAATAAGCATCCACCGGCCAATGAACTGCATCCCGTCAAGAGGACAGCGAAAAAACATAAAATTTTCCCGACCAGTGGTGAACAAAACCACTGGTCGCTTTTTATGCAGCGAAGTAGAGATTAAATTTCTCTAACGGTGTCAGAACACCCAAGTTGCGTTGCACACGCCGGGTGTTGTAATAGCTGATGTAACTCTCAATCATCTGAATAAGTTTCTGCTTGCTGGTGAATCTCCGACCGTAATAGCGTTCGCGTTTCAAAATGCCCCAGAATCCTTCCATAGGACCGTTGTCGATGCAATGTGCCACACGGGACATGCTTTGCGTCATACCAGCTTTTTCGAGTTTGTT
>NZ_FNID01000028.1 GCF_900103835.1 Acetanaerobacterium elongatum | reverse complement strand
GCCAGAACCTATTTCAAAAACGAATCGGCCTGTGCGATGTAATTGTCTACACCTATTCCGAAAGCGGCAGCGCGGCGCACAAAACCCACCGCGTAAAGGGCCTGCCGCTTAGGGAGGTTCTGCGGGAATTAAAGCTAGGCAGGCCGTTATGACCTGCCTGAGCGTGTCGAGAAACTCGACACGCTCCATAAGGGGGACTTCGTTCGTCACCAAACCAAGTGGTTTGGTTTTTCAGCCGTCCCCCTCATGAACACCCCCAAGCAAAAATGTCTGCTCACCGCAGACATTTTTAGCGGTATTGCTCCGGCGGCGCATGTCCGCCTCGCAATGTTATTTCAATTTAACCTTTTTCGGCAGCCTAAGGCAGGCCGTTATGACCTGCCTCTCTTATTTTCACGCCGCGTCAATCAGCCCTTGTATGCCGCTTTTGATGCCGGAAAACTCTATGCCGTTTTGCGTGCAGAAGTCTTTAACGGTAACCGAGGTATCTAAAACAGGCTTGTTCAGCAGCTTTTCCAGGCTCTCCTTCCCAACCCCTAACGCGATTACCTCGTCAAAGGTGGTTTTGCCCGTAATGGACGCAGTCTTCCCGCCGCTCGAGGCGGTTTCTTGTGTTGTGGCGCTTGGGGCGGCTGAAGATGCCGCCGTGTTTGGCTTTTCCACAAGATGCGCCGAAACAAAGGCTTTCTGCTCTGTTGTAATGCTTTCCCTGTTCAGCAGAATTGCCTGTGCCGGCTTGGGGAAGTAGGTGCTGTCGCTCAGCTCTATCGGCAGCCCCTTATACAGCGCGACAAACAGCTTCACAGAATCTGTTCCAACCTCTTTTCCCTCGGCTTTCGCCCATTCGTAGCCCGCCTCCAGCTGCTTGCACTGAAACGCCGCCGCGTTCTGCCGTACATCAAAGGCTTTCGCTAAGTCATCAAGCGGTATACCGAAAAGTTCGCTGATTTCTCCAAACGTGTACGAGCCCCGTATGTCCGCGGGATTGTACTCGTTTTGGTAAGAACCGGTGCTATACTTTGCGGGAACCTTGGTATTGGTTGTTTTCCATAGCCCCGTAACGGCGGTAACCAGTACCGTTCCAAAAAGAAGAATCGTAATCGTCAGGCCTAAAATCTTTTGGTTTATCACCATTTACTTTTGCCTCCCCGCTTGCAGCGCAACGGTATTCTCCCTTACGCAGCCATTTTCGCTGGTACATTGCAGGCAGGAGATACATTGATGGTTGTATACCGTTGTTCTTTTTGAAACCTCGATATTCATCGGGCAGCTTCTGTCGCAGCTTTTACAGCCCGTGCAGGTGGCAGCGTTGCGTTTAATCTTAAAAATCCTCACCAGATTAAACAGCCCCAGCACCGCCCCGTAGGGGCAGGCATATTTGCAGAAGGGCCGTTCTGCCACCAGCGACAGCGCTGCGATTACCGCAAGCGCGATATATGCCGTAACCGCAACCTCATTGCTAAACATATTAAACAGCGCATAATACGGGTCTGCATTCTGAAAAACAAGCTTCGCCGTAACTGCGGTATTGTACAACACCAAGGCGAGCACCCCGTATCGCAGGTATCTCAGAATACTATCCAGCTTCCCTGGCACAAGGTTGTTATACCGCTTGCCTAAAAGCCTCTTCCCTATCTTGCCTATGTACTCCTGAAATGTGCCGAACGGGCAGATCCATCCGCAGAAGGCCGGCCCAAAAAGCAGCGAGATCACCAGCACGGCAAGCATCAGAATCACCGACGCGCTGTGTATCTTCTGAATCAGCCGCCCGTCGGCAAACAGGCTGTAAAGCGTTTCTACTCCGCCGAAGGGGCAGATGGCGTGAAGCGAAGCCTCCTCAAAAAACGGCAGACTAAACCCCGCTTCCTTCAGGCCCTTTCCTACCGCCGTAAGCAAAACAATCATTAAAAATGTAATCTGAACTGTTGGCCGAATCCATCGGCCTTTACCGGGTTTGTTCATAGTAATGCCCCCTCTTCTGGTTTGGCTTCATTATAAACAGCAATTGTGGCATTAGTATGTCAATGCAAAAAAACCCCCTTCCTTCTTTCGGCAGCTAACGGAAGAAGGAAGGGGAACATCACTTTATATTCATCTTTTATGCGCTCATCAAAATAATCTCTTTAGCACCCACGCCATATTCTCCCCAAGGTTCTTCATGTTTTTAATACCCTCTTCGTCTTGAAGCACCTCCCCGCTCTCCTTGCCGTAAACCATGTTCCAGTAGGTGGAGCCCACCAGAACGGTTTCTTTATTCAAAAAGAAGTGGTTCATGGTGTCTACTGTCGTAAGCCCCCCGCCCCGCCGCACCGCGGCCACCGAGGCGCACACCTTGTATTTAAGAAGCCCGGGGTTGCAGGCCGCCACCACACCGGCGCGCTCCAGAAACGCTTTCATTTTAGCCGATATATCCGCAGAGTATACCGGGGAGCCCAGCAAAATACCCTGTGCCGAAACCATCCGCTCAAAGCACCCTCCGAAATCGTCCCTGATGGCAGTACACTGCCCTTTGCCCCTGCACGCAAAGCAGCCCCTGCACGGTTGAATCTCAAGGTCGCACAAGGGTATCAGCTCGGTTTCAATCTGCTGTGCCTGCAGCTCCCGCAGCACCAGCTTCATGATTGTTTCGGTGTTTCCGTCTTTATGTGCACTGCCGCAGATAGCCGTAACCTTCATTTGATGTCACTCCTTAAAAACACAGCCGTGAAAGAGCATTACTCTCCTTCACGGCTGTATCACATTACTGGTTAGTTACCACTCAGTCTCGATCTTTTCGCCCTTAAGCACCGGGTCGATGCTGGCAATCACCTTATCCATATAGATGGAACGGATGGCGAAATCGCCCTGCCCGTTTACAATCAGCCCGAGCTGGCGTTCGTTTATCGCCTTAAACTCCAGCACATCCGCCTTGCGGCTGGTATCCACATACTCATAGGTGAACTTCATCACCGCCGGTGTGGTGGGCTGCTCGGTTAAGATAGATTCACCCGCCGCGCCGATGCACAGGCGGTAGAGCGAGCGGAACGCCTCGTCGTTTACGTCCTTGCCGGCCTGCTTTACAATAATCTTAGTGTCGTCGCTCTTGTCGTGGCCAATCTCAAAGCGGTAGGATTTTCCGTTTACGTCTATCGTCAGCGCCGAAACATCCTTGATGTTGGGGATGATGGTAAACTTGTCGTAAAAATCAAACGCCGTATACTCCGCCCACGGCACGCTGGACTTTGCTACCACAAAGATGGCATCGCTCAGCGAGGTCTGGCAGTAGTAGCCCTCCGCGGTCTGCTTGCCGAGCTTCAGCTCCGCCTGCCCGCCTTCATAAACCACCTTCATGGTGGAATAAGGCTCGGCAAGGCCCGTTTCGGCCAGCTGCTCGGGGGTGGGTGCAACCGCATAGGTAGAGGACGCCGTTACGCCCCACATCGCCTGCTCCGTCTTGCTTACCGGGTTAAGGCCGGCAATACGGTTTTTGGGCGATACCACTCTAAAGCCGCTGTCGGTTAGTGCCGATTTCTCGTTTTTGGCTTCGGTCGCGGGCTTTTGCTCCAGCACCACCGGTTCGGGGCGCAGTGTGCCGCCGAAGGTGAACTGCTTTACGGTGGGTTTTGCCTGCGAATTGGATGACGAAGCATCAGAGGAGGCGGGCATTACCGATTCCGCCGTCGGGAAGAGGGTGGTATCGGCATAGGTCTCTTTTGCGTTCTTCGAAATCGCCATCGAGGTGTTCGCAATCAGCAGCACCTTGTTTGCCTGCTTATCAAGCACATAGTAGTTGATATTATCCGGCGCCTCTTTGCCCACATCCAGCGCAAAGCTCTTGCCGTCGTTAAAGTTAATCTTCAGGGTTGCTGCGGGCTTATCCAATCCGTAGAGTGCCAGGTTCTTGGTGCCATCCTCTACCGTTCCGCCGCTCGTCATGGTGGTAAGGCTTTCTACCGCGGATGCAATTACCGAGGAAGAGAACTTTGCCGCGGAAAGTGTATTCACCTCGGTGGCGCCGGGCGCCAGGAAGTTGGTTACGGTGTAATTCTCTCCGGATTTGCTGATGGTAAAGCTGCCGGTTTCGTTTACAACGTCTACGCTCTTAATGTCCTTTACGGTTTTGCCAAGGATTGTGGGGCCCTCGGAGCTTGCCGCCGAGGAAGATGCGTTCTTATCTGCCGGTGTTTTCAGCAGATAAACCATCAAACCGGCCAGCAGCAACAGCACAACAATGCCGATAATTAATGTAAGGGGCTTTTTCCCCAGCTTCTTGCCGCTCATTATCTGTTTCTCCTCTTAATCCAAATAACGATTCCGCAAACCAAAATGGCCAGCGGCAGCAGGATGACAAAGACAAGGCCGATAATAACCATCTGCGCGCCGTTAATCTGCAGCTGCGAGGTGCCAATCTCCTTGGGCACGATGCTGATGGCATTCTTCTTCTCGCTGATATCATTCAGCATACCCGCGATATACTCGCCGTTGCCCACAACCGACTGTGAGGTCAGCTGCTCGTCTATGGCAACGCTGGTAGAAAAGACAATCACATTGCTGTTCTGCGGCTCGTTATTGATATAAGCCTGCTTCTGCGCGCGTATTACGGCAGCAAACGGGCCCTGTGCGTCCTTGTTGGGGTCAAGCTGATAGTTCTCGGGCGCATCGGCCGGGCGCAGACGGCTGCCCTTAGAGTAACTCAGCAGCTTGGTGGTGGTAATGCTGCCCTTGGTTTCATAAACCTGCTTTAGCGGCCTGCCGTTGGGCATACCCACCAACAGGTTGCGGCTTGCCAGGTTGCCCGCATAATCGGTGGTGCTGTATTCGGCACTGGTGGCAAAGTAATTGTTAGAGAACAGCATGTTGTTGTCGCTCTCGTATACAATGCCGGTGCCAACCTCAATGCCCCACTCCTTTAAGAAGCCCTCCAGGTTGGGCAGCGCGGGCTGCTCGCTGCCTGCAAAATAGAGCAGGGTTTTGCCCAGCTTGCCGTCGTTGCTCAAAAATACATCCAGCTTCTTCAGTTCGTCGGCGGTAAAGTCGCGCTTGGGGTTGTTGATTACCACGAACTTTGATTCCTTTTTAATGTCCTCGCTCACCAGCTTTACGGTGGCGGTATCGTAGCTGTTGGAAGAAAGGATTCCGCTTAAGCCGCTGCTCTCCTCCTCGTCGTGGCCCGAGATTAAGGTTACCAGCACCGACTCGTTGGAGGTAACCGCCGCCAGCGCAGAGGTTAAGGTCTGCTCGGCCTTGGAGGAGGTGATGCTTTGCTGGTAGGTGTACTGGTTGATTTCGGTGTTAAACAGGTCGCTTGCCGCGATCTTTCTGGTGCGCTTATCGGTGCGAATCAAAATATCGCCGGTGGTAAGCTGCAGGTCAGGGTATTTGGAGGCAAGCGTCGGGTCGTTTACCAGGTTTACATAGCTTATCTTCACCCTGTTTGAGAGCTTACCGTAGGTGTCCAGCACCGTAATGGCCTGTGCATGGTATTCGCTGGCGTTTAAGAAGTCCTTCTTCTCGGCCAGCACCATAATCTCTACATCGGTGTTTAAGGTGTTTAAAAACTCCTTGGTCTGGTCAGAAACCTCAAAGATCTTGTTCTTGGTAAGGTCCACCGAAAGGGGGAACCTATCCACCAGCAGGGAAGAAATAATATTTATAATTACAACCGCCGCAACAAAGCCGACGGCTATCAGGGTAGCGAAGGTGCCGTATTTGAAACGGCGGTTGGTAAAGAGATTCTTCACGCCTTTCATCAACCCCACCTCCTCTTCTCAAATACTCGAATGGTAAAGAAGATAAATATCGAAATAATGCTTAAAAAGAAGATGGCGTTGGCAAAGTTGAACACGCCCATGGTAAAGTCGGAATACCGCTGCGAGATCGAGATGCTGTCTACGATTGTCTTCACAACGCTGTTGTTTATCAGCGAGGATACAGCGTCCAGCATATAGAGCGCCAGCATCACCGCAAAGCTGCCAACGGCGGCGATTACCTGATTTTCGGTAAGCGACGAGATAAACAGGCCGATAGAAATCAGCGACGCGCCCACCAAAAACAGCCCTAAGAAGTTACCGAAGAACTTCGCCCACTCTATGGGGCCCATGGCCGCCAGCAGCAGCACCATGAAAATGGTTACACACAGCGCGATGGTAAAGAGCAGAAGCGCCGCCAAAAACTTGCCCATCACCAGCCCAAACAGGTTTACGGGTGCGGTGAGCAGCGCTTGGTCGGTTTTCTGCTTGCGCTCTTCACTTAGCAGCCTCATGGTGAGAATCGGCATTAAGAAGAGGGTGATGGTAAACATCGAAGAGAATACAACGCTGATATCGGAGGATGCATTTGATATGCAGCCTGCAAAGAAGAACAGCCCCGCAAACAGGCAGAATACCGCTAAAAAGATGTAGCCGATGGGCGAAGCGAAGTACGCCTTCAGCTCACGCTTTAGAATAGCAAGCATTATTTGTCACCTCCGTCATTGGTTAAGGCAGCTGCGTCGTCGCGCGTCAGCTGCAGGAAGATGTCCTCCAGCGTCAGCTCGGTGCTCTTGAGCGCCAGTATCGGCCATTTGCGGTCGGCCAGGCGGGTAAACAGCTCGCGGCGAACGTCAACGCCCTCTTCCGCCTCTAGGGTGTAATCAAACGCGCTCTTTTCACGCGGGCCCATGTTGGTTACCTTCACCATACCGGGGATGGTGCTGATAAGCTTCATAACCTCGCCCTCCGGCCCTTCAATGCGCACAATAAAGTTGTGG
Source organism: Acetanaerobacterium elongatum (assembly GCF_900103835.1). Classification (GTDB taxonomy): domain Bacteria; phylum Bacillota; class Clostridia; order Oscillospirales; family Ruminococcaceae; genus Acetanaerobacterium; species Acetanaerobacterium elongatum. The sequence continues at coordinate 34,373 of NZ_FNID01000028.1, read as the reverse complement.
TCGGTGGAAAGGCTCTTGGAGAGGTTGTCCGGCGTATCGTCGGCAACGATCTTACCTTTATTAATAACCACTACCCGCTCACAGGTGGCCTGTACCTCGGGCAGGATATGCGACGAAAGGATGATGGTGTGCTTCTTGCCAAGGCTCTTGATGAGGTTGCGGATCTCGATGATCTGCTTCGGGTCAAGGCCAACCGTCGGCTCGTCCAGGATAAGCACATCGGGGTTGCCCAACAGTGCCTGCGCAAGCCCTACGCGCTGCTTATAGCCCTTGGAGAGGTTCTTGATAATGCGGCCATAAACATCGGTGATCTTTACAAGCTCGCAAACCTCGCTGATATGCTGCTTTTTGGGCAGCGTAACCTTCTTCAGCTCATACATGAAGTCCAGGTAATCCTTCACCGTCATATCCATGTAGAGGGGAGGCTGCTCGGGAAGGTAACCGATCTTCTTCTTGGCCTCAATCGGGTTTTCGAGGATATCGAATTCATCGATGAGCGCCGTGCCCTCGGTGGATGAAAGATACCCCGTAAGGATGTTCATGGTCGTAGATTTTCCCGCGCCGTTAGGCCCGAGGAACCCAAGGATTTCGCCTTTTTCCACCCGGAAGCTGATGTTGTCTACCGCGCGTTTGCCTCCGTAGCGTTTTGTGAGGTTTTTTACCTCAATCATTGTTCTTCCTCCCTAATCATGTTGAATGGGTTGCCCCTAACGAAGAAACTAAAGAACAGCATCTATATATAACAGATAACCCGAAAACATACCGAAAACGGGTTAACTTATTATGACTTTGTTATCATAGCAGAGATTCCAGAATTTTTTGTAAACAAACCATAAAAAAATTGTTGACCATCATTACTTTTTTTGTTTTGAAGCTTAATTACCCCTGCTGATATTGTGCTTTTAAATGTCCTCCGGCCGGTAACGCTCAAAAAAGCGCCTGGCGTTAAGCGAGAATATCTGCGCCCGCTCCCCCTCGGTAAGCGGCAGACGGTTAAAGCGTTCCAGCTCCTCCTCGTGGTCCCACATCGGGAAGTCCACCCCAAAAAAGAACCGCTCCACCCCTAAGGTGCGCAGCAGAGAAACAGCCTCCTTGGGCGGCAGCTCAAACAGCGTGCTGGAGGTATCAAAAAAAACGTTCGGGCGGTTTAAGCAATCGGCCACCTGCTCCCATTCCGTGTACCCGCCAAAGTGCGCGGCAATGGCCACCAGCCTGGGCACCTTGTCCATGGCGCTTGCAAGCCGCCGCGGTGAGGAATAATCAAAGCGCTTATCCCCCGTATGGAACAAAAACGGCAGCCCGTATTCCGAGGCGACCCTGTACATCTCTATCGCGCGCGGGCTGTCGATCTGAAAGTGCTGAAAATCCGGGTGCAGCTTCACCCCCCGCAGCCCCAGCGAGATCAGGCGCTTTATCTCCGGCTCAAACCGCTCCATATCGGGGTGCAGCGTGCCGAAGCCCGTAAACTCGGGGTGATTGTCGCACTCCTGCGCAATAAAGTTATTAATCGATTCCACCTGCTCGGGCGCCGTCGCCGCCGAGCAAACCAGATAGTGCTTTACCCCGATGCGCGCGCCGCTTTCCAGCAGCGTCTCGCTTCTGCCCGGGTAGCTCATCTCAATATTGTAAAACCTGCCGATGGCCTGAGCCGCCTTTTCGGCAATCTTATCGGGATAGATGTGGCAGTGCATATCCCATATCTCGCGTGGTTCCATTGTCTCTATCATGCCCCTCTTTGGGAGTTTCCAATACTTACTTTAAATATTATATAGTAATTGAAAACAGTATTTCCCCTTTTTCCATAACTTTTTAATTATATGCCTATTTTCTTGGGTTTTCAAGGGAATTTGCACAACGAGACACACCTCTGAATTAAAAGCTGTTTTTTGCCCGCGTTATTCCATTGATTATCATTATTGTATTTGGTGTTACAATTAGTCTGTAGTATATTTAGACGCGTTACTTAATTGCTGGTGCTATTAATGTAATCCGTTTGACATTGTAGCTTATCTTGAGTGGGTTGAATATTTTTGTTTAATTGATTTACTTGATTTTGCATGGTAAAATAATACTGTCTAATATTATTTGTATTACCTGTTTGCGTAAAAAACTGCATAATATGAGAGGGTAAGAAGTGATTTCAAATGGGCGACGAGAATTATGTCTATACAGCAGAGGTGAATTATTCTTTATTAACGGAAGGTATTACTCTGCCTGTTGATAATCAAGTAATCTTCGCGCGAAACATGGGTGATTTTCTGCAAAGAGGACAATCACGAGAAATCAATATCTTTCTATGTGGCAAAAGTTATAAAGCACAGATTAGAAATGTTAATTTCAATGAAAAGTTTAAACGTAAAAAAGACACACTACAAATAAGATATCCAAGAAACGGTTTGTTTGCACAGGCATTGCAAGAATGCTTTTCTAAAAGCTATAAATACATTCTTACCCAAATGGAAATGCGTCCTGCTCATGATCGTTCGGTTATCAAATTGCCGGAAGAATATATTGAGTATATCGCAATTTATACTACCGAATTTGAAGACACTTATATTTTTGAAACCATTGATTCTAGTGATATCAGTTACTTAAAACAAGCAACTCAGAATCAGCAAGAGAGAATATTTGAAACTAATTTTAATTATGAGGCTGAAGACATTGCATCAACTATTATTGAAGATAAGCGAATAATAAAAATCAGAAAATTAAACAAGAGCATAGGTGAGAATCTAAAACTTCTTTATAATTACCGCTGTCAGATATGCGGCAAACTCATCGGCGATTCCTATGGCACTCATGTTATTGAAGCACATCATATTGATTATTACGTTAACAGCTTAAATAACAATTCAAATAATCAGCTTATTGTGTGTCCGAACTACCATAGCATTATCCATGCGTTAAACCCAGTCTTTGATAAGAAGCGTTTAGAATATACATATCCAAATGGATTTCGAGAAGGGCTAGTTTTAAATAGGCATTTGCCTTAAAAACGCAATACATAATATCGAACAAGGACGGGTTATCCCATCCTTGTTCGATTCTTATTCAGCACCCGCACCGTCACCACATCCCCGGCCTTGGGCACCGCTAGCTCTCCTGCTGCTGAGTGCCAAACCGCATGGGGCAGACCGTGCGGCATCGGTTGCAATCCACAGTGTTAAAACCTCTCGCGTTTTTACCGTATGTATTCCTCCGGCATTTCGCCTGATTGACCCCGCCCTTGCCGTCCAGCGCCTGAACCGGGCAGGAATCGATGCACCGTGTGCAGCCCGCGATACAGATACTATCGGCCATCGGGTCGGAGGCAAGGTCAAGCGCTGTGAGTACCGCACCAAGGGTTAACAGGCTGCCGTATTGGCAGTTCAGCAGCAGCGTGCTCTTGCCAAACGTGCCAAGCCCCGCAAGGCAGGCCGCGTGTTTCATCGAAATCAGGCCGCGCCCCTCCAGCTTCTCGGCATCCCAGTACTCATAAGGGTTGTCCGACGGCACCGGCACCGCGAAGGTTTTAAACCGCTCCTCAATAGCCTTCGCCGCAAATAAGGCAATCCGGTCTGCCTGCGGTTTGCAAATATCGTTGTAGTGCCCGTAAACCAGCCGCGGCTCCACCTTGGCAAGCCCCTTTGGCAGGGCAACCCCGAAAACCACCACCGATTTGCAGTCCGGGTAGATATCCTTTGGGTGAAAGCCCTCGGGCGCACTCTCAAACCGCCCGATGCCCGCAATCCCGCAAACATCCGCCCCAAGGCTCAAAACAAGCTCCTTAATCTGCTGCTCCATCTTTGCCGTCACCCTTTCCGGTCGTACTTCTCATTACTGCTGCTTCGCTTCCTTCATCGTCAGCGACACGCGGTGCTTCTTCATGTCCACATCCAGCACCCGCACCTTCACCACATCCCCCACCTTGAGCACCTCGCTCGGGTGCTTGATGTAGCGGTCGCAGATCTGCGAGATGTGCACCAGCCCGTCGTCGTGCACGCCGATATCCACAAACGCGCCGAAATCAATCACGTTGCGCACGGTGCCCATCAGCTCCATACCGGGCTTTAAGTCCTCCAGCGACAATACATCGGTACGCAGAATCGGCTTAGGCAGCTCGTCACGCGGGTCGCGCCCGGGCTTGAGCAGCTCCTTGACAATATCGTTTAGGGTCGGCACGCCGATCTCCAGCTCCTTGGCTAGGTCCACCGCACTCTTCTGCTTCACGCGCTCGGGCATATCCTTTAAATTGCCCGCGCGCACGTCGGCGATGGTGTAGCCGCACAGCTTTAATAACTTCTGGGCAGCGTCATAGCTTTCGGGGTGCACGCCGGTGTTATCCAGCACGTTTTCGCTCTCGGGCACCCGCAGAAAACCCGCGCACTGCTCGAATGCCTTCTTGCCAAGCTTCGGTACGCTGAGTAGATCCTTTCGGGTTTTAAACGCTCCGTTATCCTCACGGTACTTCACAATATTCTTCGCAACACCGCTGTTTACGCCCGAAACCCGCGCCAGCAGCGAGTGCGAGGCGGTGTTCAGGTCGACCCCCACGGTGTTTACGCAGTCCTCCACCACGCCGGTGAGCGCGCCCTCTAATTCCGCCTTGGGCATGTCGTGCTGGTACTGCCCCACGCCGATAGCCTTGGGGTCGATCTTCACCAGCTCCGCCAGCGGGTCCTGCATACGGCGCGCGATGGATACCGCACTTCTCAGTGAAACATCATAGTCGGGGAACTCCTCCGCCGCCAGCTTGGAGGCCGAGTAAACCGAGGCCCCCGCCTCGCTCACCATCATATATGAAGCCCCGCCGCCGATGGACTTAATCACGTCCGCGATGAACGCCTCGGTCTCGCGCGAGGCGGTGCCGTTGCCGATGGCGATGGCGTTGATGCGGTGCTTTTCAATCAGTCTGGTTACCGTTTTTTTCGCTTCCTCCAGCTTGCTGTGCGGCGGTGCGGGGTAAATCACGCCCGTATCCAGCACACGGCCGGTTGCGTCCACCACCGCCAGCTTGCAGCCGGTGCGGTAGCCGGGGTCGCACCCAAGCACGGTGTAGCCCTTAATCGGCGGCTGCATCAATAGCTGCTTGAGGTTTACGCCGAACACCTTGATGGCCTGCTTGGCGGCGTTTTCGGTAAGGATGCTCCTCACCTCGCGCTCGAGCGACGGGTAGATCAGGCGGTCGTACGAATCCTCCGCCGCGGTGCGGACATACGATGTGCAGGGCGAGCCCTCGCGCACCGAAGCCTTGAACACGATGAAAAGCGCCTTTTCGCGGTCGCATTCCACCGATACCTTTAAAAATTCCTCTCGCTCGCCGCGGTCTACCGCCAGAATCCGGTGCCCCGCAATGCGGGAAACCGCCTCGCTGTAATCGTAGTACATCGCGTAAACGCTGTCCTCTTCCTTTGCGGCCTTAGAGACGATGAGCGCGGTTTTCAGTAAAAACTCGCGCAGCTCTTTGCGTATGGACGCGTCGTCCGAGATATTCTCGGCGATGATATCCAACGCGCCCTGCATGGCCTCCTCGGCGGTGGCCACACCCTTTTCCTCGTCGATATAGTCGGGCGCTACGGTCAGCGGGTCGGCACAGCCGCGCTGCTGCAAAAAGATATAGTTTGCAAGCGGCTCCAAGCCCTTCTCGCGTGCCACCGAAGCGCGTGTTTTTCTCTTCTGTTTATACGGGCGGTAATAATCCTCCGCCTCTGCAAGGGTTTTTGCGGCCTCAATGCTCGCGCGCAGCTCGTCGGTAAGCTTGCCCTGGCTCTCGATGCTGGACAATATCTCCTCCTTGCGTTTCTCAAGCCCGCGCAGATAGGTTAGGCGCTCGTCCAGCTCGCGCAGCACCTGATCGTCGAGCGACCCGTGCATCTCCTTGCGGTAGCGCGCGATAAACGGGATGGTGTTGCCGTCGTCAATCAGCTTTACCACATTGGTTACCTGCTCGGTGCGCAGCTTAAATTCCTCGGTGAGGGTTTTGATAATATCCATGTCGTACTATTTCCTTTCTGCGGGTAGTGTGCCTCTGCAATACTTACCTTTTGTAGTATATGGGCGTTGATTAACTATATGTATAGCATTTTGCCGCCCGATGGCAGGCGATATGCTTGATATTGGAATATTACTAGGATATCATAAATGGCCTATGAACGCAATGGCGCGGTTTTAAACATACATCACCCACTCCATCTATTTTACAATTTTATCTTGACACATCCATATTGCTGTGTTACTATATCGTTACGATATATATCATTACGATATAAAGGGGCTCTGTTATGATTGAATACATTATTCTGGGGTTTTTGATGCGGCAGGCTATGACAGGCTATGATATCAAGCAGTATATGGGCTACAGTACCGCCTACTTTATGGATGCCAGTTTCGGCAGCATCTACCCCGCGTTAAAGCGCCTTACCGAGAAGGGGCTGATCTCTCTCAGCGAGGTGGTAGAGGGCGGCAAGCTGAAAAAGGTTTACTCTATTACCAACGCAGGTCGCGAGAGCTTTTCTAAGTGGCTCGGCTCCCCGATTGAGGCGTCTAAGAACAATATCTCCGGTTCGCTTACCAAGATATTCTTTTTAAGCTACCTGCCGAAGGAACAGGCAGCGGCCCTGCTGCACGGGTATATCAGGGATATTGACGAATACAGGCAGGGGCTGACAAAGCTTCGGGAGCTGGTTATCCTCCATGCCAACGGGTTCGAGCTGAGCACCCTCGATTTCGGCCTTGACTACTACACCTTCATCATTGACTGGTACAGCCGATACCTGCAGAATCTATAATATATGCCTTTAGTATAGCAACGTGAAAGGATTGACAGAACAGTGAAGATTGTTGTTTTAAACGGCAGCCCCAAGGGGGATGTCAGCGTAACCATGCGATATGTTGCCTACATCCAAAAGCACTACCCGCAGCATGAGCTGAAGGTGCTGAATATTGCGCACCAGATTAACGGCATTGAGAAGAACGAACAGGAGTTCACCCGTATTCTCGATGAGATTCATTCCGCTGACGGCGTGCTGTGGGCGTTTCCGCTATATATCTTCGTCGTAATTGCGCAGTACAAGCGGTTTATTGAGCTGATCTTTGAACGCAATGCGCAGGCCGCTTTCAAAGGAAAATACGCGGCGGTGCTCACCACCTCCATTCATTTTTCCGACCATACAGCGGTAAACTACATGCAGGGCATCTGCGACGATTTAGAAATGCGTTATGTCGACGCTTTTACTCCCCATATGCAGGATCTTACCCTTGATGACGGCCGTCAGGCCCTGCTGCAATTCGCGCAGCATTATTTCACCGCCATCGAACAGCAGCACCCCACGCTCCGACGTTTTGCACCCCTCACCCACTCGTCGGTGCACTATTCTCCCGCCACTGCCCCCGCAAAGCTGGATTTGCTCGGCAAGAGAGCGGTGGTGATTGCCGACAGCCTGCAAAACCCGAACCTGCGTGCGATGGTTGACGGCTTTAGAAACTGCTTCGTTCAGCCGCCGGAGCTGTTTTGTCTGGAGGATATCGACATCAAGGGTGGCTGCCTCGGGTGCCTGCAGTGCGGCTACAACTACGAATGTGCCTACACCGGCAAGGACGGTTTCATCGACTTCTTTAACACCCACATTATAACCGCCGATATCCTGGTGTTTGCGGGAGCCATGAAGGATCGCTACCTCTCCTTTGCATGGAAGCGCTTCTTCGACCGTTCTTTCTTTAACACCCATACTCCTGTTTTACAGGGTAAGCAGCTTGGGTTTATTATCTCCGGCCCGCTTGCGCAAAACCAAAACCTCGCAGAGGTCTTTGATATCTATACTCAATGGCAGATGGCAACCCTCGTGGGCTTCGCGACCGACGAGGCCCCCACCTCCGCCGGAATTGATGCGCAGCTGTACGCGCTGGCCTGTAACCTTACCGACTATTCGGCGCTGCAATACCACAAGCCCAAAACCTTTTTGGGGGTGGGCGGCTGGAAGATCTTCCGCGACGAGATTTGGGGCGAGCTGCGCTTCCCCTTTGTGGCCGACCACAAGGCGTATAAGAGGCTGGGCATCTACCGCGACTTCCCGCAGCGCAATATAAAATCCCGCGTGGGCATCTCCGTGCTGCTTACTATGGCCAAGGTGAAGGTGATTCGCGATTCTATCTATAAAGGCACCATGAAGGATAACATGGTCGAGTATCTGGATAAGATTTTAGATAATCCCAACCTATAAATTGAGGGCAGACCGTGCGTCTGCCCTTTTGCTTTCATTTGATATAATACCTGTGATAAGGATAGTAGTTCCTCTAATCGCGGCACTACGGCTTACGCAAAGGTCAACTGCGCCGTAAAGCACGCCTCTCCCCCATCCTTTAGGCCGGAGAGGATGCAGGTGTCGCTGTCGGGCTGCGCGTAGAAGATGTCAATCTCCTCCCCCAGCACCGCCTCGCGCTGGAAGTGAATAAAGAAGGTGGAAAGCGCCCGCCCCTGCGCAACCTCAAAGGGCAAAAAGTCGTAAACGATATCCCCGTACACAGCGTTGTTCAGGTGGCGGTTGCAGTCGATATCCGAGAACACGATGCGGCGCTTCCCCACACTCTTCGCCTCGCCGGGCAGCCGCACGCGCTGGCCGGTTACGGCATAGTCCTTTTCCTCTAATGATTCCACAAAGTCATACGGCAGCTCCTTTGGGCGCACGATGCGGTGGTCGGCGGGGTTTGCGGCCACCCAAGTGGTTTCGGCAAAGATCAGCTCCCTGCCGCTTTCGTCATAGAAGGTGCAGTCACGGAACAGGTTCGCACCCTTGGGCCTGCGCGGCGTGGTTTCAAGGGTGATATGCTCCCCCGCGGCGGGTATGCGCCGTATGGTAAGCCCCTCCTTTGCCAGCAGCAGCACAAAGCCATCGTCCTCCATCCGTTTGTAGGTCAGCCCCAGATGGTCGAGGTGCTCGCCGCCGATCTGCTGAATCTGCCGCATGATGCCCGAGAGCCGCATGTGGTTATTGATGTCGCACTCCGGGTAGGCGACAAGGAATTGCTTTGTGTAGGCAGCCATAAGTAATCGCTCCTTTGTTTTCAACAGGCGGTGCCTTGGGTGTTGAAATAATTATGCTTCTTGAATTATTAAAATGTAGGGGCGCGCATTGCGCGTCCGCGGTCTTGCCAGACGTTGCATGAAACCCTCTGACTTCCAGTGGCCGCCCCTACAACCTTCATCATATTTTTGTAGAGGCATAGGCGAATATCGCCCAGCAATCACCCGCATATTCCACCGCAACCTACGATAATTGTAGGGGGCGGCATCCTCGACGCCCCGCAGTTTATTATCAAATCTTCGTCGGAGACGTAGGGGCGATTATCAATCGCCCGCGGATACTCTCATACAGATTAACGGTATCCCCACGGGAGGTTAATAACCTCCCCTACAAATAAGCCTTTGGTTCTCCGAAGGAGCAAGCCCGCGGGTTCATCCCCCTATAATTAGGGGCTCCCTCAGGACACCTGCCATCTACCTGTTAAGAAATACAAATCGCCATATCATCACTCCATATACGGCCTTGCATATCTTTTTTCGTAAGCCCCATTTTTCTTCAGGTTGGAGTTCCAATAGCCGTTTGTCACGCCGAAGACGGAAAGTATCGAGAATATTACCTGCGCGGCCTTTGGCAGGTATGCCATCTTTTCATATTCCTTTTTCAGGGTTACATCCATGATTCCTTTGCTTGCATAGGTTTCCCCTATCTGCTTCAGCTCATCAAAGAACTTCTTGTTCTGCTTTTCTGTTTGCTGTTGAATGCCTTCCACATTACCCCTAATGATGGTTCCGTCAAAGGCCGTTCCCAGTCTTTTGGTCAGCAGTTCAAGATAGGGCCTCAGATAGTAGGACTGGCTGGTCTCGGGAAAGCCGGACTGAACAAGAAACGCCATGTGAACCTTCTTATTGTTGACTGGTTTCAGCTGCTCAAAAAACTTCATTACAAGCCCGGGCATCGCATGAACATAAAGCGGGAAGACAAACAGGTTGTTCTCGCTGCTGCTGAAAGTCTCCGCCCATGTTTTATGTTCCTTTGTATCGATCAGGTCTCTTACCTCGATATCCTCTGCACCCTGTGCTCTCATTCCCGTTATGATCTGTTCGATCATCAGCCTGCTGTTGGAATGGGTTCCTCTGGGCGAGCCGTTATAGATTACCCACTTGCCGTTTGTCTTTCTTTCTGCAACTTCATTAGACAAAACCTCATCCATCGGCTTTGTATCTTCTAAATCAGCAACCCGCAGGCCTTCGTTTTCAACCACAAGCTCTTTGCCGGTGCTGCTAAAATGGTAGGCTGTTCGCGCAAGATAGCACCTGATTACTGCTGCTTCCTCTGCGCTCAAGCCGTTTTTCTCGAAGTAGAAGTTCATAACGGGGTATTTATCATATCTTTTCAGATGGCCGCATTCGCCGTTTCGGATATGAATATAGGGCATATAATGCTGTATTGCCCTATCCAGAAAGGTTTTTCCCTTTCCGTTTATAAAGCCATTCTCCGTATTAAAAAGCAGAACCACTTCATCGCTGTTCATATAGTCCCGATACAGATTATCGGCATCCCTCAGGGCGCATTGCCCCGGGGTCTTCCACCAGCAGCTCCAGCAGCCTCTGCAATCCTTTATTTCGGTTTCACTGTAATTATGAATAACTACCTCCGCTTTTGGATTCGTTTCTATGTAATAATTCTTAACCGCTTGGGCGAGCGGTTCATTTCCTGCATCTTTCCCTAAATCAAAAACCGTTATCTTCATGTCATCCATCCTTATTCGGTAATTCTTTAAGTGTCTTAAAAACTCTAGGCGTATAAAACCATGAGAAATTGCTGCATTTTCAACATACGAGCCCTACTCCAGGTTGTGCTAAATGAATGCGTCTATAGTACGGGCACACATAAAAGGCTGCTGTATAAACCCACCCCCAACCCCCTCCCGCTTTTGGGGTTTCGCTTATCTGTGGTTTTCCTTCTGCGGGAGAGGGTACCCGCCATCACGGCGTTTGGGCACGCTGTATGGATACCGCGGCATTGATAATCTCCCCTGCAAGGAAACAGGCGCTATCCCTATGGCTTTTGAGGAAATTGCGGAGCGGCTAAACCGTTTTCTACCCCCGAGCCGCCGATGCCCCACATAAAATCGGGCGGCTGCAGCCTTTGCCGCCTCCGCCCGATAGTTTCATTAGTTCTAGCGAATCACATCCACACCCATCAGGGGGCGAAGGGCCTCTGGCACAGTTACCGAGCCGTCGGCGTTCTGGTAGTTCTCTAAGATAGCTGCAACCGTTCTGCCTACCGCAACACCCGAGCCGTTGAGGGTGTGCACCAGCTGTGCTTTATCCTGCGGGCTGTTCTTAAAGCGGATGTTGGCGCGGCGCGCCTGATAGTCTTCAAAATCCGAGCAGCTGGAGATCTCTACATAGCGGTTGTACGAGGGCATCCAAACCTCGATGTCGTAGGTCTTGGCGCTCGAGAAGCCAAGGTCGCCCGTGCACAGGCAAACCACGCGGTACGGCAGCCCCAGGCCCTGCAGCACGCGCTCGGCATCGTTTGTCAGCTTTTCCAGCTCGGCGTAGGATTCCTCGGGCTTGGTGAACTTCACCAGCTCCACCTTGTTGAACTGGTGCTGGCGGATAAGCCCCTTCTGGTCGCGCCCGGCGGCACCCACCTCGCCGCGGAAGCAGGCGGAATAGGCTGCGTAGCAGATGGGCAGCTTGCTGCCGTCTAAAATCTCGTCGCGGTGCATATTGGTTACCGGCACCTCGGCGGTGGGAATCAGGAAGTAATCCTCGCTTGTCAGCTTGTAGGCGTCCTCCTCAAACTTGGGGAGCTGGCCGGTGCCGGTCATCGAGGCGCGGTTTACAAGGTAGGGCGGCAGAATCTCGGTGTAGCCGTGCGCGGTGTGGGTGTTTAAAAAGTAGCTGATGATGCTGCGCTCCAGCCGTGCACCCAGGCCCTTGTAGAAGTGAAAGCGCGCGCCGGTTACCTTGGCGGCGGTTTCAGGGTCGAGTATGCCAAGGTCGCTGCCGATATCCCAGTGTGCCTTGGGCTCAAAATCAAACTTGCGCGGCTCGCCGCTTTTGCGAATCTCCTTGTTGTCGTGGTCGTCCACACCGTCGGGGATGCCCGCATTGGGCACGTTGGGGATGTTAAGAAGCAGGGTTCTCTGCTTTTCCTCCAGCTCGCTTACCTGCGTGGTGCACTCCTTGATTTTGTCTGAGAGTGCCTTCATCTGCTCCATGATGGCGCTTACGTCGCCGCCCGCCTTCTTCACGGCGGGAATCTCCTTGTTTGCCTTGTTCTGCTCGTTCTTCATGGCGTCAGCCTTGGAGCTTACCTCGCGGCGTTTGACATCTATGGCAAGTATCTCGTCAATGACGTCGTCTAAGTTCTTATTGCGCCGCTTCATTCCCGCCTTTACAAGGTCGGGGTTTTCACGGATGAGTTTAATGTCCAGCATGTTAATAATTACTCCTTTGTTTCGGTTTTATAAAGTAATAATAGTAGTAGTATTCCCTTTTTATCTGTAGGGAACGCTTAACGCTCCCGCTTTTGCATTTTACCTTAGCTTGAAGAATTTCGATGAAACGGCTGTATCCCGGCGCATCTGTTCTTCCCATCACTTCTTCAGTAAACTTTTCCCCAACCGCAACTCTCTGAAGCCGATAGTATCGTCCCTATGATGAAGCAAAAGGGGTTTTCGGCGAGGGGGCGAAGCCCCCTCGCATTCCTCCCCCTACCGTTTTGCCAAGCCGTTGACTTAGTACACTTACGTAACGGGAGGGGGTTGGGGGTGGGTATTTGAATTAAAATTTATTATTCTATTTCCCGCCCTCAGCGGGAGCGCCCTGCTAACCGCTGTGCGATTTCGGCAAGGTCTTCCTTGTCAAAAAACGCAAGCTCGATGGTTCCCTGCCCCTTGGCGTTTTCGGTGATGCTCACCTTGCGCCCCAGCTCGGCTTTGAGGGCAAGCTCCATCTCGGTAAAAAAGCTGTCGCGCAGTAGCCCCTTGTTTCCCTTGGGCTTTGCGGGCTGCTGATTTCTCTTCTCGTCCTTTGCCATGCGCTCGATATCGCGTACGGTAAGCTGCTTCTTTACAATCTCGCCCGCAACAGACTCCATCCGCGCCTCGCTTTCAAACGCAAGCAGTGCGCGCGCGTGGCCGCCGGAGATGCTGCCGTTTTTCACCTGCTCGCGCACCGGCTTTGGCAGGTTTAAAAGACGCACGGCGTTTGCCACCGCCGGGCGGGACTTGTTTACGCGCTCGGCTACCTCATCCTGTGTGAGGTTGTAGGTATCCATCAGCGAGCGGTAGCCCTCGGCCTCTTCGATGGGGTTTAAGTCCTCACGCTGCAGATTCTCCACCAGCGCAATCTCCATCGTCTGCGCGTCGGTAAGCTCCTTGATGAGCACCGGAACTTCGCTTAATCCTGCCATCCTTGCCGCACGCCAGCGCCGCTCGCCCGCCACCAGCTGGTAGCCGCCGCCCGTAAGCGGACGCACCAGTATGGGGGTGATTACCCCGTGCTGACGGATAGAATCGGCAAGCTCGGCCAGAGCCTTCTCGTCGAAGCTCTTTCTGGGCTGCCCCTTGTTGGGCTCAATCTCCGAGATATTTAAGCTAACGGCACCGGCACTGTCGGGCGCCGCGTTATCGGCAAACAGCGCGTCCAGGCCCTTGCCAAGCCCTCTGTTTTTCATCGCCAAGGCTGTTTCCTCCTTTACCTGTTCTCTTTCTGTAATGATGCAGTTATTTCTTGCGGGAATTCATTTTAATCAGCTCTTTGGCAAGCTCGTCATAAGCCGTACTGCCTTTTGAGGCACGATCGTAGTATAGAATCGGCTGCCCGTAGCTGGGCGCCTCGGATATTCTTACATTTCTTGGTATTACACTCTTGTATACCTTCTGCGGGAAGAACTTCTTCACCTCGTCCACCACCTGCACCGTCAGGTTAAGGCGGGCGTCGTACATGGTAAGCAGTACACCCTCGATCTCGAGCTGCGGGTTGTAAAGCCTTTTTATCTGCCGTATGGTGGCAATCAGCTGGCTTAACCCCTCAAGCGCATAATACTCGCACTGGATGGGTACCAGCACCGTATCGCAGGCCGTCAGCCCGTTAAGGGTAATCAGCCCCAGCGAGGGCGGGCAGTCGATGAAGATATAGTCGTAGCCGTCGCGCAGCTGAGATAACGCGTATTTCAACCGGTTCTCTCGGTTCTGCAGCTCCACCAGCTCGATCTCGGCACCGGCCAGCTGGATGTTGGAGGGTAGCACGTCCACGTTGCGAAACTGCGTATGAACCACTGCGTCGGCGGCCTTGGCATTACCGATAATCAAATCGTACACCGAAACACCCACCGAGCGCTTTTCAATCCCAAGGCCGCTGGTGGCGTTACCCTGGGGGTCAATATCGGCGAGCAGCACCTTTTTGCCTGCCGCGCCCACCGCCGCCGCCAGATTTACTGCTGTGGTGGTTTTTCCTACCCCGCCCTTCTGGTTGGCGATGGTAATAATCTTGCCCATAGTCTCTCCGTTTCTGTTGAACAGCAGTTTCCTCGTCGTCCGGCCTTCTGTGCGATGATATGCTCTAATCCGTTTCTATTAACCGGAAGTGCTGTTTGTCTACAATTCAATCAAAATGTTCTTTAGAATTATATCATAATTTATCTTCCAATAAAAGCATTAGTTTTCTGTAAATTGCGATAAATGTTTCATGTGAAACAAAAACAGGGAGCAAATCGTTTCTTACTGAAACCGGTATTGCTCCCCCAGTATTTATTAACTTACTTTCAAGCTTAGCACAAATTTGTTTCTAGCGTTACAATAGCGAACCTAAGTTGTTGGTATCCCTTCGGTCTGTTACTGTTATCCTAGCACTATTGTAGTTGTAAGATCATAAATATTTCCGGTACTTGGGTTTTCAACCGAAACCTGAATACTATACCTGCCCTTTGCGCTCGCTTTAAAAGAAAAGGTTGCTTTATCGTAAGAAACATCCGTAGTTGCACTGCTTGCATCTGTATCTTCAACACCGTTTACCTGTACGCCTGTTATCCTGCAGGTATCCGGACCATTCACCGTAATTTTTTTCTCGGTATTTATGGATGCGTTATAGAGAAGATACAGAAACGGTTCTTTTGATGTGCTCACACTGCTTTTGCTGGATTCTGCCTGGCTGCTGACAGGCTTTGAGGATGCGGCTTTAGAGCTTGCTGCTTTGCTTGATTCAGTTTTCGCTTTGGAACTTGCTGCTTTGGAACTTGCTGCTTTGGAACTTGCTGCTTTGGAACTTGAGGATACTGCTTCTGAAGATACTTCTGATGAAATTTCTGTTGATGTTTCCGATGACGGAGCAGAGCTCACTTCTGATGAAGCGGCATCGCTGCTTGTTTTACTGGACGTATCAAATGTAACCAGCGATTCGGCTGCAGGCTTCTCTGCCGCCTGCGATGATACTGCAGCCGGTTGCAAGCCATAGCTACACGAACATAGTATACAGAGCGTCAAAATCACTAACACTCCTGAAGTAATATAAACTCGTTTTCTCATTTTACTGTCTCCTTTTTCTTTGTTGTTAATGCCAATAAACTGGTTCCCAACATTTGTGCCTTATATTTTATTATCTTATATGTGCCTATTATAGCCCATTTTCATCCACACTTATTGAAGCAACTGTAAATATTTTTCTAAATACTTTCCCGGATTTGCCTGTTAACCGCATAAGACTAGTGCGTATAGATATCCAGCGGCGGCTCGTCCTGTTCGGGCTTGTACTCCGGCTGCACATCCGGAAGAAGGCGTTTGCCTGTTTCGATGTCTATGGCATACAGCTCAATCACATAGCTGTAGAGATTCCATTTTGGGTTCTTAGGGTCTTCCCGGATGCTGTCAAACACAAAGCCTGACTTTTCGTAGCATTTTTGTGCGGCAATATTGTATTCAAACACATTCAGGCGAAGCTCCTCCAACCCCAGCAGGTTTTTGGCTATGCGGAACACCGCCTTGATGGCCTGCTGCCCGTAGCCTTTGCCGCGGTATTCCTCGGCCAGTAAAAACCTTCCCATGGTTGCGCGCAGAGCGTGCTTCTCGATATTAAACAGCTCTACCGTACCAATCATGGTGTTATGGTCGAGCATAATCTGGTACATCTTAAAGTCCGACTGCTTGCGCTTGGAATATTCCAGCCGCGTTTTAATCTGCTGTTCGGTAATCGGGTAGCTGTAGGCGGAAGGCCCCGCCCACTGACATAAAAAGTTGCTTCCCTTATCATTGTTCCACTCTACTATATAATGCAGGTTTTCTTCCTGCAGCGGCAACAGTTCTATCATTGCTTACACGATTCCCTCCTTCCGATATCATTGTTTCACATGAAACAATAAATACGCTTCTTGTTGTTATCAGTATAGTCTTAATTAACCTGATTGGCAAGAATTTATACCCAACTACAGCCTTAGCCGCGTGCTGCAACCCTGTTAGACGCAGAAAGAGCGGCTATTGCCGCTCTTTCTGCGATAAAATCAGCCAGGGGATGAGTGATATATTTTACACCAGGGAAAGTGTAAAACGCACCATTATGCACCCGACGGCGCAAGCAGCTTTGGGGTTGGCTTGCGCGACTGCTTGGGGATGGTTACGATATACTCTATGTAATCGTCTTTTTCCACCTGCTTGGCGTGCGCGTCTACACCCGCCTTCTGCATGATGTTGACCGCCTTGGTTACGGTATTAATAAACAGCCGCACATCCTTTACCACAATCACCTTCTCCTGACGAGGCTTCAGGATGGGGTTTACAATGCGGCTGATATACTCCTCGGTCTGCCCTACATTTAAGCCCTTCGCGATAATGGTATTCAGTGCCTCCTGCCGCTCCGCCTCATCATCAAGCTTGAGCAATGCCCGTGCATGCCGCTCGGTAAGGTGGTTCTTAATAATCAGCCTCTGCTCCGCCTCGGTAAGCCGTAAGAGCCGCAGCTTGTTGGCAATGGTGGACTGCGCCTTGCCAAGCTTAACAGCGGCCTGCTCCTGCGTGATACCCCAGTCTCTAATCAGTGCGCTGTAGGCCATCGCCTCCTCAAAGAAGGTTAAATCCTTGCGCTGCAGGTTTTCCAGCACCGAAAGCAGTGCCGACTGCTGGCCGGTGGTATCTACCACAATGCAGGGCACCACATCCAGCTGAATCATCTTTGCGGCGCGCAATCTGCGCTCCCCCGCAATCAGCTCATACAGCCCGTCCTTCATGCGCCGAACCGTAAGCGGCTGCAGCACCCCGTTATAGCGGATGCTTTCGGCAAGGCTTTGAAGCTCGTCGCTATCCATAATCTTTCGCGGCTGCGCGGGGTTTGGAAGTATATTCTCTGTGTTAATCTCGATAACCTTATTGATGGTCTTCTCTTTAGAGAATACGGACATGTTTCTACCATCCTTCCCGCATAAACATGTAATAATACCTTGTTAGCTTGAACATTCCGCAGGAGTGGAGGGTATGTAACAGCGGCAGCTATGTTTCATGTGAAACAAAGTACCCTTTATGCTTGTCCACTGCTGCTGAACTTAGTGTAGCATAAAGGGTTCTTATTTTCCACTATTTTCCGTTGTGTGAATATGACAGAAAGCCCGATGAAACTATTAATCTTGAAGAATTAAAGAGGCTTTTTTGCAATTTGAGCGCCGGGGCGCGGGTATTTTGGTAAAGTATGCGATATCTTTTTTATCACCACAATACTGCGCTTGCTCTCATCCGGCAGCCCAAAGCGGATAACCTCCTGCACCTGCCCGCCCAGCAGCTTTACGGCATTCTGGGCCTGCTTCAGTTCCTCGTCTACCTCTCCGCTCTTCATCGCTGCGAAGATTCCGCCCGGCTTTACAAACGGCAGGCAGTATTCGCACAGCTCGTTCAGTGATGCCACCGCGCGCGCGGTAGCATAGTCGTAGCGTTCGCGATAGGCGGGGTTTTTGCCCAAGTCCTCCGCACGGGTGTGGATAGCCTCGGACTCCAACCCAAGCTGCGCGGTAAGCTCCTTTAAAAAGGTAATGCGCTTGTTCAGCCCGTCGGCGAGGGTGATAAAGATATCCGGGCGCATGATCTTAACGGGTACGGCGGGAAAGCCGGCGCCGGTACCCACATCTATTAAACGGGCGTTTTCTGAAAGGTGCAGCTTGGCATCCAGAAGAATACTGTCTAAGAAATGCTTTACCGCGATACCCTCCTCGTCCTTGATGGCGGTGAGGTTCATGCGGGTGCTCCAATCAAGCAGCAGATCTTTGTACAGATCAAACCTAGCAAGCTGCTGCTCGGTAAGCGCTATGCCGTAATGGGGTGCGGCATTCTTCAGGGTATCGGTTGTAAGGCTCATATGCTTACCTGCCTTTCCGGCAATATTTATAGATTAAATAATGTTGGGCGAAACGGGTAAGACCGTTCACTATATATTTGTAGAGGCGCGCATTGCACGTCTGCGGTATTAACGAAGGCTGTGAGGCTGCCGCGGCATCTTAGCGCGAACGGTATTCGCCAGCTGTTTTATCGGGACGTACCAATGCCGCGGAGGCCGCAGGTCTCCCCTACATCAAAATCATGGACGGATATTACACGGGACGTCGAGGACGCCGCTCCCTACATCCCTTTTCTATCTCACTTCTGCCCTCTTGCCAGCCACACCAGCAGCACCGAGATATCCGCGGGGCTTACGCCTGAAATTCTGGAGGCCTGCCCGATGCTCAGCGGCTTTACCTTGAGCAGCTTCTCGCGTGCCTCCAGACGAAGGCCGCTGATCTCCTGATAGGGGGTGTCGGGTGAGAGCGCCTTATGCTCCAGCTTGCGCATGCTCTCTACCTGTGCGAGCTGGCGTTTGATATAGCCCTCGTATTTGATCTCGATCTCCACCTGCTCGATGACATCGTCGGTGAGCGGCGGGCGGTGCTCGTCAAACGGGGCAAGGTCGAGGTAGGAAACCTGCGGGCGGCGGACAAGCTCCGAAAGGCGCGCTCCGGTGGAAAGCGGCGCTGTTTCACGTGAAACAAGTAAAGCGTTTACGGCCTCGGACGGTGCGACAATCACCTTGTCAAGCCGCGCAATCTCCTCATCAACCTGACGGTATTTTTCCACAAAAGCCTGATAGCGCTCCTCTGAGATAAGCCCCAGGCTATAGCCGATGGGGGTAAGGCGTTTGTCGGCGTTATCCTGCCGCAGCAAGAGGCGATACTCCGAACGCGAGGTCATCATGCGGTAGGGGTCTTGACAGCCCTTGGTGGTGAGGTCGTCAATCAGCGTGCCGATGTAGGAGCTGGCGCGGTCGAGCAGCAGCGGCTCTTTGCCCTTTGCATAAAGTGCCGCATTGATACCCGCAATCAACCCCTGTGCGGCGGCCTCCTCGTAGCCGGAGGTGCCGTTGAACTGCCCGGCACCGAACAGGCCGTTTACCTGCTTAAACTGTAATGTGGGCAGCAGGTCGAGCGGATTGCAGCAGTCGTACTCGATGGCATAGGCGTTGCGCATAATCTGCACCTGCTCCAGCCCTTTAATGGTGCGGTACATCTTAACCTGTACCTCCTCGGGCAGCGAGGACGACATCCCCTGCAGGTACATCTCCTCGGTATCTAAGCCCAATGGCTCGATGAACAGCTGGTGGCGCTCCTTATCAGAAAAGCGCACCACCTTATCCTCAATGCTGGGGCAGTAGCGCGGGCCGATACCCTCAATCATCCCGCCGTAGAGCGGTGAACGGTGCAGGTTTTGCCTGATTACCTCATGGGTTCTCTCGTTGGTGTAAACGATATGGCAGGGCACCACATTTCTAAGCGGCAACTTGGTTTCAAACGAAAAGGGTACAATCGGCTCGTCGCCGGGCTGCTCCTCCAGCTTGGAGAAGTCGATACTGCTTTTTAAAATACGCGCGGGGGTTCCCGTCTTAAAGCGGCGGGTGGCGATACCCAGACGGTTGAGGCTCGCGGTAAGGTGAGTGGCGGCCTGACAGCCATCCGGCCCGCTTGGATAGGAGCACTCCCCCACATAGATTTTTCCATTGAGGTAGGTGCCGGTGGAAACAATCACCGACCTGCAGCGGTACACGGCACCCAGACGGGTAACCGCCTCGAGCAGTATGCCGTCTTGCGCCTTACGAACCTCTACCACCTCGGCCTGCTTGACAATGAGGTGCTCGGTGCGCTCGAGCAGGTGCTTCATCTCGTTATGATAGCGCACGCGGTCAATCTGCGCGCGCAGGCTGTATACGGCGGGGCCTTTTCCGCGGTTGAGCATACGGCTTTGAATAAGGGTTTTATCCGCCATGCGCCCCATCTCGCCGCCGAGTGCGTCAATCTCGCGCACCAGATGCCCCTTGGCAGTTCCGCCGATAGAGGGGTTGCAGGGCATATTGGCAACGGCATCTAACGACAGGCTGAAAAGCACCGTCTCACAGCCAAGCCTTGCGGCGGCAAGTGCTGCCTCGCAGCCCGCGTGCCCCGCCCCGATAACGGCTACGTCATATTCTGCGGCCAGGTATTCTACCATGAATCTTCATCCTCTTTATATCATGCTAAATTGTTATTGTTGATGGTATTAAAACCATTGATACACCGTAGGGGCGAACTGTGTTCGCACTAATCGTACGCATTATTGAATACCGCAACAAACCGGAAGGTTTTCAACATCGCAAAGGCTGGCCGTTGAAAACTATTTGCCCACGCAAAACCTCTCAAACACGCTTTCGATAACCGTGTCGCTTACCCGTTCGCCGGTAAGCTCCATCAGCGCATCCAGCCCACAGTCGATGTTTACACACACCGCGTCCAGGGTAAGGCTTAACGCACCGAGTGCCTCCTCAAGCAGGGCGCGGGCGCGGCGGGCACAGTTAAGCTGGCGGGCGTTGGCCAGCACCGGCTTCATAGGGTCGAAATTCTCTAACGCAAACAGGTGCTCAATGAGGGTTGTAAGCTGCTGATAGCCGGAACCGGTAGCGGCAGATATTTCTACAATATGTTTATAATGTGATTCTATATACGCTCTGTCTATTTGTGTGGGCAGGTCGCTCTTATTAATCACCGCGATGGCTGGGGTGCTGCCGATGGCTTCGGTAAGCTGCTTATCCTCATCGGTCAACTCAGCGGAGCTATCAAACACCGCAAGCACCAGGTCTGCCTGAAGCAGCCGTTGTTTGGCAAGGCTTACGCCGATGCACTCCACAGGGTCGTCGGTGGCACGGATGCCCGCGGTATCGGAAAGTCGAAGCACGGCGCTGCCCAGGCGGACGGTGATATCCACCACATCGCGCGTGGTGCCGGGGATGTCGGTGACAATGCTGCGGGTTTCACCCGCAAGCAGGTTCATGAGGGTGGACTTGCCCACATTGGGCTTGCCCGCAATCACGGTATGGATACCCTCGCGGACAATACGGGTAGTATTATAACCGGCTATCAGTACGTCTAGTTGGGCGCAACAGCTGTTCAGCGCAGCAGAAAGGGCGTCAATCTGTACGGCGGGCACATCCTCCTCGGGGAAGTCTATCCATGCGGCAAGGCTTGCCGAGAGGCTCACCAGCTCGGCAACGATGCCGCTGAGCTTATGGTAGAGCGCACCGTCGTGTGCCGCAAGCGCCGCCCTTGCCGCCTGCTCGCCGTTAGCCGAGATGATGTCCATTACCGCTTCGGCCTGGGTAAGCCCCAGCTTGCCGTTTAAAAACGCGCGCTTGGTAAACTCCCCCGCCTGCGCGGGCGCAGCACCGTTTTCAAGTACCGCAGCAAGCACACGCTGCAGCAGAAAGCTGCCGCCGTGGCAGGAAAGCTCGACCACATCCTCGCCGGTGTAGCTTTTGGGGGCGGCAAACACCAGCGCCACCGCCTCGTCAATCGCGCCGTTTTTATCATATACCCGCCCGAACAGCGCGGTATAGCCGGCGGCGGTAAGCACGCTTTTCTTCTTTGCGGCGGGGGTAAATACGCGCGCGGCAACCTCCCGGGCATTATCGCCAGAGATTCTGATTACCCCTATCCCCGCCCCGCCCTGCGCGGTGGCGATTGCCGCAATGGTTTGGCTCATATTGAATCTGCCTTTCAAATATTCTGTGATTGGTATTATCGCGAAAGGTACAACTCCTGCCCCAATACAGCGCAGGGGCGACAGGCGGATTTGGCACGCGGTTTTAACATAGTCCAATATTGCCACAAAACGGTCAAGCCCGTTTCCTGCGAGGTTAGATTGGAATTTGTAGGTGCGGTCATCGGCCGTCCGCGGAATTATATCGGCCCTTGGTTGATGAACCGCAAGCGCGCAATGCGCGCCCCTACATGTCTTACTGTGGATTCGCGGTTATATGCGGGCGAACACAGTTCGCCCCTACAACGGTTAGAACCTTTTTGCGCGCGGAACGACACGGGGGTCGTTCCCTACGGAATATGCGCTGCCGATTACTAGGGCAGACACACGGGTATGCCCCTACAACCCGCCGCAGGGCGGCGAATATACGGGGGCACCCGTTCGGTGGCGAAGCCCCCGGACATTTCTCCCCCTCCCGCACAAAGAAATCTTAAGCAATATGTGCCTACAAATGCGGGAGGGGGTTGGGGGTGGGCAAGTAGCAGCTAGGAACTAGTTATTAGCTTTTCGTAGAAAGCAACCCAATGGCGGGGAGAAAATAGGCATGGGAGAGAGTTCCCCGTGTAGGGAACGGTTTTGACCGTTTCGCGGTATTTGTGTGGCGCACGGTAAAACTTGTCACGGTGGGGGTAACGCCGCCAGTGGGTGGTGCGGGGGTGGACTTTTAAAAGCCAGAGGTGAGCGTAAAGAGGCAGATATTTCACACATTACAGTGAAATAATTTTTTAAAAATTTCAACACATCAGCAAAAACTATGCAACTTTATGCTTTTGCAGGGTATTAGTGAAAGGAGATTTAAACTGTCGGCTTCATGAACGAACCCCCACGCCAGAACTGGTGTGAGGGTTTGAGTTAAAGGCTTAATCCAGATCAATCTTGGAGTAGAGCGGCTTATCCTCGGCATCCTTTGCCGGAACGGCCTTGGGCTGCTGCGAGGGTGCCGGGCCCGCGGCGGGCTTGTTGTTATACGGCCTGCGGTCGTTATTATACGGCTTACGATCGTTGTTGTAGGGCTTGCGCTCTCCGTCATAAGGCTTACGGTCGTTATTGTAGGGCTTGCGGTCGCTGTTATACGGCTTACGCTCATTGGCGGGCTTATCACCGCTGTTATAGGGCTTACGGTCTCCGTACGGCTTGGCGCCGTCGCGGCGGTTGTTGTTGTAGGGCCTTGAGCCGCCTCTGGGCGGGAAGGTCTTTACCGGGTTTTTAGAGGAGATTACCACGCGGCGGTTGGGCTCTTCGCCGAAGGAGTTGGAGGTTGCGCCCTCTACCGTTTGCACCGCGGCATGGATGATGCGGCGCTCGTAGGGGTTCATAGGCTCCAGCGTTGTGCTGCGCCCGGTTTTTACCGCGGTGTTTGCCATGCGAACGGCAAGCTCCTGCAGGGTTTTTTCACGCTTTAAGCGGTAGTTTCCGCTATCGATGGTTACACGGAAGTAGTCGCCGTCAATCTTGTTGGCAACAAGGCCGGTGAGGTACTGCAGCGCGTCTAAGGTTTCACCGCGCCTGCCGATGATAACACCCAGGCCCTCCCCCTCCAGTGTAAAGGTTACGCCGTCTGCCTTTTCCTCCACCGCAATCTCGGTGGCTGAAAGGCCCATCTGCCCCAATACCTCGTGCAGAAAATCCTTGGCATACTTCACCTTGGAAGCCTTGTGCACTACCTTAACCTTTGCGGGTGTGGAGCGGAACAGGCTCTTCTTCGGGAGCTCTAAAATCTCCCATTCAACTTGCTCTCTGGCTACGCCCAGCTGTTCACAGGCCGAATCAATCGCCTCTTCGACGGTTTTGCCTGTAGCGATAATCTCGTTTTCCATACAACCCTCCATTCTGCCGGTTACGGCTTTGCCGATGCTCCGGCCCTTCCTTCTAGGCAATGCTTAAAATCAGTTTTAAACATCGCTTGCAGACAACACGCTACTACTTAATAAACGATACTTTAGTGCTGTCTATTATAATGCGGGAAATGGGTATAAATGAAGGTGCTAAACATCTATTTGCCTATGATGCAAATTAAGCGAAGCATTCCATCTCCCGGC
The DNA here is from genome assembly GCF_900103835.1 of Acetanaerobacterium elongatum. Classification (GTDB taxonomy): domain Bacteria; phylum Bacillota; class Clostridia; order Oscillospirales; family Ruminococcaceae; genus Acetanaerobacterium; species Acetanaerobacterium elongatum. Next base: position 10,251 of record NZ_FNID01000028.1, on the reverse strand, counting down.
AAGATAATCAATTCAACTAAGGGTTAGCGGTTATTTCAAATCCTCGTCTTTAACCTCAACATACTGGTCTCCGTACCGTTCGGCATTACGCTTTCTGGCTTCGGCAAGGCGCTTGCGGTCAAGCTCCTTTTGAGTGAGTGCCGCCTCGTTTATCGGCTCGGGCTCTGCGGCAGCGGTATCGTTGGAGGTTTCGGGCAGACGCCTTGCGCCCTGCATACCGGATGAATTTTTCTTCATCTCCTTACGCAGCGCCTTCTTGGCTTCCTGCTCGGCCTGCAGCTTCTCGAGTATTTTGGCGGGGTTGTAAACCTTATTTAAGATAAACTCCTGAAGGAGCATTAAGAGCGAGGAAAGGGTCCAGTAAAAGCTTAAGCCTGCGGGGAAGCTGAAGGCGATGAACACCGAGAAGATCGGCATGATATACATCATAATCTTCATGCTGTTGCCGGCAGGGTTGTTCTCCTGCCCGGGCAGCTTGTTTGCCCGCATGGTGTAGATGCCTTGAACCAGCGCCGCAACGCCCGAGGCGATGGGCAGCAGGATAAGCCAGTTAAACGAACCGTCTACCGTAAGGGCGAGCTTCGGGGTTTGGGTAAAGTCCATGCCCATAAAATGCATGTTTAAAGAGGAAAGCTGCTGCAGGTAGGGCTCACCGATGCCGCTGTAGGCGGAGGGATTCTTTACAAAATCGCCGACACTGTTAATCTGCCAGGAGAGCTGGCTGACATTGATGCTGTGGCCCTTGGCGATATCGGAAATCTTGGTGATGATATCGGCGGGGAAACGCAACAGGTGCGTCATCGGCTTATAGATAACATCGATAAGACCGAACAGGATGGCAAACTGAACGAGTGAGGGCAGACAGCTGCCCATGGGGTTATAGCCCTCCTCCTCATACAGCTTCATCGTCGCTTCCTGCTGCTTCTGCTTATCGGTAGCGTATTTCTTCTGTATCTCGGCAATCTTGGGCTGGAAGATGGCCATCTTGGCGGTGGCGCGCTTCTGCTTGATGGAAAGCGGGAACATCGCACCGCGGATTAAGATGGTAAAAAGAATCAGGGCAAAGCCGTAATAAGGGATTACATTATAGCACAGCCACATAATCCAACCAAGCGGGTAACCGAATATCTCGTAAATAAAATTCATCTATACAACCATCCCTTCCCGGCGCTTGTGTCACTTTGGCACAGCACGCCATACGCCTCTTTTTAAGCCGCTGCCTGCCGCGTGAAACCACACGACGCAGCAAAAGCTAACAGTTTCTTTATCAAAGCCCCGGGCTACTCATGGGGCGAATGTTCAATACAATTATGAGCTTGCCGTTTCTTGCGCTTAAAAGCGTCAAAGAAATGCTCCGGCACATAGTCGACGCCGCCGTTACTTAGGGGATTGCAGCGCAGGATGCGCCAGCCGGCAAGAATAAAGCCGCGGAAAAACCCGAAGCGCTGGAATACGCCCAACGCGTAGGAAGAACAGCTGGGGTAGTATTTGCAGCAGGGGGGAAACAGCGGCGAGATAAACCGCTGGTACAGCCGTATCAGCTTTAAAGCAAGCCAACGCATGGTAACAGTACCCCCTTGAAAAGGCCGTCGCCGCGTTTGCGGCATTAGTTCTTACGATGTCTGAATGCTAATTTTAACCGATAATTCCTGCCTTCTTTAGCTGGGCAGAAAGCACGTTCTTTACGGCGGGCATGGTGGAAGCGGCGGTTTTGGTGCGCGCCACCAGAACAAAATCCCACCCGGCGGGAATCTCGGGCTCAAGCAGGCGGAAGGCCTCGCGGAGGATGCGCTTACAGCGGTTGCGCACCACGGCGTTGCCCACCTTGGTGCTTACCGTAATGCCGATGCGCTTTAGCCCGCGGTTGTTCTTCATCACATAGAGCACCAACAGCGGATGCACAAAAGACTTACCGCGCGCGTACAGCCTGCGAAAATCGTTATTGCGGCGAAACGTTTGCACAACCTTCATCTTTTGCCAAGAACCTCACTTCTGTGTTCAGCGCCGCACAGCCATAAAAAGCACAATGCTCTTTGACTGTTGCAACAGGCCTAACATGGCTGCATATACTTCGTTTCGTTTAAGAGATGCACGCACCTTTAACGAAGATTAGTATTATAATCCTTGTCCGATAATCTGTGCTTCAATCACCAATGCGATGATGAAACAGGAAGAATAAAAACCTTTAAGCCGGCAACACAAACAGTTTACGGCGGCCGGCTTTAAATTATACCACTAAAAAGAAAGACCACATATTCTGTGGCCTGCTAATTAGAGGGTCAAGCTTTTTCTACCCTTAGCTCTTCTGCGAGCCAGAACCTTACGGCCGTTCTTGGTCGCCATTCTTTTGAGGAAGCCATGCTCTGCAGACCGCTGACGCTTTTTGGGCTGGTATGTTCTTAACATATGTTTTTGCTCCTTATTCCGGTATAATTCTACGCCTTGCAGTTTCTATCTCATCAAACAGCATAAGAAAGAACAAACAAGTCGGTTCCAATTTAGGTGAAACCTTGCAAGGTACTATTATAGCCTACAAAAGCTTGAATTGTCAAGTAATTCTCAGAAAATTCACAAAGGGAAAGGGGTGGTTTTTTCACCAAAAAAGTAGTAAAAAATTCATCAAAAAAGGGGGTTTAGCAGATATGGTATAGTATAAAAAAACAATGTATAAAGGTACACAACTTGTTGTAAAATGTATGACGGCAAACCTGCAGATCGGCAGAAAATTCTTACAGAATTCAAGGGTTCGGCACTGTTCAAAGGCATTAAAATCTGCTACAATAAGAACCGTATACTATTAATATAGGTGTGCCGGATGCAGCGTGAGCAACGCCGCAGGCTTACCCATGTATAGTTGCAAAAAAAGTCGCTTTTATGATAAAATAGAAGATGTGCAATCGGTGGAAACTTTTTCACAACACTCTCCATTCCACCGGGATTCAACAGCTTTTCAGCAGGTTTTTAACAGCCCGGTTTATAACGGTGCGACTTTGCAGGGTGCAGCATGCCTGTACCCATTGTTTTGTTGAGAAGATTGACTGAAATACCATAGAATATATTAGCGGAATGGAGCTTAACGGATTTATGGAATCATTCGACGAAGTTTTTCAGATGGTCAGTGACTACTGCAAAAACGATCTTTCCGAGACAGCGCATAAGATATGGATACGCTGCATCGAACCTGTGGGCTTTGAAAACAACACAGCTACGCTCTATGTAAAGAGCGACTTTCAGAAAAAGATTATCGACCAGAAGTACCTGCGCTTAATTAAGCAGGGCTTTAACGAGATACTGGGCTTTGAGGTAGACATCAACCTGATTACCGACAGCGACAGAAACCAGAATGCCCCCTCCTCACAAGCCGCACAGAGCCTGCTGCCGCCCGACCTGGGCACTGCCTCCGGCGCCGGCGAATATGAATACACCTTTGAAACCTTTATTGTGGGCCACGGCAACAAGTTTGCCCACGCCGCCTCGGTGGCGGTAGCCACCAAGCCCTCGGGTGCGTATAACCCGCTGTTTATCTACGGTGAATCGGGGCTTGGCAAAACCCACCTGCTCTATGCCATCCTAAACGAGATACGCAAGAGCTTCAGCAACAAGTGCATTATCTATGTTAAGGGCGAGGAGTTCACCAACGAGCTGATTGCAGCCATTCAGAACAAAACCACGCCGGACTTTCACGCAAAATACCGCAGCGCCGATATCCTGCTGGTGGACGATATCCAGTTTATCGGCGGCAAGGAGAGCACGCAGGAGGAGTTCTTTCACACCTTCAATTCGCTCTATATCGCGGGCAAGCAGATTGTGCTTACCTCCGACCGGCCGCCCAAGGAGATTAAAACGCTGGAGGACCGCCTGCGCACCCGTTTTGAAAGCGGCCTGTTAGCCGACATTCAGGCGCCCGACTTTGAAACCCGCATCGCCATCATCCGCCGCAAGGCCGAGCTGTTAGACTTCGATATACCTGAGGACGTGGCGGAGTATATCGCCAACCACCTAAAGAACAACATACGCCAGCTAGAGGGCGCCGTAAAGAAGCTGAAGGCTTACAAGCTGCTGGGTTCCATGCCCTCTCTTACCATGGCTCAGAACGCCATCCGCGATATCTTAAACGACAACCAGCCCGTACCCGTTACGGTGGAGCGCATTATCGGCGAGGTGGCCAAGACCTACGGCATCGCCGCTTCCGATATCCGCTCGAAGAAGCGTTCGGCCACTATCTCACAGGCACGGCAGGTTTCGGTATACATCGTGCGCGAGATTACGCAGATGCCGATGACGGCCATCGGCGAGGAGTTCGGCGGGCGCGACCATTCCACCATCGTTTACGCGATAAAAGAGGTGGAGTCACGCATGCTAAAGGACAAGCGCTACAAGGAAACCATAGATGATATTTTAAAGAACATTCGCGACAGCTAATTTTTTTTAGGCAAAAAGTTTTCAACACTCAACAATTCACTTTTAAGAACAGCGGCAGGTCGAAGTTACAACTAGTTTACATAAAACCGTTATTTATTCACAGGTTTTCAACTTTTCCAACATAGTTTTCAACAATACTGTGTAAAACCTGCCGAGGTTCTCACCTTTTAACAAACCGTCCACAAAAGAATGCGGAGTAAAAAGGGCTGCTTTTTCCCGAAAGAACGCCATAGGGATGGGGTTTTAACATCTCAACGGCCCCTACTACTACGACTATTTTTTATATATGATATCCTATCCGTCATGGATAAAAAACCGCTTACGCTGTACAAACGGCAAAAATTATGCCAACACTATGGTTATAACTGCTTTTTGCAGATACAAAGGGTACGGAAGACCGACAACAGGCATGGGGTTTGCATGGCATTGCAAACCCGGAGCAGTAGAAAGGACTGATTCTATGAAGATAAACTGCAGCAAGAACGCTCTTAGTGAGGCACTTGGCAACGTTTCGCGCGCAGTGGCGACCAAAACCACGCTGCCGGCATTGGAGGGTATTCTGATAAAGGCGCACGGTTCTTCGGTAAGCCTGACCGCTTACGATTTAGAGCTTGGCATCAGCACCGAGGTGGAGGCCGCGGTGGCCGAGGAGGGCGACATCGTGCTTTCGGCAAAGCTATTGCTGGATATGGTAAGGCGTATGCCTACCGAGCGCGTTCAGATTGTAAGCGACGAGAAGGGGTACACCCTGATCAGCGGCGGTGTTACCGAGTTTAATATCATCGGCATTCCGGCCGAGGATTACCCCGAGCTGCCCGAGGTGAGCGGCGGCGAGCAGGTTTCGCTTGACGCGCTTACTTTAAAGAGCATGATCAACCAGACCATCTTCTCGGTGGCGGTGACCGATACCCGCCCGGTGCAGACCGGCTCGCTGTTTGAGCTGGACGAGAATACGATTAATATTGTTTCGGTAGACGGCTTTCGCCTTGCCATGCGCCGTGAGCGGCTGCAAAACGGCAAGGTAATGCGGTTTATTGTGCCCGCCAAAACCCTTTCGGAGGTTTCAAAGCTTATCGGCGAGGACGAGGTAAAGGTAAACATCTATGTGGGGCGCAAGCATATCATCTTTGATGTGGACGGCTATAAGGTAATCTCCCGCCTGCTGGAGGGTGATTTTCTGGATTATAAAAACGCTATTCCCGAGGGCGGAACCTCCCGCGTTCGGGTTTCGGTGCGCAGTTTCGGCGGCTGTGTGGAGCGTGCCTCGCTGCTGATTACCGACCGCTTAAAGAGCCCCATCCGCTGCGTATTCGAGCAGGATGTGGTAAAGATTTCGTGCATCACCACCATCGGCAAGGCCTACGACGAGGTGGCCTGCAAGAATGACGGCGCGAAGGTTGAGATTGGCTTTAACAACAAGTTTTTGCTCGACGCGCTGCGCGCCTGCGACACCGACGAGGTGTTTTTAGAGATGAGCGGCCCGCTTTCACCCATGAAGATACTGCCCCCCGAGGGCGACAGCTTTTTGTTTTTGGTGCTGCCGGTGCGCATTAAGAGCGAGAACGCCTAATTAAAAAAGCTTAACACCGATAGATATGGAGCTTTTATGACAGAAACAAAAACAAAAGGTCTTTCAGCCGACGTATTAAAGATGATAGCGATAATAGCCATGACCCTGGACCATGCGGCCCCGGTGCTGGCCTCGGCGGAATCGCCGCTGGGCATCGCTATCCATTTCTTCGGCAGGTTTACGGCACCTATCATGTGCTATTTTATTGCCGAGGGCTACCACTATACGCACGACGTAAAGAAATATGCCCTGAGGCTTTTCATATTCGCCGCAATCTCGCAGGTTCCCTACCAGCTGCTGTTTGGCTTGGGCAACCTTTTGGCCTTTCCGCCGCAGATTAGCATGATCTTTACCCTGTTTTGCGGGCTGATTGCGCTGATTGCGTGGGATAGAATTGAGAATACCGCGCTGCGCCTGCTTGCCGTAATCGCGCTGTGTGCCGTTACCTGGTGGTCGGACTGGCAGATCTTCGGCGTGCTGTTTATTTTGGCGTTCGGCGTTTTTTACGGCGACAAAAAGAAGCAGATGACGGCGTTTGCACTGTTTGCTGCCGCTAAAATCATCTATAACGTGTCCTCTGACCTTATTACGGGGCACAACCCGATTGTTGAGCTTTCAAAGCTTGGGTTGTTCTGTGTGATTCCCCTGTTGCTGCTGTATAACGGCACACGCAAAAAGAGCGCGTGGCGCAAGTGGTTTTTCTATATCTACTACCCCGCGCACCTGCTGCTGTTTGCGGTGATTAACCTGCTGGTGATTGGGTATAAGGGGCAGTGATGCAGGGGCGCGCATTGCGCGTCTGCGGTATTACCGTAAGCCGAATGATTACGCGGACGGCCAATGGCCGCCCCTACAAACCCTAAACCAAACCCCGTAGGGGCGAACTGTGTTCGCCCGCAGTATTACCGGAGAATCACATTGAGTACCGCGGGAGACCACAGGTCTCCCCTACATTCCGTAACAAAGGATTCCTAATACCTATAAAGGTGATACGATGAAAAAACAAGAGATAGCCATCCATACCGAATATATCAAGCTAGACCAGCTGCTGAAGTTTGCGGGGCTTGCCGATACCGGCGGGCAGGGCAAGGAGCTGGTGCAGGGCGGCGAGGTGAAGGTAAACGGCGAGGTGTGCCTGATGCGCGGCAAGAAGATTCGCGCGGGCGACGTGGTAACCTTTAACGGCGTTACGCTTACCGTTACCGGAAAAGAAAGCTAAAGCGCATGATTGTTAATAAGGTAAAGCTTACAAACTTTAGAAATATAAGCGAGATGAGCTTTTCCCCCGCCGCGAATGTCAATATCATCTGCGGGGACAACGCCCAGGGCAAAACCAATCTGATTGAGGCGCTGTGGCTGTTTACGGGGGCGAAAAGCTTTAGAGGGGCCAAGGAGAACGAGTTTATCCGCATGGGGTCGCCCTTTGCCGCTCTTTCGCTGGAATTCACCGGCGAGGAGCGCGGGCAGACCGCCGGCCTGAAATTCTATGAGCAAAAGAAGAAAGAGGTGCTGCTAAACGGCGCGCAGAAGGAAAGCTCGGCGGCACTTGCGGGAAGGTTCTGCGCCGTGGTGTTCGCGCCCACCCACCTTGGCATTGTGGCCGAGGGGCCGGCAGAGCGCAGGCGGTTTTTAGACCTTGCCATCGGGCAGATACGCCCCATGTATATCAAGCTTTTAGGCGATTACCAGAAGGCTCTTGCCCAGCGCAACAGCCTGTTAAAGGATATTCCCTACCACAGCGAGCTGCAGGATACGGTGGAGCTGTGGGATGACCGATTGGCGCAGCTTGGTGCCTCGGTGATGCAGCTTCGGCTGCGCTACCTGAAAAAGCTGGGCGAGGAGGCCAAAGCCATCTATGCCGGGCTTGCGGGAGAGGACGAGCCTTTTACCCTTGTCTATCAGCCGTCGGTTGCAGCACAGGCGGAGGTGCCCTCGAAGCAGGAGCTGTATGAGGCCATTTTGAAGGCGCTGCGGGAAAGCTTAGGTGAGGACATCCGTGCGGGGTATACCACCCGCGGGGTACACCGGGACGATTTTGAGGTGACTGTAGGCGGGCTTTCGGCAAAGGCTTATGGCTCGCAGGGGCAGAAGCGCAGTGCGGTGCTCAGCTTAAAGCTCGGTGAAAGCAATATTTTGAAGGACTCCCTCGGGGAGAACCCCGTCATCCTGCTCGACGACGTGATGAGCGAGCTGGACGCAAAACGGCAGGAGTATATCCTAAACCACGTGAAGGACAAGCAGGTTTTCATCACCTGCTGCGACAGCAATGTCTGCTCCGCGCTAAAGGACGGCGCGGTGTTTCAAATAGAGGCCGGGCGCATCGTTTAGGCATGAGGCTTATCCGGCGCGCGGCGGAAACGGGACAGTATGGACATTCAAACCGTCACACCCATCTTCTTCTCCCCCACCGGCACCACCCGCAAACTGGTTCACGCCGTCATCGGCGGGATGGGCGCAAGGGCGGCGGGTGAAATGGATTTAACCCTGCCGTCGGTGCGCGGCACAGAGCCTCCCCCCATCACAGGCGACGCGGTGATTGTGGCCATGCCGATTTACGCCATGGGCATACCGTTTTTGGTGTACCCTTTTCTGCAACAGCTGAAAGGGGACGGCAAGCCGGTAATTTGTATGGCGGTTTACGGTAACATATCGGCGGGTATCGCGGTGCAGCAGTTGTACCGGCTGTGCTCTAAGCAGGGGTTTATTCCGGTAGGAGCCGCCCTGATGATTGCCGAGCACAGCTACTCTGACAGTAAATACCCCGTGGCACAGGGGCGTCCGAGCAGCGAGGATATCACCTGTGCGCAGGAATTCGGCAGGCAGTTTGCCCAAAAGCTCAAGAATGCAAAAACGCCGGATGAAGCCGTACTCGCCCCGATGCCTTACAACCCGTTGCTGTATTATTTTAAGCAGCTGCTGCGGTATAACACCACACGGTTCTATGCGCAGGTTCCGACTTTGGAGCAGGACCGCTGCAACCACTGCGGGCTGTGTGCAATACGCTGCCCGATGGGTGCCATAGATCAGAGCACCCTGCAGGTCGATGCCAAAGCCTGCATCCGCTGCTGTGCCTGCGTGAAATGTTGTAACAAAAAGGCGCGTACCCTGCGGTTTCGGCTGAACTTCCCCGCCTCCCGCATGCTCAACTTGCGCGCGGGAAAGATGAAGCAGCCGCATATATGCATCTGAAGCAGCACCGCAGTTTATATAAGCAAATAAATCCGTCAGATTGGAAAGGGTTGGTTTACACTTATGTATCTACATCTCGGGCAGGATACCGTGGTGAAGCTGGAGGATATCGTGGGCATCTTTGACATTGAAAACGCCACCATCTCCAAGCACACCAAGAACTATCTCGCCGAGGCGCAGCGGAAAGGGCGCGTCGTAAACGTTTCCTCGGAAATACCCAAGTCGTTTTGCGTGTGTATACAAAACGGCGAGGTGACGGTGTATGTTTCGCAGATTTCATCGGTAACGCTCAAGCGCCGCAGCGGCTATATCGAGAGTATTGCAAATATATAGATCTATGCCGCAGGGGCGCGTATTGCGCGTGTGCGGCCTAACCGAACACCATGTTTAATACCGCGGGCGATTGATAATCGCCCCTACAATATCAAATAGAACCCTGCGGGATTAAACAGCGTGCACCCCGCGTAAGCGAGGGGGCATCTGTTTGGGGGCGAAGCCCCCAAACATCCCTCCCCCTCCCGCATAAGCAATCTTGGGCAATATGTGCCCTACAATGCGGGAGGGGGTTGGGGGTGGGCTTTTGGAGGGCAAAGGACAAATAGAAGCATAGCGCAATTGCGGCCTAACCGAACACCATGTTTAATACCGCGGGCGATTGATAATCGCCCCTACAACAAAACCCTTTGGGCGGGTGGATAGAATGCACAACGGTCAAGACCGTTGCCTACATCCATTATCTTTGGTGGGCGGAGATACCGCGGGGCGTCGGGGACGCCGGCAACTACATCCCGCCGCAGGGCGGCGAATAGACGGGGGTACCCGTTTGGGGGCGAAGCCCCCGAACATTCCTCCCCCTCCCGCGCAGGAAACCCAAGAAAACCGAAACGCCACGGCGCGGGAGGGGGTTGGGGGCGGGCTCGCAGAGGGTAAAGTCCCATTACCTTAAGTGTTCAGATATAATCGGGGACGTCGGGAACGCCGTCCAATACAAGAGGTCAGAAATCAGACGGCAGAGGAAAGAAAATGTCCTGCCCGAGTTTTTATAAATACAACTATTTCTCCGGCAATAA
>NZ_FNID01000027.1 GCF_900103835.1 Acetanaerobacterium elongatum | reverse complement strand
ATTTTTTTCGCAGATAGTGTGCAGACCACATCCGCCAGCAAGATATTCCAAGACAGCTTTCTTCTTTAATTCGGAGCTGTAAACGCGGTTCTTTTTTGTCGGGGCAAGACCCAAAGCACCCTCCTGTCGATATATCCGAGCCCATCTGGCTATTGATGCAGGTGCAACCTTGGCTCGTCTGGCGGCTTCCTCTCTTGAAATTTTCCCAGATACATACTCTCGAGTGATTTTAACTTTTTCAGTAACCTCTATTTTAGATTTTTGTGGCATAAAAATACTCCCTTCATGATGAACAGTGTTTGTTATTTCACTGTCTCTCATAAAGGGAGCATATCACATTACGCAGGGGCGCTCTTTACATTGACTGGTACAGAACAGGTAAACGTACTCAGAGCATCAGGCGGTAGATGTTTACCACATTCTTCTCGCCAAGCGGCACAAACCCGCCTATGGTACCTGTACGGCCGTTTCCGTAACAGGCGGTGTGCGCCATCTCCTCAATATCCTCCGCTTTTGCACCAAGCTCCGCAAAGGTCAGGGGCATTCCGATAGATTTTAAGAACTGCTTCAGTGCGCTGATTCCTGCTGCCGCGGTAACCTTGGGGTTGGAGAAATCCATCTGACAGCCCCAAGCGCGCACTGCAAGCTGCGCAAACCGGTTTACATCATGCTTAAGGTTGTACGTCATCCACGCGGGGAATACAACCGCAAGCCCGGCGCCATGCGCACAGTCATATTTGGCCGAAAGCTCGTGCTCGATATCGTGGCTTGCCCAATCCTGCCCCCGGCCCACGCCGCAGGAGTTATTGTGCGCCATCATACCGGCCCACATAATATTCGCCCGCGCCTGATAGTTATCGGGGTCTGCGATCACGCGGGGTGCCTCGTGAATCATGGCGAGCAATAAGCCCTCGATCATCCGGTCGGTCACCTCAACCTCTGTGGTGTTGGTGAAGTAGCGTTCAAACAGATGTGCCATGATGTCGGTAATACCACATGCGGTTTGAAACGCGGGCAAGGTCTGTGTAAGGGCGGGGTTTAAGATTGAAAATGCCGGCCGCAGCGCTTCACCCGAGGCGCCGCGCTTAAACATACCGTTCTCGTTGGTGATAACCGAGTCGGGGGAGCCCTCGCTGCCCGCAGCGGCAATGGTAAGAATCGTTCCGATTGGCAAGGCCTTGGTTACGGGCTTGCCCTGGTAAAAGTCCCAGAAATCGCCGCTGTAAACTGCACCAGCGGCAATGGCCTTGGCAGAGTCAATGGCACTTCCGCCGCCAACCGCAAGAATGAAGTCAACGTTCTGGCTGCGGCACAGCTCTATGCCCTCGTAAACCAGCCCGCTCCTTGGGTTTGGCTTTACGCCGCCAAGTTCCACACAGGCGATGTTCTCCTCATTCAGCGAGGTTTTTACCCTATCCAGCAGGCCGGAGCGAACAACCGAGCCTGAGCCGTAATGTAATAAAACCTTTGTACCTCCAAATCGTTTTACACATTTACCGGCCTGTTTCTCCTCGTCTTTACCAAAAATAAAGTAGGTAGGAGCATAGAATGTAAAGTTCTGCATTGCCTTTTCTCCTTGTTATAGGGTTTTCTTGGTACCCGCTTACCGGCAGTTTGGCTATCATTGTACCATCTGCCGCCTTATAGACCTATTATACCAGAAATAGCCTGCAATAATCAAGGGGGCACTTATTTTGCCTGCCCGTAATAAGCGTTTTTACCATGCTTGCGCAGGTAGTGTTTATCCAAAAGCTCCTGCTGCATACGAACGTTTTCGTAGTTCAGCATACGGGTATGCCAAGCCATCATGGCAATCTCCTCCAGTACCACCGCATGGTATACCGCGTCATCGGCGTCTTTGCCCCACACAAACGGGCCATGGCTGTTGACGATTGCCGCAGGGGTATCCATCACGGGTGTTCCCTGAATAGTTTCTACAATGACGTTGCCCGTTTCCTTTTCATAGCTGCCCTTAATCTCCGCAGCCGTCATGCGGCGGGTGCAGGGGATATCGCTGTAAAAGTAATCGGCATGGGTAGTGCCGAGCGCGGGAATGCTCATTCCCGCCTGTGCCCAGATGGTAGCCCAGCGGGAATGGGTATGTACAATACCGCCCATCTCGGGGAACGCACGGTAGAGCACCAGATGGGTAGGGGTATCGGACGAGGGTTTTAAGCGCCCCTCCACCACCTCGCCCTCAAGGCTTACCACAACCATATCCTCTGGCCGCAGCCGGTCATATTCCACGCCCGAAGGCTTAATTACCACAAGGCCGCTTGCTCTATCCAGTGCAGACACATTCCCCCATGTGAAGGTGACAAGATTATATTTCGGCAGCAGCAGATTGGCCTGCCAAACCTGTTGTTTCAGTTCTTCCAGCATCGTGCAGTTCTTCCTTTCCGGTGTATTGCTTTGTGGCTTATACCCTCAGCTTCCACACCAGGTCGGAGAGCAGCAGCTGCTGTTTGAGGGTGTTCATATCTGTTTCCTTGCCGATATGTACAAATTCAATATCCATGATTTCAGCCCAGTCGCGCATCTGTTCGGCGGTTACGTCATAGCTTAAAACGGTATGATGCGCACCGCCCGCGGTAATCCACATCTCTGCGCCGGTAAGCAGGTCTGGCATCGCACGCCACATCACACGCGCCACCGGCAGCTTCGGCATTTCATAAATCGGCTTTACGCACTCGATATCCTGGCAGATTAGGCGTAAACGGCCGCCCATGTCAATCAGCGATACCACTATGGCCTTGCCCGCGTGGCCCTCAAATACCAGCCGTGCGGGGTCTGCTTTTCCACCTATGCCCAAGGGGTGCACTTCAATCTTTGGCTTGGCTGCCGCAACCGACGGGCAAACCTCCAGCATATGGGCACCCAAAGAGTACTCGTTTCCCTTGGTAAGGTCGTAGGTGTAATCCTCCATAAAGGCAGTACCGCCGGTCTGCCCTTCACTCATCGCCTTCATGATGGCGGTCATTGCCGACACCTTCCAGTCGCCCTCGCCGCCGTAGCCGTAGCCCTTCTCCATCAGGCGCTGGCTCGCAAGCCCGGGCAGCTGCTCCATACCATACAGGTCTTCAAACGTATTGGAAAATGCCTTGCAGCCCTCTTTATCCAGCATTCTCTGGATAGCAATCTCCTCTTTGGCCTGATACCGCACCGCGGCAAGATTATCGGTGTTAAACTCGTACTTTTGCTTGTATTCCGCCATCAATGCGTCTACTTCCGCTTCGGTAACCGCCGCGATATACTCTACAAGCGTACCCACCGGCCAGGTGTTCACCTGCCAGCCCAGCTTTGTCTGTACCTCAACCTTGTCGCCCTCGGTAACAGCTACATTGCGCATATTGTCGCCAAACCGCATTACTTTAAGCTGCCTGCTGAACGCCGCACCTACCGCTACACGCATCCAGCTGCCCAGCTTCTGCTGTACATCGGCGTCCATCCAATAGCCCGCAATCACCTTTCTGGCCATGCGCAGACGTGCCCCGATAAAGCCATGCTCACGGTCGCCGTGCGCGGCCTGATTCAGGTTCATAAAGTCCATATCAATGGTATCGTTCGGAATCTCGCGGTTATACTGAGTGGCAAAATGACAGTATGGCTTCTGCAAATTCTTAAGGCCGTCAATCCACATTTTAGAGGGGCTGAAGGTATGGCACCAGGTAATAATACCCGCACATTTGTCATCGTAATTGGCTTCCTTAACTACCTGAGAGATCTCCTCTGGCGTTTTAGCGGTTAATTTATAAACCATTTTACACGGCAGATTCCCCGACGCATTCATCTTCGCTGCCATCTCTGCGGCACGCTTGTCTACGGTTTCTAGCACCTCCGGCCCGTATAAAAACTGGCTGCCTACCACAAACCAAAATTCATAATTCTTCAGCATAATACTATTTCTCCTTTATAATTATTTTTGGTTCTACTTCAATGCTTCCACTGCGGCACGCTCTACTGCCAAGCCCTGCAGATATCGCTGCATATATCCTTCGAATCCGCGTACATCCTCTGGGTTAGGTGAAACACATTCTCCCATCCTGCCTGCGAAAACCTTCTCAGAAAGATAATGCTCAAGCGGTTCATTCTGTTCTTTGTTTTTCATATAGTCGGCCAGCACAGCAATACCCCAGGCGCCACCCTCTCCGGCAGTCTCCATTACCGATACCGGCGTGTTTAACGCGGCCGCCATCAGCCTTTGACCAACGCCCTTTGTTTTAAACAGGCCGCCGTGCCCGAGCAGCTGCTCTACACAAACATGTTCCTTTTGCAGAAGGATATCCATGCCGATTTTCAGTGTGGCCATCGTCGAAAACAGGATTGTGCGCATAAAATTGGCAAGCGTTAACCGGCTACCCGGCATACGCGCAAACAGCGGGCGCCCCTCCTCCATACCGGTAATGGGTTCGCCGGAAAGATAGTTGCAGGTAACCAAGCCGCCGCAGTCCGCGTCGCCCTCCAAGGCTTTGAAATACAGCGCATCATACAGTGCAGGCTTATCAACCTTTGCACCCAAGGTTTCTGTCAGTTCGCCGAACAAACCGGCCCATGCGTCGAGATCCGAGCTGCAGTTGTTGCAGTGCACCATTGCCACAGGTTTACCTGTGGGAGTCGTAACCATGTCAATCTCGGTATAAACCTTAGACAGCTCCTTTTCCAGCACCACCATAGCAAAAACCGAGGTTCCTGCCGAAACATTCCCCGTACGAGCTGCTACACTGTTTGTGGCTACCATACCGGTACCCGCATCGCCCTCCGGTGGGCAAAGGGGAATACCTGCTTTCAGCCGGCCGCAAGGGTCGAGCAGCCTTGCACCCTCCTCGGTGAGCACACCGGCCTCCTCACCTGCCGTAAGCACAGCGGGCAGAATATCCTGCAATGTCCAAGGAAGATTGTAATCGGCTATCAGCTTGTAAAATTTATGTATCATGCGCATATTGTAGTTGTTTGTGCTGCTGTCTATGGGGAATACGCCCGAGGCCTCGCCTACCCCCAGCACCTTTTGGCCTGTCAGCCTCCAATGCACATAGCCTGCCAAGGTTGTGAGAAAGGCGATGTCGTGTATATGCTCTTCACCATTTAAAAGCGCCTGATACAGATGCGCAATACTCCACCGCTGCGGGATATTGAAAGAAAACAGCTCGGTTAGTAAACCTGCGGCCTGCTCGGTCATTGTGTTGCGCCAGGTGCGGAACGGCACGAGCTGGTTTCCCTCTTTATCGAAAACCAGATACCCATGCATCATAGCGGAAAAGCCGATGGCCGAAAGCTTGGTGATAGCTGTACCATAGCTAGCTTGCACCTCTTGGGCAAGCTTTTGGTATGCTGCTTGAATACCCGCCCATACGTCCTCCAGATGGTAGGTCCATACCGAGTTTTCATAGCGGTTTTCCCATGCGTAGCTGCCCGATGCAATGGGAACATGATCCTCACCTATCAGTACCGCCTTAATACGCGTGGAGCCAAGCTCAATGCCGAGGGAAACCCGTCCTCCCTCAATCGCCTGACGTTTACTATTATCCATACTAATCACTATTCCTTTCAGGGAATTGTTCTTTTAACCTATGGCCGAATTTCAGCCACTAACCGAAAAGCACGCAATCCGGGTTTTAAGAATTTGCCTTTCAAGCTGATCACGCTTTCCTTTCTGCCGTCAGGCAGTACTAAAACCACTGCTCTTAGGAATCCGCACAAGTTGTACTTTCAACTTACCTGCTGCTGTTGCACCTACCCATACCGCGTTTGTATTTACAACAGTGGAATTCACGTCAATCACTGGTTTGATTGTAAGAACACCGCTCCGCGCAAAGTTGTACGTACATCTATATGCAATTATCATAATATAGTAGCACTAAAAAAGCAATGGATTTTGCAAAAGTTAATAAAAAAACTAACCAGATTCAAAAATATTTATCGTATCGGTTCAATCATTATATCAGAAACCGCACCCTCGTAAGAGGATGCGGTTAAAAAAGTACTATTCTATTCCCGAAGTTCACAAACTGATTGGCGTTCTGCAATCAGCGGCTTAAACCGTTTTTCCGCCTTAAAGCGCCGATTGCTCAGCAAGCCGAGGATTCCCTGTGCGGCGGCCTCGCCGAGCTGTTCCTTCGGATGTGCAACTGAGGTAAGACCTACATCCGATGAAACCGCAAGATTAGAGTTATCAAAGCTGACCAGTGAAAGCTGTTCCGGCACCGATATTCCCGCACGGCGCAGGATATTTAACAGCTTGACAGCAATCTGGTCGTTATAGCACAGCAGGGCTGTGCAGGCCTGTATACGCGAAAGGATATAAGCATCACTTTCGCCGCCGAACAGGCGCTCGATGTCCTCTGTAACATACCAAAGCACCGCATCGTCGTTAAGCGGCACGCCATATTCCTTCAGCGCGCGTGCAAAGCCCGCATAGCGAAGGTGCCCCTGAATATCATCCGATTTAAAGATGCCGCCAATCTTTTTATGCCCGCGTAAAAGCAGGTACCTTGCAGCCTCAAGCCCACCGCCCAGATCATCCGGGGCGACACAGGCGATATCCATTCCCGGGTAGCTTCCGTTAATCATCAGGCAGGGGATATTCATCTGTGACAGCTGGGTGTAAAGGTCACGGTTAAAGTTAGGCAAGGCGCTTTTGGTAGGCTCTACAATCAGACCATCCACCTGATCACGCAGCATATGAGTAAGTGCCGTGGTTTCGTTTTCCACCTTGTTGTTGGTTATGGAAAGGCGCATGGTGTAACCGTTTTTTGAAAGCACACCCTCAATGCCCCTGATAATACTGGGGAATATATAATCGTCAAGATAGGTGGTGATTACCCCGATAGTTTTTGTTGGCTGGTGTGCCGGGGCGGGCAGGGCGCGAATATAGGTTCCGCTGCCGCGTCTGCGCTCCACCAGCCGCTCATTTTCAAGAATGCCGATGGCCTGACGCACCGTCTGCCGACTGATATTAAACATGCGCGCCAGCTCGTTTTCGGAATATAGCTTTTCACCCGGTTTAAAATCACCGCTGTCGATGCGTTCCTTCACCCAGTCGATAAGCCTGTTGTACTTAGATGTGCCTTGCGGTGCCATCCTATCATTCCTCACAAAGATGTTTTCATTTATCTTACAACATATTCATAACGTTGTAAAGACAACCTGAATAAGCAGACACTCTGTCTTACATCCTGTGGATATTCTTAATCGCTCAGACCGGCAGGTTCTCGTAAACAAGGAAGCGGAAATCGGCACTGTTTGAGCTTTCATTCCCATTGGAGGTTACATACAGGCCGATGGTGCAGCCCACAAAGCCCCACGTTCTTTCGGTTGAAAGATTACCGGTGTAAAGGCCACCCGCAAGCAACAGATACTCGTCCATATCGTTTGCCTTGTAATAGAGATACAGCTTCTGCCCATACTGCATCATCTTCAGCTGTATGGTATCCGCATTTACCGTCTGTGCTGCAGCAACGCTTTCCTGCCCGTCTTCACATATTACCGCGCGTATGCAGTTTCCTTCGGCAGCAAGGCCATATTCCATGCGAATGTGAAACTGATTGTTCTGTACAATGGTAATCCCTGCAAACTCTCCCTGCCGCCGCGGCCGGAAACTGAGCTTGGTTTCCGCCACAAAGCGGAATGAGGTTTGGCGAATACCCACCCATGTGGGGCTGGAAAGCTCACACAGCGTTATCGGCGAACACTTCATGCGCAGCCCCCACTCACCAAATAGATAATGCTCCCTATTAGGGTTGCGCAGAAACAACAGTCTTGGGTCAAGCCGGTCCGGGCTCATCTCATCAAACCGCAAACAGCCGGTTTGGGGGTTGAGCGGGTACTCCTCAAACGGCAGCTGCATCTTTGGCAAAAGCCTGCCCTCTCCGGGGTTAACCACCGGCCAGCCGTTCTCCCATTCCACGCGGGCCAAAAAGGTTTCTCTGCCCAGATTAGAATACCCCTCGCAGGGGCGTGAGGCCAGCATAAGGATATACCAGCTGCCATCTTCCGCCTGCACCAGGTCTCCGTGGCCAACGTTTTTAACAGGATAAGCCGAACCTAAATGCCGATGGGTAAAGATAGGATTATTGAGGCAGCCCTCGTAGGGGCCGAACACCGATTGGCTTCGCGCAACGCAGATGCTGTGCTCTGCTGCGGTTCCGCCCTCGGCAATCAACAGGTAGTAATAGCCGTTAATCTTGTAAAGGTGCGGCCCTTCCGCCCATACGGAATTTTGCATGGCACCCTTCCACAGCTTTTTACAGTCGCCCGTCAACTGCATTGTATCAAGGTCAAGCCGCGAGATGTAGATCTCATTGTCGCCGTAATAGCGCTCTAATTCGTGGTCGGCACGGGTACCGACGTAGTAGCAGGTGCCGTCATCATCAAAGAACAGGCTTGGGTCGATACCCTCCGCCCCTTTCAGCCAGTACGGCTCCGACCACGGGCCTGCCGGGTTTTTAGCTGTAACAATAAAGTTTCCGCCCCCTAAGACGTTGGTGGTTATCATGTAGAATGTTCCGTCATGATAGCGCAGGGTGGGCGCATAGATACCTCCGGAATGCTTTGCACCCTCCAGCGGCAGCTGTGAATCCCTTGTAAGAACATTTCCGATCTGCTCGATGTGCTCAAAATCCCTGGTATGAAAGATGGGCACACCGGGGAAGTAAGCAAAGGTGGAGTTGACAATGTAAAAATCCTTACCCACCGCGCAGATGGACGGGTCGGGGTAAAAGCCGGGCAGAATAGGGTTTACAATACTACTCATTCAGAAGCTCCTTTCGTTTTCGGCAGCCAAATGCGGTAATTACCGCTTAAAGCCAGCATGGCGAAGAGATAGAGGCAGTTATCGTAGTAACGTCGGTTTCCTGTACGAAGCGGTGTATCCCACAGCTTGCGCACAAACTCCATGCGGTACGCCGCCTTTGCGGCAAGGGATGCCTGAGCGTTGGTTGCCAGCAGCCCTACCGGATGCAGCACACCCACGGGCGTTCCGTCTATTTCATGAACAAGCTCTTCCGGATTAACCACCGGTGTTCCGTCAATGTTGTAAATGAGCTCTTCTTTGCCTTTCGCCGTCTGTGCAAAAAAGCGCTGAATATTATCGGCACATATTGTCTCCCACTCATCCGCCCCGAACCACTCATAATCCAATGCGAGGTTTGCCGCCACGCGGTAGGAGTCACTGTAAAAATGGTGGTGGTTGCCATGTTTGCAGGGGGTTCCGTCATATTCCGCATATTCTGCCGCCAGGCCCGTCACCGGATGGCAGGCAGCTTTTAAGTAATCTCGGCTTTTAGCGGCAAGCGTGCTGAAAAAATCTGCGTCCTGCGGGTTTCCCCAACGCGCAAACAGCTCGTAAAAATGCGGCAGATGGTAGGAAGGATCAGTGAAATTGGTATCGGTGGTAAAGCGGATATAGTGATACTTAGGGTCAAACATCGGCTGCCCGCTGCCGTCCTCCCCTTTATGTACCATCTCGTGCAGCAACGCCTTGGCCTCGCGGGAGTATTCGAAAATCCCTTCTCCGTCGCCCCAGCGGTTTGCGGCAAACAGCAGCGCCATGGCGAAATACTCCTCACCGTCCGGCGCGGAGCCGTTGGAATTTAGTGTGCCGTCAAGCTGTGCGGACCACCCGAAATACCCCTTGTTCGGGCCGCTTTTGATATACATATGGGTTCGCGTCCACTTCCAGATGCGGTCAAAGATATCCTTCCGGTTCATCTGAAGTGCCATCATCATCCCGTAGGACTGGCCCTCGGTGCGCACATCAAGGTTTCCCGTATCCATAAGGTACCCCATGTCGTCGCCGGCCTCGTGGAAGATGCGCTCCTCCTCCGAGCCGAAGAAGATGGTATTAAAGCACTCCTCTACCCTGTTTTGTATCTCCTGCGAGGAATACCCCAGCTGTGCAAAGAGATTGGTATATTCGCCTGTATAAAATGCGTTGCCCATAAAACTTCCCTTCTTAGCTAAAGAATACATTGTTTTAAGCGTTCACATTACAGGAGTAAAACCTTTCCTGCTTATAACAACTATATTAAACTTTGTTACTATTTCTGGCAAGGCAGAAATTCAATAATATTTGTATTTTTTAATCTGAATAGGTAAACTTATGTTTTCAAATTTAGAATAATAGACACACAACCTGTTAACCCCAATTCAACATGCCCACCCTAAGCAATTGTTGTCGCACCCGCCGCTGCCGCCGCATATAGTGAATAAGGCGCATCCTGCTGCGCTTTTTTAGGTGTACTTGTTTTAGCGGATTTGAAATAAGTATCACGACTAGGACAACACCTCGGCGGCATATATATGGAAGGCGGGTGTTTTGATGAAAACAGTAATCCTCTGCGGCGGCAAGGGCACGCGGATGCGCGAGGAAACCGAGTTTCGCCCAAAGCCTTTGGTGCCCATCGGCGGGCGGCCCATTCTGTGGCACATTATGAAGATCTACTCGTTTTACGGCTTTAAGGACTTCATTCTCTGCGTGGGGTACAAGGGCGAGATGATCAAGCGCTACTTTATGGAGATGTGCTGGCTGAACAACGACTTCACCGTTACAACAGGTGCAAATGCCTCGGTACGCTACCTCACCCAAAACAACGAAGACTGGAAGGTCACTATCATTGATACCGGGGCGGAATCGCAAACCGGCCGACGGATTAAGCTGATTAAGGATTATATAGATGATAATGAATTTATGCTTACCTATGGCGACGGGCTAAGCAATGTAAACCTTCCGGCGCTGATTGACACCCACCGAAAGTCGGGCCGCATCGCCACCCTGACGGGCGTCAACCCCAATTCTCCGTTTGGCGTAATACAGGTTCAGGACGGCCTGGCAACAGCGTTTAAGGAGAAACCGGTGCTGGACGACACCATTAACGGCGGCTTTATGGTGCTCAACCGCCGCGTGTTTGACTATATCCCGGACGAAAACTGCGCGTTTGAGCAGCAGCCGCTGCATCGTCTGGCGCAGGAGGGGCAGCTGAGTGTTTACCGCCATCACGGTTTCTGGGCGGCAATCGACACCACCAAGGATATCGAACAGGTCAGCAGCCTGTGGAATGCGGGGGATGCACCATGGCGACTGTGGGCATAGACTTTCCGCACCTTTTTAACGGTGCTTTTAATAACCGCCGGGTGCTCATAACCGGGCACACCGGTTTTAAAGGCTCGTGGCTCACACTGTGGCTTACATTGATGAACGCCGATGTGATAGGTTATGCGCTGCCGCCGCGCACCGAAGGGGATAACTTCGCGGCTTGCAGGCTAGGTAAGGATATCACTGATATTCGCGGAGATGTACGCGACTACGGGCACCTGAAGGCGGTATTTGAAGAATACCGCCCCGAGGTGGTGTTTCATCTGGCCGCACAGCCGTTGGTTCGGCTTTCGTATGCCCTTCCCGCCGAAACCCTTGACACCAATATCATGGGTACGGTGAACGTGCTCGAAAATGTTCGCACCTGTGAAAGCGTGCGAGCGGCGGTGATGATTACCTCCGACAAATGCTACGAAAATAAGGAGCAGCTCTGGGGCTACCGCGAATGCGACTCCATGGGCGGGTACGACCCCTACAGTGCCAGCAAGGGCTGCGCCGAGCTGGTATGTGCCGCCTATGCACGTTCCTTCTTTTCCAAGGATAATATAGATAAGCATATATGTACTGCCCGTGCAGGGAATGTCATCGGCGGAGGAGACTGGTCGCCCGACCGGATTCTCCCCGACTGTGTACGCGCCCTGCAAAGCGGCAGGCCTATCGGGGTGCGAAACCCCAAAGCGGTTCGTCCGTGGCAGTTTGTGCTCGAGCCGCTCTACGGTTACCTTACACTTGCGGCGGGGCTTCTTGAAAATCCCGCAAAACATATCGGCGCGTGGAACTTCGGCCCGGACTACCACTCGGTGGTACCGGTGGGCGAGGTGGTTAACGAGGTGGTGCGTCTTTGGGGAAGCGGCGGATGGGAGGATCTTTTAGAAAACGACACTGCCCCGCACGAAGCAAGCCTGCTTAGCCTTGACTGTTCGAAGGCGCGGAACCTATTAGGCTGGCAATCAAGGCTGACACTAAACGAAGCCTTGGCGCAAACGCTGGCATGGTATCGCGCCGAAACAGACGAGGAGAAACGGATGCTTTGTGAAGCACAGATTGCCGCCTACTGCCTGCGGTGTATGGAACCAGCTTAGTCATTATTAAGGTGCTGCCAGAATCGGGCAAGGGAGGTACGCCGTAATGAAGGTTTCGGATTATGTTGCCCGCTTCCTGTTACAAAACGGTTGTACCCATGTGTTTGGCTATCAGGGCGGCGCGGTAACCCATCTCATCGACTCCTTCTACCGCTGCCCCGGCCTGCGGTTTGTCGGCTGCTGCCACGAGCAGGGGGCCTCATTTGCCGCCGAGGGCTGGGCGCGGGTAAACAACAGCCTTGATGTGGCGATTGCCACCAGCGGCCCGGGAGCAACCAACCTGATTACCGGCATCGGCAGCGCCTATTTCGATTCCATCCCCTGCCTCTACCTTACGGGGCAGGTGAATACCTATGAGTATAAGGATAGCCTTCGCGTGCGCCAGCTCGGCTTTCAGGAAACCGATATTGTAAGCATTGTTAAGCCGATTGTGAAATACGCGGCAAGGGTTACCTGTGCGCAGGATATCCGCTACGAGCTGGAGAAGGCCGCAGCCATTGCGCTTTTGGGCAGGCACGGGCCGGTACTGCTTGACCTGCCCATGAATATCCAGCGCGCGGAGATAGACGAGGAACAGCTTACGGGCTACAATATCCCAAAACCAGCGAAACGAACTGTTGAGACAGATACCATCCTTCATCTGCTAGGCAACAGCCGGCGGCCTGTACTGCTGGCCGGAGGTGGTGTGCGCCTTGCGGGGGCAGCCGAGGTGTTTAACCGGGTTGCAAAGCGGCTTTCGGCTCCGGTTATCTGCTCGCTGATGGGGCGTGACGCGGTGGATAACACCCTGCCCGGCTTCTGCGGAATGCTGGGTGCCTATGGCCTTCGCAGTGCAAACCTTGCCGCAGCCAACTGTGACCTGCTGCTCTGCCTCGGTTCCCGGCTGGATACCCGCCAAACCGGCACCCTGCCCGGCAGCTTTACCCGTGAAGCGAAGCTGATTCGTGTGGATATCGACGCAAACGAGCTTGATCATAAAATCAAGCCCGATGAGCTTTCCATACAGGCGGATGTCAAGGACTTTTTAGTGCAGCTGGAACAACGGCTAGACAGCATCACCTTCAACTACAGCGACTGGATGAAGACGGTGCAGGGCTGGCAGGCAAGGTATCCCTCCTACGCAAAACCGGAGTTTAGCGATCCAAATTATATTATCTGCGAGCTTAGTAAGCTCCTTCAGCCCAGCGATATCATCTGCCTTGATGTGGGGCAGAACCAGATGTGGGGCGCGCAGTCGCTCACGCTTGCCAGGGGGCAGCGGCTGCTTACCTGCGGCGGCATGGGGGCAATGGGCTTCTCACTGCCCTGCGCCATCGGGGCTGCCTTTGCCGCACCCGAAAGCAATGTCATCGCCTTAATGGGGGACGGCGGCGCGCAGATGAACAGCCAAGAGCTGCAGCTGCTGGTACGGGAGAAGCTGCCCGTTAAGGTGATTGTGCTCAACAACCGCAGCCTTGGCATGATACGCCACTTTCAGGAGATGTACTTTGATGCCCGCTACTGCGCTACGGTGAAGGACTATTCCCCACCCGATTTCTGCGCACTGGCAAATGCTTATGGGCTTGAAAGCACGCGCATTACTGACATGGAAAACTTGTATAAGTCGCGCGCCATGCTCACCGCAAAACGGCCTGCGCTGCTGGAGCTTGTGCTGCCACAGGAGACCTACGTATTCCCAAAGCTTTCGGTAAACCGCCCGATTGAGGAGCAGGAGCCACCGCTGCCCCGTGAGGAGTTTCTCAATGCCATGATTATCCCGCCCTATACAGCTAATTGAACATAGAATTAATGCGCAACAATGAAAACCGCTTATGCAGAGGAGGAACCGGCACGGAATATATTGATGTATATCAATCCTATATTACAGTCCTCTTTAATCACATGAAATCAGGGGGGCAAGGCGATACCCTTTCCACCGTTCCCATTACAGACAATTGCGGATCGGTTGTAGGGCAGCTGCGCCCCATTACCCGTGATTTTCTCGTTTCCGTTCCCGGCTGTGCTCGGCTCATCGCCCGCTGGCGCAACGAAAACCCCACCCTCTCGGCGCAGGCGTTCACCGCCACCGAGCAGGGAACGATAAGCTGGCTGGAAAACCAGATTCTTGCCCGAAGCGACCGTCTGCTCTTTCTCATCCTGCTAAACGACGGCACCGCGGTGGGGCATATCGGCTACTCAAACTTTGACTATGCAAGGCGGATGTGTGAAGTGGATGCGGTGCTGCGCGGAGAGAAAAGCGCCCCGCCCGGAACCATGACCTTTGCCCTACATGCACTCATCCGCTGGGGGCTTGATACCTTAAAGCTGAATATCATACGTTTGCGCGTATTTGCCGATAACACCCATGCCATTGAGTTCTACAAGCGCAACGGCTTTGTTGTAAAGGCCGAGAACCTTCCGGCCGGAGAAGGCAGCGAAAAGGCCTATACATTGATGCAGCTCGATATTCCATCCTGGCGGCAGGGAGTCTATCAGTAGCAAAGTAACAGGAGGGATGTTTTATGGGCTACACAAGTGACCGTATCAAAGCGCTGACGCGCTCCGAGATACGCATTATGTCGGTGGAATGTGAAAAGGCTGGCGGCATTAATCTTTCGCAGGGTGTGTGCGACCTGCCTCTTCCCCCTGTGTTGGCACAAGAAGCCAAGGCCGGTATTGACAACGGGCAGAACCACTATACCCGTTTTGACGGCACCGAAGAATTGCGCCGCGCAATTGCCGGAAAGCTTGCACATTACAATCAGATAACCGTTAACCCCGAAACCGGGGTGGTTGTCACCGCGGGTGCTACCGGCGCGTTTTACAGCGCCTGCCTTGCCCTTTTAAACCCCGGCGATGAGGTTATTCTTTTTGAGCCGTTTTACGGCTACCATGAGTATACCCTGCTGGCGCTGGGTGTTGTACCGCTCTATGCTCGGCTCTCGCCGCCCGGCTGGTATTTTGACCCCGAGGCGGTGGAACACCTGATTACTCCGCGTACCCGCGGCATACTGGTAAACACCCCTGCAAACCCCTCGGGTAAGGTGTTCACACTTTACGAACTGCGGCAGCTTTCGGACATCTGCACGCGGCATAACCTGCTGATGTTTACCGACGAAATCTATGAATACATTGTTTACGATGGCCGTGTTCATCTTAGCCCTGCGGCAGTCGACGGTATGGAGAGCAGGACGGTTATTGTTTCGGGCTATTCCAAAACCTTCAGTATCACCGGCTGGCGAATCGGTTACTGCGCCTGCAGCGAAGAGCTGGCCGCACCCATCGGCTGTGCGAGCGACCTTGTTTATGTCTGCGCGCCCTCTCCTCTGCAGGAGGGGGTAAGCAAGGCGATTCTTGCACTGCCCGACAGTTACTATGAAAACCTGCGCGCCGGTTATGAACGCAGGAGAAACCTGGTCTGCAAAGCCCTTGCCGAAGTAGGGCTTACCCCCTGCACTCCGCAGGGGGCGTATTATGTGCTGGCCGATGTAAGCCGCATTCCCGGGCAAAACTCCAAGGAGAAGGCGATGGCTATCCTTCAAAGAACCGGGGTGGCTACCGTGCCCGGCGAGGCATTTTACCACAACGGCGGGGGTGATAATCTGGTGCGGCTGTGTTATGCAAAGTCAGATGATATACTATACGAAGCCTGCGAGCGTTTGCAGAAGCTGCGTTGAACTATATTATTGGGGGAATGGGGATTTGACTAAAAGAATCAGCTTTGCGGGGCCGTCGATTACCGAAAAAGAGGTCTCTTATGTACTGGATGCAGTACAAAACGGGTGGTACGAAAACTACGACGGCTATGTCAAGCGTCTGGAGCAGACCTTTGCTGACTATCTGGGTGTAAAATATGCGCTCGCAACCCACTGCTGCACCCTGGCGCTGCACCTTGCCGCTGCCGCACTCGGCTTAAAGCAGGGGGACGAGGTAATCGTCACCGATTTCAGCTGGGTGGCCACAGCCTATGCGATTGCTTACACCGGGGCAACCTGCGTTTTCACCGACATTACGCCCGATACCTGGACGATTGACCCCACCTGCATAGAGAATGCGATTACTCCCCGCACCAGGGCCATCATGCTGGTGCACACCTTCGGGCAGCCTGCCGAGATGGACGAGATTCTGGCGCTTGCACAGAAATACCATCTTGCGATAATAGAAGATGCCGCTCCCGCGCTGGGCTCGGAGTATAAGGGAAAACGCGTCGGCACCTTCGGCGATATCGCGTGCTTCAGCTTTCAGGGGGCAAAAATGGCTGTCAGCGGCGAGGGCGGCATATTGGTTACCAATAGCGAAGAATACTACCGACGCGCCTGCCTGCTGGCCTCGATGGGGCGAACCGACAGTAGGGCGGTATTCTGGAGCGATGTCCTAGGCTATCAATATACCATGGGTAACCTTGCCGCCTCGCTGGCACTGGCGCAGCTGGAACGCGCCGATGTGCTGATGGAAAAGAAGCGCGCACTGTTCAGCCGTTATGCCCTCAACCTTAAAAATACGGCTGGAATTTATCTGATTACCGAGAAGGAGTATTGTAAAAGCAACTATTGCTACCCCTCCATCCTGCTGAAACACCATACCCGTGAGCAGCGCGATGCAATACTGGCCGGGCTTAGGGAGCGCAACATCCACGCGCGCCCCGCCTTCCCGCGCATGAGCGGCTTCCCGGTTTTAGAGCGGCGGTTTGAAAACCCGGTAGCCGCCGAGGTAGAGGCCAAGGGGATTTCGCTGCCCTCTGCGGCTAATCTGACGGAGGACGACATCGACTTTGTATGCGACAGCCTGCTTAGGCTCTTATAATTCTAATCTAATTGAAGCTGTCAACGTGCATCTTTGTGGGGGTGTTAACTATAAACGAGGAGAAAACGCTTCGGGAAGAGATTCTGGAGAGGGTTCGGCAGCTTTACCTGCTGCGTGAAAAGCAAAAGGCCTTTACCCCTGGCGTAAGCCGCGTACACTATGCGGGCAGGGTGTTTGATGAAAAGGAGATGCAGTCGGCAACCGACAGCCTGCTTGACTTTCGCCTCACCCTTGGCAAAAAGGGCAGCGAGTTCATCTCGGCCTTCTGCGGCATGATGGGCATGCGGTACGGCCTTGCAGTAAACTCCGGCTCCTCTGCAAACCTGATTGCGGTAAGCGCGCTGTGCTCGCCCAATATTGAGCACCCGCTACAAAGGGGCGACGAGGTTATTACCACCGCGCTCACCTTTCCCACCACCCTCAACCCGATCCTGCAAAACGGGCTGGTACCTGTTTTTGTAGATGTGGAGGAGGATACCTACAACCTTGATACCGAGCAGCTTTCGCGGGCGCTCTCGCCCAAAACGCGCGCTATAATGCTCGCCCATACCCTGGGCAACCCCGCTGCGATGGATGAGATTATGCGCTTTGCGCAGGCTAACGACCTGTATGTAATCGAGGATACCTGCGACGCACTTGATTCCCGCTATGACGGCAAGCGGTGCGGCACCTTCGGCAATCTTTCCACCTACAGCTTCTATGCCGCGCATCATATCACCATGGGCGAGGGCGGGGCTGTACTCACCAATAACCTCAACCTATACCGTCAGGCGCTGTCTATTCGCGACTGGGGGCGCGCCTGCTACTGCGAGCCGGGCGAGGAAAACCCGCTGGGGGCGTGCAGGCACCGGTTTGACCACATTTACGACGGCTTGCCGGACGGCTACGACCACAAGTATGTATACAGCAACATTGGCTATAACCTGAAGCCTCTTGACCTGCAATGCGCCATCGGTTTGGAGCAGCTGAAAAAGCTGCCGGAGTTTGCCGAGCAGCGCAGATACAATTTCACCCGCCTTTACAACGAACTGCGGGAATATGAGGCAACCTTCATCCTGCCGCGTTCCCTGCCCAAGGCTGCACCTTGCTGGTTCTGCCTGCCGCTTACGGTGCGTGAGGATGCTCCGTTTTCCCGCCGCGACATTGTCACCTATCTGGAGGAACACCTGATAGAAACACGCACCCTCTTTGCGGGCAACATCCTTAAGCACCCCGGGTATAAGGATATCCCCCACCGTGTTTGCGGCGGGCTGCCAAACACCGAGCAGGTGCTGCGCGGCAGCTTCTTTATCGGCGTATACCCCGGCCTGACCGATGAAATGCTCGATTACGTTGCCGAAACCATCCATACTTATATGGCTGGGTTTTAAGCTTTCGACAGAAACGGAGAATAAAATGAGTGAAGATGCAATGAACCCAACCTCCGCGGGCGAATCGCCGCTGGTGAGCGTTGTGGTGCTGGCCTACAACCATCTGGACTATACGCGCCAATGTATCGAAAGCCTGTTCAAATACACCACTGATGTTCCGTATGAGCTGATTACTGTCAATAACGGCTCTACCGATGGCACCGAGAAATACTTTAACAGCCTGCCCCACCAAAAGAAGCTGAGCTTTGCCGAGAATATCGGGGTGGATAAGGCTATCAATCAGGGATTTGCACTGGCCGAAGGGAAGTATACCCTCAACCTGAGCAACGACATTGTTGTTACCCCGCGGTGGCTGAAAAATCTGGTTGCCTGTGCCGAATCAAGCGGCGATATCGGCATGGTGGTGCCGGTGTGCGGGTTCTCCTCCAACTACCAGCAGGTAAACCTCGGCTACAAAACGCTTGACGAGATGCAGGTGCTGGCGGAAGAATACAACCAAAGTAACCCCCTGCTGTGGGAGGAGCGAATACGGCTTGTCACCTACACCTGCCTGTTCAGAACCGCCGTGCAGAAAGCAATCGGCGGCTTTGACGAGGACTTCAACCCCGGCGCCTACGATGACGACGCCATAAGCTTCCGTATCCGCCGCATGGGTTACCGGTTGATTTTGGCCACAGACACCTATGTGCACCACTTCGGCTCGGTTACCTTTAACGCCGAATACGCCAAAAACAACCTCGGCTGGCGCAATCGTGAGCTGTTCTACCAGAAGTTCGGGGTACAATCGTGGACGGCCTCGCTGATTGATTTTTATGTGGTTGATCTCGCTGAACGCCCCTACCGCGAGAATATCAATATCCTTGGCATCGGCAGCTCTTGCGGCGCTACCCTGCTGCAGATTAAGAACCGCCTGCGCAGGAATGGGGTGCAGATCGCCTCTATCTATTATCTCAGCGAACAGGAAAGTACCCTGCCAGAGCTCTTCACCATCTGCGAGCAGTGCATTTACGGAGCTCCGCACCAGGTGAAGGAACTGTTTGGGGCGAGGCGGTATGACCTGATTGTGGTGGAAAGCGCCACCGAATATCTCACTCATGCAAAAGCCTTTTACGGCAGCCTATGTGAATTGCTTGCGGATGGCGGGCGGCTGATTACTACTGCTACCGCCGGAGTACTGCCCATAATCATGAATACCCTTTCACAAAACGGGTTGAGTGCAGTACAGCAAACCAGCGGGTACTACTTTGCATTTGAAAGGCAATAGTTGCTCAACAACAAAAGCAGGCTGTATACCGGCCTGCTTTCCTTCTGCTTTAGTCTATGAAATACTGCGGGTTAAAGAATCGGGCATCTGCGTTTACCAAATCACTGTAATACAAAAAGCAATCGGGGGAATTCTGTGCGAGCATCAGCGTTTCGGTATCCACAAGAATTAAACTGTGGTTAAAGCTCTCTCCACTTTGAGGAACAGGTCCTGTTCGCACCTGAACTACTCCGCCCGGCTTTAGCTGCAGAATCCCCCGTACCACCTCGCCATGCAGCCCCCGAGCGCCCGCCTTTCGTTTCGCGGTGGCATAATCCCAAAAGTGGCCCACGTTCTCCCACGCGGGGGAACCGCCGCCTCTGCCCGCAAACCACTTACCGGTCATATTGGTGTTCAGCCGGATATGGTCTATGCTGCAGCTCTCAAAGCCGAACCACACGCATTGCGAGATAAAGTTTGCGCAGTTGCCCATCCAGTCGCCAATATCGTAAAATGCCTCATTCGGGGTTTCGGTGAAGGCCGTGGCATATTGGGCGGCACGCGCTCCGTCAAACACCGCGGCACCCGAGGGCAGTTTCGGCTGAACTTTTCCGGTTAACGTATCCTCCAAAACAAATTCTTCATAAAGCCCGCTGAGCATCTCTTTCGTGGAAGGAGTTTTAAGTGCCCCGCTCTGCAAGAACCTGCGCTCCGATCCCGGAAAGTAGTGGAAGGTAATCTTCCACACCCCGTCAATCTGTTTTAAGCGCATGGTATGCTGGGCGTTCATCGCCATCATGGGCGGGTACGCCTTGCCCTTTTGCCCGGTGATGGTAAAATGCAGGGTGATTTCACCTTTACCCGCACCCAAGCCCTGCTCTTTCCAAAGCTTAATCCGGTTATCCTCCGGCTTCTCCTGAAAATGAATGGTATAGGGGTACTGCTCGATTTCAACGTAGCAGAGGTTATACTGGGCAATCAGCCGCCTGCGCTTAATAAGGGTTTGCAGCCACACCAAAGCATTGCGGTTGCGCTGCTCGCTTACATCCATTATCTCACTCAGGTCGATGTATTTCATGGTTGTATAAGCGTCGTACTGCTGCTTAAAAAACGCCTCTACTGTCTCCTTGGGTGTAAGCGCATGGTCGGGAATAAATACAGCCGTTTCCCCGGCTTCGGGTTCATACGGTTTTGTCGGTTGTTTGCCGGGCAGGCTGTTTATATAAATAAAGCTCGAAAGCAGCACAAACAGGCACAACAAAGGTACAAGCTTTTTTAGCATAAAAGAAATCCTTTCAGAATTGAAAGCTTTTTGGATCGTTGTACTTCATATTCTACACACTGAAATGCAGGCTATACCTCTGTAAAGACCATGGAGAATATAAAAAGCCGCCCATCCGTTTTTAAACCGGTTGGGCGGGGTGATGGATAGTAGCTATTACTTATCTGAAAAGCGGAAGGTGCGTACGGCAAGCCCAAGCGCAACCAGCAGCAGAGCTGCTAACAGGCTGAGATAAACCAGCCATCCCGTAATATCAACATCAAGCGAACTCCGCAGGCCATTTATAAACCATTGAAAAGGATTGAAGCGGCTGACGACTTTAAGAACACCGGGTGCGTGCTCCAGTGAATAAAAGGCGTCGCTGCAGAACATCAGCGGCAGGATAATCAGGTTGGAGATGATGTTGATATGCCCCTCGGTTTTGCTAATAGAGGAGACCGGAAAGCTTAAAAACACATAGCCGATGGTTGCGGCAAGCAGGATCGGCAGCAGCAAAAGCACCGATACTGCCGATACCGGTATGCCGAACACCAAGCCGCCGATAACAAGTACCAGCATACTGCACACCACCGATACCACCGTCCATGCCCCCGACACCGCACTGATATACTGCCACAACGGCGAGGGGGTAACCCGCAGCAGGTTGAAAACGCCGCGCCGGCGTTGTGCAAGGGTGTAAAACGCTACGGTAACCAGCGCAAACAATAAAACGCTTACCGCCATCATCCCCGTTAGTATCCTTGCGGGATATTGTGGCACCTTGATGAAGAGCCCCAGCAGGATGCAGCCGCCCACCGGCAGCAGGATAGACCAGAATAACAGGTAAGGGTCGCGGAACGCGGATTTAATGGTTAAGCCGAATATTTTCTTCATAAAGAATATCCTTTCTCAACAGTTGATAAATATAAGCCAGATACCGTCAGGTGACGGCAGTCAGCTTCATGTACACCTCTTCAAGGTTCTCTCCGCCGTGTGCCAACAGCAGCTCTTCGGGTGTACCCTCGGCCGCAATACGTCCGCCGTGCATCAGGATAACGCGGTTTGCAGTGCGGGATACCTCCTCCATGTCGTGCGAGGAGAAAAGCACGGTTACCCCGTTTTGAGCAAGGTTTCCTATCATCTGCCGCACCTCATGCCGGGCGCGCGGGTCTAAGCCCGCGGTTGGCTCATCAAGCACAATCAGCTTTGGGCGTTGAACGGTGGTTACGGCAATCGCCAAGCGTTTCTGCTGCCCGAGTGAGAGCCTTGCTGCGGGCGTTTTCTTTGCGTCCGCAAGGCCACATTGTTCCAGTCGCTCGGCAATCTCCTGCTTGGTGAGCTTCACATGATAAAGCGCCGCGAACAGGGTTAGGTTCTCTTCGGCGGAATAGCCTTCAAAAAACGGTGTTGCCTGCAGTTGAACCCCCACATGCGCTTTATAATCCTCGCGCCAGCGCCGAACAGTGCCGCCGTCCGGCTGCAAAATCCCCAGCAGCATGGATAGTGTCGTAGATTTCCCGGTGCCGTTTTCGCCAATCAGCGCCAACACCTCGTTTTCGCGCACCTCCATGCTCAGCCCCTTTACGACCTCACGATTCTTAAACCGCTTGATAAGCTTCTTTGCCTCAATAAGTGTACTCATTACTATGCCCCTTTGCTCAGTATTGTTTATTCAACGTTGACTAATTGCGGATTTTTTTCTCCCTCACAAAGGAGGGAGAGTTTACTCTTGTGTATCCAGCAATGCCAGTATATTTTGCAGCAGCTCCTGCTGCAAGCGGATAACCGAAAACATGTGGTCGAATATCAGCTTGGTCATGGGCGGTACATGGTTTTGCATGGCCTTCTCCTTGGCCTCCCACCCACGCTTCAGGCTCTGTTCCTCGTTGCCCAGCAGCTGCAGCTGCTCGGTAACAGCACGGCGGTTTTCGTCTTTGGGTAGCTTGTTCGAGAACGAAAGCCCCGAATAAAGCGTTGAAGGGTAACACACCGAAGGCTCCCGCAAAGAGCTGAAAACCAGCTGCTTTAAATGCTCCTGCCCTGAGGGTGTAATCCGGTAGGTGGCTTTTTGCCGATGGCCTGTCTGCTCAATGTTTGAAATCTCAATCAGCCCTTCCTCCTCCAGCTTATTGATTGCATGGTAGATGGATCCGATGAGCACCCCGCCCCAGCGCTCGGCATTATTGAGCTGCAGCATGCGCTTAATATCGTAGCCAGACATGGGTTGCATATCCAATATCCCCAGCACCAAAAGCCTTGTCATTTTTACACCCCGCTCAAATACTCTACGTTGAGTATTCTACAATGAATATTTCCGGTTGTCAAGTACCTAGACTAAATATAAGTAGAAAACATGAAAAACCGCAGCGTTCCCACTGCGGTTGTAAGTCAGGTATATCCCCATCTAAAAAGCAAATCTTCGAACATTGCCTCACACTCAATGGTATCGCCTGGGGGAATAATGTCACTTATCAGCCTGCCCTCGGCAATACACCTTGCGGCATGCCTGATTTCAAACTCATAACCCAGATGATATTCCGGTTCAAATGTCTCCACAAGGCGGTAATTTTGGTATAGCTCCGCCCGGCGCGGGTGGTGAAAATCGGGCAACAGCTTGATATAGCCCTTTTCGCCGTATAGAATGGCTGTGTTTTCCACATCACATAGTAACGAACAGAACAGCTGTGCAATGGTGCCATCCTCATGCCGGAATACGATGGAGTCGCTGCCATCCACCCCCGTTGCGGCCGGTATTGAGAACGACTGCACCTCCGCAAGGCGTTTTCCGCGCGTAAACTCCTGCGTCAGCTCAAACAGGTAGACGCCAAGATCATACAGCGCACCGCCCGCTAAGTCTTTGCTCAACAGCCTGCTGTTCGGATCCTCCGGCGCGTGAAAGCCTAAGCTTGCTTGTATGAGCCTAATATCACCAATCCGGCCCGCATTTACCCATTCTTTCGCCTTTACAAAGGTTGGGATAAAGCGCGTCCACATCGCCTCCATGATAAACAGGCCCTTTTCGGCAGCTGCCGCGAATACCTGTTCTGCGTTAGCCTTTGTGAGCACGAGTGGCTTTTCGCAGAGAATATGCTTACCGTGCGCTATCGCCGCAAGGCAGTTTTCCTTGTGGTGGCTGTGCGGGGTGGCAATATAAACGGCATCAATCTCGTCATCACGCAACAGCGCTTCATAGCTGCCGTATGCCTTTGGAATAACGAATTTCTGTGCAAACTGCTGTGCTTTTTCCAGTGAACGTGAAGCCGCACCAACCATCTCGGCCTCTGGCACGTAAGCAGCCGAAACTGCAAACTTTTCGGCTATACCGCCTGTACCAATAATACCGAAGCGAACCTTCTTCATCTTTATGAGTATACCTTTCCGGCGTTGCACCGAGCAGGCGCAAATACCACAAAAAATTATATGGTAATGAGCTTTTCGCCTTCTTTAATAATCTCTGTCAGAAGTTCTCCGGTGTAGGTAACCTCCACGCCTAAGTCAGTAAGTGCTTCGCTTACGCTAAGCTGGTCGGCACAGGCCTTGCAGGCGATAAAACGCACGCCTACATGCTGCGCAAGCTCGATATTTTGCTGGATGAGCAGGTCTTCGGCGGTAAGCTTCGCCGTTGCGCCCCAGATGAGCACCGTAACCTCTTCCCACCAGCCGTGCGTCTTGCTGTTGATGGCGTACATGAAAACCATCTTTTCGGCGGTGATTTTATCCGCGTTTGTCCATAAAATCGTTAGTTTATCTGCCATGCCGGCATCTCTCCTTCCTATTTTTTTATTGCTGCAGCCTCGGTGCTGTCCAGATACCTTTTGCACATCTCTTCGGTTACGCCCTTGTTTTTGATAATCTCGCTAAAGAATGCGCCGCTTCTGCGGATGGTGCGTTTCTGGGTTTCGTAATCCACCTCAACCAGCCCAAAGCGGGCGCTCTCGCCCTCCAGCCACTCGAAGTTATCCATCAGCGTCCAGTGATAGTAACGCTCCACGGGCGCGTTGGTCTGTGAAAGGGCCTTGAGATGATCATACACATACTGTGCACGGAAGGCATCTTTATGGTCGCAGGTGCCGTTTTCGGTAATCCAGATGGGCTTGTTATAACGCTTATAAAACCGCTCGCTCAGCAGCCTTATCCCCTCGGGGTAAAGCTCCCAGCCAAGGTCGTTAACAGGCTTACCCGGCAGAAAGGTGTTCTCAAACCCGCGCATCGCGCTGCGGGTATAGTAGTTTACGCCGAAATAATCGCAGTAATCGCCCTTTTTGCGGCTGAAAAGCCCCAGAGGGAACGAAAATTTACCCCACGCCATCGCGTCGGTAACCGCACCCTGAAACGCGCGGTCAAAGAGGCCCGCTACCGCCTTATCAATAATATTATTGCTGCGATAGGGCACAAATACACGGTAGTGGTTGGCAAAGCCCACCATGGTTTTGCCGGCATAGCCCTGCTGACTGCGGATACGGTGGATGAGCTCATAGGCGGCAATATGTGCCCTCGCCATGTTCTTCATTACCCTAAAGGTGGCTGCAACCGACTTTTTCGCGGGCGGCCATTCCCCGAAGGTAAACCCGTTTACGGCGT
Source organism: Acetanaerobacterium elongatum (assembly GCF_900103835.1). Lineage (GTDB taxonomy): Bacteria > Bacillota > Clostridia > Oscillospirales > Ruminococcaceae > Acetanaerobacterium > Acetanaerobacterium elongatum. The sequence goes on along the minus strand of NZ_FNID01000027.1, from coordinate 15,927 downwards.
ATACGTTCGGCTCGTTAATGGTAACATACTCACAGCACAGGTCTCCAAACTGCCTTACCACGTACTCGGTATACTCGGTAAATATCTGAACACTTTCCATGTTTTCAAAAGCACCCATCTCTTCAAACCACATGGGGTTTGTAAAGTGATGCAGCGTAACCAGCACGCGGATGCCCTTTTCCTTCAGCAGGCGCAGCTCATCCTTATAGTGCTCAATGGCTTCTTCATTGAAAACGCCGCGCTGCGGTTCAATGCGCGAAAACTCCAGCCCCATGCGGTAAACTTCCAAGCCCATGCTCTGCATCAGCTCGGCATCCTCGCGGTAAAGGCGGTAGTGATCGTCGGCACGCACACAAGAGCTGCCGTCTTTTATCAGGCGCTTTACGCTCCAATCGTACCAGCTGTTGTTTTGGTCACCGCCCTCAATCTGTGTTGCGGCAGTGGCACAGCCCATTAGAAAATCGGTTTTCAGTTTAAAGGGTTCCATCAGCTTGCACTCCTTTAATAGTAATTTGGCTAAATTGTTATACAATCAATTCAGATACAACAATATACATCGATAAGCACTTACCAGCTCGGCAAAAGGAAACCGGCCGGTATTGGCGGGGCTGGTGGAGGGCAGGTATATTGCCTGTACCCCGGTTTGGGGCAGGCAGTATCGCTTATAAAGTTCTTCGGCCTTTTTGCCTGTGGTAAAAACCGCCCCAATAGGGGCAGCCTTTAAAACCCGCGTGATATCATTCGGTACAGGGTTGCGGATGCTGCCGTCGGAGGCACCCTCGATGCTGCAGGAATGCACAACATCCCACAACGCTATGTGGTGCTTATGAAGAAATTTCTGCTTTTCCTCGTTGTTCACCGGTAGTTCGTCGCTAAGCACCTCTGCCAGCACCGGCCAGAAACGGTTCTGCGGGTTGCCGTAGTAAAAGCCGTTCTTGCGAGACTTCGGCGACGGCATGGTTCCTAGTATTAAAATCTTCGAGGCTTGGTCGTAAACCGGGTCAAACGTGTGGGTTATCTCCTGTGGCATAAAGTCTCATCCTTCTTCAGGGCAAATCAAGAAACGGTTACGCAGTTCTTACCGCGCCGTTTGCCGTTATACATAGAACGGTCGGCGGCGTCAACCAAATCCAATACATTTTGCTCGTTACCGCAGGCGCTTACCCCCATCGTAACGGTAATAGAGACGATGGCTCCGTCATAGATAAACGGCGTGGTCTCAATTGCGCGGCGCAGCCCCTCGGTAATCTGCAGCGCGGTTTCAAGGCGGGTATCACTTAATAGCAGCAATATCTCCTCGCCGCCCCAGCGGCAGACAACATCCTGCTCGTCAAGGTATTCGCAAATGGTGGCACATAGCATCTTAAGCACATAATCCCCGCAGGCATGACCGTAGGAATCGTTGATGAGCTTAAAATCATCGATGTCACACATCACCAGACAGAACTCCTCACCGGTTTCGTGCTGATGCTTAATGGCACCTTCCAGCCGCTTTGTCATACTGCGGCGATTTAAAAGGCCGGTAAGCGGGTCGGTTTCCGCAAGCTTTTGAAGATATCGGTTGTTTTCCTCCAATACATGGCGTGAGATCCTGTTTCTGCGGTCAAGCAGCACAGCAGAAAAAATAACACCGAAAAAGAAGATGACCATGTTGATAAAAAACAGAATATAGATAAGCACTCCGCGATCGGCGGTATGAACAATCGGTTGAATCATAAGCGAATGAACCTTCAGGGTCATTATCAGCAAAAGCCCCGCCACGCAAAGCAGGTAGGGAGTTCTGCGGTGCCGGTATATAAAGTGCGGCTCCATCGCCAGCAGGCTTAAAACCACATACTCAAAACCCACGCCCCAGCCAACAAATATGATTGTAAGCATCGCCTGAGCCATAATCTCGAGGTGCGTTACACTAAGCGCCAGCGCAAAATGCTCGTTTTGCATGGCAGCGGCCAGCAGAAGATAGATGATTACACTAACGGCATTTGCCGCTACCAGTGTCCAGATGCCCATGAGGCAGAAGATGGCAAGGTAAACGCCATGAACCAAAGAGCACAGGCACATCGTCAACATATAGATTGTTTTAAGAGAAGTGTGTGCTTTTTTCTTCTTCCGATCCCGCATCGGTTCTGATTTTATCATCTGCTTCATCTCACCTGTCCATTTTATAGCTACACTTACAATAAGCGTATCATTTTTTGTAAAAATTATCAAGCTTTTTAGGTTAATTTATGATGCCAATGTCAGTAATTAATAAGATTACGCGTATAAATATTTTGTTGGTTGAAAAACTTACTATAAAATTATATAATGTATCAAAAGGGAATGAAGTTCTCCCACGGGCAACCGGAACCGCTGATTCGGGCTAATGACTTCTGCGAGTTTGCTGCAGAGAGCATTGGCTTTTTTTATACTTTTTTTGTGGATGACATTTTTATTTAAGTAAGCATTAAGCCACTTGCTTATGCACTAGTTAACGTATTTGGATTAATTAAACTGATTGAGGTAAAAGATTATGGAGCTACTATGGAGTTGTTTGATTGTGGGGTTTGGCGGCGCAGTTGGCTCAATCTGCCGCTATCTGCTTGGCTTGCTTCCAGTCAAGCCGCAAAACGGATTTCCTTTGATTACATTAGGCATTAATGTTGTAGGAGCGTTTTGTATTGGTTTAATAATGGCATTGGCCAGCAAGAACCCGAATATAAATCCGTATATATTGCTATTGTTAAAGGTGGGGTTTTGCGGTGGTTTTACTACCTTCTCTACCTTTTCGCTGGAAGCGGTGGGGCTGCTGCAAAACGGGAGTTATTTTATCGCTATTCTATATATGTTTCTCAGCATAATCCTATGTATCTCTGCTGTTGTAGGGGCACAAATGCTTATTAAATAAATAAGGGGGTCTTCATATGAAACACCTGTTGATTCCAATCGACGGCAGCGAATGCAGTATACAGGCAGTGACGGCAATCAAACAGATTTTTCCTCCTTCTCATGCGGATGTCACGCTGTTAACCGTACGCGAGGATGTTGACAGCAATAGTACCGTTATTCTGAATCAGATGATCAAAGACACCATGCCTGTGCTTGACAAGGCTGCCAGTTTGCTTTTGGAATACAACGTAAACAAAGTTGTGGATTTCGGTATTGCGGGAAATACCATACTGCGATACGCAAAGCAGCATAATATAGATATCATTATAATCACAAAACGAACACATTCCGCATTATCGGTGTTTTTAGGTTCAGTTGCGGTTCATCTTGTAAAATACGGGCATTGTCCTGTGATTGTTCTGCCAGAAAACCATTATGAATTATAACGCTCGTTTAATATGTCCTTAAGAAAAAAGAATCCTCCGCTTTTACGCAAAAGCGGAGGATTCCTACATTTAAAACGCTTTTTTAGCCTTTCAGAGCCTCTTCAACCGCAACTGCACAAGCAACGGTGGCGCCTACCATAGGGTTGTTGCCCATACCGATCAGGCCCATCATCTCTACATGCGCGGGAACAGAGGAAGAACCGGCAAACTGAGCGTCGCCGTGCATACGTCCCATCGAGTCGGTCAAGCCATAGGAAGCGGGGCCTGCGCCCATGTTATCGGGATGCAGGGTGCGCCCGGTGCCGCCGCCCGAAGCTACGCTGAAGTATTTGAAGTTGTTCTCGTAAGCCCACTTCTTATAGGTACCCGCAACAAGATGCTGGAAACGGGTGGGGTTGGTGGAGTTACCGGTGATGGATACGTCTACCTTCTCGTGCTTCATGATGGCAACACCCTCAAGCACGTCGTTGGCGCCGTAGCAAAGCACCTTGGCCTTATCGCCGTCGGAGTAAGCCTTTTTCTTGATAATCTTGAGCTCACCGGTTTCAAAATCATAATCGGTCTGAACATAGGTGAAGCCGTTGATTCTAGAGATAATGAACGCCGCATCCTTGCCAAGGCCGTTTAAGATAATGCGGAGCGGCTCTTTTCTGGCCTTGTTGGCGCTTCTGGCAATACCGATAGCACCCTCGGCGGCAGCGAACGACTCATGGCCCGCGAGGAAGCAGAAGCACTTGGTTTCGTCACGCAGCAGCATGGCGCCTAAGCGGCCGTGGCCAAGGCCCACATTCCTCTGCTCGGCAACCGAACCGGGAACGCAAAATGCCTCTAGGCCGATGCCGATATCCTCGGCTGCGTCGGCTGCCTTCTTGGTGCCTTTCTTGAGTGCAAGTGCCACGCCGAGTGTATAAGCCCATACGGCGTTTTCAAAGCAGATGTTCTGCACGCCCTTAACAATCTTTTCTACATCTATACCCTTTGCAAGGCAAAAATCTCTGGCTTCGTCAAGTGTTTTAAAGCCGTATTCGGCAAGGCACTTGTTGATTTTTGCCATTCTTCTTTCTTGACCTTCAAACTTTGCCATTTATGCTGACCTCCTGAACGTTATATTCTTATAATGGTTATTCCTCGCGGGGATCTATATATTTCGGTGCGTTTTCATAACGCCCGTAGGTGCTTACATTCTTTTTGAAGGCCTCGTCGGGGTTCATGCCATGACGGATATCTTCAAGCATCTTACCCACTCTTACAAATTTATAGCCGATAACCTCACCCTCATCATCCAGCGCAAGGGAAAGGATATAGCCCTCGGCCATCTCTAGGTAGCGCACGCCCTTTGCGTTAGTGGCAAAGATGGTGCCGATCTGCGAACGCAAACCCTTTCCAAGGTCTTCAAGTGCTGCACCGATGGGCAGGCCGCCCTCGGAAAACGCGGTCTGAGTTCTGCCGTAAACCAGCTGTTTGAAGATTTCGCGCATCGCTACGTTAATCGCGTCGCAAACAAGGTCGGTATTGAGTGCTTCCAGTATGGTTTTACCGGTAAGAATCTCGCCGGCCATAGCCGCAGAATGGGTCATACCCGAGCAGCCTAAAGTCTCTACCATTGCTTCTTCGATGATGCCGTTTTTAACATTGAGCGTCAGCTTGCAGGCGCCCTGCTGCGGAGCACACCAGCCCACGCCGTGCGAAAGGCCGGAGATGTCTTTAATCTCGTAAGCCTTAACCCATCTTCCCTCCTCGGGGATGGGGGCCGGTCCATGCTTTGGACCTTTTTGAACAACGCACATTCTCTCAACTTCATGGGAATAGTTCATATAGTCGGAACTCCTTTCGGTCAGCAATACTCATTTTCGTTAGAAATGAAAACAAGCTCTGCCTTACATTTCTTTAAACGAAAACAAGTACAATCTGAAATAAGCACTTATTTCGGCAAAATAGCCCTAAATGATATTATACTGTCTGAAAAGCGTTTTTACAAGGGGAAGCATGGTTATTTCTTTCACAATCTCTGTGCTTTTTTATCCATTACCGCAAATGTTACAAAACCTTAAAACGGCGTTTACATTTGCCACCATTATTTGTTTGACAAAGAATTGTGCCGATAGTACAATTAAGCATGATTGATGCGTTCCGGCATTCGCCGGCTAATGGTTTGTGTTTTTCGTCTTAAGACCGAAACTGCACGAATTCCAAGCGGTGCCTTAGGGCGGCGCTATGAAAGGAATGGTTATACTGATGGGGATATTCAAAACAATTTTTGGCAGCTACAGTGATCGTGAGTTAAAACGGGTAGAGCAGCAAAAGCTGGCTGTTCTTGCTCTTGAACAGAAATACCGCGAGATGAGCGAAGCCGATTTAAAGAAGCAGACCGCAATACTCAAGGAACGCCTTGCAAACGGCGAAACCTTAAACGATATCCTGCCCGATGCCTTTGCCGTATGCCGTGAGGCGGGCGATCGTGTGCTCGGGCTTCGTGCCTTCCCCGTGCAGGTGCTGGGCGGTATTATCCTGCATCAGGGCCGTATCGCCGAGATGAAAACCGGTGAAGGTAAAACGCTGGTGGCCTCGCTGCCCGCTTACCTGAATGCGCTGGAGGGTAACGGTGTACACATTGTAACGGTGAATGATTACCTTGCCAAATACGCCGCCGAGCTGATTGGTAAGGTGTATAACTACTTAGGCCTTACTGTTGGACTGATCGTGCACGGGATAAATGATGATGAACGCCGCGCAGCCTACAATGCCGATATTACCTACGGAACCAATAATGAGTTCGGATTTGATTACCTTCGCGATAACATGGTAATCTATAAAGAGCGTAAGGTTCAGCGCGGGCACAGCTACGCCATCGTGGATGAGGTGGACTCCATCTTAATCGATGAGGCGAGAACCCCGCTTATCATCTCCGGCCCGGGCGATAAGTCCACTGATTTATATGATACCGTAAACCGCTTTGTAAGCACCTTAAGCATGATAAAGGTTGCCGAGCTTGATGATAAGGAAGAGCACGACGACATTGACGCCGACTATATCGTGGATGAAAAGGCCCGCACCGCCACCCTCACCCCCCGCGGCACGAAGAAGGCCGAGGCGCACTTTAAGGTTGATAACCTGATGGACCCCGACAACAGCACGCTGCTGCACCACATAAACCAGGCTGTAAAGGCGCACGGCATTATGACACGCGATATCGACTATGTGGTAAAGGACGACGAGGTTATCATCGTTGACGAGTTTACCGGGCGTTTGATGCTGGGCCGCCGCTTTAACGAGGGGCTGCATCAGGCTATTGAAGCCAAGGAACACGTAACGGTGGCTCGCGAATCGAAAACCTACGCCACCATCACCTTCCAGAACTACTTCAGAATGTACAAGAAGCTGGCTGGTATGACCGGTACCGCTCTTACCGAAGAGGAAGAGTTCCGCGAGATCTACCGGCTGGATTCCATTGAGATTCCCACCAACCGCCCGATGATTCGTATCGATCATCCCGACGTGGTGTATAAAACCGAAAACGCCAAATACAACGCGATTATTGATAAAATCTGCGAGTGCCATGAAAAGGGCCAGCCGATTCTGGTAGGTACCATCTCGATTGAAAAATCGGAGCTGTTAAGCAGCATGCTCAAGCGCCGCGGCATTAAACACGAGGTGTTAAACGCCAAGTATCACGAGAAGGAAGCCGAGATCGTAGCACAGGCCGGTAAGCTTGGGGCGGTTACCATCGCCACCAACATGGCGGGCCGTGGTACCGATATTATGCTGGGCGGTAACCCCGAGTTTTTAGCCAAGGCCGAGATGCGCAAGAAAGGCTATTATGAAGAACTGATTATCGAGGCCGTAGGCTTCTCCGAAACGGATGACGAAGAAATCTTAGCAGCCCGCAAGGTGTTCCGCGAGCTCACCGATAAGTATAAGGAAGCCATCAAGGATGAGGCAGAGCAGGTAAAGCAGGCCGGCGGCCTGTTCATCCTTGGCACCGAGCGCCATGAATCCCGCCGTATCGATAACCAGCTGCGCGGCCGTTCGGGACGTCAGGGCGACCCCGGCCAAAGCCAGTTCTTCATCTCGCTGGAGGATGACCTCATGCGCCTGTTCGGCGGCGAGCGTATACAGTCGCTGATGAACACCCTCGGCGTGGAAGAGGATATGCCGATTGAAACGCGCATCCTCTCCAACTCCATAGAGTCGGCACAGCGCAAGGTGGAAGGACGCAACTTCTCCATCCGTAAAAACGTGCTGCAGTTTGACGACGTTATGAACCGCCAGCGCGAGATTATCTACGCGCAGCGCGATAAGGTATTAAACGGCGAAGACCTTGGCGAATATGTTTCCAAGATGATTGACGATAACATTGATGCGATTGTCGACCTCTACCTGGCCGACGGTGAGGTGCACGACGACTGGAACCTTGAGGGCCTGCGTGATTACTTCATGGGCTGGCTTACCACCAAGGAGAGCCTGCGGTTTACCACCGATGAGCTTGCCGAGGCGCAGAAGGATGATATCAAGGCCGCTATGAAGGAGAAGGCGCATGAAATCTACAGATTACGCGAGAATGAGTTCGGCAGCGAGCTGATGCGCGAAATTGAGCGTATTGTACTGCTCAAGCATGTAGACACCCTGTGGATGGACCACATCGACGCCATGGAAGAGCTTAAAAAGGGTATTAACTTGCGCGCGTACGGTCAGCACGACCCCGCCGTGGAATACCGTATCGAGGGCTTTGAGATGTTCGACCAGATGATTAACTCCATCCGCGAGAACACCGTGCGCACCATGTTCATGGTAAGGCCCAAGAAGCAGGAGGAGCCCAAGCGCGAGCAGGTAGCCGATGTATCCAAGGCCTCCTACGGCAGCGACGACTCTGTAAAAAAGCAGCCCGTGCGCAAGGCTGCGCAGAAGGTTGGCCGCAACGACCCCTGCCCCTGCGGCAGCGGTAAAAAGTACAAAAAGTGCTGCGGCTTAAACGAACAATAATTTGGTAACCGATACAATAGCCCCCCGTGAGAGCTTTCTCACGAGGGGCTTTCTTTTATTAGCCTCTCATCCTATTATAAATCATCTCAGATACATAGGGCATATAATCCCCCTCAAAGACGATACTCTGTTCAACAATCAGTAACGACATTCCATGAACCACGCTGAATATTGAGAGTATATCGGTTACATAGCTTTCAGGGTTTGCGCTTACGGATTGAAGGTATTCGTTTGCTATTTTCAGGAAGGCCGCAAACGGACTATCACTCTGATACTCAAAGTGATTATCAACCACCCTAATATTATTCTTCTGGGCGGTAAGCGACATAAACTTCATATGCTCAGGGTTTTCCACCATAAACTTGATATAGCTTTTCCCCATCTCCGCAAGACGGGTTCTCGGGTTGTCATCACACTGCAGCACTGCTTCTTTTAATGACGCCATAAAGCTCTGCAAAACGGTTGTTTTAATGGCCACCAGAAAATCTTCCTTGTTTTTAAAATGCTTATAAGGTGCTGCATGGCTAACACCGCTCATTGCAGCAACCTGACGCATTGAAAAGTCGTGATATCCCACCTTGTTTAACAGTTGGAGCCCGTTATCAATAAGTGTTTTTCTCATTTGCGGCGTGCTTTCCGCTCTCTTCAATATTCATTCCTCCCGGTGCATTGATTCTTTCAGGATTATAGCATAATAGGTTGACAGTGTAAACCAAAAAGGATATACTGCATAGTAGACAGTGTCTACTAATAATCAGAAAGGATCATCATCTTGGACAAAAAACAAATTGCACTGGGCTGTGTTAAACAAAAATTCAATTGTGCCCAATCAACCTTTTCAGCCTTTGCCGAGGAGGTTGGAATTGATCAGGGCACCGCACTCAAGGTAGCATCCTGCTTTGGTGGGGGCATGAAGTGCGGTGAGGTTTGTGGGGCGGTAACGGGTGTGCTTATGGCAATCGGTATGAAGTATGGCAGTGTTACCCCTGATGACTATGAAAAACATCAGCAGGCCTACATAAAAGGGATTCAGTTTATTAAACAATTCAAGCAGCAGCACGGCAGCATCCTTTGTAAAGACCTGCTTGGTTACGATACCAGTAATCCAGCAGAGATGGCTAAAGTACTGGAAAAAGGCCTGCATATTTCAGTCTGCGCTAAGGCTATAACGGATGCAATAGAGACGGCTGAAGATATTATCTAGCATAGTATAGAGTAAACAAGCAAGGCTAAAAACCTTGCTTTAGGCTGTTGAAAAAGGTTAAATTGAAATAACATTGCGCAGGCGGACATGCGCCGCCGGAGCAATACCGCTAAAAATGTCTGCGGTGAGCAGACATTTTTGCTTGGGGGTGTTCATGAGGGGGACGGCTGAGTCACCAAACCACTTGGTTTGGTGACGAACGAAGTCCCCCTTATGGAGCGTGTCGAGTTTCTCGACACGCTCAAGCAAGGCTAAAAACCTTGCTTGTTTTGTTATTAAATAAATATTGCATCCTGTATTGTAAAGTGCTACAATGTATTTAGAATATTATCTAAATAGTTTTTAGGAAGGTTACCATATGGGCTTTACCGAAACCTTTAAGGCGTTAAGCGACCCGGTGAGAAGGGATATCCTGCAGCTGCTCAAAAGCGGCAAGCTTTCTGCAGGTGAAATAGGGCAGCATTTTGATATGACCGGTGCCACCATCTCGTATCACCTCTCGCAGCTGAAAAAGGCTAACCTGATTTTTGAAACCAAATATAAAAACTATATCTACTACGAGCTGAATGCCTCGGTTTTTGAAGAAATCATGCTCTGGGTTACCGAGTTTAAGGAAGGAATGCACAATGAAAAAAAAGATTGATATTGTACTGATCAGCAGCACACTGGTTTGCTTTTTGCCTATGCTGCTGATGGCTGTTTTATATAACCGGCTGCCGGAGCAGGTTCCTATCCACTGGAATGCAAGCGGCGCAGCAGATAACTATGCTCCTAAGGCGGTTGCAGCCTTTGGCCTGCCGCTATTTTTTGCCCTCATGAACCTGATTGTTCATATTAGTATGAATACTGACCCCAAAAAGGCAAATGCCTCCGCAACCTTCAAGCTGTTTGCCAAGTGGCTGGTTCCTGCCATGTCTGTTGTGGTGATGTCTGTCACCGCCTTTATCTCCATGGGGATTGCCGTGCCCGTTCAGGTTATCATACCCGCCTTTGTAGGGGTAATTATCATCATATGCGGCAACTACCTGCCGAAGAGCCGACAGAACTATACCGTGGGCATTAAGCTGCCGTGGACGCTCAATGACGAAACCAACTGGAACAAAACGCACCGTCTGGCGGGCTACCTTTGGATTCTGGGCGGGCTGCTGATGATTGTAAGCGCCTTTATTTCCTTCTGGCCGCTATTCATCATTGTTTTAATACTGCTGGCTGTGGTACCTTCGGTTTACTCCTATGCTTTATACCGAAAAAGCAGCCGCGAGAAGCCACAGTAAATCTCATCCATAATAATAGCCGACAGGATCATTAAGATTCTGCCGGCTTTTTACTATGATGCTATTTTAATAACCCGTACATCTCCTCCGCACGGTCGGTGATATACTGCTGCGCGTCGATGATGCCCTGATTATAGATGCTCGGGCCAATCTTGAGCAGGATAAAATCCAGCAGCATCTCGGCGGGTAGGCCGCCAAGCTCGTATTCAAGCTCCCTTTCGAAGTACTCCTGCAGGTGAAACACCGCCGCGCGCCGTTCATCCTCCAGCAGCTTAATCTCATCCGGTTTGTTCTTCATACTGCACCTCCAGGAATAAGCTGCTCCACAACTTAAGCGGCAGTAGCCGAGGACGCCTTACCCGACGATGCCTCCGAAGCAGCATCCGAGGCGCCCGGGGCTGCGGAAGAACCGCTTAGCTGAATATCGGGATAGATCTCTTTCGCAAGTCGCTCCAGCTCGTCAAGCATACGCGGGCTCTGGCGTTCGATTGCCGCGGTTTCAACCTTATACGCTCTGCCCTTTTTCACCGCGGAAAGGCCTTTGAACTTCTTCAGGGAGGAAAGGCTTTCGATGTCTATGCCGCTGCCGCAGAGCAGCACATAGGGCTTGGCCTTTGCGAGGTTCTCAAGCGGATAGTTCCAGTTTACGCTCTCCCCCGCAACATTCGTAAGCCCCAGTATTGAAAACAGCTTACCCTCATAGGTATCTGTCGTTGCGGCGATTGAAACCGTATCGATGATATAAGCGGCGGTATATTCCACCTCGGTATTCGCAGCTGCGGCACTTTGAGTTGCCTGCGTAAGGGCAGTCACCCGGTTTAAAAACCGGGCCTTATACTCCTCACCCTTTGCGGCACCCGCTTCAGCACCCTCCATAATCTTAAAGATCTTAGAGTAAAGCTCGGCGGTGGAGTTGATATCCAACGCCTTCGGCAGGGTGACAATGGCGGCACCTGTTTGCTGCATCTGCGTAAGCGCCTCGTTAGTTGTAGGCACCTGCATCAGGATAAGATCGGGCTTTAGTTCCTTAATCTTCGCGGTATCCAGCATGATCGGGCTTCCTACCGTGGGCAGATTAGATACCGAGGAAGGGTAATCGCAATAATCGGTGCGGCCAACCAGCCGATTCTCATAGCCCAGTATGCTAACCATTTCAGTAAGCGCGGGCGAAAGCGAAACCACACGCTGGGGCATCTTTTCAATATATATACCGTCCATATCCAACGGGTAGTTCACATCTATCGGTGCGGACGATACCTCTGAGCCTCCCGGATTAGAGGCATTGCCGCCATTTCCTTCAAATATGGAACAGGAAGCAAATGAAACAAGCACAACACAGCCTAATACAGCTGCAGCAATCTTTTTAATCATAACAGTCCTCCGAAAATAAGCGTTTGCAATCTGGTTCTTGCAGGTTTTACAATACCCGCTGCAGATATTCTACTCTCTTTTACTATGGGTTGTCAAATAGCTGCTTAATATTGGATAATTTTACAGTATTCCAATCAAGCAAAACGGTTGAAGATTTTAATCAGGCTGCTTCGTATTGTAAAACAGAAAGGCTTCAAACGGAATACCCGCTAAAGCCTTTGTGCTAAAAATATGCAGTTTTATTGCATGGGGTTAAACTTTTAGAAGCTATTCGGCGGCATTTGCTTTGGCATTCTTACGCTTTTTAAGCTTTACGGTAAACAGCTTGTCGGAAGAAAACAGCCTAACCGCAAGATAAAGCGAAACCGCAAGGCAGAGCAGCTGGTAGATTACCCCAAACGTGATGAGCCCGTACTGCCTGAAGACCATCTCGGCGGTTGCCGTAAAGGTATGGGTGAACGGAATGACGTACAGAAAAACGCGTGCGGGCATTGGCAACGCTGAGATATCGGTGAACAGCGAGATGAGGTAGGGTATCATAACACAGAACATGATGGGGGTTACCGCCGTCTGCACGCCCTTGATATCCTCCGCCATCGCACCCAGCATGGTGGAAACCGCGAGCGCAATTAAGATTGTGGTGAACAGCTCTATACCGATAATTACAAACTGCAGCGGGTTGAGCGAAAGCCCAAGGGTGGTAAACGCTGCGGAAATATCCCCACCCGTAACCTGCGGCGTATTCGCCGGCATGCCAGATACCGTGCTGCCTGTAAGGCTGCCCATATAGGATGAGAACCCGATTAAAAACACCAGCGACATCACAAGCGACCCAATGCCTGCTGCCGTCATCTTGGCAAACAGCACCGAAAGCCGTGAAACCGGTGTGGTAAGCAGGGTCTCAAGCGTTTTGTCACCCTTCTCGTTGGCAATAGCGGTGGCTGTCATCTGGGAGGCCAGAATTACAATCATAAAGATGATGATCGGCACAAAGATGGTTTGCGACATGGCGATTGCCTGAACGGCACCCGAGCTTACCTGTGCGGTTTTATCGTTTACATGGGTATATTCGGCCAATGTAATGGGGTTTTCAATCTGCTTGGTATCGGTGATGCCCTTCTCTGCCAGCAGCTTCGCCGTAAGGATTTTGCCGATCTCCTCCGCCGCATTTTGGGTTGCGGATGCACCCATCATCGCAAGCACGGAAAACGAGGTGAGCCTGGAATGCAGCGACAGCTTGGGTGCCTTGCCGCTGTTAATATCCTGCTCAAAGCCCTTTTCGATGGCAAGCAGGCTGTTTAAGCCCTCTTTGGCGGCGTCTTCCACCGTGTTTTGTGCGCCGGGCTGAATGGTTACGAGCTCAAAGCCCTCGGCCTTCAGCTTAGCGAGCATCTCCTGCGAGGCGGGGGTCTGGTCGTTATCCTGCACCGCAACCTTCTGGCTGTTCTTTGCAGCCGATTCGGTGGCACTGCCGATAAACTGCCCGAGCAGTGCAAAGATTACTACAATAATAATAATGGGCAGTATATTCTGCGGAGTAATCATATCCTTTAGCTCTTTTTTTAGTAAAACAAAAAAGTGGTTCATGCGCCCTTCACCGCCCTTTCAAATACTTCCTCAAGGTTCTGAGCGGAATACTTAGCCTTAAGCTCCTCCGGCATGCCGCACTCAAGCAGTACACCGTTGTTGATGATTCCTACGCGGCTGGAGATAAACTCAATCTCCAGCATATTGTGCGACGAAACCAAAAACGACATGCCGCCCTCGGCCAACTGCTTGATCATGCGCCTGATCTCCAGCGCGTTGATAATATCCAATCCGCTGGTGGGCTCGTCCAGAATCGCAAGCTTTGGCGACGACATCACCGCACGAGAGAGCAGCAGCTTGCGTATCATACCGCGGCTGTAGGTAGATATCTTATCCTGCAGGCGGTCACCCAAAGCGCAGGTATCGCTAGCCCGCTTAACCATCTCATTCTTCTCGGCGTTGTTTTTTGCGAACAGTGATGCCATAAAGTTTAAATAACCGATACCGGTCATGTTTTTGTAGGCACCCGCCTCATCGGGCAGGTAGGTAATCAGCTTGCGCACTCCGGCGGGATTTTTTACAACACTCACCCCGTCTACCAGTGCATCGCCCGAGCTTGGGGTAAGCAGGGTGGATACCACCCGGATGGTGGAGGTTTTTCCGGCGCCGTTTGGGCCGATGAGTGCAAAGATCTCGCCCTCACCAACCGTAAAGCTCACGTTCTTTACAGCCTGTTTTTTTCCGTAATTTTTACATAGGTTGTCTACTACCAAGGTGTTCGGCATATTCTTAACCTTTCCTTTCAACGCATATCTGTAAGGTATGCCTGGAATTTGTTTAACCTTTGCTCCGAATAAGCAACTCGCTTTGCAACAGGAACTCTATTTAGATAAATTTCAAAATACATAGTAGCACTATCCCGTTAATTATTCAATAGCTTTTTGCAGGTTCGGAAGTATTCATCTTAAACCACGACAACCCGAGCTTATAAAATTTACAACTTGCCGCTTGACTACCCGCCGGGCAGGATATACTATAATACAAAATGCAATCGGCAGAAATTGCAAGGGTTTTAGAAATGCCCTGAGAGCTATTCTTCACAACTTGTGGTTGTCTTAAATAAAGCGTATTAACAGCATGGAAAGGATTGTTCTGCGATGGAAAAGCTTATTGAGATTAAAGATGTTTATAAAATCTATTCCCCCGGTGAAAACGAGGTGCGCGCGCTCGACGGTGTAAGCCTTGATATCTGTACGGGCGAGTTTGTTGCCATTATCGGGCAGTCGGGCTCAGGCAAGTCTACCCTGATGAACATGCTTGGCTGCCTGGATGTACCCACCTCGGGCGACTATCACCTGGCCGGCCAGGATGTTTCAAAGCTTACCGACGACGAGCTTTCAGATATCCGCAACGAGCAGATCGGATTTATCTTTCAGGGCTTCAACCTCATCCCTAGCCTTGACGCGATGGAGAATGTAGAGCTTCCGCTCATCTACCGCGGCTTAAGCAAGGATGAACGCCACAAAATCTCGAAGGATTCCCTAGACCGGGTGGGGCTGAATAACCGCGCCCATCATAAGCCCTCGCAGATGTCCGGCGGCCAGCAGCAGCGCGTGGCGATTGCACGTGCTATTGCGGCCCGCCCACCTATTATTCTGGCTGATGAGCCCACCGGAAACCTCGATTCCAAATCGGGCACGGATGTAATGCGCATCCTGCGGCAGCTGCACAGCGAGGGGCGCACGGTAATCCTGATTACACATGACAACCACATTGCCGAAACCGCAGAACGCATTGTGCGCATCTCTGACGGCAAGATCTGCGAGGATTATAAAAACCCCGCTTATGTTCCCTATACCGAAAATTAAATGCAAATCAAAACCACCAGTTAAACTGGTGGTATGCACCAGCCCTAAAAGGGCATATTACTGGCACAGCGTCTCAAGACGCACTGAATGGTTCCGCCAACCGCATTACTATTACGGGCAGCCGCTAAAGCGGCTGTTCGTTTTTCATGCCTTTGTTTCCTTGCTACCCGTGAACGGGTCTATGTATTCTTTGAATGATATTTGATCTGAAGCTATGTCTTCTTGTAATTGGTTTTTGATATATTCTTCAATTACTTTTGCATTTCTTCCTACTGTATCAACATAATATCCTCTGCACCAGAAATGCCTGTTCCCATACTTATACTTCAAATTTGCATGCCTATCAAATATCATTAAAGAACTCTTTCCCTTCAAGTACCCCACAAATT
>NZ_FNID01000026.1 GCF_900103835.1 Acetanaerobacterium elongatum | reverse complement strand
TCTAACCGCATCAATCAAGCTTTTGAAAGCTCTTTCAATTACGAATACTTGCGTTTTGCAAAGCATTTCTGCTCTGCCGCTTGTTTTGAAATATTCAATCTGACTGTTACGTCAGTTTGGAATTTTCAGGGTTTGTACTTGTTTTCATGTTGTTCAATTTTCAAGGTTCATATAGCCAACTTTCGGTTGGCATCGTAAGCTTTTAACTTGCTTTTCGCTTCCGTTTTACCGCTCGCTTTTCGCTCGTTTTTGGCTTATCTGCGCCGTTTTCCGGTTCCCTGTTTCGTCCCCGTCCGTAAGGCGCTTATTTATAATATCACAGCACCTCCTCCTTGTCAACACCTTTTTTGCTTTTTTCGATTACCTTTTTACATGCTTGTTACTAAACAGCGGGCAAGCGTTGGCGCAGCTAGGGTTTAGAGACTTTTATTTCGGCAGATTTGAGTAATTATCTGTCGAAAATTCTAAAGTGGAAAATATTACTTCGCATTAAAAAATAGAGTAAAGCGGACGAGCCACTCTACTCTGATTACGGGGCTTACGGTCTGAAGAATTCAAAGATTATTATATCAAACCGCTTCTTGCAATAGTCGATATCGTCATTATCGCGAACCGTCCAGGCCACCAGCTTGCCGCCGAGTAATTTAAATAGGCTTAATCCAAGCTTATGATGTGCATCCTGATGACGATAGGCCATAAAATGCGGGCGGGTCATTACGTTGGTCAATAAAGAGGATAATATCAATCTTTGATAAAACGGAAGGCTGCCAAACTCCTTGCGGCCTGCCGAGAGCTGCCCGCGCACAATCTCCGGCCTGTTTTTATAAAACCAGCGCACCAACAGCGGATGAAACGATTCTATACAATATGTACCCTTGTAATCTCTAAGCATATCAGCCGCCATTTGGCACAGTTCATTGTTGCACTTTGTCGCTTTTAATTCAACAATCAGCGGCGTTCGCCCGTCAATTAGCTTCAGCACCTCTGAAAACAGCGGGATCTTCTCGTCTGTACCACAAAGGCGATACTGCTGCAGCTCCTCGTAGGTACAGTCGGCAATCAGCTTATCTACCCCGCAAACACGTTTGAGGTTGTCATCGTGAAATACGACAATCTGGTTATCAGTCGTAAGGTTAATGTCCAGCTCCATGCCATATCCTGATTCAACCGCCAGCTTAAATGCCGCCATTGAATTTTCCGGTACGGATTTATCCTTACTGTGCAGGCCTCGGTGTGCATAACGTGCCTTCCAAAGTGTGTTATCGGCTTCCTTCGGCAGGGTATGCGGAGCCAATAAAAACAGATATACCAGAAACAATGCTATTAAAATAACCGCTACAATGAATATCGTCATGGTTGAATCATTCTTTCTATTGAAATCTTAAGACTGTTATTTAGTCAGCTGTATCGAATGCTTCGATTTTAGCTGCGGGCATGATAGGCTTGGAATCCCCGTGTTTTACCATTAGCATGGTAAAGAACGCAAGGCCGATAAAAATGGCGCCATATGGAAGAAGCGTAAAGTAGCCCACTTTTTCAAGCAGATAGCCGGAAAGGATGGGTGTAATCACCTGCGCGGACATCGAAAAGGTATAGTAGTATCCCGTATATTTTCCCACGTTTGAACCCTTCGACATCTCGAGCACCATGGGCAGCGAATTAACATTAATCGAAGCCCAAGCGATACCGGCAAGCGCAAAGGATACAAACATCAGCGGAGAATAGGCTTTGTAGAAGGCTGCGGTAGCAAAAACAACAGTTAATACGGTAACGCCGAACAGGATGCTCTTTTTTCTTCCAACCTTCGAGGAGATAATGCCTACGGGTATAAACGAGATAATTGCGGTGATTTGTGCTATCATTAGGATTAGCGCGGAACGGGATTCGGCGATATCCAGCGCCTTTAAAGCATACTTTGAAAAGGCCGTGGTTACTGCGTTGTAGCCCATAAACCATAAAGAAATGGATATGAGGATAAAGATCAGGCTTCTTTTTACCTCGGGGGGCAGTTTTTGCTGAACCGTTGTAGTTTCGTTGCCCTCCTGTGCCTCTTCGACATCAATGCCCATGGCAGCACTATCCAAGCGCATCTTTTTAACAAGCTTCGGTTCATTTATGGTTAAGGCCAATACCACAATGCCTACTATCATTATGCCCGCGGTGCAGAGGAATAAGGGCCAGTAGTTGATATTGTCTTTTTGGGGAGCCAGCACAGAAATCAACCCAAGCACCATAATACCGCCGACAGCGCCCATCAGGTTGATGACCGCGTTGCCCTTGGAGCGCAGGGGCTTTGGTGTAACATCGGGCATCAGTGCAACAGCCGGGGAACGGTAGAGTGCCATTGAAATCAAAACCAGCCCCAACGCTACAATAAACAATGTAATCTTACGCTCATTGGTGGCATACGGGATGAGCAGCATGGAAACGGTTGCGGCAGCGGTACCAATAAGTATGTAGGGCATTCTTCGGCCAATACCGGTATGGGTTTTATCAGATAGTGAACCGAATAAGGGGAGCATAAACAGTGCCAGTACATTATCAAGCGACATCACTACACCAGCGACGGTATCGCCGATATGAAAAGCCTTGAGCATAATCAAAGGGATAACAAAGTCGTATAGCTGCCAGAAGGAGCTGATAGTCATAAATGCGAGGCCTACCAGCAAGGTGCGTTTGTAATCAAGTTTCATGGTTACTCTCCTTATACTTTATCTCGATTATAAAACCTCAGAGATATTCAGCGAAAAGCTTGGCTTACGGCTTTCACGAAGATGTGTTAGAAAGGTATTAATGAGAGATTAGCATTATTTAACAGAAATGCCCTTAGAGGAGATTATATCACTAATTGCAAATTTCAGCAATTATATCACATAATTTTTACGTTTAAAATTGATATTCTGGACAGTATAACGAATAATGCATAGGTTTTTTGGATGTGATGTGCTTATTTAAAACTTAATCCGGATTATTTATTATTGAGATACATTTGTCCTCTTATTGAATACAAATTCAGGGTTTATTTGAAAAAGCGAATGATTAACATTGCGCAGTCTGCTGTTCTCTGTTATAATTATTTTTTATAGACACAGTCAATGTCTTTAATGGAAGGACACCCAAATAACGATTGCTGAAAGCTGACTGTATATTTACGGTAAGCACGGCGGAACGGAGCGTAACATGCCAATCTGTATACCAAATCTACTTCCTGCAGCCAAGGTGCTGGAGGCTGAGAATATATTTGTCATGTACGAAGACCGTGCGAAAACGCAGGATATCCGCCCGTTAAAGATTCTTATCCTGAACCTGATGCCCAAGAAAATAGAAACCGAGACACAGCTCTTGCGCGTGCTGGGAAATACCTCCCTGCAGGTAGATGTGGAGCTGCTGCAGACAGCTACCCATACCTCAAAGAACACCCCCCAAGAGCATCTTCTAAACTTCTACAAGACCTTTGACGAGGTTAAGGATCAGCGGTACGATGGGATGATAATCACCGGTGCTCCGGTAGAACAGCTGCAGTTTGAAGATGTAACCTATTGGGACGAGCTCTGTGAGATACTGGAGTGGACCAAAAGCCATGTATACTCTACCTTTCATATCTGCTGGGGGGCGCAGGCTGGGCTCTATTATCACTACGGTGTGCCTAAATACCCACTGAAAGCAAAGATGTTCGGCGTTTTCCCCCACCGCATACTGGTTGAAAATCAGCCTCTGCTGCGTGGGTTCGACGAGGTATTTATGGTACCGCATTCCCGCCACACCGAGATTAAGCGCCGTGATATTGCAAAAGTAGAAGATTTAACTCTGCTTACCTGGTCTGAGCAATCGGGGGCACATATTGTTATATCCAACAACGGTCGCCAGATCTTTGTTACCGGCCATTCAGAATATGATCGTATGACGCTTGCCGAAGAGTATTTTCGCGACCTGAATAAGGGCTTACCCATTGAGATGCCCGTTAATTACTTCCCGGATAACGACCCCAAAAAGCAGCCGCTATTTACTTGGCGCAGTCATGGTAATCTATTATATTCAAACTGGCTGAACTACTATGTATACCAGAACACCCCCTACGACCTTTCCAGCCTGAACTGACATCGACGTCAAGGGAGCGAATTGTATTGAGCTTTAACGGTATTATGCATCTTTTGCTGCATACCATGGCGGTTGCCGCAGTGTTGTTTGCACTGTGGGCGGCTGTACGGTTATGGGTGCTCCTCAACAGGCGAAAAAAGGGTGCCGCTCCCATAAAAAAGTTTACCGAAATACTTCTGTGGGTATTGGTATTCTATCTAATCTGTCTGTATCAGATTACAGCCTTTCGCTACGGTATCCGGTTTGATTTATGGCGCGAAAAAAGCTCTTTGCTGGACGGGGTAAACCTCACACCGTTTGTGCATACCATCAAGCTCTATTTTGCGCATACCAAGTGGTACTTTATCTATAATCTGCTGGGCAATATTCTATGGTTTGTTCCGCTGGGTGCGCTGCTGCCCGCAGTGCTGAAAAAGCGCCCTGGGTTTTGGTTCTGCCTTCTGATGGGTGCACTGTGTTCCCTTTCGATTGAGCTGCTCCAATATATCTTTGTAACGGGTATCAGCGACATCGATGACATCATCTTTAATACGGCAGGTACGGCAATCGGATACCTGTTATATAAATTAGTAATAAAGCTATGCGTTAAAAAGAAAGTAACAATAGATAATTATAAATAAACGGCACAGACGGAGGATTGATTCCGTTTGTGCCGTTAATCTTATTAAATCAAACTTTAGTTACCCAGAGGCTGTGCAGATTGCAATAAGCGTAAGCCGAAACCAACTTCTCACCCTCAGCCAGTTCAAAGACTGCCTTGGGTTCCGCACCAATTTCCAGGCTCTTACGCTGCCCGCCCTTACTGGTGTTGATGTATATCCAATCTATATGGTGTTCGGGAAGCATGGGGTGAGCAACCTCGCCAACCTTCACCGTAACCGTATTGCCGTCAATGCTGATAACCGGAAGGTGCTTTTCGCCTGCCGCCTCGGTGGTATTGGGAACAAGCTCCTTCATCTTCTGCCCGCAGCAGCTCAGTGCACCGCCGCCCTCGAATATCATGCCCACAAGATTATTACACTCTTTGCATAAGAAAAACTTAGGTTCGCCTTTCATTATGACGCCTCCTTTATTTGTTTTTATACCTTTTAGGTATATTTTGAGTATACTCTATCTTTTTATTATTTTCAATACCTTTAGCAAATATTCCATAAAGAATTTTTAAAATCTGCCATAAACCGATATTTTACATATACGAATATTGACTATTCTGTTCTTTGGTGCTATATTCATTTTACAACCAATCTTTGGTGTCCTCGCTTCTTTATGCCATTCATGTGAATATGGCATTTATTTTTTCGGCGATAGCCTTTCATTCAATTTCGGCCGGCTTTGAGCGGCAGAATGGAGCATTATATGGCCAAAGGTAAATTTGCTATTAAAATCACCCCCTCAGGCGATTTTAGATTTAACCTTATTGCAGCTAACGGGCAAGTGATTGCCACCAGCGAGAACTATACTTCCCTGGCAAACTGCAAAAACGGCATTGAAAGTGTTATCAAGAATGCGCCGATTGCCTATTATGAAGATCAGACGATGGAAGGATATGCAACGACGGTAAACCCCAAGTTTGAATTATATCAAGATAAAGGCGGCGAATTTCGTTTTCGCCTGAAGGCTCGAAACGGTGAAATCATTGCGGTTAGTGAAGGCTATAAGGGTAAGCAGAGCTGCGAGAACGGCATTGATTCGGTTCGCAAGAACGCACCGGAAGCCGAGATTATTGAACCCTAGCTGCATAAGTTATGGCTTCTTAGGCGGAGTGTTTATGCTCCGTCTTTTTTATTTTATACCTCCCGTCAGTGTTGTTGAGTAAATATGGCTTGAGTGATATAATATTACAGCAATGTGACCCAGCTTGCACCAATTTACCCATGAAGGGATGTCATGAACATGAAGAAGAGTTTTGCTTTACTATTATCGGTGGTATTCTGCCTGAGCCTATTTGCCTGCTCGGCTCCAAATACGCCCGACGCTCTGCCGTCATCTCAAACCACCACAGAAAGTGCGGCCTGTGAAACTTTAGCCGCTTCAAGCTTACCGGCCGGTGATAGTATAGAGGAACGCGTAGACGAGGTAATGGCCCGTATGACACTGGAGGATAAAATCGGGCAGATGGTTCAAGGCGAACAGTATGCCGCCAATGCCTCTGAAATGCAGAAATACGGTTTAGGCTCGGTGTTAAGCGGCGGAGGCTCGGTACCGGGCGGCATCAATACTATAGAAAACTGGCAGAAAACCATTGATGGATTACAGAAAGCTGCATTAAGCCGCAAAACACAGATTCCGTTTCTTTACGGTATTGACTCCGTACACGGGCATAATACGCTGTACGGTGCGGTGGTCTTCCCGCAGAATGTCGGGCTTGGTGCGGCAAACGATGTAGATTTGATGTACAAGATGGGATGTGCGGTAGCTGAAGAGATGAAGCTTACCAAAACCCTATGGAGCTTTGGCCCTTGTGTAGCCGTAGCGCAGGATCCCCGTTGGGGCCGAACCTACGAGAGCCTATCCAGCAACCCGGATATTGTGTCTGCCCTTTCGGCTTCCTATGTTAAGGGGTTGCAGGAACACGGGGTTATTGCCTGTGCGAAGCATTTTCTGGCCGATGGTGGTGCTCAATACGGCACCGGTGAGGGTGATAACCTGATTGACCGCGGAGATTGCACCATCAGTGAAGACGAACTGATGAAGCTGCATATGAAGCCATATAAGGCAGCAATTGATGCCGGTGCCAAAACCGTTATGGCCTCCTTCAGTTCCTTTCACGGTGTAAAGATGCATGAAAATAAGCATCTGCTTACCGAGGTGCTGAAAGGTCAGATGGGCTTTAAGGGGTTTGTGGTCTCCGACTGGGAGGCTACGAAGGGGCTCAGCGGCAGTACTATTGAAGAGAACTATATACTCGCCGTAAACGCTGGTGTGGATATGTTAATGGAGCCATATGATTATGCCAAGGTAATCAAAACGCTTACCGAGGCAGTCAAAAGCGGAGCCATTACCGAGGAGCGCGTGAACGATGCCTGCCGTCGTATTCTCACCGTTAAGATGGAATCCGGGATATTTGACGACCCCTATCAGGAAAAGCTTACGCATGAGGTGGATAAGCTTGGCAGCGAGCAATACCGCAGCCTTGCCAAGACTTTAGTGGAAAAATCCTTGGTGCTGCTGAAAAACGAAGGGAATGTACTGCCGCTTAAAAAGGGGCAGAAGGTATTCTTAACCGGCCCAGCGCTGGAGGATATCGGGGTGCAGTGCGGTGGCTGGACAATCACCTGGCAGGGTGAAACCGATGCCAAGGTTGGCGGCAAATTGACGGAGGGCACTACCATTCTGGAGGGCTTTAAAGAATATGCGTCTGCTTATAATCTTGAGTTAATAACCGATAAAAACAAGGCAAAGGACGCCGATGTGGTGGTTCTGGCGCTTGGCGAAACCCCTTACGCCGAATTTAACGGCGATACAGAGGATCTTTCAATCACCGGAAAGCTGGCTCTTGCGGGCAACAAGGACGCTATCGGATTTGTGAAGGGTTTAAATAAGCCTACCGTATCTCTGCTCGTTACCGGGCGTAACGTTATTATCAGTGATTATATGGCTGACTGGGACGCAACGGTAGCGTGCTACCTGCCCGGAACCGAAGGGGATGGCATTGCATCGGTACTGGTGGGCGAAACGCCGTTTACCGGTAAGCTGGCTATGCCATGGTACCAGAGTGTGGGCGATATCGGCAGCAAGGACAAAAAACCGATGTTTGAACTCGGCTATGGTTTAACCTACCAAAAGTAATTAAAACTACACCAAAAAATCGTGCGGCGCAATCCGCACGATTTTTTATCGATTCTTTTTATCTTTACTTGTTCTTCTTTTAAGAAAGCTGAGGTCTATTCCCCCGAACAGTTCCTTTGCACCAAGTATCAGCAGGAATACGGCGAAAACCTTTGAAAGTATTTGATCCCCTAACTGCCGGGCAACGGCAAAGCCCGCAAACACCCCGGCCGCACCTGTGAGTACCCCGATGACTGCCATTTTGTAGTTAACCAGCTTGTTCTTGCAGTGAAGGATTAATGCGGTTATCGCAATGGGAATAAAGAAAAGAAGGTTGATTCCCTGTGCCTTGGTTTGAGAAACCTGTGCTAAGGCGGTAAGATAGATGAGCAGCACCCCACCCCCGCCCATCCCCAAGGCGCCAAGAAGTGCCGAGATAAAGCCTGCCACGGATTGTATAATTAAATTGGTCATCGCAGCAGCAGCCTGACAGCCGCTATGATTACCAATGCCCCGAACAGGCGGCGCAGCAGCGTATCAGAAACCTTCTTCAGTAGAAAACCTCCTGCCAGTGCACCGATGATGCCCGCGGGAATAAACGGCAGCGCATCACTGAAGGTAAGCCCGCCAACCTGCAGATAGAGATATCCGCTAAGCACCGAAAGCGGCATGGTGATAGCAATAGAGGTAGCATGAGCGTTTTTAGGTTCCAGCCCTGCCCTTTTGAGCATCGGCACGGCTATCATTCCTCCGCCTGCGCCAAACAAGCCGTTAAGCAGACCTATCGCAAGGCCGAGTAGTGCTCCGGTGAGTTTTTTCATACAGATATCGTGCCTTTCCGGCGTTTGCGCCGCAATGGCACAAAAACGCAGCAGCATGAAAATGAATTTTCATGCTTTTCTCTATATACAGAAATGAGCCATGGAACTAGTGTTCCATGGCTCATTGTTATTATTCCGCGGGTTTCCGCTTTTAAAAATCCCCCGCCCAGCCGTTGTACGACTACATTAAACCCGTCACCAGACAGGTGGGTACGCTCCTGGAGGGTTTTCGCTCCCTTCTTCCGCCGTTACTCAAGGTAGGGCGGGAGGTCTGCAGGCTGCCTTCAGAGCCGCGTTCCCGTTTAATGCTTGTTGGATTTATATACGCCGCACTGTCGCACGGGGCAGGATATGAAACCGCTTTTTATAACCTAGTTTTAAAGCCTATTCTTCGAAGTCGTACTCATCAGAAAGACGTTCAACAAACATAGCTGCAATTTTATTAAACTCTTCTTCATCCTCTATATAAGCAAGGAACTCTTCACCGTCTTCTTCCTCGCTTCTAAGAACGATCAACTGACCGTCGTCTTCTTCATCTTCAAAATCTTCTTCGTTTGCGGGCAGTAATGCAACGTAATGCTTATCGTCTACATCAAGCTCGTCGAGAATCTCAAACTCGTGCTCGTTACCGTCTTCATCGGTAAGTGAAAGGATATTGGGGCCAAATTCCATTTCGTCTGACATGTTAACCTCCATCGGCCTGATATAAGCCTAATAACATTGAAGAAAAGCCAAGTAGCAAACTGCCATAAGCGTTTTTCTCGCTTGATTAGATTGTATGCTAAATCCAGAGCATTGTCAATAACAATTATTGCTATTGCAAACTATATATTTTTTCTACAAAATGTTGATAAATTATATTGACTTTAACCAATTTATATGCTATATTTAAATCACGGAAAGATAGTAAACCTCTTTCAAATAACAGTTAGGAGGCGGGTCCGATGTACCACTTATATTGCAGGCTCGCTGCCAGAAAAGCAGTTTAGCCTGCCGCAAATTGCTAAAACAGCACCCCTCGTGGCTTGATGTGTCAATTCTTCGTGTTTTACCCTGTAATTGACTGCGAGAACAAGTAAGTAAACCACTCGTATGCATTTCATCACTTGGCGTATTGCCCCGCAGATACAATAATACCTGCAAATAGCCGGCAATCACCTTTGTAATCGTTATGCAAGCAGCGCCAATATCCAGCGTACATCTGGTGCCGGCATCGGTTTTCCCTTTTGTTCTCTCTTCTAGTTTCCAAGAGTGCTTAATCTTATTGCACACTCCCAGAAGCAATCAGGCCGCGCGGCCAAATTAAGGTATTAGGCAATCATATAAAGTTATATTCATTTGTATTGTTTGGGTGATTCCAATGTTTTGAGGTTTCTATCCTTATATCAACATACTGATATACCCCGGCTTTGTAGGTCGGGGTATATTTTTGTATTGAAGAACTACCCTATTTTCATACTCACAGCATCCTTTTTTATGCTTGCCAGCATGCCCGTATTAGGTTATAATAACGAATAGCCGAATTAACAGAAAGGAATTGGTTAATAATGAAACGCCTGCATATCCTAAAGGCAGTGCTGATTTTGGCTGCAATGTCTTTACTCTTATTATCAGGATGCGGAGGAAATATTGTGCTAAAGCAATACAAAGAGGTTACGGCCGACGCCCCTACGGCCACCATTAAAACCACGATGGGCGATATCAAGGTTGTACTCTTTCCCAAAGAAGCGCCCAAAGCTGTTGAAAACTTTATTACCCTTGCCAAGGACGGCAAATATAACGGGATTCGGTTTCATCGCGTAATTAACGACTTTATGGTTCAGGGCGGCGATACCGACGGCCTTGACGGAATGGGTGGCCAGAGCAAATGGGGTACACCGTTTGAGGACGAATTCTCTGATAACCTGTGGAACTTCCGCGGAGCACTTTCAATGGCCAACAGCGGTGAAAATACCAACGGCAGCCAGTTCTTTATTGTTCAGGCTCCTGCTTCTACAATCACCGAGGATTTTCTGTCCCAGATGAAGGCAGCTGGCTGGCCTGCGCAGGTAATTGACAAGTATAAGGAAAACGGCGGTACTCCGTGGCTGGATAAAAAGCACACTGTATTTGGTCAGGTAATCGAGGGTATGGATGTAATTGATGCAATGGTAAAGGTGAAAACCGATTCCAACGACAAGCCGCTGGAGGATATCCTAATTAACAGCATTGAAGTAAAAGAAGCATCGAAATAATAGCATATTAATGATTGAATATGAAACCGGAAGACGTACAATCATCGTCTTCCGGTTTTGTTTGTTATACTATATTCTGAGAGATGTAAAAATTGAGCAAAAATATGATATGCGGGATATTCTGAAGCTGGATTTGCCGTAGCATTTCTAACGAAGACTAGTATTATTCACTTTTTGTGGGTAACCATTTCCTCAACGGGAACTACCTCTTTAAATACCGCATGCTGTACCGTGCTGAGTTTTCTGTCGATATGGTAGCAACCAAAAAACCATTTTTTATAGCTGCACTGACGAAGCACACGCTCCAGAAACGCATTTAACGGGCTGATGCTCTCAAAATCCTTGTGGATGGAGCTAAGGATGGTGGTGGCAGCCTCGTATGTAAAGATGTAATCAACGGTAAAATCGTTATCCTCCAGCCGGTAGGCCGCTTCTTCAATCTCCGCCGTGGTTGGCATCTCCTGCGCCCAGTAGGTGGACAGCTTTGCGCGAGATTCTTTGTCTATACTCTCGCCGCCGCCCATTACGAATATTCGCTTGCCCTCTATTTCATAAACCTGCCCTCGCTGCAGGTAAAACAGCCTTTTTCCTAAGCAGCGCACCCTTCCCCCGTACAGCTCCTGTTCTGGGTACTGGTCAAGAAGGTCGAAGTTCTCGTGCACACCGTCGATAAAAAGCGTTGTAAAACGGCGGCAGCCTATCCAATCAAGCTGCTTTTTCTCCTGATCATTGCCGTTCCAGACAAAGCCGAAATCCCCGCAGATAATCAGTACATCTGTTTTTTTCAGCCGCTTTATCGCCTTTTGCTTAAATCGGGCAATATCGCCGTGCATATCTCCGGTTACATAAATCAAGTAGTACCACCCTCTTAAAAATCCATGCTAGAATTACCGCCTCGTCAGAGGCCTGAATAATGGCCCTTTCACGGTATGGCTAAAAATATATCTTTTATACCAGTTTACTTAAAAACAAACTTCCTATTTGTGCAAAACTCTGCTATAATGAGATGCGGATGTTTTTCATCGCTATACTCACCGATTCCCTGCCTATTCCTATAAATAGCACTGGATAACAGATATTTAGACGGAAACTGACAGGTATCTTGGCAACATATATATAATACACACTTGTGGAGTGATTGTCTATATGAGAAAAATAAGCATCGCGGTTATTTTCAGTTTAATAATCATGATAATTGCCCCGCTTACAACCGTTCACGCGGAGTATACTCCCCCGTTTGAGGTCAGCGCCGACGCGGTATACATGGTAAACCTTGATACCGGAACGGTGGTGTACCAAAAGAACGCCAATAAAAAGGAATACCCGGCCTCACTTACCAAGCTGGTTACCACCATATTGGCTATGGAGAAAACACCGGATTTGGATAATACCATGGTAAAATGCACCTCGAGCATCTTATCTGAATTTGATGGCATGAACGCGTCAAATGCAGGAATGCGTGCCGGTGAAGAACGTTCCATGCGGGATTTAATCTATTGTATGCTACTACCTTCCGCAAATGAAGCCGCAAGCATGGTGGCAGACTATATCGGCGGTTCACGCGCGGCATTTATTGATATGATGAATAAGAAGGCACAGGAAATCGGTGCCGTGAGCACCAACTTTGTAAACCCGCACGGTCTTCATGATAACGACCATTATACGACTGCGCAGGATATGTACCTGATTGCAAAGTATGCCATGCAGATGCCCGGATTTATGGATATGTGTACTAAAACCAGCTATGAGCTTAAGCCCTCCAACAAGCGTGATACAGAGTATATCTTTACCACCAACAAGATGATGGTACAAAGCTCCGGCCCGGATGTTTATTATAAATATGCACGAGGCATAAAAACCGGAACCACCGATGAAGCCGGACGCTGCTGTGTTTCCACCGCCACCAAGGATGGCTACACCTATTTGCTGGTGGTAATGAACGCACCTCTAAACGATTATGAACCGCCGAATATGGCGTTTGTAGAGAGCAAAAAGCTGTATGAATGGGCTTTCAGTAACTTTGAGGTAAAAGAGCTCATCAATGCCGAAAAGCCGGTAACAGAGGTGCCGCTTAAGTTAAACTGGGATAGAGATTTTCTATACCTGCGTGCTGAAAGTGCCTTTACCGCGCTGGTGCCCAAGAGCACCAGTGATGGTGATATCATTCAGCGACTGAATATCCCCAAGTATGTGAACGCCCCCGTTAAGAAGGGAGACGTTATCGGTACGGTGGAACTGATGGTAATGGGCGACAAAGTAGGCAGCGTAAATCTGTTAGCCGACAATGACGCCAGCCGCAGCGATGTACTGTATATCCTGGAGGTGCTGAAAGCAGCTACCAAATCGGTTTGGTTCTATGTGGGCATCGGCGCGTTTGTGCTGCTTTTACTCATAATGATTATCGGATCGTTTGTAGTAAACCGCCGAAGAGGCCCGAAGTTTGGCTCGAAGTCCAGGTATTAATCACAAGCTTTTAAACAGCTATCGTTTTTGATAGCTGTTTTTTTGATGAATATTGGTTTTTCTGCAGCAAATACTAATTACTCATTATAGCCTTAGTAAAAAATCTTCACAAAAACCTTTCGTTTTACCAGACAGAAGATTTTTGAGAAGCTTTCAACTTCATGCAATAATTGAATATCAACCCTTCTTGAAATGATGGCTGATTTAATTTAACTTGCAATACGCCCAGAAATCATCACCAATATTATTGCACTAAACTGCATAAATACAGTAGTTAACATATGGATGCAAGACCAATTTATTATTTTGCATGAATTTATTATAATTTTAAAGTTTCATCTATTGCAATCTTGCTCAAATAATGTTATAAAAAACTATGAATCGTATTTATAAACAGGGATACGATAAAAAATATAATGGGGGTTTATTAATGGCTTTTAAGAGCGAATACCTGGCTAAGGTTTATGCCAGCGTAGAGAAGCGGAATCCCGGTGAAGCAGAGTTTCTTCAGGCTGTAAAAGAGGTTCTTACATCATTGGAACCCGTAGTTGCAGCTCGTCCCGACCTTGTGAAGGCTGGTGTTATTGACAGAATCGTTGAGCCGGAAAGATTTATCCAGTTCAGAGTATCGTGGGTAGACGACAACGGCAATGTTCAGGTTAACCGAGGCTTCAGAGCGCAGTTCAACTCTGCAATCGGCCCTTATAAGGGTGGCCTGCGTCTGCATCCGTCTGTATGCGCATCGGTTATCAAATTCCTTGGCTTTGAGCAGATCTTTAAGAACAGCTTAACAGGCCTGCCCATGGGCGGCGGTAAGGGCGGCTCTGACTTCGACCCCAAGGGCAAGTCCGACGGTGAAATCATGCGCTTCTGCCAGAGCTTTATGACCGAGCTTTGCAAGCACATCGGCGCTGATACCGACGTTCCTGCCGGTGATATCGGCGTGGGCGGCCGCGAGATCGGCTTTATGTTCGGCCAGTATAAGCGTCTGCGCAATGAGTTTACCGGCGTATTAACCGGTAAGGGCCTTACTTACGGCGGTTCTCTTGCCCGTACTGAGGCTACCGGCTATGGCCTGTGCTACTTTACCTCCGAGATGCTCAAGTGTATGAAGAACGAGAGCTTCAAGGGCAAGACCGTTGTAATCTCCGGTTCGGGCAATGTTGCTATCTACGCCACCCAGAAAGCTACCGAGCTTGGCGGCAAGGTTGTTGCATTATCAGATTCCAACGGTTACATCTATGATAAGAACGGCATCAACCTTGACGTTGTAAAGCAAATTAAAGAGGTTGAGCGTGCAAGAATCAGTGAGTATGCTAAGAGAGTTCCCGGTTCTGAATACCACGAGGGCTGCCGCGGCATCTGGAGCATTAAATGTGACATTGCTCTTCCTTGCGCTACCCAGAACGAGCTCAACGGCGACGAAGCTCAGATGCTGGTTAAGAACGGCGTAATTGCTGTTGCCGAAGGCGCAAACATGCCTTCTACCCCCGAGGCTGTTGAGGTATTCCAAAAGAACGGCGTTATGTTTGGCCCCGCCAAGGCTGCCAATGCGGGCGGCGTTGCTACCTCCGGCCTTGAAATGTCTCAGAACTCCATCAGATACAGCTGGACATTTGAAGAGGTTGATAAGAAGCTCAACGATATTATGGTTAATATTTTCCATAGCTCGTATGATGCTTCCAAGAAGTTTGGATCTGAGGGCGACCTTGTTATGGGCGCAAACATCGCCGGCTTCTTAAAGGTTGCCGACGCTATGCTGGCACAGGGTATTGCATACTAATTAGCGAATTATAACTTTTAAGGCGGCTAATCACACAGGATTAGCCGCCTATTGTTTTGCCTATAAAATAATCGTTAGCTTTTCCCTGTATGAACGTAATTTCGCAATAATAATCAAAAATAT
This sequence comes from Acetanaerobacterium elongatum, assembly GCF_900103835.1. Classification (GTDB taxonomy): domain Bacteria; phylum Bacillota; class Clostridia; order Oscillospirales; family Ruminococcaceae; genus Acetanaerobacterium; species Acetanaerobacterium elongatum. The sequence continues at coordinate 27,812 of NZ_FNID01000026.1, read as the reverse complement.
AAGCTTGGAATCTGGTATAATGGATACGGTCACACCGCCGCATGGGATATTAACAATATTTAAAAACGGGGTTTGTTAATTAACACTTAAGATTTTCACCGGTGAGGAGGCATCATGAAGCATCTTGAAACAGTGACGGCTGCAATCCACTATATTGAAGAACATCTGATGTGTGAAAAGATTGATTTGGATATCGTCGCCGATGCGGTGCATTACTCAAAATATCACCTTCATCATATCTTTACCGATACCGTTGGCCTCACCATACACGATTATATCCAGCGCAGACAACTAACAGAGGCCGCAAAACTGCTGATTTTCTCAGATAAACCCATTATTGAGATTGCCGTTTTAGCCGGATACGACAGTCAGCAAGCCTTCAGCAATGTATTTAAGGTGATGTATAAGCAGTCTCCATATCATTTCAGACGAAACGAGGTGTTTTATCCGTTGCAGCTGGAATATAACTTTAAAGAGCATAACGAAATGCCTGAGGCAGTTCAGCGAAATGCTGCGAGAGAAATTCGCTTTGTGAGTAAGGCAGATATTCCGTTGTGGATGGATTTGGTGCGTCTTTCTATTGACGGGTTTCCTCATCTGGAAGAGGAAGAGCATTTATCCGTGCTCAAGCGTTATATTGCCGGCAACAGTGCTTTGCTAATGACCGAAGGCGATATCCCTGTTGGCGGCATGATGATAAACCGCGAAACCGGAAGTATTGATTTTCTTTCGGTGCACCCGCTCTACAGACGAAAAGGGATTTCGCGGGACTTTTTAAACACGGCACTCATCGAACTTCTGGAGAATAAAGCGATTAGCATTACCACCTTTCGCGAAGGCGACAAGGCGGATACAGGATACCGCAAGGCGCTTCTGGAGCTGGGCTTTGCCGAAGCGGAGTTGCTTACGGAATTCGGATACCCGACACAACGGATGGTTTTACCCATCGTCCGTTAGTGGATGTTTTACAGCCAAGTATATTCATTTATATAAGGAGAACTCAAATGTCTGGTGCAAAGCAAATGGAAGAACACGCAAGTTATACCAAAAGAAGCGAAGTTAAGCCAGATGAAATACCTGCTTTTCCTGATGAGCTTATCCATCTGGATGATATTAAGCAAAAGCTGAATGATGCGCTGAAGCAAGCAAACGATACTGTCGGGCATATTGACAAAGAATACACTGCGACTCAGCAATACATGGTACAAAACCGCGGTGAAATCGACCCCCATGAGATGTTCCAAAACCGGCTTGCATTAAAGCAGATTGACAATCGTGGGGCCTTGGCGGTTAAAAGTAAAAACAAGCTTTTAAAGCTTATCGATTCGCCCTACTTCGCCCGAATCGACTTTCTGGAAGAAGCAAGCGAATTGCCCGCACCTGCAGTATTTTACATCGGTCGGTTTGCTTTCACCCATAATAATGAGTTGCTGATTTCTGACTGGCGCTCGCCTGTTGCAAGTATGTTTTATGATTGCGAAGTCGGCTTTGCAGGGTATGACGCGCCGATTGGCCGAATCGACGGTAAACTTACGCGTAAACGGCAGTTTAAGATTAAGAACAGCAGGATGGAATATGCCCTGGAGAGCTCGGTAAATATTCAGGATGACGTTTTACAGCGAGAACTGAGCCAAACATCAAGCGAGAAGATGAAATCCATTATCGCGACCATCCAAAAGGAACAGAACCAAATAATTCGAAATGAAAACACTGGAACCCTCTTAATACAGGGAGTAGCGGGCTCCGGTAAGACCTCTATTGCGCTTCACCGTATCGCCTACCTGCTCTATCGCTTTAAAGATAAGCTGTCGGCAAAGAACGTGACAATTCTTTCCCCCAATAAGGCATTTGGGGACTATATCTCGAATGTACTGCCTGAATTAGGCGAAGAGCCAATTTACGAAACGGGCTTTGAGGATATTGCCGAGGTTCAGCTTGAGGGCGTCATCCATTTTGAATCGGACAGAGACGCGCTTGAAACGGCAGACTGTCAGTGGGCTCAACGGGTTCGCTTTAAATCCACACCGGATTTTTTAAAGAAAATGAATGAATATTTGGCGCAGATGCCTGAGAGCATCTTTGAACCGTCGGACTGTACCTTCGGCCGGTTTACCGCCAAGAAAGACTGGCTGCAAAGCCGTTTTGAGGTTTATTATAATCACCCAATCAAGCAGCGCCTGCAGATGATTGCGGATGATATTCTCGACCGGTTTGAAACAAACAACCTTACAGAAGAGCCGCTGCCAAAGCCGAAAGCCGTACTAAAAAGCCTTATTGAGATGCTGAAGGTAAAGAATACTCTGGCTCTTTATAAGGATTTTTACAAATGGCTGAACGCTGCAGATAAATTTGTAATGCCGGACAAAGACACCCTTGAGTGGGCAGATGTATACCCTTTTATGTATTTTCATGCCGCGTTTGAGGGCCTGCAGGAGAGCCAACTAATACGTCACCTGGTGATCGACGAAATGCAGGACTACACACCGGTTCAATATGCAGTAATCAACATTATTTTTAAATGCCAAAAGACGATTCTCGGAGACTTCGGGCAGTTTATTAACCCGAACCATCTGCATACGCTTGAAGACCTGAAGTTAATTTATGCGGGCGCAGAATTTATCTCGCTGAATAAAAGCTACCGCTCTACCTATGAGATTATTACCTTCGCAAAGCGTATTCAAAACGTTGCCGCACTGGAGCCGGTTGAACGCCACGGTGATACACCTGATATTATCTATTGCCGCAGTGAAACGGAAGAATACGAGCAGCTCAAGGAACGAATCACCACATTCAAAAGCAGCGGTAATGTCACCCTTGGAATCATTTTGAAGACGAATGGTATGGCGAAAGCTTTTTATGATGTTCTAAACAAAAGCTGCGATGTAAATTTGATTTCACCCGAAAACGCAAAGTTTGCAAACGGCATATCCATAACATCGGTTCAAATGTCAAAGGGCTTGGAGTTTGATGAGGTTATCATTCCTTCGGCCAACGCCGACACCTATTGCGGAGAATATGACCGCAGCCTGCTTTATATTGCCTGCACCCGTGCAATGCACCGGCTGACCTTGACCTATACCGGTGAACTATCCCCGCTGATTGGTTTGTAACCCGGCTATGTAATAAGCCTGGCAAAAGGCTAAAACTCTGTTTGTGTTGTTCTGCAAAATGCATACATAATCGGCCACGTGACAAACTACTAATATGCTTGAAGGGCTTGACGTTTTTAAACCCCTTAGCGGCCTTTTCTAACCAACAGGAAACCGATTTTTATAATCCACATCATCCCTCCTGAATCTGTATTTCTTTTTGATTTGGGTCAGTGATTCTTTGCCGCAAGGCAAAATTCAGCAATGGCTTGAGCGGTGTCCGTCTGCTGTTGTTCGGAAGTAATATCCGCTTTCCCGTCCCCTTGCTGCGGCCCGTAGCATCCGAAGCCTGCATGGTTACCGCCCTGCAAAACTGTCTCGGTGAGATTCGCAGGCAGATTAACTTTGTTTTTAAGATATGATTTTCTGTTCAATACCCCGTCTTTACTGCCATACAAACTTAATACTCTTAACCCGCCGGACGATATATCCACCGGAGAATATGCCGCCAGCAGAACAAGCCCTTCTACCCTGCCGTTACTTTTTGAAGCATAGCTTGCGGCCATGCTTCCCCCGAGCGAGTGCCCACCTACATACCAATGCTGGACATTTGGGTATGCGGAGATGTATTTGTCCGCGGCACTCTCATCAAATACCGCCAGATTGAACGGCATCTGGGGCAGGATACAAAGGATTCCTTTCTGTGCAATTTTAATCATGAGCGGTTTGTATGCTGTATATTCAACCTTTCCGCCCGGGTAAAAGATCATGGCGGTATCGGCATTGCCCGGATCAAATAACAAGGCGCCATTGAGGTTGGATATATCAACGTCTGTAGCCATACTTGCCGCCTTAACCGCAGTAGCGTCGGCATGATAATAGTCTGATATGTATATTGAAAATGCGCCTGTAACAGCCAGTAAAAGCACTGTAAACCCTATTGCAAGCTTTAATCCTATTTTCGTTTTTCCCTTAGTCTTCATAAACATCACTCCGTATATTCGCCGTATTCAATCCTGTTTCACAGATTTTTATCCCAACACACTCAATAGCTATCACATAGCAGTTATGAACTTCGGCAGACAATAGTCAGCATTTCCAATCGATTCTCGCCGGGTTTGGTTCGTTCTGCACGGAGATGGGACCCATACCAAGTTTGACGGACACCATAAACATCAATGAAGGCGATTTCATAATCAATTGGGATTAATTCTTAGCAATACTGCAATAATTGACGAAAACTCGATGTTTTCTTTGTCTTTTAAACTTAGGTCGGGGCAGTACGATTCTTGTGGCATGATGAGACTATCTCCAGTTAATGCATATAATTCTATCACAAAAGCCCCCAAATAAACACTGGTTTAGCCTTTAATCGGCAATTTTTTAGACTGACAATCAAGGCTGCTACTTTGGAATTTAAATTGTATTAATATAGTTAAAATCGGGCCACACTATGTTAAGTGTGACCAGTCATTAGTCCAAATCAGAATATTTGCCGAGTTATAATAGATGCAGTTGTGAGGTATCTCTCGTTTAGCTTGGTAGTCGTAGTTGCGCTTATATGTAGCAGATTTATTGTTAATGAATAATAAAAACAGCTCATGATATGATGTTAAATCATTTCATGGGCTGCTATTTTTTATATCTGCTTTTTAATCTTCTCAAGTGCGCATTTCTCAAGACGTGAAACCTGAGCTTGGCTGATTCCAATCTCTGATGCTACCTCCATCTGAGTTTTGCCTGCAAAGAAGCGTAGCGAAAGGATATTCTTTTCACGCGGGCTTAACCGCGCAATGGATTCTTTAAGGGCAATCTCCTCAAGCCAATCCCAATCGTCACTCTTATCCCCTACCTGATCCATTACATAAATGGTATCTCCGCCATCAGAATAGACTGGTTCCTGCAGCGACAGTGGCTCTACAATCGCTTCAAGCGCAAGAACAACATCTTCTCGCCTAATGCCCATAAGTTCGGCAATCTCTTCAATTTTCGGTTCCCGTAGATGCTCGTTAATGAATCTCTCTTTTACCTGCATGGCTTTATATGCAGTGTCACGCATTGACCGGCTTACCCTAACTGAGTTATTGTCCCGAAGGTAACGACGTATCTCTCCTATTATCATTGGAACGGCATAGGTCGAAAAACGCACATTTTGAGTGATATCAAAGTTATCAATCGATTTGATCAGGCCTATACAGCCAATTTGAAAAAGATCATCGGGATTTTCGCCCCTATTAATAAACCGTTGTATTACCGAAAGAACCAGCCGCAGATTACCTGCAATCAGCTCTTCTCTTGCGTTCATATCTCCCTGTTTTACCAGCTTTAACAGCTTTTCTTTTTCGGCCTCCTTAAGCACCTTAATCTTTGAGGTATTCACTCCGCAGATTTCAACCTTATTTAAATGCACCCTGAAACACCCCCACCAAACTGATATTCTCAGTATTGGCAAGGCAATGATAATGAATGCAAGGGTGATAGTTGGTATTATTTTCTTTCATCAATTCCTTGTTGAATTAACATGAAGCTTATGCTACAGTATTGGTAGTCTTGCAAACATTCACTTATTATTGCTAATAAGATCAATGCGAGGTATATTATGGACAAAAACACAAAAATATTCTCAGTTATTTTAGGGCGTGCCAGATGTGCAGTGGATCTGGGAGACGGCAGTGAGCGCGGCGAATATGTAAATCAGGATTATATACTGAATAAGCTCGGGCGTCCCCACAGAGGTATTAACCTGATGTACTGCTATTACCCTTTAGACAAGGGATTCCCGGAGCGTGCCAGCAAGGCTTTCTCAGGCGAGGGCATTAGCTTTCAGTGGGATTACCCATACGATGATTATTTTACCTACAAAGGCGGTCTGGAGGGTGACACTAAAGGGGAGCCTTTTACCTATATAAGGGATGTCCGGCGCCATGGGCAGGATGTTATACTCACCCTGACAATTGACCCTCATGTTACCGATGAACAGCTGATAGCTATAGCAAAGGATTTACACCCCTTTGGCAGACTGCAGCTTCGTATAAACCATGAAGCAACAGGCAACTGGTTCGCCTTTAACAGACGCTGCACCTATCAGGAGGTTGCAGATTTCTATGTTCGCTTTCACAAAATCATTAAGCAGTACGCACCGAATATTAAAACCATCCTTTGCATCGGCGGTATTGAGGATTTACAAAGTAAGCAAATCGTAAAAGAAGCTGAATTTTCCGAGGCAGTGCGTGTTACCGACATCTGGTCGGTAGATAAGTACATGGCACTGCATTGGGGGTGGCCGTATGATGTCGCTGAAAAAGGCGGGAACAGCCACTACCGAAAAAGTGTATCTGAAATATATCAAATGACCAAGCGCAGCTATGAACGGTTTAAGGAATTATGCAACGGAGAAGAGAAACCGATGGTAACGAGCGAGCTCAACGCCGACGGCGACGTTACGGGGGCATATGAACAAGCTGAAATGGTCAAGGAGTTCTATAACATCGTTAAAAATGAACCTGCAACGTGGTTTAGCGGCATTACGTTTTATCAGTTTCGTGACAGAGGGCGCTTAGGGCTGGAGATTGAAGACCCAAACTGCTCGGATGTAGGTATTGAGCAGCCGGTGCTTAAAACCTATAAGCAAATCATTCACGATGATTATTTTAGCCCCAGTACAGAAATAAAAAAGGAAGTAAACCTCCCCGTTACCCTTCGCTGGGGCGGCAGCGAGGATTCTGAAGGACTTGCCGTTCCGCTGCATTTTGAAAAAAACCCGGTTTACTGTGAGGTAACCTTCAGCGAACCTTATAACCTGATGCTGGAGCTAAACGGACGGTGGTTTTATAAATCACCCCACGCAAAGACTATTGATCTGATGCCCGCGTTTTATGAGAAGCCTTTATCCGGTTCGGCAGAGTTAACCTTAAAGATATTTGCACCCCCCGCCACCGGTGAAAACGACCCTGCACAGGGTAAGGATTGGGCAGAAAACTACTACACTACCCTAACATCCATACCCGATATTCGAATTCGCTTTGAACCGGTTGAGCCCGCAAAGTAAACCTATATATATCAAAAACGTCATACCCCCTGTTTATCCGCATGGATAACAGGGGGTATGACGTTGTATGGGTTATTTTATTACAAACTCGCCGTTTATAACATCAATTTTCAAGACCGTATCCGGCAAAAGGTCGTCACAGATAATCTTACGCGCAATCAGGGTTTCAACATTACGCTGCAGATAGCGGCGCAGCGGGCGGGCACCGTAAACCGGGTCGTAGCCGTTTTCAACCACAAAGGCCCTAGCAGCCGGTGTTAATATGCAGCTAATCTCTTTTTCAAAAAGCCGCTTATTAAGGTCCTCCATCATCAGATCGATGATATGCGTAATGTCCTCCCGAGTAAGCGGTTTGTAGAATACGATCTCATCCAGCCTGTTTAAGAATTCCGGCCTGAAGGAGCGTTTTAGCAGCTGCTCCACCTGCTCTTTTGCGGTATCGGTAATCTCCCCCGCCGCATCAATACCCTCCAGCAGATAATTTGAGCCAAGATTGGAGGTTAATATGATAATGGTGTTCTTAAAGTCGACTGTACGGCCTTGTGAATCGGTAATCCGGCCGTCGTCCAATACCTGAAGCAGGATGTTGAATACATCAGGGTGTGCCTTTTCAACCTCATCAAACAACACCACCGAATAAGGCCTTCTTCGCACCGCTTCTGTAAGCTGCCCGCCCTCATCATAGCCCACATATCCGGGAGGCGCTCCAATCAAACGCGAAACCGAGAACTTCTCCATATACTCCGACATATCGATGCGGATGATATTGTGTTCATCGTCAAACAGGGTTTCGGCAAGTGCCTTGGCAAGCTCGGTTTTGCCCACGCCGGTAGGGCCCAAGAATAAGAACGAACCAATCGGCCGATTGGGGGACTGGATGCCCGCACGCGATCGCAGGATGGCTTCGGTTACCTTGGTAACAGCCTCGCTCTGCCCGATAACACGCTTATGAAGAATACCCTCGAGGTTTAACAGCTTCTCCTTCTCACCCTCCATCAACTTAGAGACGGGAATACCTGTCCAACGCTCAATGATACGGGCAATCTCAGTTTCGGTTACCTTATCGCGCAGCAGGCTGTTTTTTCGTTCCTCGCTGCTTTCGGCCAGCTTTTCTTCCTCGGCGAGTTGTTTTTGCAGCTGTGGCAGCCTGCCATACTTTAATTCGGCAGCCTTGTTTAAATCGTAAGCTCGTTCAGCCTTTTCTATCTCGCTATTTAACTGTTCAATGTTCTTGCGCAGCTCATTAACCTTGCCGATTGCGGCCTTTTCATTCTCCCACTTTGCCTTCATCGAGCTGAATTCGGCACGAAGCTCCGCAAGCTCTTTCTGAATCTCGGCCAGATGCTCCACCGCACGGGCATCCTTTTCTTTCTTCAGCGCCGCTTCTTCTATCTCGTTTTGAATAATCTTACGTTGGATAACATCAAGCTCGGTGGGCATAGAGTCAATTTCCGTGCGTATCATGGCGCAGGCCTCATCCACAAGGTCGATTGCCTTATCAGGCAGAAAACGGTCTGAGATATAGCGGTTGGAAAGGGTGGCTGCTGCAATGAGCGCCTGATCCTGAATTTTTACACCGTGGTAAACCTCATACCGTTCCTTTAGTCCGCGCAGGATTGCGATGGTGTCCTCTACACCCGGCTCGGTAACAAGCACGGGCTGGAAGCGGCGCTCCAACGCCGGATCCTTCTCGATATATTCGCGGTATTCATCCAATGTGGTGGCGCCGATACAGTGCAGCTCGCCGCGTGCAAGCATCGGCTTTAAAAGGTTGCCCGCATCCATAGCTCCCTCGGTTTTACCTGCGCCCACAATGGTATGCAGCTCGTCGATAAACAGAATGACACGGCCCTCGCTCTGCTTAATCTCATTGAGCACAGCCTTCAGCCGCTCCTCAAACTCACCGCGGAACTTGGCGCCGGCAATCAGCGCACCCATATCCAGCGCAAAGATGGTCTTATCCTTTAGGCTGTTGGGTACATCGCCCCGAACAATACGCTGGGCAAGCCCTTCTGCAATAGCGGTTTTACCTACGCCCGGCTCACCGATGAGCACCGGGTTGTTCTTGGTTTTGCGTGAAAGGATACGTATTACGTTACGGATTTCATCGTCACGCCCGATTACCGGGTCTAGCTTATTTGCCTTAGCGCGTTCCACAAGGTCGCTGCCATACTTCTTTAATGCATCGTAAGTGGTTTCGGGTGTATCGCTGGTTACACGCGCGCTGCCGCGAACCGACGCAAGCACCTTTAAAACGGCATCCTTGGTAATACCAAATGATTTATAGAGCTCCTTTAAATTGTTTTGCGGGTTTTCGAGCAGTGCGATGAATATATGTTCTACCGAAACATATTCATCCTTCATGCGCTCGGCAGTCTTTTCGGCTTCAATCAACGCGGCATCTACGGCACCAGAAACATATACCTTGCCCGCTTCCCTACCCGGGCCGGTTACACGCGGCAGATTCTGAGCCAAATTCAGCACCCGGGTTTTTAGGCCTTCGGTGTCTACATTCATCTTGAGCAGTAATTGCGGAATAAGCCCTTGCTCTTGGGTAAGCAGAGCATACAGCAGGTGTTCCTCGCTTATCTGAAGATTTTGATATTCCAGCGAAAGCTTTTGCGCTGCTTGAATAGCCTCTATCGACTTTTGTGTAAACTTCTGTTCGTTCATGTAAATACCCCCTTTAATACGTCTATTATTTTTATCCGTATTACACTACTTACTTTAAGTTATATTTATTACCAAACAATGTCCAGATTAAGACACAGAGATTAAAATTAGCACTCTCGTGCATAGAGTGCTAATTAATTTCTATATTTTCTTGATAGCCAATGCCCTAAAAGAGTTTAATACCGCAATTACTGTTACGCCCACGTCAGCAAATACCGCCCACCACAGTGAGGCCAGCCCCATAGCACTCAATATAAGAACCGCAATCTTTACACCCAGGGAGAATATTGTGTTCTGCCGTGCTATTCCCAGTGTTTTTTTCGCTACCCTTATTGCTGAGGCGATTTTTGAGGGCTCGTCTGTCATAATTACAACGTCTGCGGCTTCAATAGCCGCGTCGGAGCCCAAGCCGCCCATTGCAATTCCTATGTCTGCACGAGCCAGTACGGGGGCGTCGTTGATTCCGTCGCCTATAAAAGCAAGTTTGCCTTTTGCGGTTTTTTCGTTATACAGCTCTTCTAATCTTGCTACTTTATCAGCAGGCAGCAGGTTGGCATAGTATTTATCTAGGCCAAGAGCTTTCGCTGCCTTTTGCGCGGCGCTTTCATTATCCCCCGTTAGCATTACCGTTTGCCTTATGTTTGCTGCCTTCAGTTCTCTAATCGCCTTTATCGCATCCTCTTTCAGTTCGTCGGCTATTACGATATACCCTGCATAGCTGTTATCAACCGCAACATGGACCACTGTGCCGCCTAAATCATCTGCGGCACAAGGGATTCCAAGCCTCTCCATAAGCTTCTTATTCCCCGCTGAAACCCTCTTGCCATCTACCGTTGCCTTTACACCAAAGCCGGACAGCTCTTCCACATCCGAAATCCGGCTATTATCAATGTCTTTTGAGTATGCACGTTTGAGCGAAAGTGAAATAGGATGATTGGAGTAGCTTTCAGCATAAGCCGTAAGCTCCAGTAAATCTTGCTCGGGCATTTGCTCGGCATGAATCTCCTGTACATTGAATACGCCCTTAGTTAAGGTTCCAGTTTTATCAAACACCACAATCTCGGTTTGCGCCAGCGCCTCAAGATAATTGCTGCCTTTAATCAGGATACCGTTTCTTGACGCTCCACCTATGCCGCCAAAGAAACTAAGCGGTATAGAAACCACCAGTGCACAGGGGCAGGAGACCACCAAGAACGCCAGTGCACGGTAGATCCAATCGCTGAACGCCGCGCCTTGAATTACCAGCGGCGGTATTACTGCCAATAATACCGCTAGGCCGACGACAACAGGGGTATAGTAACGTGCAAACCTTGTAATAAACTGTTCCGACTTTGACTTTTTGCTGCTGGCGTTCTCCACCAAGTCCAGTATCTTACTGACGGTTGATTCACTGAATTCCTTTTGAACCTCTGCGGTAATCACACCGCTTATATTGATGCATCCGCTTAACAATTCACTGCCGACTGTGATCTCACGCGGTACCGATTCACCGGTTAAAGCCGAGGTATCTACCATGGAGCTTCCTTCTATCACCCTGCCGTCAAGCGGAATTCTTTCGCCAGCCTTTATTACGATGATATCACCGATCTTTACGTCGTCAGGATCGGTCTTAACCAGTTCCTCGCCGTGCTTTACATTGGCATAATCCGGCCGGATGTCCATCAGCTCTGCTATGGATTTTCTCGACCTATCCACCGCATAGCTTTGAAAGGTTTCTCCAACCAAGTAAAACAGCATCACCGCAACGCCTTCGGGGTACTCACCCACAAAAAAAGCGCCGATGGTAGCGATGCTCATCAGGAAATTCTCATCAAATACCCTGCCGCGGAAGATGTTTTTTACAGCCTTAAAAACAACATCCCAGCCTACGATTATGTAGCTGACAAGGTATATTGCCAAATCAAGCAACGGATTCTCTAAGCGAAGAATCATTGCTACGGCCAAAACCACGCCGCCTGCAACGATTCGTATTAACCGTTTACGCATTCACGAACTCCTTTAAGCCTTTATCAGTACAACATCAGGCTCGATCTTTTTTACAATTTTCTCTGCTGCCTCAACGATTGCAGGAAGCTTATCCTCCTCAGCTTCGATTACCAGCTTCGTCGTCATGAAGTTCACGGTAGCGTTCTGTACTCCTTCCAGTTTACCGATGGCTTGCTCCATCTTTGCCGCGCAGTTTGCACATTCCAAGCCATTAAGTTTAAATGTTTTTTTCATCGTAACTCATACCTTTCTCATACTTATTCAGAATATTTTATTTGGTCTCTTTAATATGCTCCAATCCCTTTTCAAAAATCTGGGTGACATGATCGTCACTTAGGGAGTAGTAAACAACCTTGCCCTCTTTTCTGAACTTTACCAGATTCGCCTGCTTTAAAGCGCGCAGCTGGTGCGAGATTGCAGATTTTGTCATGTTCAGCAACACCGCCAGGTCACAGACACACATCTCGCTTTCATCCAGTGCCCACATGATTTTAGCCCGTGTGCTGTCCCCCAGCACCTTGAAGAAATCTGAGAGATCATATAATACGTCTTCATCGGGCATTTTCTGCTTAACAGCTTCGACTACTTCAGCATGGATAACATCACAATCACAGAATATTTCCCCGTGATTCACTTTATATACCTCCTATAGTTGAATAGTTGTTCAACCTTTACTGTTATTATAGTTGAATGTCTGTTCAATTGTCAAGGCTTTTGCATAAAAAAATAAACGGAAGAAAGAGAGCTCCCTTCTTCCGCTATTTTATGTTTGAGTTATGGCTATTTGTTCTTAATATATTCGTCGATAGATTGAGCCGCCTTTTTACCCGCACCCATTGCCAGAATAACCGTTGCGGCACCTGTTACGGCATCCCCGCCGGCATAAACCCCTTCGCGGGAGGTAAGCCCGGTTTCTTCCTCGGTGATGATACAGCCATGGCGATTGGTATCAAGCCCCTTGGTAGTGTTGCGAATAAGCGGGTTGGGCGAGGTTCCGATAGACATGATAACGCAATCTACATCCAAAGTGAAATCCGAGCCCTTCTTCTCTACCGGGCTGCGTCTGCCGGAGGCATCGGGTTCACCAAGCTCCATCTTCACACACCTCATACCGTTTACAAACTTGTGCTCGTCCCCGGTAATCTCGGTAGGATTGGTGAGAACCTTAAAGATGATACCTTCTTCCTTGGCGTGCTCAACCTCTTCCAGACGTGCCGGCATTTCGGCCTCGGAACGCCTGTAGACAATATAAACCGTTTCGGCGCCCAGGCGTTTGGCACAGCGCGCAGCATCCATTGCCACATTTCCGCCGCCTACCACCGCAACCTTTCTGGCATTCTGAATGGGTGTGTTGCTGCCTTGCTGGTAAGCCTTCATCAGGTTTACACGGGTTAAAAACTCATTGGCAGAATAAACGCCCTTTAAGTTCTCGCCCGGAATCTTCATGAATCTCGGCAGTCCGGCACCCGAACCGATAAAGACAGCCTCGTATCCGTTTTCAAACAGCTCGTCGATGGAAAGAACCTTACCGATAACCATATTGGTTTCAATCTTTACCCCTATGGCCTTCAGGTTTTCAATCTCTTTGCGCACAATCTCTTTTGGCAGACGGAACTGCGGGATACCGTAAACCAGAACGCCTCCGGCAAGATGCAGGGCCTCAAATACCGTAACAGCATAGCCAAGCTTTGCAAGGTCGCCCGCACAGGTAAGCCCGGAGGGGCCCGCACCTATCACCGCCACCTTATGCCCGTTGGGCTTCGGTATCTGAGCATCCTTAGTATTGTGTGCCATGTGGTAGTCAGCTACAAAACGTTCCAACCGCCCGATGGCTACCGGCTCGCCCTTAATGCCGCGCACACATTTGCACTCGCACTGGGTTTCCTGCGGGCATACACGCCCACAAACCGCGGGAAGCGAGGTGGAACGGTTTAACACCTCATAGGCTGCTTCAAAATCTTTTTCTTTCACCTTTTGGATAAAGGCTGGGATATCAATCGCAACCGGGCACCCGCTTACGCAAGGCTTATGCTTACAGTTTAAGCAACGCTCCGCTTCATCTACAGCCTGCTCCTCGGTATAACCCAACGCAACCTCATTAAAATTACGGTTTCGCACATCCGGCTCCTGAACCGGCATGGGGTTTTTATGTAAAGACATATTGGGCATGGTTAATTCCTTTCCGCTAAACATTCTTCAGCAAAGGTTTTCACTTATTTTATACATCAGCTTAAGCCTTATCAAAAAGATGACAGGCTGCTTCATAATGATGCTTTTCAAAATCGCGGTACATACTGCTGCGCTCCATGGCCTCGTCAAAGTCTACCAGATGGCCGTCAAAGTCCGGGCCGTCTACGCAGGCAAACTTGGTTTCTCCGCCAACGGTCAGGCGGCAACCGCCGCACATTCCTGTACCGTCTATCATGATGGGGTTCATGCTTACCGTGGTTTTAATGCCGTATTCCTTTGTAAGCCTTGCCACAAACTTCATCATTACCAGCGGGCCTATGGCAATCACCTCATCATACTGCTCTCCGCGCTCGATAAGCTGCTTGAGAGCATCGGTTACTAAACCCTTTGTGCCGTAGGTACCGTCATCTGTTTTTATAATAAGCTCATCGCTTACAGCGGCAAACTCATCCTCAAGTATTACTAAGTCCTTCGTCCTGAACCCCACAACCGAATGCACAACCGCATTGCTTTGATGCAGCTTCTTCGCTATGGGGTATGCAATGGCACACCCTACGCCGCCGCCAATCACCGCAACCCTTTTTAGCCCTTCAGTGTGTGATGGTACACCAAGCGGGCCTACAAAGTCCTGAAGCGAGTCGCCTTCGTTTAGGCTATCCAGCTTTTTAGTGGTAGCACCGACGATTTGATAGATAATCGTAACGGTACCCTTTTCACGGTCAAAATCGGCAATCGTAAGCGGGATGCGTTCCCCGTTTTCGTCTACCCGCAGTATGATGAACTGTCCGGGTTCCGCCTTTTTGGCAATAAACGGCGCATCAATCTCCATGAAAGATACCGTGGGGTTTAATGATTTCTTCTTTACAATTTTATACATGTCCCACCATTCCTCTGCTTCAATCTGAATCCCTGTTTTATAATCACATAGCTGCCTGTGTACCATAATACGCAGACAATACCTTTTAAAATTATATACTTTTTCTTATAATCTGTAAATTGTATTATTTGAATATTAACAAGCCAAATATCAGCATTGATTTAACAATACCGATAATGTATAATTTACAGTGTTCAATAAAAATACTTAGCATGAAAACTGATTTGAATTAAGCTGCATTACTCTATCATTTAACGGATGATATCAAACATTTACTTTTCTATTTTCTAAAAAAGGCCAAAACAACTTGACAAAGTTTTAAAACTTGCACAAAATATTTATACTGCTATAATATCAGTATGAATAGCTTTGGGGGATAACAGCAGATTCGTGTTACAGGCTCCTGACGACATTATAAATCCGACTGAAGTCATATGGGAGGCACCATTGAGAATAGGGCTTGATATAGGCTCCACAACCATAAAGAGTGTTGTGGTAGACGATAATAAAACGGTAATTTTTCGCTCATATGAGCGACATTTTTCGCAAATAACGCAAAAAACCGCTGAGTTGTTACAGACTATCGGCGATATTATTCCTACCCACCACAGCACCGAGATTACAATCTCAGGCTCTGCCGGTATGGGCCTTGCGGAGAGTTGCGGTATTCCCTTCGTGCAGGAGGTTTACGCCACCCGCATTGCCGCAAACCGTTTGGCACCCGGCACGGATGTGGTCATCGAGCTTGGCGGCGAGGATGCAAAGATTCTGTTCCTTTCGGGTGGTATGGAGGTTCGTATGAACGGCTCCTGCGCCGGAGGCACAGGAGCTTTTATAGACCAGATGGCAACGCTTTTAAACGTACCGCTGGAAGAGATGGACGACCTTGCCAAGCAGCATGAAAAGCTCTACACCATTGCTTCACGCTGCGGTGTGTTTGCAAAATCGGATATTCAGCCCCTCTTAAATCAGGGTGCCAAGAAAAGCGACATTGCTGCCAGCATCTTCGGTGCTGTTGTAAACCAAACCATCGCCGGTCTTGCGCAGGGGCGGCCGATTATCGGTAAGATTCTATATCTTGGCGGGCCGCTGACCTTCCTTTCCCAACTGCGCAAGAGCTTTGATGAAACCTTACATACCACCGGCGTTTGCCCGGAGGATTCATTATACTATGTTGCGTTGGGTGCCGCTTATGCATCCGATACAACTGTTGACCTCGAAAAAGCCATAGAGAAGCTAAACAATTACCATGCTTCCGAGCATTATGCTACCATTACCCCTCTTTTTGAAAATAAAGAGGAGTATGAGCGCTTTGCGCAGAGACATGCCAAACATAATGTGCCGCAGATCGACCCCGCTGGCTATGAAGGCAAGGCATATCTGGGGTTGGATGCAGGCTCCACTACCGTTAAGGCTGTTATCTTAGGTAAAGAGGGTCAACTGCTCGCCTCTTCGTATCAGCCCAATAACGGCAACCCCGTGCCGATTATCCGTGCCTTTTTGCTCGACTTTTATGAAAAATACCCGCAGATTCAGCTTGCAGGTGCTACCGTTACCGGTTATGGCGAAGAGATTGTTAAAAACGCCTTTCGTGCTGACAGCGGCGTTGTTGAAACGGTTGCCCATTTTACAGCCGCAAAAAGCTTTATGCCCGACGTGGAATTTATCATCGACATCGGCGGGCAGGATATTAAATGCTTTAAGATACGCAACGGTGTTATCGACAACATCTTTTTAAACGAGGCCTGCTCCTCCGGCTGCGGCTCTTTCCTGCAGACCTTTGCGAACGCATTGGGTTATTCGATTGAGGAGTTTGCTAAGCTCGGCCTGTTTGCCGATCACCCTGTTGACCTTGGTTCGCGCTGCACGGTGTTTATGAACTCCTCGGTAAAGCAGGCACAGAAGGACGGCGCAAGCATTGAGAATATCTCCGCAGGTCTTTCGATTAGTGTTGTAAAGAATGCGCTTTATAAGGTAATTCGCGCCGCCTCCGCGGATGAGCTCGGTAAGCATATCGTAGTTCAGGGAGGCACCTTCTTAAACGACGCCGTACTGCGCGCATTTGAGCAGGAGCTGAAAACAGACGCTGTCCGCCCCGGTATCGCCGGGCTTATGGGAGCTTACGGTGCGGCTCTATATGCAAAAAAGCACAGCAAGGGTTGCAGCACGATTCTTAACAAACAGGAACTGCTCGATTTTACCCATGAGGTTTCAAACGTTAACTGCGGTTTGTGCAGTAACAATTGTCAGTTGACAATAAACCGTTTTGACGGCGGCAGAAGGTATATCAGCGGTAACCGATGTGAACGCCCGATTACCAAGAAGGCAACCGATAACAGCCTGAATATCTATGATTATAAGCTAAAGCTGTTAAAAGAGTTTACGCCCGGTGAGGCAAAGCGCGGAATCATCGGTATCCCGATGGAGCTGAATATGTACGAGCTTCTGCCCTTCTGGCACACCTTCTTTACCACCCTTGGTTTTAAGGTAATAACCTCTCCGGACTCCAGCCGCGAGCTTTATCTAAACGGTCAGAGCACGATTCCTTCGGATACGGTGTGCTTCCCCGCAAAACTGATGCATGGGCATGTTCAGCAGTTGATAGACGACGGCATTACCACCATCTTCTACCCCTGCTTAACCTATAACATCGACGAAGGCCTTGGCGACAACCATTATAACTGCCCGGTTGTAGCCTACTACCCTGAGGTTATCACCTCCAATATGCCTGCGGTAAAAAAACTGACATTTATCAAGGATTATGTCGGAATCCACCGCCCGAAGGATTTCCCCGGTAAGATGCAGAAGATTCTTGCTCAGTACTTTGACGGTATCTCGCTTAAAGAGGTGGAGGCCGCCTCAAAAAGCGCTTACAAGGCATACGGAGACTACTTTAAATGTGTACGCGCGCAGGGAGCCCGAATCATTGCACAGGCCGAAAAGGAAAACAGGCCGATTATCGTGCTGGCAGGCAGGCCTTACCATGTAGACCCAGAGATTAACCACGGCATTGATCGTTTGATTGCAGGCTTCGGTGTGGCAATTGTTTCGGAAGACTGTGTAAGCTATGAGGTTAAGAAATTCACCACCACAGTACTAAACCAATGGACCTACCATTCCCGCCTTTACGCCGCGGCAAAGTATATTGCCAACAAGCCCAACATGAATCTTGTTCAGCTTGTTTCGTTCGGCTGTGGTGTGGACGCCATTACCACCGACGAGGTTCGTGAGATTCTCGAGCAGGAAGGGCGCATTTACACTCAAATTAAGATTGATGAGATTACAAACCTTGGGGCGGTTAAGATAAGGCTGCGCAGCCTTTTTGCCGCTACTCAGGAGCAATAATCATCCGATCTTTTATCGTTAAAGGGCCCCAAAACTACCCTGTGGGCCGGAAAGGCTAGACCATATTATGAGCGAGTTAAAAAGGGATAAAAACGGGCGTCTGCTCTTTACCAAAGAGATGCGCAAAAACTATACCATTTTAATACCGATGATGGCGCCTATCCACTTTGAATTGATTAAAAATGTATTGCATAACAGTGGTTATAACGTGGAGCTGTTGACCAATACCGGCCCGGAAGTGGTGCTGCAAGGCTTAAAGTATGTACATAACGATACCTGCTACCCCGCCCTGCTGGTAATCGGCCAGATGATAGACGCCTTAAACAGCGGCAAATACGACCTTAACCAGACGGCACTGATTATTACGCAAACCGGCGGCGGGTGCAGAGCCTCCAACTACATTCATCTGCTGCGTAAGGCGCTTAAAAAGGCCGGCTATGGCAACATTCCGGTGGTATCGCTTAACCTTTCGGGCCTTGAGAAAAACAGCGGCTTTAAGATGACGTTGCCCATGATACGCAAGATGATTGCCTCGCTTATCTATGGGGACGCGTTAATGCTGCTGAGCAATCAGCTGCGGCCCTATGAGCTGAACCACGGAGAGTGCGACCGGCTTGTGGAAAGCTGGATTGGCAGCCTTACCGAACAGTACAACCATGGCAAAGGGTTAAGCGTAAAGCAGTTAAAAGAAAATCTTGACCAGATTGCCGGTGAGTTTGCGGAGATTAAGGCAACCAAACGCCCGATTGTTAAGGTAGGCGTGGTCGGCGAAATCTATGTAAAATATTCAAGCCTGGGCAACAACAGTTTGGAGGCTTTCTTATCCGAGCAGGACTGTGAGGTTATGGTTCCCGGAATCCTTGGGTTTGTATTGTTTAAAACCGATAACCGTCTTGAGGATATCAACCTTTATGGCGGCAACCGCATTAAGTATAAGATTATTAAAATTTTTATGGATTATCTTGTAAAGATGGAAACCGTTTTCATCGACGCTATTAAAAAATACCCGCAGTTTTTGCCGCCATCCTCCTATGCACATACCAAGTCGCTGGTGAATGGAGTTATCGGCTACGGAAGCAAGATGGGTGAAGGCTGGCTGCTTACCGCTGAGATGCTGGAGCTTGTAGAGCTTGGCTACGAGAATATTGTGTGCACACAGCCGTTTGGATGCCTGCCAAACCATATCTGCGGCAAGGGAATGATTCGCAACATCAAAGAGATTGACGACAGGGCAAATATTGTACCGATTGACTACGATCCAAGTGCCACACGGGTAAACCAGGAAAACCGTATTAAGCTGATGCTTTCGGTTGCGCGTGAAAGACTTGCGCAAGCGGCCGATACGGAAGTTATCCTTCCGCATACAGCCCAAAAAGAAATGGCAACCGCATATAATTAAAGATTACTGTGATACGCAGGCTTGGCTTTACCGGCAAGCTTGCGTATTTACATAAGGGATGGAATACTTGTTTATACTGATTATTAGACTGTTTTTACTTTTTCTAGCCTACAGCTTTATAGGATGGGTATGTGAATCTGCCTATTGCTCAATATTTGAACACAAATTTGTTAACCGTGGCTTCTTAACCGGGCCCATCTGCCCTGTTTATGGCTTTGGTGCTCTGGCAGTGATAGGGCTTCTTATGCCGCTGCGCGATAATCTTCCGTTGTTATTTGTTGCCGGAATGATAATAACTACGGTACTTGAATATATTACCGCATTGTTGCTTGAGAAGCTGTTTCATATGAAATGGTGGGACTACAGCAGATACAAATTTAACCTGCATGGACGAGTATGTTTGCTCAACTCTATTGAATTCGGCATACTGTCTGTAATCGCGGTAAAGCTTCTGCACCCTGCAATCAAAGGCTTGGTAGATAATATTCCTTCCCTTGCAGTAATACTGCTGGGGTGCAGCCTTGCAGCCCTGCTGCTAACCGACTGCGCAATTACGGTTCATACAATTGCTCAGTTTAACGGCAGGCTTTCTCAGCTTACTGCCCTACTAGATGAAATTAAAGCAAAAACAGAGGTATACAAAACGCTTGCTCAGCAGAACCTTTCGGCTAAGTTGGAACATCTGATGGAACATGAAAATACCCGTATTGTAGAAGCAAGAGAAACTCTTGAACGCTTAAAGGCGAAAGCCGACTTGCTGGAAACAAGGAACAAGCTGTTAGTGCGCCGTCTGCTTGCTGCCTTCCCGGATATGACCTCTGTAAAGCATCAACCGATGTTAGAGCGTATCAGGCTGACAATCAAAAACAAAAAATAATCATTCGCTTAGATTTAGCCGCAATTTCTTAAATATTTTGCAGATAATAGTAAAGTCTTATTGTTATTGGCGTAAAGGTATATTGCTTGCCAGTTCTATTGAGTTGACAAACCTTGTGGGCAGAAGTATACTAAAATTGTACTAAATACTTGTTAAAAATCGGAATACTTCTTTTCAAGTATAATACAAAGAAAGGACTTGAAAATTATGAGTGAAAGCTGTACAAGTAATTGTTCCAGTTGCCAACAAGATTGTGCTTCACGCAAAAGCCCTCAGGATATGATAGAACCCGCACATTCTATGAGCAGTATTAAAAAGGTTATCGGGGTTGTTAGTGGTAAAGGTGGAGTAGGAAAATCACTTGTTACCTCCATGCTGGCGGTGTTATTCAACCGGCGCGGCTATAACACTGCGGTATTGGATGCCGACGTAACCGGCCCTTCCATCCCGAAAATTTTCGGAATTCACACCGGCATTAACACTAATGAGTGGGGTATGCTTCCTGCCAAGAGCAAAACCGGTATTGAAGTAATGTCGGTAAACCTGCTGCTTGAAAACGAAAATGCGCCGGTTATCTGGCGCGGCCCGGTAATAGCCGGGGCGGTAAAGCAGTTCTGGACAGATGTAATCTGGTCGGATGTAGACTATATGTTTGTGGATATGCCTCCCGGAACCGGTGATGTACCGCTGACAGTATTTCAGTCGTTGCCCGTGGATGGCATAGTGATTGTAACCTCGCCGCAGGAACTTGTTTCAATGATTGTTTCCAAAGCCGTAAATATGGCGAAGATGATGAACATCCCGATCTTAGGTATTGTTGAGAACATGAGCTACTTCCAGTGCCCGGATTGCGGTAAGATTACCAGTATCTTCGGCGAAAGCCGAATTGATTCGGTGGCCGCCGAAAATGGGACTAAAGTTCTTGGCCGCCTGCCTATCAACCCGGAGCTTGCCCGCCTATGCGACGACGGTGTACTTGAATTATTTGAAGGCGATTGGCTTAACCAGGGTGCCGATGAAATTGAAAAGACTCTTCCAATAACAAAATAGAGCCTCATAAAAAATAGCGCCCATGAATTAACCTGCCATATCTAAGCAGTATTTCTGTAATATTAGTAGAGAGCATATTGTGTACCTCCGATGATGGTTTTTAAGCAATTCCATTCTATCGGTTTTTCCACAAATATGCTCTCTTTTTTACTCTTTTTTGAGCTCTATTTGCTGTCTACCACAACATTTATTATAGAGCCCTCTTTTTTTACTCTTTTTTTGAGCTCTATATGTTATATTCCCCGCTTATACTGAAAAGCTATTGCTCTGTATGCGCACGGGAGATTTCCCGCAGACTTTTGCTAATCTCACGATATTCGCCTTCATGGGAAAGCACCATCAGATAATCCCCCTGCAGGATCAAAGTATCCCCATTCGGGACAATTTCCGTTTCTCCACGGCGTATGCTTACCACCAGCATCCCCTGCGGCCATTGTACCTCGCTAATCTTCTTGCCGCAGATACCGCATCCAAGCTCCACCGGCAACTCCAGCACACTTCTGCGCTTTTTGCCGCTCGTCTTTACATTGCACTTATCCATCATACGTTCCAACAGCGCCTCGTAAATCGGTGTGGTTTTCAACAAGTCTGATACCAGCAGTGCAAGGAAGGAGCAGGCAGCAACCGGCAGCAGATGCACGAGCGAGCCGGTCATCTCCGCCACCAGGAGGATGCTTGTTACCGGTGCCTTCACCGAGCCCGACAGCGCCCCTGCCATAGTGCAGATGGCAAAATCGGCAACATACTCGGCAGGCAGCCCAAACTGCACGGCAGCAAGCCCGATAATGCCGCCCGAGAGCGCGCCCACCGAAAGGATGGGCAGAAAGATACCGCCGGGTGTACCGCTGCCAAAGCTGATACAAGTAAACAGCAGCTTCACGGCAAGCAGTACCAGTAAGAACGAAATGCTGCCATCGGCAGTCTCAGCCTGATAAATCAGGTTCTGGCCTCCCCCCAGCACCTGCGGCAGAAAGAGCCCGCAGGGCAGCGCCAGCAGCAGAGCCATCATCGGGCGCAGAAACCATGGCAGTCTTTTGTAGAGTGTTTGAAACAGCAGCAGCGCCCGGTTCATCAAAGCACCCACCGCACCCGAAAGCAGTCCAAGCGGAATCAGCCACAGATAGAGGTGAACCGGCAGCTGGGGGGTAGCGGTAAAGCTTAACACCGGTTTAAGCCCGAATACCAGCTTGGAAACCACATCCGCGGTTAGTGCCGCCGTAGTGGCGGCTAGCAGAATCAGCCCCGAAAAGCTTCGGTGAACCTCCTCCAGCGCAAACACGATGCCCGATAACGGCGCATTGAATGCCGCCGAAAGTCCGGCCGCCGCACCGCCGGTAATCAGATAATTCTCTTCGAGCTTGTTTTTACTAATCTTCTTGGCAACGGCCTGGCTTCCCGCCGCCCCAATCTGTATGGACGGGCCCTCCCGCCCAAGCGAGAGGCCAAAAAAGGAGGAAAGAATACCGCCGCCAAACCGCACCGCAAGTACGGTGTACCACTTGATTTTCAGGCCATAAAGCAGTACCCCCTCAACCTGCGGGATGCCACTTCCCGTTGCCATCGGTTCAAGCTTTACCAACCACGCAATCACAAGGCCCACGCCCAGAGCTAGCAGCATCCACGGCAAAATTAGCACCGGGTTTTCCCGAAGATAAGCGAACACCTTCACCGCCGTTTCGGTGCCAAACTCGATTCCCAACCGATACAGTACCACCAATAAGCCGGCTGTCACACCGCAGAGAATACCCTTTAGAGCCGTACTCCATTTCAGGCTGCTGAAGTCGGTAAGCAAATGAGAAAGCTTTGATTTTTGTTCTGACATTAAATACACCAGCAATACTTTCAAATAGTATTATTATAGCACCTGCCTTCGGTGTATGGAATATAAATTCACTTGAAGTAGTTTGCAAAATAGAAATAACGAACTGCGCAAGTTTAGAACCGGTAAATGTACACATATTTTTTGACACTTTATAACTATTTATGTATACTGAATACATACTGGAGGGATTATTGATGCTAAAGATATTCTTGGTAGAGGATGAATTCATTGTTCGCGAAGGAATTAAGAACATCGACTGGGCCAGCGAGGGCTTTCAGTTCTGCGGTGAGGCGGCCGATGGGGAGCTTGCCCTTCCCCTTATTCAAAGTGAGCAGCCAGACATAATTATTACGGATATCCGCATGCCTTTTATGGATGGTCTTGAGCTGAGCCGGATTGTCAAAAAAGAGCTGCCGCAATGCAAGATTATCATCCTAAGCGGCCATGAGGAGTTTACTTATGCCCAGGAGGCCATTAGTATTGGTGTTGCTCAATACCTTCTAAAACCGATTAATAGCTCTGAGCTTACCGATGTTGTAAAACGAACAGGATGGCAGATTGTGCGTGAACGGGAAGAAAGAGATAACTACGAGCGGTACAAGCGCGAGATGTCGGAAAACGAACAAGGACTAAAGGTTAAGCTGTTTAATGAGATGGTTTCCGGTTCGCGTTCCGGTTTTAAGATTCTTGAAAGCGGGCGGGAGCTTGGGCTTAAGTTGAGCGCAAAGAATTATCAAATTGTGCTGCTCAAATACAGCCTCGCTTCATACGACGAGGCCTTTTCTGCTGAGCTGCTGTCGCTTACAGAGAAATTCCGTGAGCTTGATCGTTGTGATAATATCATTCTGTTCGACCGTGCAATTGAAGGCTGGGCACTGCTAGTAAAAGGAGATTCGCCGGAGCACCTTCATTCTGTACGGGAAGAGCATCTTGCAAAAGTGAAGGCACTTTTCAATCAATATCCTGCTGTACGCTATTTTGGCGGAATCGGCCTGATAGTTGATAGGCTTGCGAGACTCTCGGAATCGTTTGAAGACGCACAGCGCGCCCTTGCACAGCGGTTTATACTGGAACAGAACGACATTATCTCCTGCGAAGCACCGGCAGCGCAGAAGCAGGATACCGACAGAATGCTTTCAGACGTACGGGAACTCGGTTGTCTCAACTTAAATATGGTGCATGATTTTTTAAAGGGCGGGGAGCTTTGTGAAATCGACTTTTTTGTGGAAAAGCTATTAAGCAATATCGGCAGTACAAGCGAACGTTCCCTCCTTTTCCGTCAATATGTTCTTGTAGACATCTACCTTACCGTTATAAACTTTTTGAAGGATATCGGCGAGGATGAGGTATTGCCGCAGGAACCGTTTTCCAAACCGGAGCAGATGAACGAGTTGATAAACGACCCGCAGAAGGCAAAAAGTTACCTGATAAGAATCTTTACCGAGGCACTTAAGCGCCGGGAAGTGTTAAGCACCAAACGGTATCATCGTATCATAGAGCAAGCAAAGGAGTATATCAGCCGGCATTACACCGATGAAGACCTTTCGCTTAACGATGTTGCGGAACATGTGAATATCAGCCCCAGCCACTTCAGTTCGGTGTTCAGCCGAGAGACAGGCCAGAGCTTCATTCGTTACCTTACCGACCAGCGCATGGGTAAGGCCAAGGAGCTGCTAAAATGCTCTGATCTTCGCTGCTCCGAAATCGGAGCGAACGTAGGGTATAAAGATCCACACTATTTCTCTTACCTGTTTAAAAAGCTATACAACTGTTCACCGTTACAATACCGTGCCTCGAAGGGATAACATTTACATAATGAAAACGTTTTTGTTAGGGGGAAGGCTCATGAAAAACCGTCTGCTACATAGAATAAGGGACTATTTCGGCGACTTAAAGCTCAACCGAAAGATTCAGCTTTCCCTCATACTTATTATCGTACCACTGTTTGGCCTGTTTGCAGTCTTGTTCTTTAATATCTATGGGTTTAACCAAAGCTATGACCATATCATCGCCAATGCCTCGGAGGCCGGACGTTTCAGTATTAAGTTTAAAGAGGAATTTGACTATAAAATCTACCTGCTGATTGCGGGGCATTCCTCATTTTCGGCAGAGAACCCCTACAAAAACATTGATCAAGCCCGCGAAATCGCGTCTGATCTTATAAACAATACAAGTATGGAGGATAATAAACGCCGCGCCGAAAGCATCATGAAGCTTCTAAACAACCTCGAGAAGTATGTAAAGAACATTGAACAAAACAAGGTAGAGGGCGGGCATTACGACGACAATTTTCAAATATGGGAAAGCGATGTTCAGACGGTTACGGCACTAATTCAATCAACCATGCTAGAATATGTTTATTACGAAACCAAAGGCATGTCGCAGGTTCGCGAGCAGGTATCGCAAAGCTTGGAGAGAATTACACTTTTCAGTATCATCGTATTTGCTCTGTTGACTATTTTGGCACTACTTCTGTCCGTTGTTATTCCAAACAGTATAGCCAAGCCAATACAATACTTCAGCAGCGTAACCAATCAGGTGGCCATGGGGGATCTTTCGGTTCGTGTACATTCGGTTCGGGGCGCGGAGGTAAAAAAGCTGGCGGTTTCGCTTAACACCATGATTGAGAAAACTGAAGATCTGCTTGCGGCCGTGCAAAAAGACCAAACCAGCCTGCGCGAGGCTGAGCTTGAGCTTTTGCAGGCTCAGATTAATCCCCACTTCCTATACAATACACTGGATACGATTATCTGGCTGGCGGAAGCCGGCAAGCAGGGTGAGGTTGTGGAGATTGTGGGCTCGCTTTCAGACTTCTTCCGCACATCGCTCAATCACGGAAATGGCATGTTTATGCTGCGCGAGGAGGAAAAGCACGTACACAGCTATCTTCAGATACAGCAGGTACGGTATCGGGATATTTTGGATTATCAAATCAATATTCCGGAAGAGCTGGGTGAAGTGGTAATACCCAAAATTACACTGCAGCCGCTCGTTGAAAATGCGCTTTATCACGGAATTAAGAACCGCAGAGGCAGAGGAATGATACATATCTGTGCTGAGGCCAAGGATAATGATGTATCCATCGTTGTTGAGGATAACGGTATCGGCATGACGGCGGAACGGCTGGCGGAGGTAACCGCTCAGTTAAAGGCACCGGAAGCCTCGGGTGCAAAGCAAAAGCACGATTCCTATGGACTGTTTAATGTCAACGAACGGATTAAGTTGAAGTTTGGCGATAAATACGGCATTTCTATTGCCAGCACCTACGGTGAGGGAACGCAAATACGAATACTAATTCCCTTTCAAAGGTCAGAATCGTAAAAAAATTACATTGAATCTAAAAATAATAAACCATCAATAAAATCGGGTAAAAAAATGAAACAACAGCAAAAGAATATCCATTGAACAAAGATAGCCCAGTTTTTATAATTGAATTGTAAACCTAAGGTAATTCAGGTTTATAAATAAAAAGTGGAGGTAGAAATGTAATGAGGCTTTTTAAGAAAATAACCGCAGTGGCTATGGCGGCTATTATGCTTACTACTTTGGCAGCCTGTTCCAACGCGCCAGCTGCTCCTTCATCGGCAAATACCCCTTCCGTAGAGGCATCTTCCGCAGCGGCCGCTCCTTCTGAGAACGCAGCTTCAGCTGATGCCGGCAAGAAATTAATTTATGTAGGTTTCGTTCAGGTAGGCGCTGAGTCTGACTGGCGTATGGCGAATACCAAGTCTATGCAGGAGACCTTTACAGAAGCAAAAGGCTATAAATTTGAGATGGTTGATGCCCAGCAGAAAACCGATAAGCAGATTACCGCAATCCGTGACTTCATCCAAAAGGATGTAGATTACATAGTACTTGCCCCTAATACCGAGGCCGGATGGGACACGGTTCTGGGCGAAGCCAAGGATGCCGGTATCCCCGTTATTATCGTTGACCGTATGGTAGAAACCGCTGACCAGAGTCTCTTCACCGCTTGGGTTGGTTCAAACTTCAAGCAAGAGGGCTACGATGCCGTTAAGGCTCTTGAAGGCGCACTGAAAGCCAAGGGCGTTGACCCCACTAAGGAACTGAATATTGTTACACTGCAGGGAACCATGGGCTCTTCCGCTCAGATTGGCCGTACTGATGGCTGTAGGTTTGTCAAACATCTTGGACAGTGTTAGGAAAGAGCAAGCTTTTCAAGTGGCGAAAGCCAGCAAAGTGGGCGCATCGGTATGTTATTGGAACGATTTTGATGTGCAGCTAGCTGCACATCAAAATCGGCGAGTGAATAAAAGTGGTGTATGTCATAGAAACGCTTTTGGTCTTCACGGTGGCTACGTTCTACCTTGCCGTTGTGTCGGGGTGTATAAGGACGAATAAGTTTATGTCTGATACCCAGTTTCAGTGCCGTTTGTTCAAACAGGGTAAAACTATCTCGCTTGCTGCTGGAGAAACGATTGGTAAATTCAAAACC
>NZ_FNID01000044.1 GCF_900103835.1 Acetanaerobacterium elongatum | reverse complement strand
TTATATTCGGTGGTATGCTTACCATCATGTGTATATGGTCGCGGCATGCCTGTGCCTCTATTATTTCCACCCCTTTTTGTTCGCATAATTTCCTAAGTATCTGCCCTATATCCACCTTGATTTGTCCATATATTTCTTGTCGTCTATACTTCGGTGCAAATACTATATGATATTTACATCTCCATTTCGAATGTGTTAAACTATTTATGTCATCCATTGACATGTCCTCCTTTGTTTTTTGATGCGGTTGGTGAACCTTCATCATTCTATCACTGGAGGACCTCTTTTCGCTATAAGCGTTCTAATTCCACCAGCAGAGCTGGTGGTTTTTTGCGCTGAAGCTACAAAGCGAAAAGCGCAATCGGACTTTTACCGATTGCGCTTTTCATATAAAGGAAGTATGGGTACTTATTTGTGATATAGATGTCACTGACGGATGACACTCTTTTTTATGCAAGGCATGCGATAACTGCGTCCGTCATCTGGCTGCAGGTAAGGGTGTCCTCCCCCGTGCGTGCGATATCTGCCGTGCGCAGGCCCTTTGCAAGCACCGAGTTTACTGCATTCTCAATCGCAAACGCCTCCTGCTCCAAACCGAGGGAAAGGCGCAGCATCAGGGCGCCGGAAAGAATGGTGGCAATGGGGTTGGCAATGCCCTTGCCCGCGATATCGGGGGCCGAACCGTGTATAGGCTCGTACAAGCCGCGCGTACCGTCGCCCAGCGAGGCTGAGGAAAGCAGCCCGATGGAGCCGGTAAGCATGGACGCCTCATCCGAGAGGATATCGCCGAACATATTGCTGGTTACCACCACATCAAACTGCGAGGGGTTGCGCACCAGCTGCATGGCGGCGTTATCCACCAGCATGTCGGAAACCGCCACATCCGGGTATTCCTTTGCTGTGGCGTGTACCGTTTCGCGCCACAGGCGGGAGCTTTCGAGCACATTGGCCTTATCGATGCTTATTACCGACTTTTTACGCTTGCGCGCAAGGTCAAAGGCCACACGGGCGATGCGTTCAATCTCCTTTACGCTGTAGGCCTCGGTGTCGTAAGCCTCCTCACCGTTTTTCGTCTGCCGCCTGCCGCGCTCACCGAAATAGATACCGCCGGTTAGCTCGCGCACAATGATAAGGTCGATCCCCTTTTCGGCAATATCAGCGCGTAAAGGGCAGGCGCTTGCCAGCGATGAAAACAGCTGTGCGGGGCGCAGGTTTGCATACAGCCCCAGTGCCTTGCGGATACCCAGCAGCGCCGCCTCGGGCCGCAGGTGACCGGGCAGGGTATCCCACTTCGGGCCGCCCACGGCACCCAGCAGCACACTGTCGCTGGCAAGGCAGGTATCCACCGTTTCCTTGGGCAGAGGATTGCCTGTCGCGTCATAGGCGCAGCCGCCCATCAGCACCTTTTGGAAGGAAAAGCGGTGCCCGAAGCGTACGCCCACCGCCTCCATCACACGAATGGATGCCTGTACAATCTCGGGGCCGATGCCGTCGCCCTCGATTACTGCTATATTATAATTCATTTTAGATACATGCCCTTTCTTTTGGGTTATATGCCCACAAAAAGGGGCATAAACCTTTTGTTAAAAAGTACCGGTGCCGCGACAGGTAATTTTTCAAAGGTTGAAAGAATTTCTTTAAACCTATCAACCTTTCTGCATACAAAGCTAGGCGTTTTGTGCCAGTGCCTTCAACAGCCCGCCCGCTGCGATAATCTTCTGCAAGAACTCGGGGAAGGGCTTAAAGCTGCTAGTTTGCCCGGTGGTGTGGTTTGTAAGCATTCCCTTCTCAAAGTCGATGCTCACACTGTCGCCCTCGTAAATCTCGGCGTCGCATTCAATAATGGGCAGCCCGATGTTAATAGCGTTGCGGTAGAAGATGCGTGCAAAACTCTTGGCCACCACACAGGCGACCCCGCTCTCTTTAATGGCAAGCGGGGCGTGCTCGCGGGAGGATCCGCAGCCGAAGTTGTTGCCCGCGGCCATTACGTCACCCTGTTTTACCCGGGTAACAAAGGTTTTATCAATATCCTCCATGCAATGGGCGGCAAGCGCCTTCGGGTCGGAGGTATTCAGGTAGCGCGCGGGGATAATCACGTCGGTATCGACATTGTCACCGTATTTTATAACCGTAGCGTTAGTAATCATTATGACCATTCCTTTCTGGGAATTGTGCGGTTTCGGCTTCCTTTAAAGTGATTCGGGCGATGCGATCCTGCCCGCAATCGCCGAAGCCGCCGCCACCGCGGGGCTGGCTAAATAAACCTCGCTCTTGGGGTGCCCCATGCGCCCTACAAAGTTACGGTTGGTGGTGGCAACGCACCGCTCGCCCTCGGCCAAGATACCCATATGCCCGCCAAGGCATGGCCCGCAGGTGGGGGTGGAAACCACACAGCCCGCCTCGATGAAATCCTTCAGCAGCCCCTCTTCCATAGCCTGCAGATAGATTTTCTGCGTAGCGGGGATGACGATGGTGCGCACGTTCTTATGCACACGCTTACCCCTTAGAATCCCGGCTGCCTCCCGCAGGTCGGAGAGCCTGCCGTTGGTACAGGAGCCGATTACCACCTGATCAATCGTCACCTCGCCCGCCTCGTCCACCGTTTTGGTGTTGCTGGGCAGGTGCGGGAATGAAACGGTGGATTTAATCTGCGAGAGGTCGATATCATACACCGCGTCATAGGGGGCATCTTCATCCGCGGCAAACACCACCGGCTTACGGTCGCTGTGCTCGGCAATGTAGGCAAGGGTTTGCTCGTCTACGGGGAAGATCCCGTTCTTTCCGCCCGCCTCGATAGCCATGTTGGCAATGCACAGGCGGTCGTCCATGGTAAGCGAGGCAACGCCGTCACCCGAAAACTCCATCGACTTATACAAAGCGCCGTCTACTCCGATCATCCCGATGATATGCAGGATTACATCCTTGCCCGAAACCCATTTGTTGAGCTTGCCGGTGAGGTTAAATCGGATGGCAGAGGGCACCTTGAACCAAGCCTTGCCGTAGGCCATACCCGCCGCCATATCGGTGGAGCCCACGCCGGTGGAGAATGCACCCAAAGCGCCGTAGGTGCAGGTGTGGCTATCGGCGCCGATTACCACGTCGCCGCTTACCACCAGCCCCTTTTCGGGCAGCAGCGCATGCTCTACGCCCATCTCACCCACGTCAAAGAAGTTGGTAATGCCCTTTCTGCCCGCAAACTCGCGCACCTGCTTGCTCTGCTCGGCAGCCTTGATATCCTTGTTGGGGGTAAAGTGGTCTAGCACCAGCGCGATGCGGTTACAGTCAAACACCTCGCCGCAGCATGCCTTTTCATATTCATTAATGGCAACGGGTGACGTAATATCGTTACCCAGCACCAGATCTAGCCCTGCCATGATCATATCGCCTGCGGCAACCGATTCCTTCCCGCAATGGCTTGCCAATATCTTTTGCGTCATTGTCATTGCCATAATCCTTTTCCAGCCTTTCAAAGTAATTTTAAACGGGTTGTATTATTTTCGCCTCAAACAGGGTTTCGAATGTATTCATGGCTCCCCCGTGTTCAATAATCCTTCCGTCAACTATTCTGTCTACATCCACACCGGTAAAGGTCAATCTCTTTCCGGTAGGCTTCATCCCCAGCCATTCGCCTTCGTGTGTACCCTCAGCTATAAATTCAGAGATGACATAATCCCCGTCACAGTATTGGCGGATGATGGTCATCCTTAAATCGGGATAGGTCTTTCTTACATCACAAAGATGCTGCCTCATTCCGGCAATTCCTACAGGGTAAATCTCTTCTCCCACCCTAATTATACAATCCTCTGAAATATACCGGGGGAGTTCCTCCAGCTGATGGTTTGAAACCACCTGTTCGTAGAAGTATTTCATTCTCTCTTTATTGTTCATTGTTATGTCTTCATCCTCAGTTTTGTCTCATGAGAGCATACTCGATGGAATCTACGAGTGCTTCCCAGCTTGCGGCGATAATGTCGGTGGAAACGCCCACCGTCGTCCACTTGCGGCTGCCGTCGGCACTTTCAATCAGCACGCGAACCGTTGCGCCCGTGGCCTGCTTTGCCTCCAGCACACGCACCTTATAATCGATTAAATGCACCTGCGCAAGCTGCGGGTAGAATACCGTAAGCGCCTTTCTAAGTGCCGTATCAAGCGCATGCACCGGGCCGTTACCCATTGCCGCGGTGGTTTCCGTTTCGCCGTTTACCTGAATCTTAAGCATGGCGCTGGCGTTGGTTTCACCGTCCGGGGAGGGGTACTCCCCGCTCGTTCTATACATATCCAACGAGAAATGCGGTGTAAACAGCCCGAGCGCCCGTTTCACCAGCAGCTCAAAGCTGGCGTCTGCGGCCTCGAACTGGTAGCCCTCGTGCTCCTTATCCTTTAACAGGTTTAAGATGAGGCTTATCTGCTCCTTCTGTTGTGCAATGCCGGGGGCGATGCCCTCAAGCTTTGCCAGCAGTGCGTTCTTGCCCGCTACCTCCGAAAGCAGAAAGCGCCGCTTGTTGCCCACCGTGTTCGGTTCCACATGCTCGAAGGATTTGGAGATTTTATTCACACCGTCGATATGCATACCGCCCTTGTGGGCAAAGGCGCTTGCCCCCACATAGGGCAGGTTGCTCTGCAGCGAAAGGTTGCTGATCTCGCTGATCTTTAAGGCGGCGTTGGTGAGCTTCTCCAGCCTGCCGTTTACGCACTCATACCCGTTCTTAAGCTGCAGTGTTGGGATGACGGCGCTGAGGTTGGCGTTGCCGCACCGCTCGCCGATACCCGTGAAGGTACCCTGCACATGCACAGCACCTGCCTGCACCGAGAGGATGGTGTTGGCTACCGCACAGCCGGTATCGTTGTGGCAGTGGATACCCACACGCGCTCCCTCAAAGACCCTGCACACCTCTTTCGTAATGGTGTAAACCTCCAGCGGGCCGGTGCCGCCGTTGGTATCGCACAAACAGAGCACCGCAGCCCCCGCCTTGTGGGCGGCTTTGAGAACCTTTAGGGCATATTCGGGGTTGTTGATGTAGCCGTCAAAGAAATGCTCGGCGTCAAACACAACCTCCTTGCCGTTTTTAGTAAGGTAGCCCACGGTATCCGAAACCATGGCAAGGTTTTCTTCTAAAGATATGCGCAGCACCTCGGTGACATGCAGGTCCCACGTCTTGCCGAAAACCGAAACGGCGGGGGTATTAGCACTTAGCAGCGAGCGGACATTTTCGTCCTCCTCCACCGCCGTGTTCTTGCGGCGCGTGCTGCCAAAGGCGCAGAGCCTGGCGTTTTTAAGCTGAAGGTCTGCCGCCTTATCAAAGAACTCCATATCCTTGGGGTTGGAAACGGGGTTTCCGGCCTCAATGAAGGTTACGCCGAACTCATCGAGTACCTTGACAATCGCCAGCTTGTCGGATACCGAGAACGAAATCCCCTCGCTCTGTGCGCCGTCGCGCAGCGTTGTATCGAGTATCTCCAGTTGTTTCATCGTAAGCCTCATACCCTTTCGTTAATACTCCGGTGGCCAGATTCCATGTAGGGGCGCGCATTGCGCGCCCGCGGGTTGAAGGCCGCCTGATATAAAGAGATTATTTCATTTTTACCGCATCATCTTATTAATGCCGGCGATATAAGCAAGGATACTGGCCTCAATAATATCGGTGGAAAGGCCCTTACCGGTGTAGATACGGTCACCCATACGCAGCTTC
This sequence comes from Acetanaerobacterium elongatum, assembly GCF_900103835.1. Classification (GTDB taxonomy): domain Bacteria; phylum Bacillota; class Clostridia; order Oscillospirales; family Ruminococcaceae; genus Acetanaerobacterium; species Acetanaerobacterium elongatum. Next base: position 13,504 of record NZ_FNID01000044.1, on the reverse strand, counting down.
ACCACTACCTCGCCCAGCGCGTCGCGCCCTTCGGTAACCGAATGGATGGCGTAATCCTCGAGCGAATGCTCGGGTGCACAGGTGAGCTTGTTAATGGCGTTGAACGCGGCGTCAATCGGGCCGTCGCCGAGCGCTACATCCTCGGTAATCTCATCATTTCGCTCCAGCCGAACCACGCAGGTGGCGGTGGAGAAGTTGCCCGCGTGCACATCAAAGCGGTTGAGCTTATACGAACCATGGTTCATCGGGGTGCCGCTGGATACAATCGCCTCCACATCCAAACGGGAGACCTCTTTCTTTTTATCGCACAGGTCTTTAAATTTGGCAAAATAGATGTCGGCCTCTTCGGGGGTAACATCATGGCCCCACTCCTTAAGCTGGTCAACAAACGCGTGGCGGCCGCTGTGCTTGCCGAGCACCATCGTATTCTTGGCAAGGCCGATTGACTCGGGGGACATAATTTCGTAGGTGGAACGCTCTGCGGCAACCCCGTGCTGATGGATGCCCGACTCGTGCGCAAAGGCGTTCTTGCCTACAATCGGCTTGTTCAGCGGAGGAATCACGCCGATGGTATTATAGATTAGTCGGCTGGTCTTGCTGATTCGGGTAGTATCAATGCCCGTATAGCAGCCTATGCTCTGCCTGCGGGTGAGAATTGCCATAACCACCTCTTCGAGCGCCGCATTGCCTGCGCGCTCGCCGAGGCCATTGACGCTGCACTCTATCTGCGACGCCCCCGCGCGCACACCCGCAAGCGAGTTTGCCACCGCCATGCCAAGGTCGTTGTGGCAGTGCACCGAGATACGGGCTTTATCAATATTCTCTACATTCTTCATGAGGTAATCGATGAGGGCGTACATCTCTTCGGGCGTATCATAGCCTACCGTATCGGGGATGTTTACCACCGTGGCGCCTGCGGCAATCACCCTGCGCACCACCTGTGCCAGAAAAGCGGGGTCGCTGCGGGTAGCGTCCTCTGCCGAGAACTCCACTGCGGGGCAGTAGTGCTTCGCGTAGGCCACCATTCGTTCAGCCTGCTCCAGCACCTGTTCGGGTTTCATGCGCAGCTTATACTCCATATGCACCGGCGAGGTGGCGATAAAGGTATGAATCAAGGGGCTTTCGGCGTACTTAACCGCCTCGTAGGCCGCGTCGATGTCCTTTTCGAGTGCACGGGAAAGAGAGGCGATCGTGCAGTTCTTAATGGTTTTGGCGATAGCTTCAATAGAATCAAAATCGCCCTTGCTCGAGATGGCAAAGCCCGCTTCAATCACGTCAACCTTCATGCGCTCTAGCTGCCGTGCCACCTCCATCTTCTCTTCAAGGTTCATGCTGCAGCCCGGAGACTGCTCACCGTCACGAAGGGTAGTATCAAAAATATAGACTCGTCTTTCCACTATGTTACACTCCTTTCCTAGTTTTATAAGCGATTAATAGTAATCATCGTCACTGCTCACCACGGTGGTAAGCACTGCGCCACGGTCGGCGCCGGTTACCGAGGCTTGATATTTTTTAAGGCAACCGGTTTGGGGTGCTGCTGTTTTTAGCGGAATCTGCTGCTTACGAAGCTCGAGCTCTGCCTTGGAGATTTCAAGCTCCAGTTTGTATTCGGGGATATTGATGGAGATGGTGTCGCCCTCGCGGATAAAGGCAATCGGCCCGCCCAGTGCGGCTTCCGGCGAGATATGCCCAATGGCAGCGCCTCTGGTGGCGCCCGAGAACCGCCCGTCGGTAATCAGCGCAACATCCTTATCCAAGCCCATTCCCGCAATGGCGGAGGTGGAGGCCAGCATCTCGCGCATACCCGGGCCGCCCGCGGGGCCTTCGTAGCGAATAACCACCACGTCGCCCTTCTGAATCCTGCCGCTGAAGATGGCCTCGCTTGCCTCATCCTCACTGTTAAACACCCGTGCCTTCCCCTTATGCACCAGCATATTTTCGGCAACTGCGCTGCGCTTTACCACCGCACCGTTTGGTGCAAGGTTTCCAAACAGAATGGCAAGCCCGCCTGTTTTGGAGTGAGGGGTTTCTATTGGGCGGATCACCTCGTTGTTTTTCACCGCTGCTTTTTCAAGCAGCTGGCCGAGTGTACCGCCAGCAGCTACGGGTACCGTGGTGTCAAGCAAATCAGCTTTACTCAGTTCCTTCATCACCGCCTGCACACCGCCCGCCGCAAACAGGTCCTGCATATGGTGTGGGCCTGCGGGAACAAGGCGGCAGAGGTTGGGGGTGCGCTCGCTGATTTCATTGACAGTCTTTAAATCGAACTCAACGCCCGCCTCGCTGCAAACTGCGGCAAGATGAAGCACCGAGTTGGTGGAGCAGCCCAGGGCCATATCCACCGTGAGCGCGTTGCGGATAGAACGCTCGTTTAAGATATCCAGCGCCGTTACCCCTTCGTTTACCAATCCCATAATACGCTCGCCCGCCTGCTTTGCCAGGCGCTCGCGATGTGCGTATACTGCGGGGATGGTGCCGTTGCCCGGGAGCGCGATGCCAATCGCCTCGCATAAGCAGTTCATCGAGTTTGCGGTAAACATGCCGGAACAGGAGCCACAGCCGGGGCAGGCGTTATCCTCGTAGTAGCCTAGGCGTTCCTCATCCATCTTTCCCACGCTGCACGCACCCACCGCCTCGAACACACTGTTTAAATCCATCGCCCTGCCGTCGTCGCTATTCAATGAGAGCATCGGCCCGCCCGAGATAAAGATGCTGGGCAGGTTAAGCCTTGCCGCGGCCATCAGCATACCGGGCACTACCTTATCGCAGCTTGGGATAAACACCAAACCATCGAAGCAGTGTGCGCGCACCATGCACTCCACACTGTCGGCGATAATTTCGCGCGAAACCAGCGAATACTTCATGCCGGTATGCCCCATGGCAAGGCCGTCGCACACCGCGATGGTGTTAAATTCCATTGGCGTTCCGCCCGCCATCAGCACGCCGTCCTTCACCGCGCGTGCGATGCGGTTCAGGTGTACATGGCCGGGCACAACCTCGTTAAAGGAGTTGACGATGCCGATAATGGGTTTTTTAATCTGATTGTCGGCAAGCCCCGTGGCCTTTAGCAGGGAACGCTGCGGCGCGCGCTGCACACCGCTTTTCATGGTATCGCTGTTCATAAATTTCACCTCAATATCATTCAAAACAAAACGCTAACTTCTTCGTTGATGCGGGCGATTGATAATCGCCCACGCATTGATGTCTTTGCATGGGTGCGGGTGTTGAGGACGCCGCACCCTACAGTATCGTTTTATAATTCAATTATCGTGTGTATTATTTGCTTTTACCGGGCTTCCAGCTCATCTTTTCGCGAAGCTCGGCGCCAACCTGTTCACACTGGTGCTCGCTTTCCATACGGCGCTTGGCGTTAAAGTAGGGGCGGTTGGCCTGATTCTCGAGAATCCAGTTGCGGGCGAAGGTGCCGTTTTGAATCTCGGTGAGTACCTTCTTCATCTCCTTCTTGGTTTCGTCGGTGATGATTCTGGGGCCAACGGTATAATCGCCGTATTCTGCGGTGTCGCTGATGGAGTAGCGCATCATCGAAAGGCCGCCCTGCACCACAAGGTCGATAATCAGCTTCATCTCGTGGATGCACTCAAAGTAGGCGCTTTCGGGCTGATAACCGGCTTCCACCAGTGTTTCAAAGCCCGCCTTCATCAGTGCGGAAACACCGCCGCACAGTACGGCCTGCTCACCAAAAAGGTCGGTTTCGGTTTCTTCCTTAAAGGTGGTTTCAAGAATGCCCGCTCTGGCGCCGCCAATGCCCGCCGCGTAGGCAAGCGCTGTTTCAAGCGCCTTGCCGGTGGGGTTCTGGTATACCGCAACGAGGTTCGGCACGCCCTTGCCCTCGGTAAACTGGCTGCGCACGGTGTGGCCTGGGCCCTTGGGCGCTACCATGATAACATCTACGTCGGCGGGGGGCACAATCTGCCCGTAGTGGATGTTAAAGCCATGTGCAAACATCAGCGTCATGCCAGGGCGAAGGTTATCCTTAATATCCTTCTCGTAAAGCTTAGGCTGCTTTTCGTCGTTTACCAGAATCATTACAATGTCCGAGGCCTTTACCGCGTCGGCGGTGAGCATAACGTCCAGGCCCGCTTCCCTTGCGCGCTGTGCAGAGGGTGCACCCTGATACAAGCCTACAATTACCTTTACACCGCTTTCGTGCAGGTTTAAGGCATGCGCATGCCCCTGGCTACCGTAGCCGATTACCGCCACCGTTTTGCCCTTCAGAACCGATAAGTCACAATCCTTCTCATAATAAAGCTTCGCCATGTTTTGTTTCCTCCTCAGTAAATTAATAGTTTAAGCAGTAGTTGTTGCGGCCCATCGCCGTAACGCCGGTGCGGCAGGTTTCCACAATGCCGAACGGCCTTAGGTACTCTACAAATGCGTCCAGCTTGGGGCGGTCTCCGGTAATCTCAACTGTTAAGGTTTCGGGTGAAAGGTCTACCACCTTGGCTCTGAAGATCTGCACCGCCTCTAAAATCTCGGCGCGTTTGCCCTGTTCCACCCCTACCTTTACCATCAATAGTTCGCGTACCACCGTATGGTCGGTATCCATCAGCTGAACGGTTTTTACGTCCACCAGCTTTTCAAGCTGTTTAACAATCTGCTCCTTGGTGTAGTCGTCACCGGTGGAGACAATCGTCATGCGCGAAATCTCGGGGTTTTCGGTTTCACCTACCGTTAAGGAATCGATGTTAAAGCCGCGCTTGGAAAACAGGCCGGATATTCGTGTCAGCACGCCGAAATGGTTTGCAACCAGAACAGAAACTACAAATTGATCGCTTCGCAAGAGCTTCTTCCTCCTTTATGTTCAACCACTATTTTAAGATAATCTCCTTGATGCTGCCGCCCGGCGGGATCATGGGCAGCACGCGCTCGTCGCTATCGATATGACAGTCGAGCACAAACGGGCCGTCACAGGCAAAGGCCTCGTCCAGCGCCGCTGAAAGCTCCGACGGCTGAAACACCGTTTTACCGCTGCCGCCGAACGCCTCGGCAAGCTTTACAAAGTCGGTTTTACGGTTCAGGGTGGTCTGGGAGTAGCGCTTTTCAAAGAACTGCGTCTGCCACTGCCGAACCATACCCAAGGCGTTGTTGTTGAGTATTACCACGATAATCGGCAGGCGGTTGCTCACCGCAGTGGCCAGCTCGTTCATATTCATATGAAAGCTGCCGTCGCTTGTAAACAATATGGTTTTCTGCCCGCCGGTGCCGATGCAGGCACCGATGGCCGCCCCAAGGCCGAAGCCCATGGTGCCGAGCCCGCCGCTGGTTACCAGGGTGCGCGGCTGTGAGAACTGATAGTATTGAGAGGTCCACATCTGGTGCTGGCCCACATCGGTGGCGATAACGGTGTATTCGGCGGCACGCTCGTTTACCTGTGTAATCACCATCTGGGGGTTCAGGCGGCTGTTATCCATATCAATGCAGTTTTCCGAGCTGTTTTTGTATTCCTCAATCTCCCTGCGCCATATCGGATGCTTCTTGGGCTTTACCGCCTTCATTAACCCCTGCAGCGCCTCTTTGATGTCGCCGATGATACCGGCGTAGGCTGCGATATTCTTGCCGATTTCGGCGGGGTCGATATCGATATGCACCACCATGCGGTCTTTGGAAAACTCGCTTTTGTTGCCGGTGGCTCTGTCGGAAAAACGGGTGCCGATGGCCACAATCAGGTCGCTTTCATACAAGGCCTTGCTGGCGGCGTAGCGGCCGTGCATACCCACCATGCCGAGTGCCCGCGGGTTGCTGCTGGGGATGGCGGTAAGGCCCATCATGCTAAGGCCGATCGGTGCGTCGATGTGCTCGGCAAAGGCCGCAAGCTCTTCGTACGCCCCGGAGTGTACCACACCGCCGCCCGCGTAGATATAAGGCTTTTTTGCCCGCTCGATGAGCGCCGCGGCATTGCGGTAATCCTCCTCGGTGGCTCCGCACGGCCTTTCGGGGGCAACCGGAACCTGAGGCTCGTAATCGCAGCTTCCAAGCTGTACATCCTTCGGGATATCCACCAGCACCGGCCCCTTGCGCCCTTCGTTGGCAATGGCAAACGCCTCGCGCAGGGCATCGGCAAGCTCGGTTACATCCTTTACAATAAAGTTGTGCTTGGTAATCGGCATGGTGATGCCGGTGATATCCACCTCCTGAAAGCTGTCGCGGCCGATGAGTGCGGTGGGTACGTTGCCCGTAATGGCCACCATTGGGGTGCTGTCGAGGTATGCCGAGGCAATACCTGTAACAAGGTTGGTGGCACCTGGGCCGGAGGTGGCTATCACCACGCCGGTTTTTCCAGTGGCTCTGGCATATCCGTCGGCGGCATGTGCGGCGCCCTGCTCGTGGCAGGTGATGTAGTGGGTAATCTGGCTGCTGCTTTTATAAAGCTCATCGTAGATATTCAGTACCTGCCCGCCCGGGTAACCGAAAACGGTATCCACCCCGTGCTCCAGCAGTGTTTGAATGAGTATCTGCGCTCCTGTAAGCTCCATTGTGTTCATCCCTTTCTTTATATACGGCCCCGCCTCCCTGCAGCGGCTGCCGGACTGTTTGTGCTATTTATACAGCTCATCGTAGATATGAATAACCTGTGCACCGGGGTAACCGAAAACGGTGTCTACCCCAAGCTCCAGCAGTGTGCACACCAGAATCTGCGCGCCTGAAAGTATCGTAAACCATCCGCCCCTTCTTCTGTTATATGGGAAGTTCTTACCGACGGACAGCGGCTTTAAAGGCGAATAGCGATTTCGTTAAGAATGATAACGAAAAAGCGCCCGGCGGTTTACCGCCAAGGCGCTGTGTAAACAAAAGCTTCTGCTTTAAGTAAACAGCCTAACCTCTTTGGGCAAACCTTGTAAAGCACTGCCGCCGGTAATGACGATAATGCCGACTAGAATAATGACTAGCAGTACAAGGCCCGCGAGGCAAAGGCTGTTGTAAAACATTTTGCGTACTTCCTTTCTTTAACGCTTTAAAAAACTAAAAAGCCCTGCAGTGTTGTTCACTGCAGGGCCTGCTTCTTTCTTTCTATGGCTTCATCAGCCTAAAGAGCATGCAATCTATCCCCTGTTTGCAGCGCAACACCAATCGGCACTATCATTTACTAGTAGAACGACTAGAACGATAATGCTAATTATAATGTTGGTAATGACAAACATGGCAGACATTATATTGTGCTCTCCTTTACAGGATTTGCTTTTAGATTACTGCTAGTATAGCAGAGCGGTTACAGGCTGTCAAGAATTTTTACATACTTTTTAAATTCTATGCCGGTTTTTGTAATTTTGTTACTGCTCCGGAACATATTCAAACCCAGCGTGATCCCCCATTAAGTCAAACAGCTGAACGTTACCCACAAACAGCCGAAACTGTACTGAGCAACAGGTGTTTTCGCGGATGATACGGCTCATGCTGCCGAGCACCGGTGCCTTGAGGGTATTGGCGGAGGAGCTTTTTACATCGGCGATAAGCAGCAGCTCGCCCTGCTTAATCATTAAACCGTGCTCGTCCCACCGCAGCACGCGCGCGCCGTTGTAGGTGGCAAGCCGATACTCGGTATCGCCGTACCGTACCGCGCATATGCAGCCCAGAAAGGAAAACCCGCAAAACGGCACCTTGGCCACCGACGCCATTACCGAACAAAAATACGGCGAGTCAAACCGGTTGGATTGCAACCATAGGTAACTGCTGGGGAACGAGCTGCCCCAATCCTTTTCAATGTACCCAACCCCACCGTCAAAGCACATCAACCTGCCGTTTATCTTTATATTGCCGCTGAGGGAATGCCGCATGCTGATAACCTGATGGCAGCATTGCATTATGGGCAGCAGGCAAAAGGGGCCCATGATGTCATATTGCAGCGGCGTAAGTGGGCCGTAGCGTACCAAGCCTTCACAATCCACCGCCTTGGTGTGGATGTTTACACCCGCACCCTTTTCGGTAAACAGGCAGTCCCCTACCCTGATGGCCGGATCATGCATAGCACAGGCAAACGAAGAGGCCGGGTAGGGCACAAAGCTGGATTTTTCCGCACTCAGTACCTGAATAAAGGCCTGCTTCTTTCCGTGTTCCCCTATACTGATACCGGGTATAAACGAGAGCACCCCGTCTTCCCCCACCAGCCTGATATACCACCCCTCAAAAAAGTTACTATTCTTTCCTATTCCATGATAATTATTCATATAACCATACCTTTCCGGCCCTTGCGCCGCAGAGGCACAGAACGCCATGAAAAATTGAGGTGCGGCTTTGCCGCAGGAAAAGCTTTATTCTAACAGTATTTTTACCGATGTTTGAAATCTATTTAAACTTGCTCCAGCCCTTCCATAGCGGGATTATCAATCAGATTTCCGTGAAAATCAAAGCGTGATCCATGGCAGGGGCAGTCCCACGATTTTTCATCGGGGTTCCACTCCAGCTCGCAGCTCAGATGCGGGCACTTTACCGAAACCGTAAAGATCTTACCGTCATCATCCTTGTATACGCCGAGCTTCTCGCCTTCATGCTCAATCACGCCGCCGTGTCCGCGCTCGATATCCTTCAGCACCGCCTCTGGAACCTTAAACAACCGCCTTGTTAGGCCTTTTACCGCCTGCCGTGTCTCCTCTGCATACCCTTTCGCCGAAAGTTCAAGGTTCATGCGCTGCGGGTAAAACACCTCGGCATAGGGGTTCTCTTTTCCGGTGATCAGGTCGCTTAATATCATAGACGCTACCATGGAAGAGGACATCCCCCACTTCTTAAAGCCGGTAGCGACATATAAATCCGGCGTTGACATGGAATAGTTGCCGATAAAAGGTATACCGTCGGTGGTGATGCAGTCCTGAGCCGACCAGCAGCAGACCTCCTCGCAGTTGTAAAACAGCTCCTTAGCCGCCTTGCGCAGCCGGTTATAGCAGCCGCCCGCGCTGTTTTCGCCCGTGCGGTGCCCCGCCCCGCCCAACAGCATATACTCCCCATAGCTGCGCAGTGAATAGCCCTTTCCCAGTGCCTCTATATACATACCCTCAATGCTTGGCACGTTTTTGAGCGCCAGTACATAGGAGCGCTCCTGATGCTGGCGCAGGAAGTAGTAGCCCGGCACGTTGATAAACGGGTAGTGGGTGGCAACCACAATCTTCTCGGCGTGTACCTTTGCGCGGTCGGTAATTACCTCGTGCCCCTCCACCGACCGCACCATCGTATGTTCGTAGATTTTAAGGCCGCCGATTATCTGTTTAATAAACTTGAGAGGGTTAAACTGCGCCTGATTGTTAAACTTCACCGCACCCACCACCGGGAACGGCAGTTCGGTAACGGCGGTAAACTGCGCATCAATGTTCAGCCTTTTCGCAGCCTCGGCTTCCTGCAGCAGTGTGGTCATATCGTCCTTGGAATAGGCATAGGCAGGGCGGTTTTCAAAGTTGCAGTCAATCTGGCGGGTACCCACCCATTCACGATACTCCTCGATAGCCTTTTCGTTGGCCGAGGCATATTGCTGCGCCTTTTCAAAGCCGAGCGTCTCAATCATCTTGTTATACTGCGCATAGTGCTGGGAGGTAATCTTTGCCGTTGTGCCCTGCGTTACCCCGCCTGCAATCCGGTTTGCCTCCAGCACCGCAACCTTCAGCCCGCGCTCCTGTAGGCGCACCGCGGTTAAGATGCCTGCCATGCCCGCGCCGATGACCGCGACATCCACCGAGATATCCTCCTGAAGCGGTTCGTGTGGTTCAATATCAAAGTCCATCGTCCAGATAGAACCCATTCGATCGTCATCCCTTTCTAAACCTAGCCTGTGTATCAATCATTATTATTGCCCGTTTAACCGTTTTTCAAGCTCACCGAGTTCATAAAACGGCTCCTGACAGGCCCCGCCGCCGCAGAGATAGAAGACTGTCGGTTTTCCATTTGCCTTACAGCCTGCCGCAAAGGGATTGGCCTTGCTTATTTCCTTCTTGTTGCCCGGCGTAATAATCATTGTATAGAGATTCGGGCGGTTGAGCCTCAAAAGCTCCTTTCGCACCTCTTCGAGCAGCGTTTCTTGCTGCAATACACAAATTAGCTCTTGTGAAGGAAGCAGCTCGTGCAGCAGCGCGTATTGAAAAAAGCAGAAGCCCGCAGGGTAACGTTGAGCCTCCCCTGCACAGTAGATCATCTGTTTCTCGCTTAGGCTGCGCCATACCTCCTCACCTGTAAGGCGTGAAAGGGTGTTGAACACATACGCCACTACCGAGTTTCCAGAGGGGATGGCCCCGTCGTACACCTCTTTGGGACGATATAACAGCGGCTCTTCCATCTCAGAGTTTAAGAAAAAACCGCCCTGCTCACTGTCAAGAAAATCCTCCCGCATGCGCTCTGCCAGCCGTACTGCGTTAGTAAACCACTGGGCATGATAGGTTGCGGCATACAGTTCAAGACATGCCCACGCCAGAAAGGCATAGTCATCCAAATGTGCCGGGCCGAAGGACTTACCCTCACGAAAACCAACGCGCAGCCCCTCTTCCGCTCCCATTAAGGGCTTCAGCAGCAGGGCTGCCGCACGCTCGGCGGCTTTCAGGTACTCCTCCTTACCCAGAATCCGGTAGGCTCTTGCGTAGGCTGCGATCATCAGCGCGTTCCACGAGGTGAGCTGCTTATCATCCTTATGCAGCTTCATGCGCGATTTCCGGTACTCATATAGCTTTTTGCGCTCCTGCTCAAAGGCTCCGCTGATGGTTTCATAGTCTTTATTTTCAATCAGGTTCAGGATGTTGCCTCCCTCGAAATTGCCAAGCTTCGTAACACCGTAAGCCTTGCAGAAGCCCTCCGCGGCATCCCCGAGCACCTGCTCGATCTCGTCCTTTTTAAACAGATAATACTTGCCCTCCACCCCTTCGCTGTCGGCATCCTGAGCGCTATAGAAGCCGCCCTCGGGGGAGGTCATCTCCCGCGCGATATATTCAAGTGTCTTTTCTGCAACCTCGCGGTAAAGCGGCGCCTCGGTAATCCGGTAGGCCTCCAGATAGGCCATCACCAGCAGCGCGTTATCGTAGAGCATCTTTTCAAAGTGCGGAGCAAGCCAGCAGGTGTCGGTGGAATAGCGCGAAAAGCCGAAGCCGATATGGTCAAAGATACCGCCGCGGTACATTCGGCGCAGGGTGGTTTCGGCCATTTTCAGCGCATCGGAATCCTTTAGCAGCGTATAGCGTTTGAGCAGAAACAGCAGGTTGTGCGGGGTGGGAAATTTGGGGGCATGAGAAAATCCGCCGTATTCGCTGTCAAAGCTGCTTTTTAGCAGCTTTGCCGCCTTTTCCGGCATTTCCAGTCCCGGTGTCTCCGACAAATTCTCTTTAAAGCTCTGTGCCTTTACAGCCTCGGTAATCTGCTCGCCGCTTTGCACTATTGCATCACGATTCTTCCGCCACTGCTCTGCTGCGACGGCTAACAGCTCCATCAGCCCCGCCATACCGCCGCGACTGGTTTTGGGAAGATAGGTGCCCGCATAGAACGGCTTTTGCGCAGGCGTCATAAGGATAGTAAGCGGCCACCCTCCCTGCCCGGTAAGGGCCTGACACACCGTCATGTAAACGGCGTCGATATCCGGGCGCTCCTCCTTATCCACCTTTACGGCGACAAAATCGCGGTTTAAGAGCGCTGCAACCTCTTCATCCTCGAAGGATTCGTGAGCCATTACATGGCACCAGTGACAGGTACTGTAGCCGATAGAGAGAAAGACGGGCTTATCCTCTTTTTTTGCTTTATCGAAAGCCTCCTGGCCCCACGCATACCATTCAACAGGGTTGTAAGCATGCTGTAATAGATATGGGGAGTGTTCAGTAATCAGTCTATTGGCTTTGTTAGTTAACTCCATTTAGCACCACCTGCCTTTCATTTATATTTTACTTGGATAGTCATATCATCTCCTATATGTTCCATTTTATTGATTTAATGACTAGTAAAAAGACTGTTACCGCTAAAAGAAAATCCTGTATCAGTTTGGAAAACGGGATAAACCCGTTCGAAATATCTGCCGGTATTGACAAATGGCCGCACTATCGATTTAATCGATAATACGGCCATTTACTGGTTCTTATGCGAAGTCGGTTTAACTCGTTTACCTAGCGTTGTACTTAAACTGCCTGTATTAAAACGTTCTGGTGCTTAATGCAAATTTGCAGTCATATTTCAAGCTTTGGAGCAGGAACAGACAAACCAATTCGCTAACCATTTCAGATCTGACTGCAATTTTGCAAAAGTTATAACCAAGGATGTTTCTATTGGAATCACGACATCCTCCAAAACTGAAATATGATTGGATTCACTGTCTCCTCCCGTTTCTGGAATAGTCGGTCTTTCGTCTATAATAGTGGTGTTCAGAGCATACGCTGAGCAGTGAGATTGCTTTACGATAACATAGCCTTCCTTATCTACTGTAACAGTCTGTAAATACTCAAGGTTTCCTGTCAGTGGGTTATAGTAATGGTAATACAGTGTTCTGCCTGCATATTGAACCCCCACTTTGATTTTAACTTGTGCCTCACCCGGCAAAGGGCCGCTATGATCAAAATCAATCATCAATACAAAACTGTCACTAGAGATAGCTTTAATCCTGTCAAAATAATATCCGGAGTTAAAGAGCACCCCGAGATTTAAGTCCATAAACCCTGTAGTCCTCATCCTACCAACAGGAAATGTTATGCTATAGCCATTGCCTATGAGTATAATGGACTTGGTTTGATTTAATGATATCAACGTGTTCATCTGAGTTGAAGACAACCAGGTAGACCCTTTGGTCAGGTCAATCGATACACTATTGTTTGTATTTTTAATATACTCATCCTGCACATAAGTGTGGGATGGTATTTCGCTATAGGTTGAGCCGTTATTGTTTCCCGAAGATGCTTCCCTGACAGTCAGATTTATGACCTTCTGCATCATAAGGTAGTTAGTGTCTTCCGCTTTCGTAATGGTAATCGATGCAGTACCCGTTTTAACGATTGTCACTTTCCCATTTGCGTCAACCGTGACTGCCCCGCCTTTAGATACTTCAAAACTGATGTCACCAGTTCCGCTTCCGCCACCGACAACAATGGTAAACGGTGTTTGATCTACGGTGAGGTAGTTAGGAATCCCGCTTACCAATAAAGGCTCTTGGCAGGCTTTATTAACGGTTACCGATAAAGTTGTTTCTGTTTTAAAATAATTATCGTCCCCCGCCTTGGTAACGGCTACGGTTGCTGTTCCAGCCTTGACTATCGTCACCTTACCATCTGCATCAACCGTAACAGCATCGCCAGAAGTAACCTCATAGCTAAGGGCACCTGTTCCGCTGCCGCCACTAATTTCAATATTAAATGGCTCATCACCGTAGGCAATGGAAGCTGGTATGCCACTAACAGAGAGAGGCGTTTGATTCGCCTTGTGAACAGTAACTGCAATTATCTGTTCAAGCGGCAGAAAATTATCGGTATCGGTTGGCGTAAAGATCACCTTATAGCCTTCATTTACTACCGGGGGTATTGTGTCGGGGTATTCCCATGCAAAG
>NZ_FNID01000032.1 GCF_900103835.1 Acetanaerobacterium elongatum | reverse complement strand
AGCGTACGCCGCCATGTATGGGAGGATTACAAGGACAGAGCATACGCTTTCACCCATACGGAATATGGCAAGAAGATATACGCCAGAAGAAAAGAAACAATCGAGCGAAGTTTTGCAGATTCAAAAGAGCTGCATGGGCTTCGCTATTGCCGCATGCGCGGGCTTGCGAAAGCAGCGGAACAATGCCTGCTCACTGCTGCTGTGCAGAACATGAAAAAGATTGCAAATATCCTGTCAAACCGGGATATTATGCAATCCGTAAAACGTTGCCTGCTATTTTTGCCTACATACACAAAACCCGCCGGAAAAGGGCGGGTTTTGTCAGTAATCTGAGTTTTGTTGGTAACAAAACACTCATAATTGACTCGGGGTGTTTCTCTACATGTGGACATTTTGCGGCAGTTTTCAAGGCTAATAATCTCGGATATGTTTTAGGAGAACCTACCGGAGGAGGTGCTGTTTGCACAGACGGGGCTACAGATACTATTTTACGCAACACGGGTATTCGTCTTCATTGTTCGCAAAATATGTATGGAGTAGTAGCAAATGAAAGCATGAGAAATACTGTTAAGCCCGATAAAATGCTTTAACCTAGCTAAATTCTTGTGCTGTCTAAGCTACGAATGAATTCTGGTCAACGGTGCGCACTATGTCATAGATTTCAAGCATATTCGTGGAAAAAGGAAACCTTGAATAATTTAGAAAATTATAATTGGGCGTAATACCGGCACTGGTATTTTGTCTAATCATTGCGCTCCAACACGTCTTAAATCTTTGCGCTCCAACTAATGATTGACAACACTTATATTTTGTAGTATCATGTGCATATTGTATAATATTTGCTTTGGTTTCAAACTAAGGCAGGCGTTCTGAAAATTTTGTTTTCAGATTAATAGAAGTTGCTTCTATAGCCAGTAACCACTTCGTGTTTCGAGGTGTGTTACTGGCTTTTTATATACAACCGTATAAATAAGTTTAGGAGGAAAATTACAATGCGTAAATGTCCTGTCTGCGAAAACTCAATAAACGATAACAACACAAAATGCTATTCATGCAACTCAGAAATCACTTATGGTTCCAAAGGAAGAATAAAGGCTTTTAAAGACGGGAGAGTGATTCTCTCAGAAGCAGAGCGGCGTCAAAAAGAAGCGCGCCAGGCTGCACTTCCCATGCGGTATTGCTGGATTTGTGGTAATGAAATCAGGTTTGGTCAGTATTACTGCACGCTATGCGGAGAAGACGACGCATATAATAATGGGGTTCCCTGGCCAGCCCCCAAATATTGAATGAAACTGTAGTGGGGAGGATGCGGATAAAGTAAACCTTGAAAAACAAAAATAGCCCACAAAGCTCGGAATACAAAACCGAACCTTGCGGGCCATGTATGACCTTATCCCATTGTCCAAGGTAACTCCGTGCCATCCTTAAATACTAACACAAACTCCGTCTTAGACCGAACGATTAGCTGATGAACTGTGCCCAGCCATAAGTCTTCATCAAATTCGGTGAGCAGACCCTCTTGCTTTTTCAATATCTGCAGGAAACGTTCAAGCTCCTGCCGTTTGTCATTGCGGCTATCAATCGTTTTGCTGACCTCTGAGAGTCGATCTCGTGCATTATCGTAGCGTTCCACCAGTGCATCGTATCTGCGCTTGTAATCACCTTGATCGAGCGCATTACGTGAATTCTCCTCAACCATCTTACGCATCAGTTCAAGAACGATATCGCATTCACTTTGGAGTGTTTCGGCTTCAACCTGAAAGGCTGAATTATCTGTGAGAATAGATATTACTTCATGATAAGCCACAATGATTTTGCTTTTATCAGTGATTAAGCTGTTCATTGCCTGTAGAAAAACATCCTTTAGCTGTTCCTCATAGAAGTGAGGTGTGGAGCACTTATTGTCACCTTTGAATTTGCTGTTACACTACCATATTGTGCGGCGGTACTTGCTGTTACTGTGCCAGACCTTTGTACCATAGACGCTGCCGCAATCGCCGCAGACTATGTGCCCCGCAAAGCAACCCGCGCTGGTAACATACCTTATTCCTTTGCGCCGCTTTATTTCAAATTGAACATAGTTGTAGAGCTCTTCAGAAATGATAGCCGGATGGCTTCCGGTTACATAATATTGCGGAATCTCACCCTCATTTACCTTCATCTTCTTGGTGAGGTAGTCAGTACAAAAGGTTTTTTGTGCTGTGACCAAAGCGTCAATACAATTTTATTTTTCATCGGTTAGGGTATTCAAATTTTGCGTTAGGGTATTCAAAACCGCACAGGGGTATTCAAATCGAAAAAGTGCCGTAGAATGGGCGCTTTTCGGCACTTCTTGATTGGGAACGCTTATGAGAACAAACTCAGTAAGGCTAGGTCATCTGAGCCTTTCAATATGCTACCTTGGTCAAAGCGATCAGTTCATATGAAAAGTGTGAAACAATATTATGCTCCTAAAAACATCAGTATTTTGGGAGATTCACGCTGCCGGAAAAGCCCCGTAAATTGAAAGTGTGTAACTCCATAAAACAGAAAAACCTCGCTGCCGTGGATGGCAACGAGATTATATATCTATAGGTAATCATATTGTGATGCGTATCCCGGACTGAAAGATGAAAGTCAGCTTTTCATCTGCGGTCGTTTCAACTCGGTCGAGGGTTCTGAGCATGAGGGGAAAATCAAATGTGTTGAGCCTGCCGACTCTGTCAATCAGCTCCAACATCTCCCTAGCGCGGTATCGAATAAGAACATCATCATTGTTCTCGACTGTTCTTATAAGCGTCGCCTGGTATCTACCACGCTGACCTACAATGTAGTTCCAAGCCTGAACGAATGCCTTTTGCGGGCGTTCAAGAGGAATACGGATGTCCGTGCAAATCATCGGTCGTGGTTTGAGATACTGTCCGCCATACTTTTCTCGATACTCAATCAGCCCAGGCGATGGATTTTTTGTGTAATTGGACTTGTGCGGCGGCGTATATGTCACACCTTCCACAGCCTTTGCTGTCCTTGTTTTTCGGCTTGAGCATCGGTACACGGTCTTCATTACAAACCCTTCGCCTTTGGAGTAGTAGAAGCCCACCGGCGCACCGCAAATGCCGCAGAAGAGCATTCCTGCAAACGGATACTCTTCTGACGGAACACTGGAACCGTTGCGGTGATTCCGTTCACGCATTCTCTGAGCGATGAGCCATGTTTCCTTATCAATAATAGAGGGCAAGCAATCCTCTACCAGAAATTGAGGAAGCTCACCCTTGTTTGGTCTGGATTTGTGGGATAATGGATCTCGGATAAGTGTCTTCTGGAACAAGCAATTCCCGCAATTTTTCTCGTTTGTGATTATATTCTTAACCGTTGTGCTCTCCCAGACGGACCCGTCACGGCGGGTTGGAGCATTCTCGGCGTTAAGCCGTTTTGCAATCTCTGCATATCCTAACCCGGAAAGAAACAGCTCGTAGATGTGGCGGACAACGCAAGCCTCGGTTTCAAATATCTCGATGCCATCTGCCGTTTTACGAAAACCATATATGTTGTTGAGGGCAAGGCTCTCAATCATGCCTTTTTCAAACCGTTTACGTTTTCCCCACTTAATGTTGTCGGACATACTTACAGCTTCGGACTCCGCCATAGCCGCCATCAGCGTAAGCAGCAATTCACCCTCTGGTGAACAGGAATGCAGGCCCTCTTTCTCGAAGAAAACATCGATGCCAAGATTGCGGAGCTCTCTGGTAAACACCAGCGTGTCCACGGTATTGCGTCCGAAGCGTGATACACTCTTCGTTATAATGGCGTCTACCATTCCGGCACGACAGTCTTCAATTAAGCGAAGGAACTCGGTGCGGTTCTTTGTGCGGGTGCCGGAAAGACCGCTATCGGCGTAAATACCCGCAAACTCTGCATCCTTGGCCGAAGCAAAGAAATTTTCATAATAGCTTGTCTGTGCCGCAAGGCTATGGAGCTGCTCATCGCTGGAGGACGATACCCGGCAGTACGCTGCTACCCGCTTTTTCTCCGGCTTTTCGGACTTAGGGAGAATTATTCTTGTTGGCATGATTCTACCAGCTTTCTTTTTTTATAGGACTTGACGCCGGGGTCGATTACCCACGGCAGTTCGGTGCCGTCGCGGAATATAAATTTCACCGTGCAGTCCTCGTTGATGACCATGTAGTGAACCGCCGCTTGCCAAACGAGCGGGTCGAACTCCACCAGTGCTTTCTTCTGCTTCTTCAAAAGCTGAAGGAAACCGCGTACCTGCACTTTCTTGGCGGCGCAGAGGGCGATTTTGGATGTAAGCTCCTGGTGTTCCTTCTGCAGAACTTCGTATTCGGCGGTTATCTCATCCCGTTCCTTTTTGAGCGGATTGTCGTCACCACAGTCATCCATCATGCGGCTCTCTCTGGTAAGGTTGTCATGCATTCTTTCCGTAAGCCCCGCACTGAGGTCTTCGACTTTGGCAAGTCTGGTCTTGTAAGCACTGTCATCGGTTATGGCAGAAAGGCACTCCTCGTAGTTTCTGACAATCTCATCTTTTTTCGCAATGAGACTGTTGAAAGCATCCACGAAGCACTTCATGATGGCTTCTTCCTTAACGGACGGTGTGGAGCAGTATTTCCGCTTGGTAAACTTATTATTGCAGTGCCATACAAAAGACTGGTAGGTACTGCCGCTGTGCCACACTTTTCTGCCGTAAAAGCCGCCGCAGTCGCCGCATACGATTCTGCCGGAAAAGGGAGAAATGCAGGTGTATGGGCCGCCTTCCTTTCGTCTGCGGAACTCCTCCTGCACCATCTCAAATTTCTCCGGTGGGATGATTGGCGGGTGGTTTTGACTAACATAGTAAAGGGGCAATTCACCCGTATTTTTCTTGATTTTTTTAGTTAAAAAATCCTCCACAAAATATTGTTGCAAAATGGAATCCCCGCGATATTTAACATTTTGCAGTATGTGCCTGACCGTGGAGTCCTGCCACTTCACCTTGTTCATCGGAGTTGGAATGCCGTCTGCGGTGAGCCTTGTGGCGATGTCGTAGGTGGTCTTTCCAGCAAGGAACTCGTCGTAGATTCTGCGTACGATTTCAGCCTGTTCCTCTACTATATATAAATGACCGTCAGCACCCATATCGTAGCCGAGGAAGGAACTATAGGCAAAGGACACCTTGCCGTCTGCCATGCTCTTGCGTTTGCCCCAGGTGATGTTCTTTGAAATGGAACGGGATTCTTCCTGCGCCAGGCTCGACATGATGGTGAGGAGCAGCTCACCCTTGGAATCCATCGTGAAAATGTTCTCTTTCTCGAAATAGACCTCGGTGCCTTTGTCCTTTAGCTGTCGTATGGTGGTTAGGCTGTCGACCGTATTTCTGGCGAAACGGCTGACCGATTTAGTGAGGATGAGGTCGATTTTACCGTCAAGCGCGTCGGCAATCATGCGCTTAAAGCCTTCGCGGTGCTTGGTGCTGGTACCGCTGATACCCTCGTCGGTATACACCTCCACGAACTCCCATTCCGGATTTCGCTTAATATAGTCGGTGTAATATTCAACCTGCGCTTCGTAGCTGTTCTGCTGTTCATCCTTGTCTGTGGAAACACGGGCGTATCCCGCCACTCTCCGCTTTTTTAGCAAACCGGGCAGGCCTTGCATGAACCCTGTCGGTTTAGCGGGTATGACCGTGACATTCTTATTGCTCATATTCTTGCACCATTCCTTTCAAGCTGTTTTTGTCTCGCAGCCTCACGCATATCGTCCGTCCAGCTTTCAGAGCGTGAGCGGTCTTGCCATGTAATTTTCTTTTCCGTGCCGTCCTTGAAAATCAACCGCATAGTATTACCTGGTTCAGCAACGATAGAGTCCACCGTTTCCGTAAAGAAATCTTCTGCAAAGTACTTACTACCAAGAGCGTCCGAAATACAATCCTTTAGGGTATTTTCTGGGATGGCCTTGGAGGCGCAGTATGCTTTCCCACGGATGTTAAAGGTGGAACAGCACCAGACCGTGTTGTGGGGTGTGGTCTTGCGTCTGTAGTTCTTACCACAGATGCCGCATCTGATTTTTCCCGTGAAGACGCTCTTATTACCGGCTTTGCATTTGTGCTTCTCGGCACGACGCTGAACCTCGCTCTGCACTTCGGAGAAAACGGCTCTGGACACTATCGGTTCATGGTCATTGGTAATATAGAATTGCTGAAGCTGACCTTCATTTTTAACTTGGCGTTTTGTAAGGTGGCTTTCGCTCAGTGATTTCTGCAGGAGCAAATCGCCCATATACTTCTCGTTTCGCAAAATGCTGCGGATGGTGTCCAGATGCCAGAACGGTATCTTTTCCGTGCGGACGCTACGCTCGTTCAGCGTATTTGCGATTTTCTGAACGCCGCAGCCGGAAAGATATAGGTCGAAGATTTCTTTTACGATTTCCGCTTCGTCCGGCACAAGTGTAATTTCGCCGTTCACCAGGCGATAGCCGAGCATGGTGCAGGTGTTGGGCTGCCCACGCTCAAACCCCTTACGAATCTTCCACTTGCAGTTCTCACTGCAGGACAGGCTTTCTTCCTGTGCCTGGGACGCTAAAAGGGTGAGCATTAATTCGCCTCCTTCGCTGATAGAACTGATATTCTGTTCTTCAAAAAGGACATTGATGCCGAGTTCCTTGAGCTCCCGCACCGTGCCGAGCAGTGTGACCGTATTTCTCGCAAAGCGGGAAATTGACTTCGTGACCACCATATCAATAAGCCCCGAACGGCAATCAGAGAGCAGCTTCTGAAACTGCTCTCTGTCGTCTTTGGTTCCCGTTTTGGCCTCGTCCGCATATACACCGACAAATGTCCATTCTGGGTTGCGGGTTATGTACTTACGGTAATAATCGATTTGCGCCGCCAGAGAGTGAAGCATGGTATCCTTATCACAGGAAACCCGTGCATATGCTGCCACACGCCGCTTTACGGCAAAG
Source organism: Acetanaerobacterium elongatum (assembly GCF_900103835.1). GTDB lineage: Bacteria > Bacillota > Clostridia > Oscillospirales > Ruminococcaceae > Acetanaerobacterium > Acetanaerobacterium elongatum. The sequence continues at coordinate 26,887 of NZ_FNID01000032.1, read as the reverse complement.
GCTGTGCGAGTTGGCGTAATGTCAATAATCTGCTTTTCCATAGCTGAGTCCTCCTTTGGGTAGTAGCCATATTACCGTCATTCTCACTTATTATCCAGTGGTATTTGATAACTTTTCTCTACAAATAGCGGAGAATATTTCACCCTCAGAATTGTATCAATTACCCGGTAATCGTCCCCGGAAATGATGCCGTTTTTAAGCATAGCTTTGAAAGGAGAGAGGCTTGAGTGGTACAGCATTTCCTTATAAAATTGTTCCTTTTTCATAGCGCGCCGCCTCCGAATCTTGCCTCTGCGTAGCACTTGTGGGAGCAGTATTTTCTTGGTTCTTTTCCATAGGCGGTGAAGGTCTTGCCGCAGTTCTCGCATACTCCGGTATGGCACGATTTTGAGTCAGTGTTCTTTGAACACGGATGTTCTGTCCACCATTTGACCCGGCATTCATCTGAGCAGAATTTCCGCCTTTTCACCTTATCCGTCTGGATGAGCGTTTTACCGCACTGGCGGCAGTGATTCTCATCATGAACAACGGGCTTCGCGACCGTTATGTTTTCTCTGCGACAAAACGACTGCACTGTTCCCAGGGGCAAATCGAGTGCCTGGGATATCTTCTTATATCCATTGCCGATGCCTCGCATCTCTTTTATGGATTGTTTTTGGTTATCAGTCATATTCCATCCTCCGTTCTGAGGGACACTCCCTCCACCTCGTACAGGACAGGCGGAGCGCAAAACCGTACCGAAAACAGAAAAAGGCCCGTGAAAATGAAAATACATCATCTCTACGAGCCTGAATAATAACTGCAGGTCAATAACTTGACCGCTGGTTTATGGACTGCCTATCAGCAACGATGTGCCCTCTATTTGTCGTACTTGATAAAAGCATCTGCAAATCCAGCCACTCTGAGCTTTTTCAGAAGCACTTCGGCATTTGCTTTTTCTGAATACGCTCCAACCTGAACCCTGTACAGCGTCTTTGGTTCATCCGGGGCGGAGGCGTTTTCGGTATCCAGCAGCTTCTTAACATCAGCCCGGAAGGTATCCATACTCTTGCCGTGCTTCGGAAACCAATGCATCACATCCCCGTGGTTGCTGGCAATCCCCAACTTGTAACCCTCGCTGTGGCAGATGATGTCCTTCTCAGTGAGGTTAAACTGCTTGCAGAGATATACGCAAAGCTCCACGGCCTCCTTGTAAACGGCAGAAAAATATGTGGGGTCGGTCAGACCGTCCTCGCAGATCTCAAAGCCGATGTGCGTGTCGTTGCCGGAGCCCTTGGAACCGCTGCCGCAGTGCCAGCCGCGCATATTCCACGGTAGGGTCTGGTAGGTGGCGATACTGCCATCCGCCAGCTTGCCTATGAAACCGTGGACGCAGACCTGTCGACCGTCCGGCTTGTCCTGATTCCAGTGATTGTTGTACGGGTTCTTCCCGAGCAACCCGTCATCCGGACCGACATAGCGTTTCAGGTACGGGTTGTTGGCTCCGGTGGAATGAACCATGATGCCCTTCGGTATGATGGTTCGGCCTACCTTGTAGCAGGCGTTGTTTATAAGTATCAATTTATGCAGATTCATTTACTCACCCTTTCCGTCTTTGCTGTTCAGCTGAGAAAGTATCTCCTTAATCTTTTCGGGGATGGGCAGACCGATGCGGGCCGCGTTTTCCAAGACGGACAGGCCCTCGTTGGAGAGATAAAAAAAGATGACCGCGGTTCGAATCCCGCTGCCATCTCCGATGATCTGCTTATCAATGATATGTCCGACCGCGACCATTACAAAAATCAGCACCTTCTTGACGATTCCCCGAAAGCCGATATCGCTCGAGAGCTTTTTCTCCACAATGGCCGCCGCAATGCCGGTGAGGTAATCCAAGGTTACAAACGCCAGCAGCGCATAAAGAAAACCGTCCATTCCACCCAGGTTATACCCAAGCCATCCTCCCACAGCCGCCGCAAGCACCTGAATCCAGTTCCAGATCTCCCTCATCATACAGTACCTTCCTTCTCATATTTTTCACCGGTGATCTTCTTGTATTCTTCCGGGGTAATCACGCCTTTGACCACCGCTACCTTCACCATCTTTCTGTTCCACAGACTATTGTCATAATTCTTCTTTACCGTTTCGTAGGTCATGTTCTTATCCTCCTCACATATTAATCAGGTTTTGAAATTCCAAAGCGGCCGCAATCCGTTCCTGAGCGGAAGGCTCCGGTGCGGGCGGCGGCGAGTTTATCATCTTCTGCATGGCCTCCAATGCCTGCGCGTCGGTTAAAGCGTCGTCAATGCCGTAGGAACTGCGCATCGCCGCCAGCTCCTGCACAGCCTGGCACACGTTCCCGTTTACCTCCAACACATGCGGGAATACCTCCACCGCCGGAAACTGCTGCTTGATTCTTTCTGGGGTCGCCACTTCGCCGTTCGGGAACATGTAGGTCTTCTTGCCGTTAAAAAGCTCAAGCTTAATCATTTCTTTTCTCCTCTCTATTTGTAATACCGTAGCGTCTGCGCATGGGGAATCGTTGCAAAGGTATTCCCAACAGCATAGCTTCCTTTTGCAAAAACCACGTGATCCTTGAATCCGATCGCCCCGCAGCCTACCACCGGCAGCGCCGGGGTAAGGACCGATGAGCGAACCAGTGTGTTATCATACGCAAAGCCGATGGCCTTTTTACTTGAATAGCTGTCATATCCAAGAAATACCGCGCAGCTTCTATCAAAGGTATGGCATCCGCTTATGCCGTAATTCGGGGAAACCGTGATAAAGGATTGCTTCACCAGCGCTTTGGAATACACCTCAAATCCGGAATTTCCGTTGTAAATCAAAAAGTAATCAGCGATTGCTGCATTGGCGCACATGTAATTGCCGCTGCCGTTTGAAGTCATTGACGACAGCGTAGTACGAGTAAGGCTTGCATTGTACGCTTCCACCGTGGTTACATTTGCCCCGCTGGAGTTACTTCCGCCCACAAAGAGGGCATAGGTGCCGTTGGATATTCCCCCAAGCGCAATCCTGGCAACCGAAAGAGCGGTTGGCGTAGACCGAACCATGCTCGCCGAATAGGCGTTGACCACCGCGGAGGCTGCCATTGTGCCGGTTGTAGAGGAATCTCCTCCCGCGAACAGTGCATAATTGCCTACGGCGGCTCCTGCTGGGGCACCCCGTGCGGTGCTAAGCGCTGTGGGATTGGTTCGTACTAAGCTGTCACTGAATGCGTAGACAGCGCCTGTCGGAACAATCGCGGTGGAATTTGCGACGTATCCTCCTGCAAATAAGGAGTATGTCCCCACACTTGCCGCCGCCGCAAAATACGGGCTGCTCGCTGCATTGAGCGACAGCCCGCCGATGGACGTAAGGTTTGCATCAAAACAGCAGATGGGCGGGTTGCTGGCATAGTAATTGTTGAAGTAGGAGAACAAATAGGTGTTGCTGCATACAAGAATCTCGTGCATATCGCCTCTGGTATCAAGCACTAGGTCAATGCCCGGCACAAACAGCTGCCGGAAAAGCTCACGCAGCTGTCCCAGCCCGTTCTTCAGATAGATGCGCACGACCTCCGCCAAGCCTGCCGCTCCGTTTTTGTAACGGACCCTGTTCACCGTTTTGTCAGTGCCCGCTTTAAGAAGTACCGCCATAGGAGCTCACCGTCCTTCTAGTAGGTAAAAATCAGCGTCTTGTTCGGTACCGCCGAGAAATCCGTCATTGTGCTTGGCAGGATGACGGCGTTTCTCACCTGCGCCGCTGTTTCATCAAGGGCTCCGCCGGCCACCAGCTTTTCGCTCATAGTCTGTACTGCGGAAGTCCGCATGAAATCAGTAACGGCGGCAAGCGCGTTCCACGCAGCCTTTTCCGCTGATGTAACGTGCGGAGCGGTATCGTTCTTGTGCTGCTCAATGAGATTAAAAAGGTTTCCCGCCGCATTTTTATCGAGGATGTTCTGGATGGTGGCAAACCATGCCTCAAACTCCGCCTGGTTTTCATCCAGCTGGGCGTTCAGCTGTTCCAGTAACGATGCAATCTGCCCGTTTACCGCTGCCTGCGCTTCAGAAAACAGGGTATTGAGCTGTGCAGTGTACTGCGAGGTATCGATGGTTACCACCGTCTGTGTCACAATACCGCACAGCTCCGTATTCAGCCGCTGGTCGGTGATGTTTGCCTGTGACAGAGCAACTACGCCGTTTCCAACCAGAATATCCCCGAGCGCCAGCTCGTAAACATCGGCATCTCTCTGCAGGGCGGGAGCGGCAGGGGTGCTGGAGTTGGCACCTTTTTTAATGGTGACGGAGATGCTGCGGTCGGCAAGGCTCCAGCAAACTACCACCCGGTCGATTCGTTTGAGTATGCCGTCGGCGGTGTCCAGCTGGGTTGTCAGCGGCTCGGTGTTTTGATAAAAGTAGCCGTTTATCCATGCCTTTCCCGGCAGAATCGAGATATTCATGCCGGTTCCGGCCTGAACCATCAGGTTGGTGGAGGGGTTCGGGAAGATGCCGTTACCGATAAACGATGAGAAGTATTCTGCCCATTCCTCGGCCTTGTAGCGGCGGTCGCCGCTGATGGAATTAAAGAAACTTGATTTTTGCATATATATGATCACTCCTTTTACCGGTTTATCTTTTCAGATAAGGTCGGAAGGCTTTCTCCAAAGGTAACCGTAATCTGCGTTTTGCCTTTTTGGTAAGACTCCGTAATTTCCGTAATCCGCACATCCGTCTTGATACCCCAGCGTTTATCCACACAGGTGACTCGGTCGCCCACATCAAAATCGGTTTTGTAGGCAAGGCTTCCGGTGACATTGACGTTGCTTTCAAAGCTTAGTGCTTCCTTGTATTGTTCTAAGTCTTTGAGACCGCGCGCGGTGAGAAGCTGCTGATATTGGGCGAGGGTAAGGGTTACGGTGGTAGTGCCCTGCTTGTAGGAGCGCTTGATATCCGAAGCTCGGATAAAAACCTCGTTTCTGGAAAGCCCGGCAGATACACCGACTTCAACCACGACCCTGTCCGCGGCGATGGCGGTCTCCTCTCCGCCCACATACGCTACTGTCCGCAGGTTTTCGGTGCTGACGGTAAATTCCTGCTCGAGGATGTTGTCAAACTCCTGCGAAAAGATACAGGGGCGGTTTACCGTCTGGCCCGCCGTCAGGTCCCTGCCTTTGTATACCTTGAAAAGGTGTGTTCCGGTACGGATATCGGTTGCAATCTTCATCCCCAGCTGAGCGCTCTTGGCGACCGTTTCGCAGGCAAGCAGGCAGGACAGGTACTGCTCGCCCTGATAATAGATGCTGCTGCTCTGCAGGTCTGGCGGGTTGGGTTCAAGCTTTAAATGGGGAACGGTTCTTGCGGTGTTTGTCGGTGCAGCAAGGTTTTCGTTTACGATCCTGCGCAGGATGTTCTGGCCGGTATCGGTTACCAAGATAGGCACAAGGAGTATCCGCTTATCCAGCCAACCTGTGAGGAACCTGCCCTGCACTTCGATTTCCTCCATGCCGTAGGCGTTCTTTCGGATGGAAAGATACCTGATTTCAGCCATCTCGCTGTCGCCCTTCTTCATCAACAGGTTGCCTTTATTCAGTAATCTGCTGTTTTGTTCCGTAAAGGGAGCTAAAAGCTTGAATTCTCCACAGCTCCAGTACCGTCTTGTCCAGATAAGCGAGGAAATCTCATCGATTACACCAAGAGGGGTGAAGGTGCTGTCGTAGATAGTTAGTTCCATTTTTATCACCATACCATATCAAAAATTGCGATGCGGCTTTGCCGCAGGAGGAGTTACACTCCGACAGCAATTTTTCCGTAGTTTGAAAGATTTATCTTTCAAACTTTATACCCCCAGATATTTATTGTTGTGATAGACCGATACCTCAAGGTTGTTTTCACCGGCTGTAGCCGAGTAACGGAAAAGGTTATCTCCCGGCACAAGCTGAAGAAAGGCGCTGTCCACATCAAGGTATCTCAAGGCGTCGGTTACAGCGCCGTTTTGCTTCAGGGTGCATACCTTCCTGCCATAATGGGTGGAAACGGTCAGCAGATCGCCCGCCGAAAGCGTCAGGTTGTTAAACCGGAGATATTCGCCGGTATCCACATTGAGGATTTCGGGGTTACTGACGGTACCGGTTGCCCGGAACTCTGCGCGGATACCAGTCCCCACATCGCCTGCGTTAAACACATTCACAATGCGGGAGGGTTCACGGTAACCGAGCTCCATGCCGGTATCCATCGGGATTTCCGTTTCAAATTCCAGGCTGCCCAGCCAGGAGGCTACTGCCGCTTTGGTTTCGGCATTCTCCCGCCAGAAGGGGTCAAGGCAGAGAAGGTTTACCGTAAACCCTGCAAAAACACCCGGCTTTGCATAGACAGGGGCGTTGTTTGCCTTGCAGTCAATGACGCGGATAAAGTCCCCGTAGCTGTAGGTCAGTGTCGCGGAAAGCTGCGGGTTCAGCACCTTGTTTAACCGCCTGCGGAGGGCGAGCATCTCCTCCTTCTTGCGAGAACGGATACAGCCCACGATCTCAATCTCCCGGCTTTCGATGCGATTGCCCACATAGGTATCGCCGTCCTGCCCCATGGAATTGACGGAGTAGATGGTGTTGCGGACATCGGCGAGGCCCGAAACATCGTCTGTATGGTAGAGGCTGTCGTGAGAGAACTCAACGCTCTCTCCGTTCTGGTTTGTATAGACCAATCTTTCAATCTTACGCATATTACACCATCCTTGCTGCCTGCCTGAACTGCCTTGCAGCTTCACGCTGAAGAGATACATAGTCATACTGGGGGGTATAGATGTTCTGTACCACCTGAATCCCGCTTTGCGGGGATAACGCACTGCCTTGAGCAGGCGCTGTGGCGTAGGCAATGTGTCCCGATACATCAAGGTTTGTCGGGATAGCCGACTGAATATCCGTTGTCACGGCATTCATGGCTTTTACAAATCCGGCCGCGAGGCCCTGCGCCATGTTTGCTCCGATACCGGCAAACACTCTGGAAGGGGAGTGGATGCCGAGAAACTCTTTAATACCATCGATAAGGTCGCCGAAGAACCGGCCGATCATGTCCAGCAGCCAGTTGCTCATAGACTTGATGCCTTCCCACAGGCCTTTTACAATATCCACACCGATGCTCTGTACCGCCTGCACCGCGTTCCCGAGCCCGTTTACAAGTGCTGAGATGATCTGCGGGATACTTGCAACAAGCTGCGGAATGGCTTTAATCAGGCCCTCCGCAAGCTGAACAATCAGCTTGATACCCATGTCAACCATCTTCGGCAGGTTGTTGGTTATGAAATTGATGATCTCCTCGATGATCCGAGGCAAGGCGTCAATCAGGAGCGGCAGGGCGTTTAACAGGCCTGTCACAAGGCCTTCCATGATGGCAAAGGCGGCTTCGAGTATCTTATCCAGGTTTGCAATCAGGGTTTCCACAATGGTGATGATGGCCTGCACAATGGCGGGGATGAGCTCCGGCAGAGCCTGTCCGATACCGGTGGCAAGGGTCACCATCATGGTGATAGCCGCCTGTACCAATGCGGGAAGGTTTGTGATGATTCCGTTTACCAGAGACAGCACCAGCTGCAAGGCCCCCTCGGCCATCTGCGGCAGTGCGGAGATTAACCCCTGAAGCAGGGTGAAGATCATTTGGCTTGCCGTATCGATGAGCATAGGAAGGTTATCAATAACCGCATTCCCGATAGAGCCTACGATCTCCATGCCGGTGTCGATGATTTGCGGCAGGCTTTGAAGGATCATGTTCGCGATACCGCCCATCGTCGAGCCGATGACGTCGCTGATTTTCCCCCAATCCCCTCCGGCTTCGTTTAGGCCGCGAGTGAAATCCCCGAGGAGTGCAACGCCCTCATCCGCAATCAGCTGAAGCTGCGGGAGCAGCACCATTCCTAATGCATTCTTTGCGGCGCTGCTTCCGGCCTTGAGCCGTTGAACGCTGTCATCGAATTTTCCAAGCTTGGCGATGGATTCGTCGCTCATCACAGCGCCCATGCGCCTTGCTTCCTCGGTAAGCGCCGCGATACCCTCCGAGCCCTGGGCTATGAGTGGGTTAAGCTCCTGCGCCGATTTGCCGAATATCTGCATGGAAAGCGCATCGCGTTCCGCGCCCTCCTTCATTTTACCGAGGGCATCAATGGCTTCCCAATAGACGGTTTCACTGTTGCGCAGGGAGCCGTCGGCATTTGTAACGGAAATGCCGAGCTTTTCATAGGCTCCGGCCATCTGTTTGTTGCCGTCTCTGGCGGCATCCATGGATTTAATCTGCTTCGCCATAGAGCCTGTTAGGGTATCCAAAGATACATCAACAAGCTCGGCAGCGTATTTGTATCCCTGCAGGCTTTGAGCCGACATCCCCGTAACAGTGGACATAGTGAGGATTTCATCGGCGTAAGCCGCGGCGCCGACCGTCATATCCGTAAGCGTCTTCGCAGCGCCTACCGCAGCGGTACCAATGGCAGCAAAGGCCGTAGCCATTGCTGCCCCGATTCCCTTGAGAACGCCGCCCAGCTTTTCGAATCGACCGCCCGCGTCGGCAGACTGCTCGCCAGATTTCTTGACCTCGTCACCAAACTGCCGCGCCTGTTTTTCAGCGTCATTAAATTCATTGCCTGCAGTGTTCAGCTCTTTGCTGTTCTGTTCCAAGGCGACTGAAAGCTGACTTTGTTCACGCTCCATGCCGTTGAGTGCGGCTTTGGCGTTGTTCAGCTGTATCGCCCAAGACTGTGTGCGCCGGTCGTTCTCACCGAAGGAGGTAGCAGCATTGGCGAGTGCCTTTTCCAGTGTTTCGATCTTGTTTTTCTGCTCGTCGATTTCCTTGTTAAGCACGCTGTTTCGGGCGGATAAGGCTTCTACGCTTTTATCTTGCTTATCAAACTGGGAAGACACTAGGTTCATCTCGCTGCCCAGCACCTTAAAGGACTGGTTGATCTCTCGCAGCGCGTTTTTGAATTCCTTTTCGCCTTCGATGCCGATTTTCAGGCCGAAATCGTCTGCCATGGTACCACCTCCTCAAGCTAGAAATTTTGTTATGCTATCGCTTGATATATTTCAGATTTTTGCATATACTATTAGTAGGGTAAGTAGGGAAAATAGAGCTTAAAGGAGGTATTGCAAATGGAGAGAATGATTGTTGATAATGCAAAGGTTATGGCAAAAGGGCAGATTACCCTGCCAAAGGATATCCGCAGCATGCTGAAACTTGATACCGGAGATAGAGTTACTCTTGTCTGCGATGGCGATCAGGTAATTATGATGAATTCCGCTGTTTATGCCATGAAAATGCTGCAGAAGGATATGAAGGGTGAAGCTGTAATAGCAGGATTGAATTCGGATGAGGATGTTATGGCTCTGATTAAAGAAATGCGTTCAGAGGAAAAAGGGCAGTGAAATGTTTAATTGATACCAATATTCTTATATCCGCCAGCTTGTTTCCCGATAGTGTTCCTGCAGCGGCCTTTATTAAAGCGGTAAACCATCCTCATAAAGCGGTTGTCTGTGACTATTCTATTGATGAACTCCGTAGAGTGTATAACCGGAAATTCCCTAATAAAATAGCGGCGTTGGAGCATTTCCTGTCAGTGTTCCTCTTAACCGTAGACATTGTTCCAACACCACCGGAAGAGGAATCGTCTGAGGAAGAAACGAAAATACGGGATATGAATGATCGTCCAATACTTAGGGCGGCACTTGCCACAAAGGTCGATGTACTGGTAACCGGAGATAGGGACTTTCTTGAATCGGGTGTCAAAAAGCCCAAAATAGTAACAGCAGCGGATTTTTTGCGACTGTAAGTTAGAGAGCAGGGATATTTCTCCCTGCTCTCTACGTGTATATACCATAAAGCCACAAAAAGTGCATGTTTAAACACTCAATCTCACCTTCGACGCCGATTTTCAGGCCGAAATTGTCTGCAATGGTACCACATCCCTCCTTTTGGGCATAAGAAAAGCACCCTCTTGCGAGCGTGCTTCAAAACGGCCTATTCTATTTAATCCTATCCTGTGCCATTCGATAGACGGTTTCATCGTCACGCACAGATATAACAATAATCTTCATGATACCATCTTCCCGGACCAGACTGCATACCACACGAAGTCCCAGCTTCAACAGCTTGATTTTTAAGTAGCCTGTAAGCTTGCTGGATAGATGATTCCCCAGTGGTTTGCCATACCCGCCCTCCGTATTTGGCAATGGGTTTAGCGATACCTTTTTTATTGCCTTAAGAACCTGAAGCTGCTGTGAGCGGTCGAGTGCTTTCAAATCTTCTTCAGCGGATTTTGTGTATTCAATCACCCAATTCACGGTTCGATCTCCACCTCAACAGTATCAAGGTCCGATTCATGGATGTTCAGATCGGCCATGACCTTTTCCGAAGAGATAAAGTCATTGGATTGCGCGGTTTTCATCCGCTTTTCGGCCTCAAAGAAAAGCGCATAATCCTCTAAAGCCTCAATCATCGCTTCATATCGTTGCGGTTCAACCAGTACGCAGGCCGGTGTGTTGTTTTTTAGCACGATTTTAAAGCCGTTTTCCGAAACTTCATCAAATATCTTGCTAGCTTCTCCACGATTAAACCGGGTAATAGGCACAATGGTATTCATTACGTTTTTTACAGACGCCATATTGTCCATCATAACACTCACCTCGTATTTAGTATATGCCGAGTTTCTACCTTTATTATATGCAAGGTCAGTATATATGTCAACAAATATATTAATACATACATAGATGTTTATATACACATTGGCTATTGTGGGATAATCTCGTCAATAGATAGTTCCCGTTTCGGTTTTGATATCCCCCAAAACTGCTTATGACACTCCCAAAGGTCAAGCAGCTTGCCAATTGGCATCAGCCAGACCTCCAGCTCGGAGCAGTTGAGCTGCACGGTTCCGTAATACAAAAGTCGGGTAAACAATTCTGCGTCACTTACCCGACTATCCCGTTTTTTGATGAGGAACCTCCGTCCTCACTCTCAACATAGCGCTTTGTCCCTTTAAACATTGCTTCCATAATTGCGTTTTTGTAGTCTGCAAGGTCAAACGGGGAGGTAAGCAGTTCCACCGCCTCTTCGGTGAGGAGTGCCTGCTTTTCCTCATTCTGAAGGTTGTGAATCAGGATACCCTGATTAGCAAGGAGCGTAATGAGCCACACTACTTCGTCCAGCGCCATCTCAAAGTTCTCCGATTTCATCAGCTTATCCCCAAGGCTTTCAAGCCCGCCGTACCGCTTGGCAATCTCCTTGGTTGCCTTTGTGGTTAAAACCATCATATACTCGGCGGCACCGATTTTAATAACGGCTCCTCTGTCATTGTCCATCATGCACCGGTACCTCCCATATTCGCAATACTGTCCAGCCAGGCCTTTGCTCCGGCCTCTGTCTCGAAAACGGCCTCGTCCTTCCAAACGCCCAAAGCATCAAGCAGAATGGTGCCCTCAATGGTAGGTGTTTGAAAGTTGATGGCGTCGCCTTTGGTTTCAAGGCTTTCGTTGGGGATACCAAATTTCACCTTGTGAAACCATATCGCGCGGTAGCCTCTTACGCCATCCTTAATAGTTGTCGCATAAAAGCCGACGCCTACAAAGGCACCGTCATCGTCGCCTTTTGCAGTCAGCTTTTTACCCGCATTTGGCGTAGTTAATGCAGTCACGGTGTGGCCCAGCAGTAGGGCAAGTACCTCATAGCTCAGGTGGTCGCCGTTGAGCGTCAGCTTGCCGGATTTAAACTCCTTGACGTTTTCTATTACGCGGTTGTCTCCGTACAGCTTTCCTTCATTAATTTCGATAGAGATGTCTGCCTTGATGGCGTACGACATCACCATCCCGTTTGTATAGGTTACCGCAGCAGCTGTTTCGGTAATAGGTGCGCAGATTAGATACTGCAATCCAGTTCCCGCCATAGGTTATCCCTCCAATCCGTATTCCTTCGCCGTATCGATGGCATAGTGATGATAACCCGTATCATCCTCATGCCCGATGTAACGGCGGTCGGTAATGGTAAAATCAGCTTGCAGGAGCAATCCCACAAGCTGATTCTTTGTTTTCTGATAGTTGTTTTTACTGAATAGTGAAAGCCGAACCTCCTGCACCTCTAGCCGCGGTTTATTATCGCCAAAAACTGCAAAGCTATCGATTAGCGGCGTAAGCACGACATATTCATCCGGCGGCTCCCTGCTGAACACGCCGGTTTCTACCGGAATACCGGCTGCTGTCAGGATTGCGTTCAGTTCCGATAGGCTGCTCACAAGCTGTTCATCTCGCTTTCAAGCTTTGCCTTCATGGCTTCTATACAAGCGTTTTTACATGCTGTTTTTGCAGGCTTCAGGAAGGGTCTTGGCGGCTGGTTGCTCTTTCCGTACTCGATAATGTTGGCGATTTTTGCGTTGCTTTCGCCATCAGAACGCGGCTCCACAAAGCCGATTTTTACGTTGAAGTCCCCATACTTGTCCTGTAAAACCGGGGATACCCCCAACGCCGATTCCAATTCGCCGGTTGAGCGGCTTATTCCCTTGCCGCTGCCGATGACGGAGGAAAGGTTGGCTTTCACCTTGGAGTACACCACCTCGGCGCCGGATTCCAGTACCTTTGGAAGAATTTCATCGGTTTTTTCTCCTAAACGTGAAAGCTTAAGGAGGAAGTCCTCCGGCATTTTGAAATCGACCTTAGCCATCGGCGCTCACCGCTAATACTTCAAGATACATGCCGCGGCCCTTTACATTTTCAACCGAGTATATGTTGTAGCGTTTGCCTTCACAGACAATCAGGTGGCGGCTGTTGAGCTTGAGGCCCGGAACGACGCGCAGGCGGAACAAAGCGTTCACCTCACTGCCTTGCGTCATATTCGTCCACTTTTCAGTTGAGTTTCTCTGTTCAAAATAGGCCCGAACATGGGCAACCACCGTATTGCCCGGGGTGACAAAGCCTTCACTATCCTTTACCGGCTCCGTAGATATGAGGTCAATGAAGCAGTTCATCTTACCGAAGCTCATACGTTCCACCTCCTGTCAAATCGCAGAAGCGAGTTCACCGTATTCCACACCTGCTGCCCGGCCTGCACGTTATCCGCAAAGAAGCCTGCCGTCGAGCCGTCTCGGCTCTCATAGAAGTGGGATGAGAGCATAATCACAGCCAGTTCTGTAGTTGGCGACATGGCATTTTCTACATACCAGCCCGATGAAATATGTTGATAGCCCTCGGCATAAGCAGTTGCGGCGGTGATGTAGTTTTGAAGCAGCGCGTCATCTTCGGAATGCTCCAGAATGAGATTTGCCTTTACCTTTTCAAGCAGAGTCATGCTCACCGCCGCCTTTCAATTATGCTTTCTGCTGCAGAATCTTGATGGCCTCCGGCAGAATCAGCTTGCCGTCCACGCGCTGAGTTGCCATGAAGCCCACCTGACCTGTTGCTGCATACAGCTCGTTCAGGCGCTTAAAGGAGCGGCCCTGACGGTCTGCCACCCAGTAGTAGCTGAAATCACCGAAGGCGATACTCTTTGCTCCGGCCGCAATCACCGGGGCATATGCGGAGGTAACCACAGGACGGGTTAAGATAGTGTCCGGTGTACCCGCCGTAACAGAAGGCTGCCACAGGTAGTTGCCGTTGTTATCCTTTAGCTTGCGAACAGCCTTTACTGTTGCATCATTCATAATGAAGGTAGCGTTTTTGCGGTAGGGGGACTTAAGCGCGTAATACAAATCCATCAGTTCATCCATGGTGATTGCGGCTGTACCGGCGGCGGTCACGCCCAATTCGGCACCGCCTGTCGCCGAGAAGATACCGGTAGGCTTGCCAACACCGTCACCGATAAAGAAAGCCTCTTCTTCTTTGGTGCCGATGCGGCGAGCAAACTCCTTGGCGATATACTGCTCCAGATTGAACACGTTGTCGCTCAGCAGCTCCTCGCTTACCTTGATCATCGTCGCCAGCTTGTAGGCCCCGATGGATACCTGGCCAAAAGCATCGTCGCTTTCGGGAATAGCCCCTTCCTCATCCACCCATGAGGCCGTACCCTTCGAGGCGACAACGGGAATTTTGCGGTCGCCGCTGGAGGTGGTGATGACCTTGGCGAGCGTCCGGAAGATGTTTTGCTCCTCGAGGGCTTCCACAAGGGTACGTTCAAACTCATCGGGAACAAGGTAGCCGCCCTCACTGTCGGTACCAATCTGAAGAGCGTTCACGATGTCGTAGTGCGGGGCCTTGGAGCGCATCACGTTCCAGAATGCCTTTTTGTATTCGTCGGATGAACGCCCTGTTTTGGCTTCACCATTTGCGCCGGGCCTATCTTTGATGGGACTATTCAGGGGTTTGCTCAGCTCGGCGTCGAGAGCTTCCTGCCGCTCCAGACGAGCGATTTCCTTGCCGAGGTTTACGATGTCTGCCTCCATCTTGTCATAGGCGGCGGCATCCTCTGCGGAAAGAAGCCCGTCGGTGCCGCGTTTACTGTCAAGGAATGCTTTTGTGGCATCCCATGCTTTCGCGCGGTTTTCGCGCAGTTCAAGAATTTTACTCATTGTGTTCCTCCTAGAATTTCAATAAATTAAGCCGCTCATAAAGCGGCTCTGCGGATTGCCTATGTTTGTTTTTAGGCAGCTTATTCAGTAGTGAATTTGTGACGGCCCTTCGGCTGAAAGCGTAGGTGACATCCTCAGGCTGCGTGCGTTTTTTCTCATCCTCCAGGATACCGTCAGCAAAGCCGAGCTCGATCGCCTTGTTTGCATTCAGCCAGGTTTCAGCGTCCATGAGGTGGGCGAGCTTTGCCCGTGACTGGCCGGTCTTAATTTCATAGGCGTTGATGATACTCTCCTTAACTTCCGAGAGCATGGCGATGGCTTTCTGCATTTCCTCGCTATCACCGATTGCAACGGTCAGCGGGTTATGAATCATCATCAAAGCGGTCGGGGCCATAAGTACCGTGGTTCCCGCCATGGCGATAACACTTGCCGCAGACGCCGCAATGCCATCTATCTTGACAGTGACCTTGCCTTTGTAATCCATGAGCATGGCGTAGATGCGGCTTGCCGCCACGCAATCACCACCGGGTGAATTAAGCCATATATCGATGTCTCCATCTCCGGAATCCAAATCTGCTTTGAACACCTGCGGGGTTATATCATCGTCAAACCACGATTCCTCGGCTATTGCGCCGTCAAGATAGAGTGTACGGGCGCCGGAATCCTCGTCCTTTACCCAATTCCAGAATTTCTTCATTCGGTTTCCTCCGTTTGTACTGTATTTGCAAATGATCCTGCGTCTTGCAGCTTGGTCATAGCACCATTGATGAGATACAAGTCACCGCCCAGCTCCGCGGGGATACGGTCAAGGTTTTCAAGCTCACGGATATCGTTGGCACTCATCCATCCGTTCTGCCTTGCCGTGGCGTAACCGTTCATACGGCTTTGATAATCACCGCGCAGTAGTCCGTCCACATTGAATTTGATGAACACCTTCGGCTTCTCGCTCGGTGAAAGCAGGGCGCGGCACATAGACTGCTCCCAGCGAACCACCCAGGGGTCGAGGGTATATTTCACAAACTCAAGAGATTGCTGTTCAATATTGCTGAAGGATGATTTCTCAAGGTCGGCGAGCATATGGGGCGGTACTCTGAAAATGCGGGCGATTTCATTAATCTGAAATTTCCGCGTTTCCAGAAACTGCGCCTGCTCTGGCGAGATGCCGATGGACTGATACTTCATCCCTTCCTCCAGCACAGCCACGCGGTGTGCGTTTGTGGAGCCCTGATAGGCAGCGTTCCAACTCTCCTTAATCCTCTGCGGGTCTTTGATGGTACCGGGGTGCTCCAGGACACCGCCGGGAGCGGCGCCATTGGCGAAGAACTTCGCGCCGTATTCCTCAGTGGCGATGGCAAGGCCGACGGCGTTTTTAGCCATAGCGATAGGGGAGTAGCCCACCAGACCGTCAAAGCCCAGACCGGGGATGTGCAGGACATCTGAAGGGGCAAGATAGACCTGGCTATCCTTCCCGAGCGACGGATTATCTTCGGTGCTGCGCTGATATACATAAAAAAGTCGGCCGTTTGAATCACGGTCGACTGTCATTTTATTTGGCATTAGCGGGTAAAGGGCCAGAACCTCTCCGCGAGCGTTTCGTATAATCTGCGCGTAAGCGTTGCCCCATAATAAAAGATGACTCATCAGCGTTTCGCGGAACGCAAATGAAGTCATCTCGGGGTTCGGCTCATCGTGGAGCAGCTTATATATTGGGTGGGTGAGGTGTTTTTCTTTGCCACCATTGTCGTTGTATTTATAGACATGTAACGGAAGCCCGGCTACAGTCTCGGACAGTATCCTCACGCAGGAGTAAACCGCTGTCATCTGCATAGCGGTCTGCTCGTTTACCGGCTTGCCCGCTGAGGTGCTGCCGAAAAAGAAGCTGTAACGGCGGCCGCCTAAACTATCATTAGGTTTATCTCTCGCCTTGAATATTCCTTGAAAGATGCTCATAAGTTTTTACCTCCTGAAACATGGGCAATGCCAATTCAAATCGGCACAAGACAAAGCACCCATCATTCGATAGGTGCTTAAGGCAACAGATGTCGAGTATCATTTTCAAGATAAAACGATTAAATCAATAGTTTCTGACTTGCAATTCTGAAAGTAAGGATTAAATTCTAAACCGGATTAGTTTCTGAAAGAATATTTCTCACGTTATCCATCCTGAATAAATCATTAAACTTCAAGCAAAAAATCCACAATGTTTACCTGCTTGATTCCATCCTCGCCCATAGGTATCTCATCCATGGATAAGATGAATTTGGGATAGTGGTCGGACACCTTTTTCAGGGGGGCGATTTCACGCTCGAAGGTGCTGGGGTCTAGGATACTAGCCGCGACCTGATAGTAAATTCTATCGCCACCAGACTCCGCGATAAAATCTATTTCTTTATCCTCAACCTTACCAATGCTGACAGTGTAGCCACGTCGCACAAGCTCCAGATACACAATATTTTCGAGGATATGACCAATATCAGTGGCATTTTTGTCCCCAAGCAACAGACGGCGCAGGCTCACATCCACAAGATAGTATTTTTCAAGTGATTTCAAGTGCTGCTTGCCCTTGATGTCATAGCGGGCCGCCTTATATAAAACAAAGGCCTCGGTGAGCGCTTCAATATAATTTTCAACGGTTACCGAGGTGGTTTTCCGTCCGTAAGAGGTCAGGCTGTCGGCGATTTTCTTTGAGGATACGATATTACCCACATTGTCAAATAGAAATTTTATAACACTTTCAAGTAACGGAATGTCGTTAATCCGTTTTCTCGAAACGATATCCTTGAGCAAAACGGTGTTATAAATTCCCGTCAGATAATCCTTGCGGATATCCTCGTCCCCAATAACGGCGGTATAGGGGAAGCCACCGTTCCTGTAGTAGCTGTTCCAGGCGTCCCGCCGATCGCCGCCAACTAATTCATAATACTCCGCAAAGGAAAGGGGCAGCATGCTGATTTCGATATATCTACCGGAAAGCAGCGTGGCCAGTTCGCCGGAAAGCATCTGAGCATTTGAACCTGTTATATATACGTCTACATTCTCTTTGATGAACAGACTGTCGACTGCCTTCTGAAATTGCGGCACGTTTTGTATCTCATCCAAAAAAATATAGGTCATTTTCTCAGGCACAAGCTGTTCCGTGATATATTCATGGAGCTTCCTATAGTCGAGTAAAGGTTCGCTAGCGACATCCTCAAAATTTACCGAGATAATCTGATTGTCCTTTATACCGCATTCCCTGAGGTAATCACGGAACATCAAAAGCAGGGTGGATTTTCCGCAGCGGCGGACGCCCGTGACCACCTTGATCATCTTCATATCTTTTGTTTTTTTCAGCTTTTCCATGTACTGCTTTCTCTGAACCATGACAAGCACCTCTCTTTGAACACCAGTTTAACATAAAAAGATTTGATATTCAATAAGTTTTTATGCTACACTATAAAAACTATATAAACTAAAAAAGTTTTTTTAGTGGTGATACTATTATGCCTGAAGATTTTGAATTATATACCTGAAAGCTTAAAAAACTAGCAGACCCCGGCCATCGTAAACTGAAGAGACGGTGCTACCGCCACACCGGATTGCCCGGTCAAGTGCCATAATCGTTGCCACCGCACCGTCAATCTTCTCGGTGGACTTCTCCTTGTCCGGCTTGATATTTCCAGCAGGATCGGTGCGGATGTAGATATTGTCCATCATCCAGCGCAGCACCGGATGCCCGCCGTGGGCAAGCTTCTGTTCCAGGGTTAGTTTCATCAGTTCTTTTGTGGGAGGGCTCAAATCCTTGAAGCCCTGACCGAAGGGTACAACGGTGAAGCCCATGCCCTCAAGGTTCTGTACCATCTGTACAGCGCCCCAGCGGTCAAAAGCAATTTCACGGATGTTGTATTTCGTACCGAGCTCCTCAATAAAGCTCTCAATAAAGCCGTAATGCACCACGTTGCCTTCGGTGGTTTGCAGAAATCCTTGCTTTTCCCACATGTCGTAGTTTACATGGTCACGCCGGACACGCAGGTCGATGTTATCCTCAGGTATCCAAAAGAACGGCAGGACGATGTACTTGTCCACCTCATCTACTGGCGGGAACACCAAAACAAACGCTGTAATGTCGGTGGAGGAAGAGAGGTCAAGCCCACCATAGCAAACGCGCCCGCGCAGGCTGTCCGTGTTTACAGGAAAAGCGCATTTGTCCCATTTATCCATCGGCATCCACCGCACCGCCTGCTTGACCCACTGGTTCAGGCGAAGCTGACGGAAGGAGTTCTCCTCAGCGGGATTCTGCTTTGCGCTCTCACAGGCTGCTTTAACCTTGTCTATGCCCACCGTAATCCCGAGTGAGGGGTTCGCCTTCTTCCACACCTTTGGGTCTGTCCAATCATCCTCCTGCGCTGCGCCGTAGATGACAGGGTAGAAGGTGGGGTCGTGTTTTCGCCCATCAAGAATGTCAAGCGCCTTCTGATGTACTTCCCAGCAGATGCTGTTCTGGTTATCTCCGGCAGTCGTAATCAAAAAATACAGCGGCTGCATTCTCGCATCACCGCTGCCCTTGGTCATAACATCAAAAAGTTTTCGGTTCGGCTGGGTATGCAGCTCATCAAACACCACACCGTGGGTATTGAAGCCGTGCTTATTGCCAACATCGGCGGACAGCACCTGATAGATGCTATTCGTCTTTTGATAGATGAGCCGTTTGGTGGCGTCGAGAATTTTTACGCGCTTATCCAGTGCCGGACACATCCGCACCATATCCGCCGCCACATTAAAAACAATGGATGCCTGGTTCCGGTCGGCGGCACAGCCGTAGACCTCGGCGCGTTCCTCAAAATCTCCGCAGGTGAGCAGCAGCGCAACGGCTGCCGCAAGCTCACTTTTGCCCATCTTCTTGGGTATTTCCACATAGGCGGTATTGAATTGCCGGTAGCCGTTGGGCTTGAGTGTTCCAAAGATGTCACGAATAATCTGTTCCTGCCAGTCAATAAGCTCAAAAGGTTTACCGGCCCAGGTGCCTTTGGTATGCTTGAGTGCCTCTATGAAAGCGACGGCGTGGTCGGCGGCAGACTTGTCGTAATACGAATCTGTAGATTTAAATCGTGTCGGTTTGTATTTCTTAAGCTTCCGTATGCTGCCCACCTCCTTCCGAGCATAAAAATAGACCTGCCATACGCAAGCCTTCAAACTCTATTTGTATGAGAGACAGCCCCATGCGGGGCTGAACCTCGGTTATTCTGTTGGAGCGTGTTTAGTGGTTTTCGCTGTGAAGAAGAAGCTCAAGGGCAAGCTGAGTATCAGGATCGGAGGGCTTGATGTCCCAGCCTCTATCATAGTTGCAAACAACCTCGCCGTTGCGCTTGAACATTAACTTGCTGATTCTTCCGCCCTCAATGCCGTACTGTGAACCCTCGTCGTATTGCTTTATCCAATAATGAAAAATACTGTCGTGAATTTTCAGGCTTCCTTCTTTCCACATAGCCGCGCCCTCCTTAATACCTCTTGATGCTGGCGTTGCCGTTGGCGTCAAAGCTCACGTTGTAGCGAATTTCGTAGCCGTCAGCGTTCTTGGTAATCACCCGGATGCCGCCCTCAAAGGCGGTGTACATTCTGTCGATTTTCTCGCCCTGCGGCAGTTGGCTTTCAATTTGCTTAATTTGTTTTTCGGTCATGTTGGTGTGCTCCTTTCGTTTTTGTATCTGTATATTCGCTCTGAAAGCACACAATATCAAGACAATTCAGAGAAATATACCGGCATAAAAGTACCAAACATCCGGCCGAAAAATGTGTCTATTATGCTTCGCCAGTTAGGATGAAATGGGCATATTCCTTGCGTTTTTTCGAGATACACTACCAGCTTGTAGAAACCCATGTCGTTTGCGATGCGCTGAACTGTGCTGACAGCAAACATATTCGTCAGTCCTGTGTCGCGGATAGCCAGAATCTGCTTACGTACTTTATCTGTCATCGTCACACCTCCGGCAAATGTCCTCACCATAAACTACTTGAAGCGTACTGCCGTTGTCCCACGCAACACCCAGGCTGCCGATGTCATCGACATACCGCACGGTGCCTTTTGTGCCGATTGGCGGCGCTTGAGGGTCGTCCATGCGGAGAAGTTCCACACGGCAGCCAACCGGGTACTGTTTGCGGATACGCTCAACGGTTTCTCTTGATGGAAAATTATTATTCATCGTCGTTTTCCCCCCGAATGGCCCTAACTTCGGCGCGTACAGCAGGGTCGGATTTGGCTTTGTCGAGGTCTTCCTGCGAGAAGCCTTTCTTCTGACCGCTCTTGAAAGCAGCACTGCCAGTAAGGTTGCGGAGCAGGAGCTTTCGTTCGGCTTTGTACTCGTCGCCGATGAATCCAAGCCGTAGGAGAAAGCAGCGAAAAGCATATTTGTCGTTATCGATATTCTTTTCTTTTGCGGAGACACGCTTTTGCATCCTTGCCATCTCGCAGAGGGCAGTCACAAAATGCGAATATGCCTTGACTGCATCAGGGTCGGTGCCATCCTCAAACCATGGGAATCTAACCTTGTCATCTGTTATTTCAAGTTCAAGTATTTTCACACCGAGCGCCTTTTTGATGAGGCTGCCTTTACTTTTGATCAACCGCTTGAGGTTTTCCAGAGCGGTGTCGGTGAAGGAGGAACGCGGCATTTCAATTACCAGACCGATGTTGTCATAGGGTTCGGGGACATCACTTGCTTGCATACCGTTTTCTCCCTGAAAGTTTTCATGTCGGGTACGTCCAAGTCCCAGTTCTTCACGACCGTCCATCCTCAGGTCCTCAAAGGCAATCACTTCATCCAGTTGTCTTTGCATAGTTTCGGTAATGGTTGCGTTTGGATTGACATACCGTCCAGGGTGGTGTTGGTCGATATCCGGAAACTCATCCATCGCACCCATGCCGCCAAGTCCGCTCTCGTAGGTGTCGGGTTCATCGTAGTGGCGGTTTTCGCCGTCTGCATCAAAGCCATGTTGGTGGAGTGCGTCTTCAAGTTCGAGGTTATCGGGACCCGTAAGCGTTCCGTCCTTGTCGATGTGGTATCCGCCAATTTCGTAAGCAAAGGATGGTGCTCCGAGGTATTTGGTTGGTATGCCCAGCGCCATGCTGATTGCTTCAACCAGTTCTTTGCGTTTGCTTCCTGTAACATTGTAGTTTAGTTTCATTTTTCATACCGCCTTTCATTTTTCGGTACTACATTAATCACTCTAAACCTACAGCATAGCAAGATGTTTTCCCGAAATATATGTACCAAATCGCGTGAGAAAGAGCTGTGCTTATTTGTACTTTATATCGTAGAAGTGTACAATTGCCGGAAGTGCTGTTTGCGGCCAATGAGATCGGCGTCAATGATTGCTATTCTCACTGGTACTCGCCTCCAGTTGTGCTTTCAACGCATCAAAAAACTCCCTTCCTTTGATGGGGAGATTCTTGTCAAGACGTTCATTTTCGAAGTTGAATCTAATTTCAAGTTCCTTCACACTATAATCGGCACGGAATTTTCGCCATGTCCGGCTATCCCAATCTTTGAGCATTACCCACAGTTTGGGGTAATGCATGTATAGTTGACGAAGCTCTGAAAGAGACTGCAGTGGGCAGCACCAGCAGGACACACGCTTGAAATGCTCATACAGTCCGTCCCATGTGTAACCGTGGTCATAGCAGTATTGCAGACACGCCGCTTCAGTCATGCCCCAATCGACCAGCGGATGTACATGGTTCTGCGCCTGATTACGTCTCCGTTTCAGCCGGTACCTCTCGTCAGCCGCGATGCCGATGTACTCGATAATCTCGTATTGTTCACGAAGCGGACGAAGGAAACGTTCACGTGGGCCGTCTTTCAATTTGGATGTACACCAGCGCATACGGGGACCCGCCCAGCCGTAGCCGGTATGGATATGACCGAATTTCTGAGCAAACTGCGTATCTGCTTTGCGCTTGACTGGGGTTTCGAACATGAGATACTCATATGACTGTTCGCAGTGAACACGGGTAATCGATCTGCCGATGTTGCGTTCCAGTTTGTCGAGATGGTCATACATAGCAGGAAACTCAATTCCTGTATCACAAAAAAGGATGCAGTCGATCTGCATCCCACGCTCTATCATACCAAGCAGCATTGCCGTCGAGTCCTTGCCACCGGAGAGAGAAACAATATGATATTTTGGTTTATCCAATGGCAGTCACCTCCGTATACGAATATGATAGCCCATCACGCTGGACAGAAACCTTGTCCGCCGAGCCAACCTGCTCAATGTAGCGTTTGACGATAACGTCGCAGAACTTTTCATCAAGCTCAATGGTATAACAGGAGCGGTCGGTTTGCTCGCATGCGATGAGGGTAGAACCGCTGCCGCCAAAGGGGTCAAGCACCAGCGTGTTGCTCATGCTGCTGTTCATAATCGGGTATGCCAGGAGCGGAATCGGCTTCATGGTCGGGTGGTCGCCGTTTTTCTTAGGCTTATCGAACTCCCAGATGGTGGTTTCCTTGCGCCCGGTGTACCACTGATGCTTTCCGTTTTTCTTCCAACCGTAAAGGACCGGCTCATGCTGCCACTGGTATGGAGAGCGGCCGAGCACCAGCGACTGCTTCTTCCAGATGCAGCAGCCGGACAGATAAAAGCCGGCATCCGAAAAGGCTCTTCTGAAATTAAGCCCCTCGGTGTCGGCATGGAAGCAATATATGCTGGCGTCATCCGCCATGACCGCTTCGGTGTTCTGAAACGCGGCAAGCAGGAAGTGATAAAAGGCGTCGTTTGCCATATTGTCGTTCTTGATTTTCCCGGCGCTGCCTTCGTAGTTAACATTGTACGGTGGGTCGGTAATGACGAGGTTCGCTTTGGCGCCAGCCATCAGAAGGTCAAAGGTCTCCGCTTTTGTACTGTCGCCGCAAACCAGCCGGTGCCGCCCGAGCGTCCAGACATCACCGAGCTTGGTAATCGGCGGCTCCTTTAGCTCTGCATCCACATCAAAATCGTCGTCTTTTACATTCTCCGCTACGCACATTAGTTTGTTCAATTCCGCTTCGTCAAAGCCCAAAAGAGATATGTCAAAGTCGGCGCCTTGTAGTTCTGCCAGTTCAACGGAAAGCATTTCGGAATCCCAGCCTGCATTCATGGCCAGGCGGTTGTCGGCAATTATGTATGCCCGTTTCTGCGCTTCGGTCAGATGCTCAACAAATACGCAGGGCACTTCCGTAATGCCTTCCTCTTTGGCGGCAAGGACACGGCCGTGCCCTGCGATGATATTCAGGTCCTTATCCACGATTACCGGATTAACGAAGCCGAACTCGCGAAGGCTGGCACGGAGCTGAAGTATTTGCTCCTTACTATGCGTTCTCGCGTTTCGCGCGTACGGCACAAGCCGGTCTATATGAACTTTTTCCAGACGATCTGTCGTGTTCATATATCGTCACCGTCCTTTTCTGCCCGACAGAAGGGCTTCCATGATATCGTCCTGCGGGTTGCCCACAAAGGCTGTGGTACAGTTTTGCTTAACAATGTCAAAGATCTCATACCAGAGCAGGTTTGCCTGCTTCTGAAACGACTGGCTCATCTGCACGAACGGACTGGCAATAGCGCCGCCGGTTGTCGGGTGCTTTCCCAGCAGACCGTACAGGCTGATGGCCTCTTCACACTGGATGTATCGTGTAAATGCCTGAGCGTAGGCTTCAATCAGGCGGGGATTAACAAATTTCTCACACCCGCGCTCCTTGAGCCAGTGCCACGTTTCTTTAAAAAGCAGATCTGCTCCCAGTGGCTTGCCATCCTTTTGCCTTGCGCTCAGGTAATCGCTCGGCGCGGGCATATCTTCGCCATACAGGTCAGAGACTCCGTCTAAATCCTGCGCTTCCAGTATTGATTCGGGATGCAAATCCTGGGCTTCCAGTATTTTTGCGGATTTGCCCTTTATTATTTTTTCAGTCAGGGGCTCTGGCTTATCTCCCGCACGCACACGGCGGCCGCCCCTGTTGGTTCCGTCTTTTGCCACGCGTCGTCACCTCCCTTCGCGGCTGGGGTTAATCACCCGTTTGAACCGGAATTTTTACACACGCGACCCCACACCCGCTGCCCAGCCTGAAAGCCGTAGAGATTCAGACCGCCCCTGATTGGTACCCATCCCGAATCCTCTAGGACTTCAAGTAATTCTTAGTCGCGCAGTTGACCGTCTAAAGAAATTAGGGCATAATGTCTTTAGATTCATCCAAGGAGGTAATCGCTATGCCAAACATCAAATCCAGTACCGACCTGCGTAAGTACTATAACGATATCTCCGCCTTCTGCCATGAAAGTCGCGAACCTGTTTTTATTACAAAAAACGGTCAAGTAGATCTGGTGGTCATGAGCATAGAGACTTACGAAGCACTCAACGGAAAGCTGGAGCTCTACCGCCTGCTTGACGAAGGAAGGGCGGCTGTAAAAGCGAGTAAGAAACGTCCGCTTCACGAGGCCATGAAGGATATCAAACGAGGTATCTCTGATGGTACAATATAGGGTGGATGTATCTGAGCCTGCAGAGAATGACCTGAAGGACATCGTACAATAATAACATCTGTATGTCAGGCATGAATGGCTCAGAATTATATAAAGCGACAGGGCGACGCTAGACAAAGTAGTCGCCCTGTTTCGCGTGTAAACGGCTGTGGCACTCAAGGCATAACGCCTGTAGGTTCGACCAGTCATTCGTGCCGCCGTCCGTCAACTTACGTTTGTGATGTACCAGCACAGCGGGATTAAGCCTGCCTTCCGTCCTGCACAGCTCGCAAAGCGGATGCGCCGAAAGGAATGCTGCGCGTATTCTTTCCCACGACCTGCCGTAGCGTTTGTTAGTTTCCGGGTCGCGGTCAAAGTGGTTATAACGTTTTGCTTCCTGCTTAGCGTGTTCCTTGCAGTAGTGGTCGCTTGTCAGGTTGGGGCAACCCGGGTAGGCACAGGGCTTCTTTGGTTTGTACGGCATCATTTTTACCTGCCTCTCACGGTATAGAAAAAGGACACGCCCGTGAATGGGTGCGTCCTTCATTTTTGCTGTTGTAATGATAACAAAAAATCCGCGGCTTTCCATGGTCTTGTGTGGTGAACTTCGTATCGGAATAATATACAGATAATTAGACACAAAAAGTTTGATATTATTCCGATGTTGTGGTATACTATGCCAAAAGGCTGGAGGTGAAGGAATGGACTATATCAGTGTAAAAGAAGCGTCACAGCGTTGGGGTATTTCCGACCGTCGTGTTCGTGTCCTTTGCGCGGAGGGCAGGATAGAAGGTGTCGCCCGTAGCGGACGCTCCTATCTGATCCCGGCTAATGCGCTCAGGCCGTTTGACGGACGCAGTCTGCGCGGAACAGTAATCCCGGAACAATATGCTGCCCTTTTTGCCTCGATCGACGGGATGAAGGCGGAGCGTGACCGCCGCCGACCGCTGACAGAGGGGGAACTGAATCGCATACATGATGAATTTCTCGTGGAATTCACCTATAATTCCAACGCCATCGAGGGCAACACGCTCACGCTCCAGGAAACTGCTCTGGCGCTGGAGGGCGTGACGATTGATCAAAAGCCGCTGAAAGATCATTTAGAGGCGGTGGGGCACCGCGACGCGTTTTTATACGTCTTATCCCTTGTCAAAGATAAGGTTCCTATTTCGGAACGAATCATCCGTGAAATTCATTCCCTCGTCCTGATGAACCGACCGGAGGATAAAGGCGTGTACCGGAGAATTCCAGTTAAAATTATGGGTGCACACCATGAGCCACCGCAGCCTTATCTGGTTCCGGTGCAAATGGAACGGCTGGTGGGGGAGCTGCCGAAAAGCAATCGGCACATCATCGAGGGGGTGGCTCTGTTTCACCTAAACTTTGAGGGAATCCACCCGTTCATTGACGGTAACGGCCGCACCGGTCGGCTGATATTGAACCTGATGCTCATGCAGGCAGGCTATCCGCCTATTAATGTGAAATTTGCAGACAGGAGAAAATACTACGCTTGCTTTGAAAGCTACTATCGGGAAAACGATGCTTCACCAATGGTGAATATGGTAGGAGAATATGTAAGGGAGCGACTTTCGCAGTATTTGAACCTGATAAGCGACTAAAAACAGCCTCGCGAAGAAAACGCGAGGCTGCTTTATATTGTAGCTTCAGCGCAAAAAACCACCAGCTCTGCTGGTGGAATTAGAACGCTTATAGCGAAAAGAGGTCCTCCAGTGATAGAATGATGAAGGTTCACCAACCGCATCAAAAAACAAAGGAGGACATGTCAATGGATGACATAAATAGTTTAACACATTCGAAATGGAGATGTAAATATCATATAGTATTTGCACCGAAGTATAGACGACAAGAAATATATGGACAAATCAAGGTGGATATAGGGCAGATACTTAGGAAATTATGC
>NZ_FNID01000061.1 GCF_900103835.1 Acetanaerobacterium elongatum | reverse complement strand
TTGTGTTCCTGAACGAATTGCATTTTTTTCGCAGATAGTGTGCAGACCACATCCGCCAGCAAGATATTCCAAGACAGCTTTCTTCTTTAATTCGGAGCTGTAAACGCGGTTCTTTTTTGTCGGGGCAAGACCCAAAGCACCCTCCTGTCGATATATCCGAGCCCATCTGGCTATTGATGCAGGTGCAACCTTGGCTCGTCTGGCGGCTTCCTCTCTTGAAATTTTCCCAGATACATACTCTCGAGTGATTTTAACTTTTTCAGTAACCTCTATTTTAGATTTTTGTGGCATAAAAATACTCCCTTCATGATGAACAGTGTTTGTTATTTCACTGTCTCTCATAAAGGGAGCATATCAGAAAACGGGGCGCCTACTCTTTGTTATATATTTTAAAATATTTTTTAAAATAGGGTTTCAAAAATCGGGGCTTTTTACTCTTTTATAATTGAAAGGCAAAATACCGAAAGCGTTCTGAAACCGAGCCAGCGTACGGGGGACGGGAATGGGATACGGACGGTAGGAAGCGTTTCTATTAAAAATTAAAGGAGATATAAAAATGGCAATAGCACATTATGATCAGTCCTCCAAAATTACCATCTACCAGCAGATTACAAATACGAGTTGTGCTGCTACCTGTGCTGCTATGTGTGTCAATAGAAGCCCTGAAACGCTCCAAGCAGATGGGTTTAACCTTGGATATGCAAACTGGTCTGGAATAGCCCAAGCATATGGATACTCGGTAACAAATGGTACGGCTTCATTATCTGGTATTCTTACTATTTTAGCCAGCGGATATCCTGTTATTGTAAAAGTTAATACCGGCTCAAATGAGCATTGGGTTGTTGTCACAGCATTCACCGGGGAAGAGAATAGTCCTGCGGCATCCAATTTTACCTGTGCTGATCCGTGGACCGGAGAAAGCGTTACTCTAAGGTATGCAACACGCTATAACGGTATTTATACAACAAAATACTTCTCGTAAAAATCTAGGTTGAACTAAAGGGGCAGTTTTACAACCGCCCCTTTCTCTATACCTTAATTAAATAATTGATTTCTTTCCCATCCTCTAAACTAAACATTATAAAATAAAAATTATTATTATCTTTGTATGACGCAATAAAGTTGTTCGCATAAATGCTTGATTGGTCAATGAAATGATACACTTTTCTATTGTCCAGATCATAAAGCTTATCAAACTCGGGGAATAACCCATCTATTGCAAGATATGTTCTAGCCGTCACTTCCACCGGAAGCTTGTATACTAACCCGCTCTTTGTTGATATACAAGCATGATTCAATTCCTTCGTATAAATATAGTCGATAACGGTTCCTTGAGTGATATCCCCGAGTACAATTATATCATCATCCAAACCGGAAGTGCCTTTAATATCCTTGTTTACGCTCCCTTCGTATGCGCTCCCTGATACAAAAATTTGGTTGGGCCGACCGGCTTTATAGATGTCCTCAGTTAATACAGATAGGTTGCCATCTACTTTTTTAATGTTTTTTTCATACCCGTTCGCCACTTCCATCGCAGATACTGAACGGTCATTGGCCTGCCAAGCAATGTGGTTTTCATCTATCACGACAATACCCCAAAAGCGTGGTGCGTTTTTACGATAAGAACTGTCCGCTTTAATCTTGACCGTCTTTTTAAGTTCCAAATTCCCGTTATAATAGTCCACAGTAGATGCCTTTATTATAAGAATATATTTGTCGCTAAAGCCAACCGCACAATGAGATATATCTATCGTCTTTTCTTGCACTAACGTATTCGGATCGAATTGATATATTCTTACATTGTCAGCAGCTGAATCATCCGCAATGATTAATTTGCCGTCAATGATAGCCATCTTTTTGTTAAAATGCCCGTCAAACGGCAGTTTCTTTCGAGCTTGTACTGTCGCCTGAACGCTTCGGAAATCCTTTTCGGCTAGCTCCGTCACCTTGAAAACAGCATGTTCACTCACGGTATCCTCCTGCTGTTCCGGTGAAGAGGAAATTGATGACATATCGGCGGCTGGTTCACTACTCACTTTATCGCTCGAAACCACCTGTTCACTCGGCAAGGATGATTGTTCTGCTTTAGTGGAAATAACCTGCCAACTACACCCGCTAATCCCAACAATAAGAATACTAAGGCATATCGCTATGCACGTCAGATTGATTATCTTGGTTTTCTTTATACGTTTGCTCTTAGTTAATCGCCTCATTAGAAACGCCTCCATTTTTCAATTACCTTATTATAGCACACCCAAAAGATTGAATTGCTGCATAATTATATTAAATTAATAGATTGTTTACAATTGCTGGGTTTCAAAATAGCGTTAATTCTCCTCTTTTATATATAAAGGAGGTAATTAGTGTTATGGATGACAATATTTTTAACCTTATTGTCGCAGCACAGCAGCACAAGGGCGAAGCGTTAGAAAAACTGCTTCATCAGTTTACTCCGCTGCTGAAAAAGTACGCCCGTATGCTTCAATACGAAGACGCTTTTTACGACCTGCAGGCCGACTTTATTGGCCTGATAACAACGTTACATATAGAAAACATGCAGCATAAAGAGGACAAGTTTCTCGTTTCGTATTTTAAAAACACGGTTTACAGCGATTATGTCCGTATATCGAAAATTTATAAAAGATACCGGCAAACCCACCTGCTGGAATGTGACATGAGCCCTGATGAATTTGCCAATATAGATATCATCGCCGTTACATACGACAACTATGATTCTTTGCTGCTTAACGATTTACAGCATATCCTGAACCGTAAAGAATTTGAAGTAATATACCTGTGCTATTTTCTGAATTTAACCCCAAACCGGGTCGCCCTGTTAAAGCGTGTCTCCTGTCAGGCGGTTAACAAAGCCCGCAGACACGCAATAGACAAGCTAAAAAAGGAGCTATTATCATGACGGAATTATTGAATTACTTTCTGCCGGACGGCGTTTGGGCTGTTTTAAGCGGTATTCTCATCTTTTACATACTAAAAAGTCAGGAAAAGCGCGACACTAAGCAGGACGAGCGCGAACAGAACTACCAGAAGATTATTTCAGACCTTACGGAATCGCTAAAGGACGTGCATGAAATAAAAGCGCTGCTGGATGAGAAATTGAAATGAGCGCAAAAAGTTGTTCTCTATTCCCTATTTATGTTATACTGCATTTAATATCACAACCCCGGTCAAGAAATCTAACATTGAAAATGCTATCCTTAACGTAAGAGGTGACAACGTGGAAAGCTGGGAAAAGGTGAATGCCGTACAGCGGATGCAGGACTATATCGCCTCGCACCTTGCCGAGCCGATTACGCTGCATATGCTTGCGCAGGCCTCGGGCTACTCCCCGTGGTACTGCACACGGCTATTCAAAGAGCTCTGCGGCAAATCTCCGTTTGAGTACATCCGCCTGCTGCGCCTTTCAAAGGCCGCGCTTCGCTTGCGCGACAGCGACGACAGGGTGCTGGATGTGGCACTGGACTTTGTGTTTGATTCGCACGAGGGGTTTACGCGTGCCTTCTCGAAGCAGTTCGGGTTAAGCCCGAAGGAGTACCAAAGCCGTACGCCGCCGCTTAGGCTGTTTATGCCCTATGCTATCCGCGATTACTACCTCATGCTTCAAAAAGGAGGGAATCATATGGCCGAGAAAAACGAAAAAAACACCGCCGCCGTTTTTGTGCAGGTGGTGGAGCGCCCCGCGCGCAAGCTTATCATCAAACGCGGTATAAAGGCCACCGAATACTTTTCATACTGCGAAGAGGTGGGCTGCGATATCTGGGGGGTGCTTTCCAGCATTAAGGAAGCGCTCTATGAACCGATCGGGATGTGGCTGCCGGATAGGTTCCGTACCGCCGGCACCTCGTTTTATGCGCAAGGGGTAGAGGTTCCTGCGGATTACACCGGCATGGTGCCGGAGGGCTGCGAGATCATCGACCTGCCCGCGTGCAAGGTGATGGTTTTCCAAGGCCCGCCCTACGAGGATGAACAGTATTCCGAAGCCATCGAGCAGGTGTGGGAAGTGATGAAGCGGTATAACCCCGAGCTTTACGGCTTTACATGGGCCGATGACGACGGGCCGCGCTTTCAGCTGGCGCCCATGGGCTACCGCGGTTACATTGAGGCGCGTCCGGTTCGGCAAATTAATTCAAAATAAAGCCTAAACAAAATACCTATTCTGCAAGCAAAACAGCAGAATAGGTATATTTTTGCATTCTTATAAACACAAAAACACCGCTTTCTCCCGTGCGGTGCTTTTGTGTATTAGGCAGTTCAATTATAACAAAAGAAGGAATTATTTAAGGGTGGCGATTGCAGCCTGCCATTGCTCCGAGGCCGCTGCAACCAGCTTGGTGCTTTCATCCACGGCGGTTTGTTTCTCTTCGGCAGAAGCCGCGTCCTTTGCCGCCATAATCTTTTGCATAGCGTCGGAATAAGCTGTTATTGCCGAAACAATATCTTTATGCTGCTGTGCCAGCGAATCGGGCACATAAGGCGTTACCTCTTTTTCAAGGGTGGATACTACTTCATCGTTGCTCTGCTTCAAGGAATCCACCGCGTCCCACCACTCGGCGGTATCGCTGTAGGTCTGCAGGGATAAATCCAGTGTATCCGCCATCAGGCTGTAGCTGTCTGCCAGCTCGCCCATGGCGCTATAATACTCTTGTTCCGAAACCTTCTGGCTACAGGCAGTAAGAGAAAAGGCGAGAATCCCTGTTAATAAAAGTGCCGCTAATCTTTTCATATGCTGTCAAATTACCTTTCTTCATTGCCGGTCCAAGATTAGTGATGATGCTCACCTTTCTCTTCCCTAACCTCTCCTGTATTTTAGCATAGAGCAAATCAAGTAGAAATAAATAATCTCGTTAAAAAGAATACAATCTTGTCCGTCTGCCCCGAACAAGATTGTGCAACAAAAATTTTAACTTTTTAGGCTTCTAGTCTTGGCTTTTATAGCCCTTTAAAATCTTATCCAGCATATCCACATACTCAGCAAACTGCTGAAGCCCCAGCGCCGTAAGGGTATAGGTGGTTTTAGGCTTCCGATTTTCAAACGCCTTGCTGCAGGTAACACAGCCGTATTCCTCCAGCTTGGATACCTGAACGCTGAGGTTGCCGTCGGTGGATTGAGTAATATCCTTTAGCTCGGTGAAGGTTTTTTCACCCGTTACCAGGGCGCTGATAATTGCTATTCTAAGCCTTGTTTGAAAGGCGGGTGGTATCTCATGAATTTCCATCAGCATTCCCAGCCTTTTTCTTTAGATAGAAGCCCATCATAAAATAGGTCAGCGGGCTGATGATAACCATATAAAGCGACCGCACTGTAAGGCTGATATCGGAAAAGCTCCCGGGTATGGTAATCGTATTGGGAAAGATGAAGGTTAACACGTAAGCCACCAGAACCGCAGCTCCCCACCCTATAATCAGGCGGTTATTTAGGATAATGCCGGTAGCGATGAGGACGATGCACAGAATGACTGTTTGTATAGTTTGCAGCGTGTTTACTGCAAAATACTGATCACTAAAGGCGGAAGTGGTTTTAAATATTCCGTCAACAACAAAGGAAACTATTCTTAATGCATTGAAAACAGCGGGAAAGAATAACACAACCCCCCACAAATCAAAAAAGCGTACCGCCGTTTTGCCCGAGGTTTTGCTGATTTTACTTCGCTGCAAGAAAAAAATTACAGCTAAAATACATAAGAATACCATATTTATAATTGCAAGGACCATGCTTACAATGCCCTGCTGCTGTATTGAGCCTGCTGTAAAAAAAGAAATAAATCTGCCGGCATTCACCACCGTTTCGTAAACAGCCACAATAAAAAAGATAACGGATAATCTGGTTAACTGAATCTGCGAGCCTGCCATGGTTTTCTTAATAAATAAAACATCCTCCATTGCCTGCCTGATATTCTCGTCCATATCAACCTCTCCTTTTTCTATAAACTACTTTATAGTATAAAGTAGTTTATAGCGGTTGTCAATACCCAATTCCCGCTTTTATAAAAAAAATGCAAGTACTAAGATACCATGGACTTCACCATAAAATATGTAAGGCACGCGTGTGTACACGCGTGCCCTTGCACAGGTGGCGGTTGGTGGCTATCGGCTCATCGATGACAGGTCATCAATAAAATCAGATACGGCACGAATCGCCATTCCAGCATTCTTCTTCAGCTTGGTTTTTTTAAAAATCCTTCTCATCTGCTTACCGCCGCCAAGCACATAGGCTCCGGCGCCAATTGCCGCCACTACCGCTACACCTGTGGCAATGCTGGATAAGGTTTTCATAGTACTATTCATCCTTTCGACTGCGTTCTATCAAAAGCAGGTGTACATCTGCAAGAATTATTGTCACCGTCTGTGAATTGATTATTGATAGTAAATATCGGCGCAATTTCGCCGAAGTTTTACCTGATGCATAAATTTATAGCAATGCTGCAAGCAGGCTTTGTTCAGTTTTACAGCTTTGCAGATTAAAAGGAATTATAAAGCAGCTTTAGGTTGTTTTATTTGCCAGAAGCCGGATTGTTGTTATATACTATTATTATTCAAGATGATGAATCTTATAGTTTTTGCCCTCATTTTTACAATTTTGATAACCACAATCTTAAGCGATATACTGTAATCAGATGCCGGTTATTCCTTCTTGCTCTGATGAAGTATGGTGAAAGGAATGGTCAACACTATGCCTGCTCTGCAAACCGGCCCTAAAAAAGTGGCCGCCATACATGATCTTTCCGGCGTGGGAAGATGTGCGCTTTCGGTTGTTCTGCCGGTGCTTTCGGCTATCGGCGTGCAGGTTTGCCCCATACCAACCGCAATCCTCTCCACCCATACCGGGGGGTTCGGCGATGTGGCGTTTTTTGACCTGACCGACTTCTTAAACCAGAGCCTGAGCCACTACAAAAACATCGGTGTTGAATTTGACTGCGTATACAGCGGTTTTTTAGGCTCGGAGCATCAGATTGACAGCTGCCTGAACTACTTTAAAAGCTACCCTAACGCCCTGGCGGTGGTCGACCCTGTGATGGGCGACCACGGAAAGCCATACAGAACTTATACCCCCGTAATGAGGGCGCGTATGGTGGAGCTGGTGCAGGCCGCGGATATCATTACGCCCAATCTCACCGAAAGCGCCATGCTTCTGGGCATGGACTACCCTGCTACGCTTACCCACAGTGAGGCCAAGAGCATGCTGGCGCGCTTGAGCGAGAAAGGCCCCAGGCAGGTGGTCATCACCGGCGTGCCGATGGCAACGGGCGAGATGGCAAACCTGGGCTACGACCGCGAACGCGGCGCCTTTTGGTATGTGAAGTGCAACTATGTGCCTGTTTCCTATCCCGGCACGGGTGATGTGTTTGCCAGTGTACTCACCGGTTCGCTGCTGATGGGCGACAGCCTGCCCATGGCGATGGACAGGGCCACCCGCTACGTGGAGCTTACTATCCATACCACCTTCAGCTTCGGCACCGACACGCGCGAGGGCATTATGCTGGAGAAAACCCTGCCATGGCTTACCGAGCGGCAGATGGTTTCGGGCTTTAAGCCGCTGTAACCGGCAACACTTTTTAAATGGGTAGCGTTTATAAGTAAATTTTCAAACTTTGAAAAAATTGCTGTCGGAGTATTACTCCTCCTACAGCAAAGCTGCATCGCAATTTTTATAGCGTTTTGTGCCTTTCCCGCACAAAGCGCCGGAAAGGAATGATTATAAGTATGTCCGGTGAAAAAACTAAAAAACGCTTTGATCTTTATATCATCGTTGCCGTGGGGTTGCTGGCGGCACTGGTGTTTGCCGCTTCGTTTTTAAGAATCTTAATTCCCACCCCGCTCGGCAACACGGCGCTTCACCTGGGCAACGTGCTCTGTCTGCTTTCCGGCCTGCTGCTGGGCGGCTTAAACGGTGGGCTTGCCGCGGGCTTCGGTTCGTTCTTTTTTGATTTGGTATACCCCGGTTACGCCGAGAGCGCCCCTTATACGTTGGTATTCAAGTTCTGCCTGGCGCTTGTCTGCGGCCTGATTGCCTACGCAGGCGGACGCAGGGGCGAAAAGGCGGGCTTTAATATCCTTGGCGCGATTGCCGGTTCGCTTACCTATGTAGTACTCTACCTTGGCAAGAGCTTTCTGTTTGATATCTGGTTTGCACGAACCGAGGTTGCCACCGCATGGGCGGATGTTACAGCCAAGGGTATAGTTTCTATCGCGAATGCCGTTATCGCGTGTGTGGTGGCGGTGCCGCTCGCGTTTGTTATCCGCAAGGCGGTAAGCCATACCGCAATCTACAAGCGCGTGATGAAGTAATCTGCTCTTATCATAATCAAAACCACCAGTTAAACTGGTGGTATGCACCAGCCCTAAAAGGGCATATTACTGGCACAGCGTCTCAAGACGCACTGAATGGTTCCGCCAACCGCATTACTATTACGGGCAGCCGCTAAAGCGGCTGTTCGTTTTTCATGCCTTTGTTTCCTTGCTACCCGTGAACGGGTCTATGTATTCTTTGAATGATATTTGATCTGAAGCTATGTCTTCTTGTAATTGGTTTTTGATATATTCTTCAATTACTTTTGCATTTCTTCCTACTGTATCAACATAATATCCTCTGCACCAGAAATGCCTGTTCCCATACTTATACTTCAAATTTGCATGCCTATCAAAT
>NZ_FNID01000029.1 GCF_900103835.1 Acetanaerobacterium elongatum | reverse complement strand
GGCTGAATACTTTTCCCATCTTTCTTCACCATAAACCTTTCTTCCTTTTCATTTTACTTGATGTTTATGGTGTCCGTCAAACTTGGTATAGGTCAATATGAAGGTGATTTATTAGCCGTATATGAGAAGCTAATAATAAACATGTGAAGTACACATACATGCAAAAAACCGAGTTAAAATCATAGGAGAGTATTCAAAAAGTCATTGTAACAATGGCTTTTTTGTGGCATACTATATGAGTAAATGCGCATATACGTATTAAAGGAGGTACAATACATGGTTGATATATTTAAAGCTTTATCGGATGAAACGAGGCTTCGAATATTGGCTGCAATCTGGGATGATGAGATGTGTGTATGTGAGATCGAAAAAGGCCTGAAATTAACGCAGTCAAACGCCTCAAGACATCTTACAACACTTAAAAATGCAGGTATTCTGTCTTATTCTAAAAAAGCTCAATGGGCATATTATCGCATTAGCGATACTTTTAGGACTGAACACAGCGTACTTTGGGCTTACCTGCAGCAAAAGTTAAAAAATATCCCTGCCTATCTAGCGGATGGTGAAGAATGCAAAAAATGCAGAGAGCAGAACCTGTGTAACAATAACGATTAGGGGGTAATTCCATGTGCGGATGCGGACACAAATGCAGGTGTCATTTGTTCTGACTACGGGTAGTTAGTAGTTAATAAAGTATTTTTATGATGGGGTAATATTTTATGAGTAATGATAAAACACAAGGCATAGGTTTCTTTCAAAAGTACTTAACTATCTGGGTGGCTCTTTGTATGGCAGCCGGTGTACTTATCGGCAAATTTCTGCCTGTCATACCGACATTTTTAAATCAGTTCGAATATGCTAGAGTCTCCATCCCAGTCGCAATACTAATCTGGGTAATGATCTACCCGATGATGATGAAGGTGGATTTCAAAAGCATTAAGAACGTTGGCAAGAACCCCAGAGGTCTATTTGTAACATGGATTGCGAACTGGGTTATTAAGCCTTTTACCATGTATGCCATAGCATCCCTTTTTCTATATGTGGTTTTTAAAGGCTTCATCACCCCCGACCTTGCAAAAGAATATCTTGCCGGAGCTGTACTTCTCGGCGCGGCACCCTGCACGGCAATGGTTTTCGTGTGGAGTACGTTAACTAAGGGAGACCCTGCCTACACGGTTGTGCAGGTGGCGACCAATGATCTAATTATCCTCATCGCCTTTGTACCCATTGTGAAATTCTTGCTTGGCGTCAGCAATGTATCGGTTCCGTGGGATACACTAATCCTGTCGGTAGTTTTGTTTGTGGTAATCCCCCTTACCGGCGGTATTTTCACCAGACTGTTGGTTACTAAAAGAAGAGGACTGGAGTATTTTGAGAAACAGTTTCTACCCAAATTCGATAATGCAACCATCGTTGGTCTATTACTTACACTTATACTTCTTTTTGCATTCCAGGGTGATACCATCCTGAATAATCCGCTGCACATCCTACTCATTGCGTTACCGCTAACCATCCAGACATTCTTAATCTTCTTCATTTCATATATTCCGTGCAGATGGCTTAAACTACCCCACAATATTGCAGCACCTGCCGGTATGATTGGTGCGTCCAACTTTTTTGAGTTAGCTGTAGCGGTTGCAATAGCTTTGTTCGGCACATCTTCTCCCGCAGCTTTGGCAACAACAGTAGGAGTCCTTACGGAAGTACCGGTGATGTTAATTCTCGTTAAGATCGCTAACAAGACCACGCAATGGTTCCCGAAACCCTCACCTGATATTAAATAAATACTTAAGGAGATGCTTGCTATGAAAAAAATGTCTATTTATGAGCCAGCGATGTGCTGCTCTACCGGACTATGCGGCGTTAGCGTTGATCCCGAGCTTCTTCGGATTTCAACCGTACTTATTACGCTTAAAAAGGATGGCATAGAAGTAGAGAGATTCAATCTTTCAAGCGCACCACAGGCCTTTATAAGTAATAAAGCTGTGAATGACTTCATAAATCAAAAGGGCGTCAATGAACTCCCGGTAATCGTTGTTGATAATCAAATAGTAATCACAGGCCGGTATCCTACAAACGAGGAGTTTGTAACACTACTAGACGTTCCTATGAGTTTTGTGGGGGAGCAACCCAAAGCAGTTAAGGTAACACCCAAAAAAATCAACGGAAACGGTGGATGTGGTTGTAAAGGTGGTTGCTGCTAATGCCTGAAGTTTTTGGCACTGAAAAACTGAAACTCACGAAATATCTTTTCTTTACGGGTAAAGGTGGCGTTGGTAAAACCTCTGCAGCCTGTGCAACTGCTGTAAATCTTGCCGATAGCGGCAAAAAGGTTTTGCTCATCAGCACCGATCCGGCCTCCAACCTACAGGACGTATTTGCAATGGAGCTTGATAATAAGGGAATACCAATTCCCGAGGTTCCAAACCTAACTGTTGCAAACCTTGATCCGATTCAGGCTGCATCTGAATATCGTGAAAGCGTTGTTGCACCCTATCGCGGGAAACTGCCGGAATCGGTAATCAACAATATGGAAGAACAGCTTTCTGGCTCCTGCACAATCGAGATTGCAGCTTTTAATGAGTTTTCCAAGTTTATTACCGACGAGCAAGTGCAGGCGGAGTATGACCATATCCTCTTTGATACCGCACCCACCGGTCATACGCTCAGAATGTTACAGTTACCCTCGGCTTGGAGCAATTTCATCAGTGAAAGCACGCATGGTGCGTCCTGTTTGGGGCAACTATCTGGCTTGGAGAACAAAAAGGCAGTTTACAAGAATGCTGTTAAAACCTTAGCTGACAGCTATCTTACTACCCTCATCCTTGTATCACGCCCAGAGGAGACACCGTTCAAAGAGGCAGAAAGGGCATCCAAAGAGCTAGCAGAACTCGGCGTGAATAATCAAATGCTAGTACTAAACGGCGTGCTTTCAAGCTATGACGATAGTGTGTCTGAGAGTCTATATAATAAGCAGCAAAAGGCCCTTTCCAAAATGCCGGAGGGCTTATTAAATCTGGCCCTCTATACTATACCGCTCAGAGCCTATAACATTACGGGTGTGGAAAATGTAAGGGCGCTGCTGACGAAAGATAATTGTATTCTTCGCAGCGATAAGGTTCATGCCGATGTTATTCCTGAACTGAAAGATGTAATTGAGGATTTATACATCAGTAACAGACGGGTAATCTTCACCATGGGTAAGGGTGGGGTTGGCAAAACTACAGTTGCAGCTGCGATAGCCTTAGGACTCTCTAAAAAGGGTAAGAAGGTGCATCTCACCACAACAGATCCCGCTGCCCACCTGAAGTTTGTATTGGGTGAAACCGGAAATATAACCATGAGCCACATTGATGAACAAGCAGAGTTAAAAAAGTATCAGACTGAGGTTCTGGAGAAAGCCCGGGCGGAAGGCATGTCACCTGAGGATATAGCTTATATCGAAGAGGATTTGCGTTCCCCCTGCACCCAAGAGATTGCGGTATTCCGAGCCTTTGCAGATGTGGTAGAGAAAGCGGATGAGCAGATTGTTGTGATTGACACAGCACCGACTGGTCATACCTTACTTTTACTCGAATCCACCCAAAGTTATAACCATGAGATTCAGCGCACCAAGGGCGAGATTCCTGCTGCGGTGATGAGGCTCTTACCTCGTCTGAAGAGTAATGAAACAGAGGTTATCATTGTTACTCTACCGGAGACTACCCCTGTCTATGAAGCGATGCGGCTTGAGGATGACTTAAAGCGCGCGGCCATCCATGTAAAATGGTGGGTTATAAATCAGTCACTCTACCGTACAGGTACCACCAACAAGCTCCTCTCAGTGAAGGCAAGCAATGAAATTGAATGGATTAACAAGGTGGATGAACACTCTAATGGCCATTTTGCTTTGATTGCATGGAGTGGTGAAGATATCAAGGGAGATGAACTGTTAAACCTTTAAGACACGGAGGAATTGAAAATGAGCAGCAAGCCTAAAGTAGCATTCATTTGTGTACACAACTCCTGTCGCAGTCAGATTGCGGAGGCATTGGGCAAACACCTGGCTTCGGATGCATTTGAAAGCTATTCTGCTGGAACGGAAAACAAACCACAGATCAATCAGGATGCCGTGAGGCTTATGAAGCGGATTTACGGAATTGACATGGAGAAGGAACAGTATTCAAAGTTGCTCGGTGAAATCCCTCCAATAGATATCGTAGTTACAATGGGGTGTAATGTTCAGTGCCCATTCCTGCCGTGTAAAAGGCGTGAAGATTGGGGCCTTAATGATCCGACAGGGAAAGATGACGAGGCTTTTCTCACAGTAATAAAGCAAATTGAGAAAAACATTCTTCAATTGCGACAGGGCATACTAGAGAATTCATAAGCTTTATAAAAAGCAGTACCTCATTTTAGACGGTGTCTAATAATGAGGTACTCGATAAATAAACAATACTCCCACTTGATATAAGGCTATAGTAACGTAAAGCTATCTTCGCTTGGTGTGAATCATTCAACCGCTTATGATACCTCTATTACTAATCGTTCTATTTTATTACTACCATATGGTAGGTGCTCTGTTTTTGGTTGTCACCCAGTGGGGTAACCTCCACCTCGATATTAATGTTATATATCCAATGTAACATTTGTGTTTAATACTATGCTACAACAAAGAAAGACCCAACCTTTCGGTTGGGTCTTTCTTTACAGTAAACACATAGCCTAACTTTTAAGACTTGTGTTTAGTATTGGTGCGGATAACAGGACTTGAACCTGCATGAACTTGCATTCACTAGAACCTGAATCTAGCGCGTCTGCCAATTCCGCCATATCCGCATATGCGTTATCGCGTGTTCTATAATATCATAAAAAGCGGCCAGCTGTCAATACCAAAAAACAAATCGCCAGCTAGATTATTGTTCCTCCACCCAGCACCTCGTCACCGTTATAAAATACTACCGACTGCCCCTTCGTAATTGCTCGCTGCGGGGCTTCAAACACCACACGCAGGCAGCCGTCAGCTATCGGAGACACTGTTGCGGGAGCTTCTTTGTGGGAATAGCGTATCTTTGCCATGCAAGCAAAGGGCTGTTCAATTGTCATCCCACTAACCATATTGATGTCACCAGCCAGCAGTATGTCTGAAAAAACCTCCTGCTCCTCCCCCAACACCACAGTATTGGCAGCCGCATTGATGTCGACTACAAACACGGGCCTGCCAAGGCTGACGCCAAGCCCCTTGCGTTGGCCTATTGTGAAGTTCTGCACCCCGCTGTGATGCCCGAGGATTTTGCCGTCTTTGTTGGTAAACACACCCTCCTGCGGCTTATAGCCTGTGTAGCGCTTGATAAACCCCACATGGTCGCCGTCCGGCACAAAGCAGATGTCCTGGCTGTCGGGCTTATGAGACACCACAAGGCCGTTCTCTTCCGCGATGGCACGCACCTCAGCCTTGCTGTACCCACCCAGCGGCATAAGCGTATAGGGGAGCGAATGCTGATTTAAATGGTATAGCACATAGCTCTGGTCTTTATCACGAATTTGGGCGCGGTAAAGGCTGTAAAGCCCGGTTTCGTCGTTACGGCAT
Organism: Acetanaerobacterium elongatum; assembly: GCF_900103835.1. Taxonomy (GTDB): domain Bacteria; phylum Bacillota; class Clostridia; order Oscillospirales; family Ruminococcaceae; genus Acetanaerobacterium; species Acetanaerobacterium elongatum. Next base: position 34,143 of record NZ_FNID01000029.1, on the reverse strand, counting down.
ATCCTGGCGTAGTGGCCGGTGGCGATATAATCAATACCCATTGAACGGGCCTTTTGTAAAAACGCCTCAAACTTGATATAGCGGTTGCAGTCTATACATGGGTTGGGCGTGATACCCTTCAGATAATTCTGCACAAAGGTATCCACCACCCGTTTGCGAAACAACTCTTTATAGTTTAATACATAATGAGGAATTCCAATGGTATCGCACACCATACGCGCATCGTTTACGTCGTCGAGCGAACAGCAGCGCGACTCGCCGTTTAGCTTGAGGTCGCCCTCGTTAAACAGCCGAAAGGTAGCGCCCACCACCTCATAGCCCTGCTGCTTGAGCAAAAGGGCTGCTACCGAGCTGTCTACCCCGCCGCTCATACCAATCATTACACGCTTGGCCATACCTGTGACATTCCTCTCTCTTATAGGCTACAGATGAAACAAAAGGGACAGACCAAACGGCGTTCCATTCGGCCTGTCCTTGTTTTAGGGCTGGTTAAAACTGCATCGAAAGCAATTAGTCTTCCTTATGGCTGCAGTTATCGCAATCACACTCATCGTCGATATCAAACTCCAGCTTTTCGCCGCAGTTCGGGCAATCGATAGTGCCGGTTTCGATGATTGACTCGTTGATGCAGATGGAATCGCCGCACTTGGGGCATACTACCTCGTAGAGCTCCTCGTCGTCTTCCTCGTCATCATCCTCATCATCGTCGCAGCAGCAACAATCGTCATCCTCATCGTCATCATAGCCGTAGTAATCATCCTCGAGCAGGCCCAGATCCTCGTCGATGGAATCAACATGCTCGTAAACCTCGCTAAGCTCGCTCTCTAAATCAGAAACGCTTGCAGCAAGCTCCTCCAGCACTTCGGCCATCGCCTTGAGCACCTTGCCTTCTTTGGTGGAATCCTCGATGCCAAGGCCCTCCATCAAGCCCTTGATATATGCTACCTTTTCCATTGCGTTCATACCGGTCAGCCTCCTTTACGTTATTCACTTCGTGTACCGATTAATTAGAGTATTGACACTAAGCTCTTTCCATATACTCGCCAACGCGGGTATCAACCTTAATCAATTCACCCTCATTGATAAATAGGGGAACACGAATCTCCGCGCCGGTTTCCAAAACAGCAGGCTTAGTGGTGTTGGTGGCGGTATCGCCCTTTACACCGGGCTCGGTATGAGTAACCTTTAATGTAATAAAGAACGGAGGCTCTACGCCGAATACACTGCCCTTATAAGAAAGCACCATTACGTCGGTATTCTCTTTTACAAACTTGAAGTTGTCGTTTAACGTATTGGCGCTGATAGGCATCTGCTCGTAGGTTTCATTATCCATGAAGTAATAAAGGTCGCCCTCTTTATACAGATACTGCATGTTGCGTCTTTCGATAACGGCAAGCGGGAACTTTTCGGTGGGGTTGAAGGTTCTTTCAACCACGGAACCGGTGATAACGTTTTTAATCTTTGTGCGGACAAAAGCAGCGCCTTTACCCGGTTTTACATGCTGAAATTCAATAATCTGTACAACGTTACCGTCCATATCAAACGTCACGCCGTTTCTAAACTCACCTGCAGTAACCATACAACGAAAACCTCCATAAATTACAGTGCCACAAAAATATGCTAGCACCGGATAGTCAGTTCATAACATTCTAAGTTTATATTAAAATGCAAAACATTTCAAGTATTATTTTTAGTTTTAGGGCGGATTATTACTGTATTCTTATAATTTTTAAGGTGAAAAAGCTCGTGGTATCCATTATTTTCATTAACAGACATATTTAATTACAGGATAAGCAGTTCCTTGGGGCTTTTTGCAAAATTATCAAATCTCTCCTGGGTAAGCACACCTGTATCCTCAATTCGTACGCCGAAACGGCCCTCAAGGTAGATGCCCGGCTCCACTGTCATCACTGTTCCCGCGGCTGCCTGCTTTGTACAGGTAGCGGAGAAGCGGGGCTGTTCGTGGATTTCCACCCCAACCGAGTGCCCGAGGCCATGTCCAAAGCAGCCCTCATAACCTGCGGAATAAATAATCTCCCTTGCTATTCTGTCCATATCATCGCATTTTACGCCTGCTTTAAGCACATTCAATACAGCAAGCTGTGCCTTTAATACCGTATCATAAACTCTTTGCTGCTCTTCGCTTACAGACCCGATGGCAATGGTCCTGGTCATATCGGCGTGATAGCCGTCCACCAATGCGCCGAAATCCATGGTAACAAAATCGCCTTTTTTGAGTTTATTATCTCCCGGTATGCCGTGCGGTAACGAGCTATTCTTGCCAGCTACCACGATAAAATCAAACGAAGCCGCCTCTGCACCCTGCGCGCGAATGTAGAATTCCATATCCAGTGCCACCTCTTTTTCGGTTTTTCCGGCAGCAATGCGATTTAGGATATAGGAAAAGGTTTCGTCGGTAAGACGTTGGGCTTCTTTTAGCAGCTTAATCTCCTCGGGAGTTTTAACCGAGCGCTGCCTGAGGATACTATTATCCAGATCGTTTGAATCGCTGAGCTTTACCGACAGCAGCATAGTTTGAAAACGCGCAAATTCCCTTAAAGTAAGCGCGCCCGTTTCAACCCCCACATGCTTTACATGATGCTGCTCACACAGCGAGCGGAGCATCTCGCCCAGATTATCCTGCAGCAAAACAACAGCGTCTTTTACCCTGGCGCGCGCAGTTTCAATATAACGAAAATCAATAATAAAATAAGCTGCCTCACGGGTTACAAATAATAGCCCCGCATCGTGAGAATCATAACCAAGATAATAGCGCCGGTTGGGCCGCGAAACAATAAGTGCAGCGTCTATCCCGTCTGGCAGACGCCGAATTAATTCTGCAAGTTTTGACATAATAATCGCCTTCATTATAATAGTTTTGTGTTGTAAAATTAAACTGCAGTAACAGCGGGCCGAAGTTTATCGCATAATACTATTCTATGCACATGCAAGACACGGTGAACGCTATTGATTACAGCTGCGGCTTTTGGGCAGCCTGCTTATCCAGAACAAGCGCCAGCGCCTCCACGCCCAGCAGGTAGGAATCAGCACCAAAGCCGCTGATATGTCCGCGGCAGACAGCAGACAGAACCGATTTGCTTCTGAACTCATCGCGTGCAAAAATGTTGGAAAGGTGTACCTCTATAAAGGGCAGCTCCACCGCCTCAATGGCATCGCGTATGGCATAGCTGTAATGGGAGTAAGCACCTGCGTTTATAATCACCCCCGCGTATACGCCCCTTGCCTCGTGGATTTTATCGATGATGGCTCCCTCATGATTGCTTTGATAAAAGTTGCAGGTAAGGCCCTTTTCGCTCGCGTGGCGCGCAATGCGCTCGTTAATCTGCGTAAGTGTGGTACTGCCGTAGATCTCCGGCTTGCGGGTGCCTGTTAGGTTCAGGTTTGGCCCGTTGATGATAAGGATGTTTCTGTTCATACTCAGCTTGTCCTTTCCTCGGTTTTGCTAGTTTCTCTTAACGTTCATTGCCTCATAAATATCACTCATGATTTTGGCGTCCTCTGCCTGCGTGCCGTCGCTCTCACAGATAATGGTCGGCGAGCAGCCTTTTTTCAATATCAGCTCCGCCACCGGTTCGAAGCTCGGGCCGAAAACCTCATCAGCAAAGGTGAGGTGGCGCTTTTCTCCGCCATTTTGGGTATACTCAATCTTGGAGAAATGCGAGTGAAACTCACGCAGGCGCTCAAGGCCCAGCGCGTTTTCAATGCTGTCGAATATGAATTGATAGTCCTCAAAGGTTTTTAGCCCACCCAAGGTACGCGCATTGTAGTGTCCAAAATCAATACATGGGATAAACCGCTCGTCTACCCTGCAGAGCTCAATAACCTCTTCGAGTGTTCCCAGCTGGTTAATCTTGCCCATAACCTCCGGGCAGAGGCGGATATGCGAATAGCCGTGCTCATCCAGTGCCTTCACCGCATTTTGAAGTGTATCCTTTGCATAGCTGAGCGCCTGTTCACGAGAAATCTGCGAGGCGGAGCCGGAATGTATTATCACACGCGTGCCGCCCATGGCATTCACCGCCCGCGCACTCTGCAGGATATAGCCGATGGAGGCATTACGCTTCTCTTCTTCAACACTGGAAAGCGAGATATAATAGGGCGCGTGCAGGGAAAGCTGGATATCCTGCTCCCTCGCCTTCGCGCCTAGCTCTGAAGCCGAGGCATCGGAAATCTTTACACCTCGTCCGCACTGGTACTCATAAGCATTCAAGCCCATCTTTACAAGATAGGCTGGAATATCGGTGTTCTTTTTATAGCCCAGTGCTGCAAAGCTATCGGAGTTGCCGGCAGGCCCGAAACGGATACCCATTGTAGTCATTCCTTTCTGCATTGACCTTTTAGCTTCATTCATCACGCTTGTTTTTATAATATAGATTGATATATTTCTTTTCAAAATACCGTTTAAATTTTATAAACCGTGTGCCGCTCTCCCCTAACGGCATTACCAGGATGGTTTTCATGCCCGCAAGGTTGCCCCCCAAAATATCGGTAAAAATCTGGTCTCCCACCACACCAATCTGTTCTGGGGGAAGCTTTAAAAGCCTTGCAGCTCTTTTAAAACCACCCGGCAGCGGCTTGATTGCAAAATGGACAAACTCCAGATTCAGCCGCTTTGCAAAGGGCTGCACCCGCTTCTGGGTGTTGTTCGAAAGGATTATCAGCGGCACCTTGATTTCGTTCATCTTCTGCATCCAGGGAACAACCTCACCCGCCGGAATGGGTGCCCCATGGACGGAAAGGGTATTATCAACATCAAGGATGAGCGCCTTTATGTTAAGCTGTGAAAGCACCGTTTCGTTAATCTGCCAAACCCTTTCGAGTATAAGATCGGGCACCTTCCTGTTTCGCAAGCTGAGACACCCCCTGTATTAGATAGTATCATACTGCTCACATTACCCGTTGCTATGCTACGTTAAAAAGCGGTAACAGTACCATACAATATATGACTGTTTGTTTCTTACAATTAGCATAAATAAATCTTTCAAGCTGGGGTTTTGTGCTTATGGGTCAACAACCACAATTTTGGGCTAAAGCTAAAACCGCACAATTTTCAAAAAGGAATGATTATCTTAAGAATGAAAAAAGCGGGCAGATACTGCCCGCTTGCTTTTTCAGGTATTTTTACCTGTCTACAGGCTTACTTAAACTTGCGTTTACGTGCAGCCTCCGACTTCTTCTTGCGCTTAACGGATGGTTTTTCGTAGTGCTCCCTTTTGCGAACTTCCTGCAAAACACCAGCTCTGGCGCACTGTCTCTTAAAACGTCTGAGAGCGCTGTCAAGGGACTCGTTATCTTTAATACGAATTTCTGCCATTTTTAATTCCCTCCCTCCGCCACGCGGCAGGGTAATCTAAAATAAAAACCTCAAAAAAATAGGGTTTCAACTTTAGTAACGAAACTTATTATACAATGGATAGCGTCTGTATGTCAATACTTTCGGACGTTTTGTTTAAACAGGTTTTACCACCAGATTCACCAGTTTGCCGGGTACATAAAGCTCTTTAATAATCTGCTTCCCAGCAAGCTCTTCCGCCGTGCGGGGTGTAATCTTCGCCTGTGCAAGCACCTCTTCAGCCTTGGCGTCTGCGGCAATCACCAAGCGATCCCTGATCTTGCCGTTTACCTGCACTACAATCTCGATGGTATTTTCGCGGCACTTCGCAGGGTCAAACTCCGGCCACTTCTGCTGCGTAACCATGCCTTCAAAGCCGTTTTTCTGCCACAGCTCCTCGGTGATATGGGGCGCAAAGGGGTTGATGAGCAGCAGGAAGGTTTTAAGCTCAGCGCGATTGATGGTACCAAGCTTGGTAATGTCGTTGAGCAGCGACATCAATGCCGCGATAGCAGTATTGAACTTCAGGCTCTCGATATCCTCTGAAACCTTCTTGATGGTTTTATGGAAGGGGGTCTCCAGCTCGGCACGGTAGTCGCTGCCTTCGATAACAATCTCGGAAAGATCCCAGATACGGTCTAAGAACCTTCTACAGCCGCGGATGGACGCGGTGTTCCACGGTGCACTTTTTTCAAAATCGCCGATAAACATCTCGTAAAGGCGCATGGTATCGGCGCCGTACTCATTGATAATATCATCGGGGTTTACCACGTTGCCGCGCGATTTGCTCATTTTTTCGCCGTTTTCGCCCAGTATCATACCGTGGCTGGTGCGCTTGGCATAGGGCTCTGGAGAAGAAACCACGCCGATATCGTATAAAAACTTATGCCAGAAACGGGAATAGAGCAGGTGCAGCGTGGTGTGCTCCATACCGCCGTTGTACCAATCCACGGGCAGCCAGTAATCGAGTGCCTCCTTGGCGGCGATTCCGGTTGCACAGGTGGGGTCGCAGTAGCGCATAAAGTACCACGAGGATCCCGCCCACTGGGGCATGGTATCGGTTTCGCGTTTGGCGGGGCCACCGCAGTGCGGGCAGGTGGTATTTACCCATGAATCAATCTTTGCCAGCGGAGACTCGCCTGTCTCGGTCTGCTCGTAGGAATCGATGTGCGGCAGACGAAGCGGCAGCTCGTTTTCGGGCAGCGGCACAAAGCCGCATTTATCGCAGATAACAATCGGGATAGGCTCACCCCAGTAGCGCTGGCGGGAGAATACCCAGTCGCGCAGCTTGAAGTTTACCTTGGGCTCACCCTTTTTATGCTCGCTCAGCCATGCGATGATGGCCTTTTTGGCCTCTTCCACCGTCATGCCGTCCAGGAATCCGGAGTTCACCATCACGCCGGTATAGCAGTCAGTAAAGGCTTCGTTCTGCACATCGCCGCCCTTCACCACCTCGATAATGGGAAGACCAAACTTCTTGGCAAACTCCCAGTCGCGGGTATCGTGTGCGGGCACAGCCATAATGGCGCCGGTGCCGTAGCTGGTGAGAACATAGTCGGCGATATAGATGGGAATCTGCGTGCCGTTTACGGGGTTGATAGCCATAATACCCTCAAGCTTTACACCTGTTTTCTCCTTGGCTACCTCGGTGCGGTCAAAGTCCGACTTTTTGGCGGCCTCCTGACGATAGGCATTTACGGCATCGATATTGGTAAGGCTGTTCGCCCATTTTTCAATCATCTCATGCTCGGGCGACATTACCATGTAGGTAGCGCCGAAAAGGGTATCGGGGCGGGTGGTGAAAACCTTCAGGATGTCTCCGGCAGTGGTAGTGAACTCTACCTCGGCACCGGTGGAACGGCCAATCCAGTTGCGCTGTGAAACCTTTACCCTGTCTATGTAGTCGACAGTATCCAGATCATCCAGCAGGCGCTGTGCATACTCGGTAATTTTGAGCATCCATTGGCTCTTTACCTTACGTACCACCTCACCGCCGCAGCGCTCGCATACACCGTTAACAACCTCTTCGTTTGCCAGCACCACCTTACAACCGGTGCACCAGTTCACCGCCATCTCTTTTTTATAGGCAAGGCCCTTTTTGAAAAGCTGAAGGAATATCCACTGTGTCCAACGAAAATAGTCGGGGTCGGTGGTGTTAATCTCGCGGTTCCAGTCAAACGAAAGACCGAGGGATTTGAGCTGATACTTAAACCGCGCCACGTTCTTCTGAGTAACGAGCTCGGGGTGAATATGGTTCTTCATAGCGTAGTTCTCGGTAGGCAGACCAAAGGCGTCCCACCCCATGGGGTAGAGTACGTTATACCCCTGCAGCCGCTTTTTTCTCGCCACGATATCAAGTGCGGTATAGGAACGCGGGTGACCTACGTGCAGGCCCTGCCCCGAGGGGTACGGGAACTCCACCAGCGCGTAGTACTTCGGCTTTGTGTAATCGTTGGTTGCGGCAAAAACATCCTTCTCATCCCAGATGTTCTGCCATTTACGCTCAACCTCTTTGAAGTTTTCGTATTTCATCTATAGTCATATCCTTTCTAAGGGCAAACTACGGGCTAGTCCTGTTTGGGCAGGGAATCAATATCTATCTTTTCGCCGTCGGCCCATAGTCGCTCCAGATCGTAAAAGCGTCTGGCCTCGGGGTAGAATACATGAACAATTACGGTGCCGAAATCGAGCGCCACCCATTGTGCGGAGCCATATCCCTCTACCGCCGCAGGCGCTGTACCGAGCTGCTTTAGCTGGAACTCCACCTCATCGGTGAGGCTCTTTACATGGGTAGAGCTTGTACCGGAAGCGAGCACAAAATAATCGGTAAGCACGGTCAGATCTCGTACGCGGATTACACGAATGTCCTCTGCCTTTTTAGTGTCCAGTATCGAAACAATCTTTTTTGCAGTTTCTAACGAAGTCATCCCGCTCAAATTCCTCCCAATATTAGAATTCTATTTTATTGAGCTTGTGCTCACAGTACTTTCACCTTTTGTAAGAGCCTGTTCACTGTCTCCAACCGTTTTGTCCGGGCTGTTAACAGACATGGCAGGCTCGGCCTGTACCTCGACGATTTTTAAATCCTTTGCGGGAACCGTACTTCCTTCAGGGCGGAAATGCTCGTTGAGCACGGCGGCGGCCTTATCTTTATCCAGGCAGTATACCGCGTAACCCTTATACATCACGCCGGAGCCTTCCAGCGCATAGAAGTGAATATTGTCAATCGTCATATTGCTTACGCTGCCGTAATAGCCGACCACCTGCGCGAGGGTGAGGTCGGTGGTGATATTGTTCATATTCTGCGTAACAAAAGAGAGCATCTGGGTTTTAGACATCTTGAGCGCCTTTTCTGCGCAGGCAGTTAAAAACAGGCTTTGTGCGTGCATTCTGCCAATATCGGCGTTGTTGTAGCCCTTACGATAACGTACAAACCATTCAGCTTTTTCGCCGTTTAAGGTCTGCATGCCCTTTTTAAGAACTTTACCCGGCTCAAAATCGATAGTTTGCGGGATATTTACTGTAACGCCGCCCATGGAATCAACAATATTCTTTAAGCCTGGGATGTTTACGGTGGCATAATGGTCAATCGGCAGCTTAAAATCGCGGTTAATCTCTTTTATCAGCCTGCCGATCGGGGTGGTGCCGCTTTGCTTGGTGCCGTAAACGGCATTGATCTTACCTGTATTGAAGCGCTCCATACCAATGTAGGTATCGCGCGGAATCTGCAGGACATTTACCTCATTCTTTTCGGTATCAAGGTTTACCACCATGATGACGTCGGTAAGCTTTTCGCTTAAATCCAGCCCACAAAGCAGAAAAGTGGTGTTTTTTGCGTTATTGGGAACAGCAACGTCCTCTAACGAGGAGGAACCTACAACCTGAGAAGATGTGTTTTCTACATCCGATTCGGGCTTTTGCGCCAAAAAGCTGGTGTTCAGCGCAAAATATACACCAGACAGTATGGCCAGAGTTATAACAAAGGTTATGGAGAAAACAATAGCGTGCTTCTTATTCAAGATTAAGCCTCCTGCTTAATCTGCCGGCAAGGGATAAGGGCAATAAGCTCTCTAGCATAAATCGTTATAGGCCTCGATCGTATCAATGTGGATGAGCGAATCTCTTTTGGCCAGGGACTGGATGGTCAGCGAGAGTGCGCTAAGCATGGCGTCTTGAAGGCTATGGGTTATCTTTTCGCGTAAAATAGCTGCGTCGGGGTAATCTCTGTCAAAGGAAATACAGTCTGCGAGATAGATAATCATTTCTAACAATGTTATGCCCTTGCGGGCAGTAGTGTGGTATCTTATAGCATTGATGATTTCGGAGTCGTTTATACTAAGCTCATGCTGAACATAAACCGCACCGACAATCGGGTGCCAAAGCTGCTTGGAGCGTTCTTCGGCATCGGACAAAATTATATCAAACTTCGCCAGCATTTGCAACTGCTGCTCGGTGCTCATATCCTTTGCAATATCGTGTAAAAGCCCGGCGGTATAAGCCTTTTGGGCGTCAGCGCCAAAAATTACGGCAAGGGCAGTCGCCTCTCTTGCAACGCAGAGCGAATGATAATAGCGCTTGGGCGAAAGCATATCAGCTAGCAGCGATTTATACCTGAGCACCTCCGGGCGCTCTTCGGTGTAAAGGCACACCGTTTCGATATATTTTTGCACCGCGTCTGGCAAGCCTTGAGGAGCATGGTTTCCGGCTTTGATGGATTCACGGATTTCGGTGGAGGAGACGCTGAGGGCATCAAGGCTGATTACCTCGGCTCTGGCCCCCTTTTTACGAAGCTCCTGAGCATGGCTTAATAGCTTCTCATATTCCCCGGCGTTTCTTGCACCCGCACACAGGGTTGCAAGCTCAAAGATACGCTGCGCCTGATGCCAGGTTTCCATAGTGAAAAACATATCGCTGCCCATGAGCAGACACAGCTCATCATCTGGGTAAAGGTCTGCAAAATGCTCAAGGGTGTAAACGGTGTAGCTTTTTGTCTGCCTGCGCAGCTCATAGTCACTTACGCGGATATAGGGAATGCCATGTGTGGCGATACGGCATAGATTATACCGGTCTTCGCCGTCGGCCAGATCATTGGCAACCTTATGCGGCGGGGTATAATCGGGGATTAAGATAACCTCACTGAGCCCCAGCTGCTGATAAAACCCGGCAATCAGATGCAGATGCCCCTCATGAATAGGGTTAAAGGTTCCGCCAAAGATACCGATTCTGCGCATTGTCATTCATGCCTTTCAAGTTATGACTTCATATACATATAAGATTGTGCGTTTAATACATTGCCTGCATTTGTACCGGTTTGCATTATATCTCTATAACCGGTTTCTTGCGGTTGCGCCGGTAAAGCACAAAGCGGGTGCCTATTACCTGAACAACCTCGGACTGTGTTTTTTCCGCCACCAGCTCGGCGGCCTCCTGTGGGGAGTAGGGCGCTGTCTCCAGCACACGCAGCTTAATCAGCTCCCGCGCAGTGAGTGCATCGTCCACCTGTCTAATCAGTGTATCAGAAACCTCACTTTTGCCAATCTGCAGAATAGTATCTATCGTATTGGCCATGCCTCTGAGGGTTGCCCGTTGTTTGCTGTTTAACATAGATGATTCGCCTCTTCCCTTTTATTCTTTCACATACTCCTGCAGGCGTTTTACAAACGCGCGTACTGCCTGCCCGCGATGACTAATGGCATTCTTCTCGTCATCGGTAAACTCTGCAAGACTTTTCTCGCCTACATAGAAAATAGGGTCGTAGCCAAAGCCGTTATTCCCACGCTGCCCGTAGCCGATAACACCTTTGCAAACGCCGTGAGTAACCAGCTCGCCGCCCTGCGGGAACACACAGCAAACCGCGCATTCGTAGCGTGCCGTACGCTTTTCAGATGCAACACCGGCTAGTTTTTCAATCACCATACGGTTTTTAATTTCGTAGGGGGTATCCTCGCCCAAGAAGCGGGAGGAATAAACCCCCGGGGCGCCGTCCAACGCGTCTATGCACAGCCCGCTGTCATCCGAAAAGGCGGGAAGGCCGCTGAAGGCGCAAACCGCCCTGGCCTTGATGCGTGCGTTTTCTTCAAACGTAGTGCCGGTTTCTTCGATTGTACCGGTAAAGCCGATATCACTAAGCGACAGCAGCTTGATGCCCGTTCCTTTTAGCAGTGCTACCATCTCTTTTATCTTTCCCTTGTTTGTGGAGGCGAATACAAGTTCGTGTATTAAGGCCATAAACGTTCCTTTCGCTTGAAAGCTTTTGTGTACCTATTCCTCGCCTTTTCCGAACAGCGCCTTGGCAAACGCATCGGCGTCAAAGGGCTGAAGGTCGTCAATGGCCTCGCCCACACCCACATATTTGATGGGCACCTGAAGCTCGTTCTTAATGCCGATTACCACGCCGCCGCGCGCCGTGCCGTCCAGCTTGGTGAGCACGATACCCGTGATGCCCGCGGCATCCTTAAACTCACGCGCCTGATTGAGCGCATTCTGGCCGGTGGTAGCATCGAGCACCAGCAGTACCTCAAGATCGCAGCCCGGTGCTTCTCGCGCAATCACACGGGTGATTTTATTAAGCTCATCCATCAGGTTTTTCTTATTATGCAGGCGGCCCGCCGTATCGCAGATTACCACGTCAACGCCTCTCGATTTTGCGGCGGAGAGCGTGTCGAACACCACGGCGGCAGGGTCACTGCCCTCGCTGTGGCGTATCATGGGCACATTCGCCCGCTCGGCCCAAACCCCCAGCTGGTCAATAGCTGCGGCACGGAAGGTATCGGCAGCGCCTAACACCACCGTTTTACCGCTTGCCCTCAGATTAGCCGAGAGCTTGCCGATGGTGGTGGTTTTCCCAACCCCGTTCACCCCGATAATGAGTATCACCGAGGGCTTGGTGGTAAGCTTCAAAGCCTCACCCCCGCGCAGCATATCGGCAATAAGCCCCTGCAGCTCGGCGGTTACCAAGGCAGGGTCGGTAATCCCCTTTTCCTTGACGCGATCTTTGAGCTGCTCGCAGATATCGGCTGCCGTAACAGCGCCCACATCCGACATGATAAGTATCTCCTCAAGCTCCTCGAACAGCTCCTTATCAATCTTGGTAAATGACTTAAACATGGAATCTACGGCCTTTGCCATAGAATCGCGTGTTTTTTTAAGCCCGCCCGTCAGTTTTTCAAAAAATCCCATGCAAACTTTCCTTTCAGCCCGCGCATTATGTATTCTTCAACCCCAGCTTGCTCTCTACCTCGCTGACCTTCAGCTCCAGCAGCTTAGAAACGCCCTCTTCCTGCATCGTTACGCCGTAGAGTACATCCGCTTCCTCCATGGTGCCGCGGCGGTGGGTGATGGTGATGAACTGGGTTTTATCGTTAAGCCGGTGCAGGTACTGAGCGTACTTGGATACATTCACGTCGTCGAGTGCCGCCTCAATCTCATCCAGCAGGCAGAACGGCGCGGGCCGAACCTTGAGAATGGCGAAGTAGATAGCAATAGCCACAAACGCCTGTTCGCCGCCCGAGAGCGACGTAAGGCTTTTGATAATCTTGCCCGGCGGCTCTACAAATATCTCTATGCCGCTTTCCAGCACATCGCCTTCGTCGGTTAAGTCCAGATGGGCGGAACCTCCGCCGAACAGCTCGACAAATACCTCGCCGAAGTTTTTGTTAATCTGCGCGAAGCTTTCGGTGAAGATTTCGCGCATCTTAAACGTAAGCTCATTAATCAAGCGTAAAAGCTCGTCGCGTGAGCTTTCCACATCGGCCACCTGTGCCTTTAAGAATTCATAGCGCTGCGAAACCTCTTTGTATTCCTCAATCGCATCCACATTCACGGTGCCAAGCGCCTTAATCTTACCCTTAATTTCGGAAAGGGTGCGCTGGGCGTTGGTAACGCTCGGTATCTCGCCCGCAATGGCCGATGCCTCGCTCTTGGTAAGCTCGTATTCATCCCACAGCTTGGCGATAATCTGATCGTAATCGGTTTGCGCGGTTACCTTGCGCTCCTCTAAACGCGCCATCTCCTTTGAGATATCCTCGCGGCGTGAAAGAATGGCCTTTTCCTCTCCGCGCTTTTCATTGGCCTGCTTTTCAAAGGCAAGGCGCTGCTCCGAGAGCGCATGAATCTCTGCTTCTATTGCGGCGGCTTTGGCGTTTACCTCTTCCTTTGAAAGAAGTATCTCCTCAATCTTAGCGTTTATGTCGCTAATCTCACCCGAAAGGGCTGTAATCTCGGCGTTTAGCTCCTCAAAGCGTCCGCTCTGGCTCAGCTTGCGCTCGGCAAGCTCGGCCGCCGACTGCTTTAAGCCCTCTGCCTCTTTGGTTTCGCCCAGTATCTGCATCTTTAAGGCAGAGATTTCGTCGGTAAGCTCCCGGCGCTTCTGCCGCAGCTCGTCCTTGAGCTGGCTTGTGGTGCTAAGCTGCTCTTCCAGTTCTGCGGCGCGCGCGGCCTTTGCGGCAAGCTCGGCCTTTGCGGCCTGCAGCTCCTGCGTAAGCTTTTGAGTACGCTCCTCGGAACGCGTCAGCTCGGCGGTAATCTCTTCGATATTCTTCTCGTTTTCCTGCAGGTTACGCTGTGCCAGCTGGCGCTCAATCTCGGCCTTTGCCTTGTCTTCCTGCATGGTTTCGAGTACGCTTCGGGTCGCCAAGAACTCGGCTTCCACCCCGGCGATTTCAGCTTTTAAGGCGTCGTGCTCAGTGGTAACGGTGGCAAGCTTCTGCTCTAGTTCTTTTGCCTGCTCGTGCAGGCGCTCGATATCGTTGCGGCGGCTTAACAGACCGGAGCTTTTTACCGTCGAACCACCTGTTAATGAACCGCCCGCGTTTACAACCTGACCGTCGAGCGTGACGATCTTAAAGCGGTAAGCATTCTTTTTCGCCATGGCTACGGCATTGTCAAGGTCTTCGCAGAACACAATCCGGCCGAGCAGGGAGTTGACGATGCCGGTATATTTCGTATCAAATGCTATCAGCTTGCTGGCTACGCCCACAAAACCGGGGTGGGAGGACAGCGCGTGGTCATCCAGCACATTACCCTCGATGGTGGATACGGGCAGGAAGGTTGCACGCCCGGCATTCTCGCTTTTTAAAATCGCGATGGCTCTTTTTGCCACCTCTTCGTTTTCCACCACAATATTCTGCAGGGCAAACGAAAGCGCGGTTTCTACCGCTACGGTATAGCGCTGCGGCACCTGAATCAGGCTGGATACCGGCCCCAGCACGCCGCGCAGCGCCCCGCCGCCCGAAAGCTTCATCACAGTTTTTACACTCTGGGTAAAGCCCTCCATGCTGCGCTCAAGATCCTCTAGCAGGCGGGCATTCTGGCGTTTTTCTTTGATGGCAAGGTCGAGTGTGTTTAACTGCTTTGCACTCTCCTCCAGCTTTGCCTTGCGCTTGGAAAGCTCGAACTCATAGCCCTTTACGGTATTCGATTCACTCTCAATCTTTCCGTCAAGCTCATCCACAAAGCCCTGCAGCTCGGCAAGCTCTGCGCGCAGGCGCTCGCTGTCGGTTTGCTTGGCGGCAAGACCGTGTGAAAGCGTTTCGCGCCGCTGCGCAAGCTCCTCGAGCGAAGAGGCAGAGGTAAGCTCGGTAACACGGCTTTGCGCAAGCTGCTGGTTGATGACGGCAAGCTCTCGGGTTACCGATTCCAGCTGGTCGTTGTGGCGGGCGTTATCGGTTAAAAAGATATTTAAGGTCTCTTCCCTCTCGGCGCAGGTGGTCTCCAGCTCACCAATCAGGGCGTTTTTTGCTTCAAGCTGCGCAAGCCTTGCCGATATCTGCGCATCAATGTCGCTTACGGCAAGGCTTTGTGTATCTATATCACGCTGTATGCGCGAAATGGTTTCGTTTTTATGAAAGATATCGTTGCGCAGAACCGCAATCTCCGATTCGCGCTTAGAAAGCTCCTCGTCTATCGCCTGCCGCTCGGTACGCTTGCCCTCGATGGCAACGGCGCACTGCTGCGCCTGGGCAAAGATGGCGTTGATGGCTTCCTCCAGTGCGGTAAGCTCATCGTCTACCCCGTCGTAGGAGGCCTTGCACACCATGATGCGGTTTTCCTGCTCGCGCAGCGCCTCCTTGGCCTTATCAAGCTGCTTGATATACAGCGAAACCTCTAGCTGCTTCTTCTCTTCCGAGAGCTTTAAAAACGCCTGTGCCTTTTCAGACTGTACTTTCAAGGGCCCCACGCGGTCTTCCAGCTCGGTGAGGATATCCTTGAGCCTTAACAGATTCTCCTGCGCCTGCTCAAGCCGCCTTTCCGCTTCGGTTTTTCGGTAGCGGTATTTCGAGATGCCCGAGGCCTCTTCAAAGATCTCGCGGCGCTCGGCGCTCTTGGCGCCCACAATCTCGGCGATACGCCCCTGCCCGATAATGGAGTAGCCGTCCTTGCCAAGGCCGGTATCCATGAACATCTCGTAGACGTCTTTTAGGCGCACACTGTTGCCGTTAATGCGGTACTCGCTCTCTCCCGAACGGTAGAGCTTACGGGTAACGGTTACCTCCTCGCTTTCTACGGGGAGAGAATGGTCGGTGTTATCAATAGTCAGGGCAACCTGCGCAAAGCCCACCGGCTTGCGGAGCTTGGTGCCGCCAAAGATGACATCCTCCATGCGGCTGCCGCGAAGCGTTTTGGTGGATTGCTCGCCCAGCACCCAGCGAACGGCATCGCTGATATTGCTTTTCCCGCTCCCATTCGGGCCCACCACCGCGGTGATACCGCCGCCGAAGGAGAGCTTGGTTTTATCGGGGAACGACTTAAAGCCTTGTATTTCAAGGGATTTGAGTATCAAAGCGACACATCCTTTAAGGTGTTAGGAATCAATTGTAAATTCGTTAGGCACAACCGTTTCATCGGGGTATACAGTTAAATTATAGTTTAATTCTTTGAGAATTTCCACATTAATTTTATGCTGCCCTATCAACTTGGAAACTGCCTTCGGCGATACACGCACCGTAACATCCCCCTGTGGGATATTTCGGCTTTGCAACTCGTCTTTGAGCTTTTGAAGCATCAGGCGCGACTCGCACAGCTCACGGAAGGCGGGGTGAAACGGCCCGGCCACCATGCCCTGCCTGAGCTCTTCCTCGGCATGCAGCCCCACACGGATAACCTTGATGTGGTACTGCTCGAACAGCGTCAGACATTGTGCGCACAGGTCGACCGTCTCATCCAAGGAAAGAGGTGTATATAACCCTTCACGGTACAGGCGTTCGAGCTCGGTGCCCTTCATCACGATTGTCGGGTAGATACGCACGGTATCCGGTTTAAGTTCGCAGATGCCCTGCGCGGTTTTGAGCGTTTCGGCCTCGCTGCCGCCGTACAAGCCCACCATCATCTGCAGGCCTAGCGAGAAGCCCGCCTGTTTAATCATATGCGAGGCTGTTTTTACTTGTTTAGCCGTGTGCCCGCGGTTGTTTTTACGCAGCACCTCGTCGTTCAAGCTCTGCGCGCCCAGCTCGATAGAGGTAACGCCGTTCTGCTTTAGCAGACCGAGTACCTCGTCATCGATGGCGTCCGGCCTTGTGGAACAGCGGATACCCATAAAGCCCAATTCGTCAATGCACGCCTTGGCCTCTTTTAACAGAGATATCATCACGTCCCGCTCGATGGCGGTAAAGCTGCCGCCGAAGAAGGCGATTTCTGCATCCTTCACCCGATCTCCGAGGCTTTTGCATGCAATATCGCAGGCCTTACGCACCATAGCGGGGGTGGTCGGCTCCTGACTGCCGGAGATACTGCGCTGGTTGCAGAACGAGCAGCAGTGCGGGCAGCCCAGGTGCGGCACAAACAACGCTACGTTGGCGTGCCTCATTTGCCCATCAGCTCCAGCGCCTCACGCGCGGCCTGCTGCTCGGCATCCTTTTTGCTTCTGCCAATGCCGGTGCCGATGACATTGCTGTTGAGGTGCACCTCTACGGTAAAGCGTTTGTCGTGATCGGGGCCGCTCTCATCCACCAGATAGTACGAAACACTCTCTTCCCTGTTTTGCTGGATGATCTCCTGCAGCATGGTTTTATAGTCCTTAAACGGGGTCTGGTTCTTCCCTTCCAGCTGTTTTTTCACAAAACCTAGGATATACTGCGTTACCGGCTCAATGCCGCCGTCAAGGTAGATGGCGGCAATCACCGCCTCAAACGCATCGGACAGAATCGATGGGCGCTCTCTGCCGCCCGAGAGATCTTCCCCGCGTCCGAGCAGGATATAGCTGCCAAGGTCGATTTGTTTGGCAAACTCCCACAGCATACGTTCACACACCAAAGAAGCGCGCAGCTTGGTAAGCTCGCCCTCCGGCAGGTGCTTGTAATGCGTAAACAGGTACTCCGACACCACGATGGACAGCACCGAATCGCCCAGAAACTCCAGGCGCTCGTTGCAGATAGTGCCCTTCTTGGTTTCGTTGGCGTAGGAGGAGTGGGTAAGGGCCGTTTTTAAAAGGGCAGGGTCTTTAAACCGATACCCGAGCTTTTCCATTAGTTCCTTCAAGATATGACATTCCTTTCAGGGGGTTGTGCTTATTGAATCCGATACAGGCTATTCGGCTGCCCCAACCTGAGCGCTCTCGCGCTCGGCCATTTTAGAGCTGAGCGTCTTTAATCCGGCCTCGATCTCGCCGATTACATTCTGCTCATGGAACGCCTTCGCCTGACGGATGGCGTTCTTAAAGGCCTTGGCATCCGAGCTGCCGTGCGCCTTGATCACCGGCTTGTTAATGCCCATCAGCGGGGCGCCGCCGTATTCGGTATAATCCATGCTCTTTTTAAACTCCTGCAGGCCGCTTTTTAGCAGCAGTGCCGCCAGCTTGGTGCCCGCATTCTTGAGCAGCATCTTCTTAATATTGGCCGAGAAGCCTTTGGCAAGCCCTTCGGTGAGCTTTAGGATTACGTTGCCGGTAAAGCCGTCGGTTACCGCAACCTCGCAACCGCCTAAGGGGAGCTCGCGCGCCTCTACGTTGCCGATGCAGTTTACGGGGGCCAGCTTAAACAGCTCGTTTGCCTCAAGCTCCAGCTCGGTGCCCTTGGTCTCCTCGGTGCCCACGTTTACAACGCCCACGCGGGGGTTACTGATGCCCGCAATTTTGCCCATGTATACCGAGCCCATGATACCGAACTGCACCAGCATCTCGGGGCGGCAGTCGAGGTTCGCGCCGGAATCCATCAGCATATACATGCCCTTGGAGGTGGGCAGCATGGGGGCGAGTGCCGCACGCTTAATGCCTTTAATACGTCCAACAAGGGTGGACGAGCCTACTACCAGTGCGCCGGTGCTGCCTGCGCTTACAAACGCGTCGCCCTTGCCCTCCTTTAAAAGCTTTAACCCTACGGCCATCGAACAGTCGCTTTTTGCCTTGATTACATCGGTAGGCTCGTCCTCCATCGAGATTACCTGCGTGGCGTTTGCAAACTCAAAGCCCGCAAGAGAAACACCGTTTTCCTGCGCACAGGCCGTGAGCTTTTCGGTATCGCCCGTCAGCAGCACGGTAACCCCATATTCCCTCACCGCAAGCTCACAGCCCTTTAGAACCGCTATGGGCGCGTTGTCGCCGCCAAATCCGTCAACAATTACCTTCATCATGCTTTCTCCTTTTTATTTGTATACTCATTTTGCTGAGATATGCTTCAAGTGATGCCACCGCGCGCTCGGCAAGCAGGGTGTACCGTTCTTCCTTGCCTTTTACGCGTGTTTCAAGCGGCGGCAGAATACCCATATTGCTGCCCATGGGCTGAAAATCCTTTACCTGCTCGTCGCTGACATAGGCCGTCAGCGCACCGAGCATGGTGTCGGCGGGCAGGCTCAACAGCTCTTGTTGCTTTATAAGTCTCGCCGCGTTATACCCTGCAAGAATACCGCTTGCGGCGGATTCGATATAGCCCTCTACGCCGGTAATCTGCCCGGCAAAGAAGATGCGCGGGTCGCTCTTTAAGCGGCAGAAACGGTCGAGCAGGCGGGGGCTGTCTAAGAAGGTGTTGCGGTGCATCACCCCATAGCGCACAAACTCGGCGTTTTCAAGCCCGGGTATCATAGAAAAGACGCGCTTTTGTTCGGCAAATTTAAGGTTGGTTTGAAAGCCCACCAGATTATACAAGGTGCCGCTTGCGTTTTCGCGCCTGAGCTGCACCACGGCCCACGGGCGGTGGCCGGTTTTAGGGTCGCGCAGGCCGACGGGCTTTAGGGGGCCGAAGCGGATAGTATCGGCGCCGCGCTTTGCCATCACCTCTATAGGCATACAGCCCTCATAAACGCGGAAGTGCTCCTTTTCAAACTCTTTTAGGGGTACACTCTCGGCGTTAACAAGCTCCTGCCAGAAGCGCTCGTAGCCCTCTTTATCAAACGGGCAGTTGATGTAATCATCCTCGCCCCTGCCATAGCGTGCGGCATAAAAAACCTTATCGAGGTTAATGGAATCCAGTGAAACGATGGGTGCCGCGGCGTCGTGGAAGCTTAGATACTCCCTCCCGCACCGGTTTCGGATATCCTCGGCAAGCGCCCCCTGTGTAAGAGGGCCTGTGGCGACAATTACAACGCCCTCGGCAGGCAGCTCTTTAACTTCGCCGTATTTTATCTCAATGTTCGGGTTACTTTTAATCTTATCGGTAATAAACTGTGAAAAGCCCTCGCGGTCTACCGCAAGCGCGCCGCCTGCCTCCACGCGGTTTGCGTCGGCGGCCTGCATTGTAACGGAACCGAGTGTGCGCATTTCGTGTTTGAGCAGCCCCGCGGCAGAGTTTAGACGCTCGGCTTTTAGGGAGTTTGAGCAAACCAGTTCGGCGAAGGTATCGAGCTTATGCGCGGGGGAATGGGCAAGCGGCTTCATCTCGTAAAGCGTAACCGAAACGCCCTCGCAGGCCAGCCGATAGGCCGCCTCGCACCCCCCAAGGCCCGCACCGATGATGTGTACCTGAGCCATGCCTGCCTCCTGTTTTATATATTTCGGATATTACTGCGGGCGATTGATAATCGCCCCTACAAAATCATCATGGCGCTACAAATAAAGATGTAGGGGCGCATATTATGCGCCCGCAAATTTCTCTGCCAGCCAGAAGATTTTCAGTTACTCCTGCTCATCCTTTTTGGAGGGCAGGGGTTTCTCGAAGCCGCAGCCCTCTTTAGAGCAGTAGATTCTGCCGTTTTTGCCGCCCTTTTTGAGCAGGGTGGAGCCGCACTGCGGGCAGAACTCCTTGGTGGGCTCATCCCATGTCATAAACGCGCATTTGGGGTTGTGCTCGCAGCCGAAGTATACCTTCCCCTTCTTGGACTTTTTGCTGAGAATACGGCCGTTGCACAGTGGGCAGACGCCGCCAGTCTCCTGCACAATCTTCTTGGTGTTTTTGCATTCCGGGAAACCCGGGCAGGCCAAGAACTTGCCGAAGCGGCCGGTTTTAATCACCATCTTGCGCCCGCACAGCTCACACACTACATCGGTTTCCTCGTCCGGCACCTTTACGCGGGTGCCCTCCATCTCCTTTTCGGCGGTGGCAAGGGTATCGGCAAAATCGCCGTAGAATTCGTCCAGAATAGAAACCCACTCGCGCTCGCCGGTTTCAACAAGGTCGAGGTTCTTTTCCATAGAGGCGGTAAACTCGGCGTCTACAATCTTTTTAAAGTGATCCTTCATGAGGTTGGTGGTCACCTCACCCAATGCGGTGGGCTTAAGCGACTTTGCCTCGCGCTCTACATACCCGCGCTGGAGGATGGTGGTAATGGTAGGCGAATAGGTGCTGGGGCGACCGATACCGTTTTCCTCCAGCGCCTTGATGAGCGAGGCTTCGGTGTAGCGGGCGGGTGGCTGGGTAAAGTGCTGGTTGGGTTCGAGTGCGCGCTCCTTCAGCTCCTCACCCTGTTTGAGCGGCGGAAGGGCGGTGTTATCCTCATCCTCTTCGTCCCTGCCCTCTTCGTATAATACCGTAAAGCCATCAAACTTCACCGAGAAGCCCGAGGCCTTGAATACATAGTCGTTCGCTAAGATATCCGCCGCAACGGTATCCAGCAGTGCGGTAGCCATCTGGCTTGCGATAAACCGCTCCCAGATGAGCTTGTAGAGCTTATACTGATCCCCTGTAAGACTGCTTTTCACCTGTTCGGGGGTGAGCGACGGCATAGACGGGCGGATGGCTTCGTGCGCGTCCTGCGCGTTGTTCTTGGTTTTATAAACACGCGGGCTATCGGGCAGATATTTTTTGCCGTACCTCTGCTCGATATACTGCGCGGCGTCATCCTGTGCCTCTTTAGATACACGCAGCGAGTCGGTACGCATATAGGTAATCAAGCCCACAGCACCGTAACCCTCAACCTCTACGCCTTCATACAGCTCCTGCGCCGCCTTCATGGTGCGGCGCGCCTGAAACCCCAGCTTGCGCGAGGCCTCCTGCTGCATGGTGGAGGTGGTGAAAGGGGGCGCCGGGCTTTTTTTGCGCACGCCCGTTTTCACCGCGCCCACAACAAAGCGACAGCCCTTCAGCTCGTTTAAGATGCTGTCTGCCTGCTCCTTGTTTTTTATCTCAATCTTTTTATTCTTGCCGTAAAACTTGGCCGGGAACATCTTACGCTGACCATTAGCCGAAAGCTTGGCGTCAATAGTCCAGTATTCCTCGGTTTTAAAGGCGCGGATCTCATCCTCACGGTCGACAATCAAGCGCACCGCCACCGACTGTACGCGCCCCGCCGAAAGCCCGCGGCGTACCTTGCGCCACAAAAAGGGGCTGAGCTTATAGCCCACCACACGGTCGAGGATTCGTCTGGCCTGCTGTGCGTTTACAAGATCGATATCAATGGCGCGTGGAGCCGCCATACCGGCCTTCACACCCGTTTTTGTAATCTCATTGAAGGTAATGCGGTTGGTATCGGCCGGATTAAGGTTTAACAGATGCGCAAGATGCCACGAGATGGCCTCTCCCTCACGGTCCGGGTCGGTGGCAAGATAGACGGCATCACTGGCCTGTGCGGCCTTTTTGAGCGATTTAATCAGGTCTTCCTTGCCCTTAATATCCACATACTTCGGTTCAAAATGATGCTCAATATCCACGCCCATCTTACTCTTGGGCAGGTCGCGGATATGCCCCATCGATGCAACCACCTCAAAGCCGCTGCCAAGGTATTTTTTTATGGTTTTTGCCTTTGCGGGTGATTCTACGATGACCAGATTAGAATTTGCCATTGATGATCCTCCAAATTCACCGGCTGCGCGGTGAGCTTCTGTTTTAATGCAATATTATGTTTAACTCAAACGGAATACCGCCTGCCGGGGTAGGCGCGCACCAGTTCTTCTATCTCAAGCTCTGTGATGGCGGATAGCACCTCGGGGGTTGAAAGCCCCGTCTGCACCGCAATTTCATCCACATGCGTTTTTTCGGTTTTGGTTCTTAATATATCATATACCTTAACCGCCTGCCCGGTGAGGTAATCGGGAAGGCTCTGTGCCTCCGCCTTCGGGTTCCCAGGCACGGTAAGGATCGGTGGCTGTTCCGGCCGGGGCTTAGACGCCTTTTTCTGAGCCGGTAAAGCAGATTTCTGATGTTGGGCCGGCAGGTAATAATAACAGCGCGGAATCTTTTCAAGATTTAACTTGTCCTTGAACAGCCCTTCATATTCAATAAGTATATCATAAGCGCTGCCGATGGGGATAGCGCCGTCGCGCAGCAGACGCAGAGAGCCCGCGGAGTGCTCACAGTAGATACTGTTTGGAACGGTAAAGATATCGCGCCCCTGCTCCAGCGCAAGGTTCGCGGTGATGAGCGAGCCGCTCTTCACCCCGGCCTCTATGACCGCAATTCCGTTGCATAAGCCGGAGATAATGCGGTTGCGGATGGGAAAGTTCCTGGCGATGGGCCGCGTTCCCGGCGGAAACTCGCTGAGTATAGTGCCTTTACTGCGAATCTGCTCGGTTAATGCCTCGTTCTCGCTTGGATAAATTACATCCGGCCCGCAGCCAAGCACGGCAACCGTTTTGCCGCCTGCCAAAAGCGCACCCTCATGCCCGCAGGCGTCTATGCCAAGGGCAAGGCCGCTTACTACAACAGCACCCGCCCGGGCAAGGTCGTAGCCGATCTGCCTTGCAACACTGCCCCCGTAATCACTCATACGGCGGTTGCCCACCACCGCTATGGCAACTAAACGGTCAAGTTCCGGAAGCATACCTATTCCATACAGTACAACCGGCGGGGCATAGATATTCTTCAGCTTTTCGGGGTAAAGGGCATGATCAATGGTATAAACATCAATGCCCTTCTGTGTGCACTTTTCAAGAATTTTTTGAGCCAGTTCAAGCGGGGTGTTTTTCACCCGCGCTATATCGGCAGGTAAAAGGTCGTGAACGCCGGAAAGCCCCGCCTGCACCGAATCGTAAAAGGCCTTGGCGGAGCCGTATTGCTTTATAATATTGTAAGGCTTCACACTGCCTTCACCAAAACATTGCTGCAGCCAGATGCAGTATTCCGTCATCCGGTTTCCCTCGTTTTCAATTTGTGATGCTGCCACTACCCTTGGCCGCGCGCCATCTCCCACATAATAATCCCCGCCGCCATCGCCGCGTTCAGCGATTCAGCCCTGCCGCGCATACGGATAGTAAGCCTGTAATCGCAGGCCTGTGCAAGCTCACTGGTAAGGCCGTTGCCTTCGTTGCCTATAAACACAATGCTGCCCTGTGGAAATGTCAGGCTCGTAATGTCATCCGCGTCCTCGTCTACCACTGCTGCGTAGGTTTTAAGCCCCATCCCGCTCAGCTTCCGGCAGGCTTCTGTACTGCTCTGCACCTCAAATACCGGCAGACGAAAAACCCCGCCCATCGTTGCACGAATTACCTTGGGGTTTAGGATGTCACAGCAATCGGCGCTTAAAACAACGCCGGAAAGCCCCACCGCCTCGGCGGTTCGCAGAATGGTTCCAAGGTTTCCGGGGTCTTGAATATGCTCAAGGCCTATATAAAGCCCGTTAGTGTTTATTTTATCCAACTGCGTCTTTTTGTCAAGCATTTCGCAAACACATAAAACCCCCTGCGGGGTTTTGGTATCGCAAACCTTGGCAAAAACGCTGTCGGAAACCTCGTAAACCAAAGCGCCCGACACCGTTAAGGGCTTGAGCAGGTTGTAGTATTTCTCGCCGGCCCCGGTGGTGATAAACACATAGCGTATACGAATGCCGCTTTCCACCGCATCCAGGCACAGGCGCAGCCCCTCAATCAAAAAGAGCCCCTGCTCGCTGCGCTCCTTTTTTGAGACGGAAAGCTTTGCGGCAAGCTTAACCACTGGGTTTTCAACGCTGGTGATCACCATAAACCCGGGCACCTCCTCTATGTCGGTTTTTGTCTTAAAAAATACGCCCGAGTCTGCAAGACGCGGGCGCAGTGTAATTTGTTATTAGAGAGCGGCCTTTGCCTTTTCGGTGAGCGCTGTAAAAGCAGCGGCATCGGAAATGGCAAGCTCGGAAAGCATCTTGCGGTTTAATACGATACCGGCCTTGGTTAAGCCGTTCATAAAAGTGGAGTAGTTCATGCCGTTTGCTCTGGCAGCAGCAGAGATACGAGCAATCCACAGCTGGCGGAAGCTGCGCTTCTTCTGCTTGCGGCCAATATAAGCGTACTGGCCGGATTTCATTACGGCCTGTTTGGCAGTTCTAAAAAGCTTGCTTTTGCTGCCGTAGTAGCCCTTGGCAAGCTTTAATACCTTCTTTCTTCTCTTGCGGGTCATCATTGCGCCCTTTACACGAGCCATTCTATATTACCTCCGTTATGGTTGTTTTCATAAATTCAAGACAGCTAAGGCTTATTTGTAGGGGATTAAAAGCTTAATCTGGGCTACATTGGTCTTGTCGGCATATGCAGCAGCGCGAAGAGTTCTCTTACGCTTGGTGTTCTTCTTGGTGAGAATGTGTCTCTTGTATGCGTGCGCACGCTTCACCTTTCCGTTCTTGGTAAGGCTAAAGCGTTTTTTTGCGCCGGAATGTGTTTTAATCTTTGGCATAGCTTAGGGTTCCTCCTTAAAGATTATTTTGTGGGCTTCGGCGCAATAAACATCAGCATACTGCGCCCTTCGAGCTTCGGTTGCTTTTCAACACTGCCAACGCCCGAACATGCCTCTGCAAAGCGCTTCATGATTTCGTTGCCCATCTCGGGATGCGCCATCTCGCGCCCGCGGAAACGAATGGAAGCCTTCACCTTATCGCCATCCTCTAAAAAGCGGAGAGCGTGGTTCACCTTGGTGTTGAAATCGTGGGTATCGATATTCAGCGAGAGGCGAACCTCTTTGATATCTACAACCTTCTGATTCTTTTTGGCATCCTTTTCACGTTTGGCCTGTTCAAACCGGTATTTGCCGTAATCCATGATGCGGCAAACAGGCGGTGTTGCCTGAGGAGCAATCTTAACAAGGTCAAGATTTTGTTCCGACGCAAGCTTTAATGCATCGCGGGCAGACATAATCCCCAACTGGGAACCGTCGTTGCCGACTATGCGCAGCTCTTTGTCGTGAATTTCCTCATTGATAAGCAGTTCCTTATTGCTAATAGTAAAGCACCTCCAAAGCCCTTTTACTTAAAATCACAAAGCGCGGACAGCAAAACACCATCCGCGCATACAATACCGCAAAAACGCCTAACCAGCGCCATGCAAAAATATTGACGCCGCAGCGCAAACAAGCGTGCGGGTGAGAACGGGTTGCAGTTCTTCTTTGTTTTCCATGTAATTTTATCAGCAAACTTCGTGGTTGTCAAGGGTTAATTTATGTGTGGAGTTCTGGATGGCCGATTGAAAAGACAATTGCCCCCTAAGAAAAAAAGATTAGCTCAACAAAGCAACTACTTGTAAACGGTTGGCAACCGCACCAACAAGCATAATGAGATAAAAGCTGTTGATAGTTATCACGATTTTAAAACCTTAAAAATCGAGCAAAAGCTTTGATTTATGAGTTTATAAGAAGATATTTTACATAGGTTTTACGAGTGATTAGCATTATAGAGCATGGCTCTCTTCTCTTTCAGTAAGGTATGGGCGCCTGAAAAAGTCTTTTCTACTGATTACAAGGATAATAACACAGGCTATACCGAACACTGCCGCCTGTACAGCGTAAAGCGTTACACCAAAGCGCCCCCAGAGCCACAATCGTGAGCAAATATTCAGTAGTAGATGAAAAATACCCATCGCCAATACGCTGCCGCTTGTTTGATTGTATATCCAAGCCATAATGGCAGAAAGCTCAATAGTCGTTATGGTGAAAAGCAGAAAGCCTAAAATGCCGTAGGAGAAGTTTATATGCCACACACCCCAGACAGTACCGATAATCAACGAACCGGCAAACGGAGAAAACCGCTTCTGCAATGCAGGCAGCAGAAAACCGCGCCAGCCAATCTCCTCGCCGAAGCACCCGAACAGCATAAAAATAATATTCAGGATGTAAAACCGTGCATCGCCGCCCCACGGCTGATAGCGCAGCTCCAGCATGGGTAACGGAAGCGCACTGAGCGCAATCAGTGAAACCGGCAGTAAAACCGCACAGGCATACCATTTAAGATGAGCTCTTTGCGGCCGCAGACGTTTTAAAATATCCGTGAAAGCTGCAGGGTTACCGGTAAGCAGGCAGAACACCAGGGCACCCAGCGTGGGCGCATACTGCGGGAACGAGACGGAATAGCCGCCCGCGGCGGGAAAGACAAAATGCAATAACAACAAAAGCCCGCTGAGCAGGAAGGTTATTATGCAATATGAAACTGCAGGGCTTTTTTTGAGCAACGATGTCAAGTAATTCACCCTCTGATTGTATTATACTTATCTCAATTATAAAACCTCTAGAAAGCCAAACAAAAGCTTGAACTTATGGCTTTTGCAAAAGTTTTTTAGTAAAGGCTTTAATGAGAATTAGTATTAGTTCTTTAAGCTCTGCAGCGGGGCGGGGATTCTGCCGCCGCGGTTGATGAACACCGCCGGAGAGGTTTTGTTAATCTTCATTACGGGTGCGCTGCCGAACAGCCCGCCCCATTCAAGGTGATCCCCCACATCTAAGCCAATGGCGGGAATTACCCTTACGGCCGTAGTTTTGGAGTTCACCATGCCGATGGCGGCTTCGTCGGCGATAATGGCACTGATGATTTCTTCGGACGTGTCACCGGGGATAGCGATCATATCGAGGCCCACCGAACAAACCGCCGTCATGGCCTCCAGCTTTTCTAAGGTAAGTACACCGCTTTCAGCTGCGGCAATCATACCGGCATCCTCTGAAACGGGAATAAACGCGCCCGAAAGGCCGCCTACATGAGAGGAGGCCATTACGCCGCCCTTCTTTACGGCGTCGTTAAGCAGCGCAAGCGCCGCAGTGGTGCCGTGGCAGCCGCACTGCTCCAAGCCCATCTCCTCAAGGATATGCGCCACCGAGTCGCCAACAGCAGGGGTAGGCGCCAACGAAAGGTCTACAATACCAAACGGCACATCCAGGCGCTTGGAGGCTTCATAGGCCACCAGCTGGCCCATACGCGTAATCTTAAACGCGGTTTTCTTAATTACATCGGCTACCGCCGTAATATCGCAGGCAATTCCCGCCTTGGCTAGGGCACAGCGCACCACGCCTGGGCCGGAAACACCTACGTTGATAACGCAGTCCGGCTCGCCCACGCCATGGAACGCGCCCGCCATAAAGGGGTTATCCTCCGGCGCGTTGCAGAACACCACCAGCTTGGTGGCGCCCACACACTGGCGGTCGGCGGTAAGCTCGGCAGAACGCCTGACGATACCGCCCATCAGCTTAACGGCGTCCATATTGATACCGCTTTTGGTTGAACCGATATTAACCGAGGAGCATACGCGTGTGGTAACGTTCAGTGCCTCGGGGATGGCCTGAATGAGCTCGAGGTCGCCTGCCGAAAAGCCCTTGTGCACCAGTGCCGAAAAGCCTCCGATAAGGTTTACGCCGCACTCCTTGGCCGCCTTCTCCATCGCCAAGGCGTACTTTACAGGGTCACCCTTGCTCGAGGCCAGCAGCATCGAGATGGGGGTTACGGCAATACGCTTGTTGATAATCGGGATGCCATACTGTTTTTCGATCTCATCGCCGGTTTTAACAAGGTTCTGCGCCTTGCGGGTTATTTTATCGTATACCTTCTCACAGGCACGATCGATATCGCTGTCGCAGCATTCCAGCAGCGAGATGCCCATGGTTATGGTGCGTATATCAAGGTTTTCATCCTGTATCATGCTGATTGTTTCAAGAATATCGCTGACGTTAATCATTAAACGAATCAAATCCTTTCTTTGCCCAACGCTATGTGCCATGCAGCCCGATCAGATTCTGTGCATGGAGTTAAAGATATCCTCGTGCATGCAATGAACACTCAAACCCAGTGCCTTGCCCTGCTCGCCCAGCTTATCAGAAAACTCGCTGAAGCCGATGGTCATTTTAGAGATATCCACCATCATAATCATCGCGAACATATCCTGCAGCACCGATTGCGTTACATCCGATACATTCACATTGTACTCTGCGCAGATGGTACTGATCTTCGCGAGAATGCCTACCATATCCTTACCAATTACTGTTATTACCGCACGCATTGTCTCATCCTCCAAAAAATAATTTACGACGCTGCCCCAGAAGTACAAGGCATGATACTAACGCCCTTTTACTTGGCAGCCATAAATACCTTTTCATAATAACATATTTTAAAATTGAATAAAACAGCCTAGCAAAATTTTCACATTATCTATAATTCTTTTGATAAATGTGCTATGATAGTGTCATGCATGTTGGTGAATGCGTTAAAAAATGCGTGTTTATAGATATTGTTATTCCTTTGCATAGCTGAAAGGAGCCTGTTTTCAATGTCTTATATCAACCTCTACGACAGTCACACTCACTCCGACAATTCGCCCGACGGACGGGAATCGGTAACCTATATGTGCGAAAACGCTATTGCCAAGGGGCTGCGCGGCATTTCGATTACCGACCACTGTGAGATGGATAACTTTGAGGGCGGGCGGTACAATATCTCTACAAAGCAATCCTATTTTGAATCTCTTAAAGCGAAGTCAGTATTCAGAGGCAGCCTGATTGTTTCATCGGGCGTGGAAATCGGGCAGCCGCTTTATAACCTAAAGCTTACCCGTCAAACCCTTGCTTCGTTTGAATACGATTTCGTGCTGGCCTCGATGCACAACATGATTGACGGCTCGGATTATTTTTATGTGGATTACTCCGATATGGGCGAAGAAGAGATTGACTGTATTCTGAAGAATTATTTTAAGGATTTGCTGGATATCTGCAATTGGAATGAGTTTGACTGCCTTGCGCACCTCACCTACCCATTGCGCTACATAACCGGAACGCACGGAATACCGGTTGAGTTAAGCAGATATAACGATATTATTGATGAAATATTAAAAACGCTTGCCAGAAACGGCAAGGCGCTGGAGATTAACACCTCGGGCTTTCGGCAGGGCTTAGAAACCGCACTTCCGCCGCTTAAGTATATTAAAAGGTTCAAAGAGCTTGGCGGTGAACATGTTACCATCGGCTCCGACGGGCACCGCAGCGAGGATGTAGGAAAGGATATTGAAAAAGGCATGGAGCTTGCAAAAGAGGCCGGCTTTGAGCAGTTTACCATCTACCTTTCGCGTACGCCCATGTTAATTGACATTAAGTAGACACTAACTGAATATCCGGCTTGGATATTTATTTTCAAGTTATCCACGAAATGCGTTAATAAAGGTACATCCTATCGGGGTGGACTTTTATAATATAAAAGGAACTGGAGTGACACTTGTCATGGATAAGTTACTGAGGATCTTAGACACAAACGCACGTTTATCGAACGAGCAGCTTGCCGTAATGCTGGGCGCAAAGGCGGAGGACATCGCCGCAGCCATTGCACAGTACGAGGCGGATGGCGTCATTCGTGGATATAAGGCATTAATCGATTGGGACCGAGCATGCACCGACCATGTTACAGCCCTTATAGAGCTGCGCGTTACCCCCAAGCGTGATCTTGGCTTTGAAGAGATTGCCAAGAAGATTATGCTGTTTGATGAGGTAGAGAGCGTTTACCTGATGTCTGGCGGATATGACCTTGCGGTACTGATTTCAGGCAAAAACTTTAAGGATATCGCTTTATTTGTGGCGCATCGCCTTTCGCCTATGGATTCGGTGCTTTCTACCGCAACCCATTTTGTGCTGCGCCGGTATAAGGACAGCGGGATTGTATTCTGCGACACCGACCATGATGAGAGGGGGAACGTGTCGCTGTGATCGACTACTCTAAAATACTGCCCGAGAAGGTTGTTAAGATGAAACCTTCGGGCATTAGAAAATTCTTCGACATTGCCAACGAGATGGACAATGTTATCTCGCTTGGCGTGGGCGAGCCAGACTTCCAAACCCCCTGGACTATCCGCGATGCAGCGATTCTTTCGCTCGAGCGCGGGCAGACACGCTACACCTCCAACTGGGGGCTGATGGAGCTTAGAAAAGAGATTGCAAACTACCTGAAAAGACGTTTTGATATCAGCTACGACCCCAAAAATGAGATTGTAGTTACGGTTGGCGGGTCGGAGGGTATTGACATCTGTATACGCGCGCTGTTAAACGAGGGCGACGAGGTGCTGATTCCCGAGCCCTGCTTTGTATGCTACGACCCGATTGTTTCTTTATGCGGCGGCGTGCCGGTGCCGGTTCCCACCAAAGCAGAGGATAATTTTCGCCTTACCCCCGAGGCGCTGAAGGCGAGAATCACCCCGAAAACCAAGCTCTTAATACTGCCCTACCCCAACAACCCCACCGGGGCGGTGATGCGGCGTGAGCACCTGGAAGCGATTGCCGAGGTAATCCGCGGCACCGACATTATGGTGCTCTCGGATGAAATCTACTCCGAGCTTACCTATTCCTCCTCGCATGTTTCCATCGCTTCATTAGAGGGCATGTGGGAACGCACGATTGTTATTAACGGCTTCTCAAAATCATATTCCATGACCGGCTGGCGCCTAGGCTACGCCTGCGGGCCGGAACCGATTTTGCACCAGATGATTAAGATCCACCAGTTTGCCATTATGTGCGCGCCCTCTACCAGCCAGTATGCGGCGATTGAAGCGCTTAGGCATTGCGACCCACAGATTCGCATGATGGTTGAGGACTATGACATGCGCCGCCGTTTAACCGCAGACGGGTTTAATCGAATCGGGCTTTCCTGCTTTGAGCCGGAGGGTGCGTTCTATGTATTCCCCTGCATTAAATCCACCGGCCTATCGTCTGAGGAGTTCTGCGAGAAGCTGCTCTTTTCCAAGCGGGTGGCGGTAGTACCCGGTAATGCCTTTGGCGCAAGCGGTGAGGGGTATATCCGAGTTTCCTACTCCTATTCGGTTGAACATATTATAGAGGCTATAAAACGCATCGAAGAGTTCATCAATACCCTGTAATTTGGCGCTATACGGAAGGAAGGACATTGGGCTGAATTAAGTACCTAAGACAGATGTTCCGTTCAGCTCGTAACCACAGAAAGGATCGAAAGCAGTATGAACGAGTGTCGCATAGAGGCACCCGCTAAGATTAATCTTACACTGGATATTACCGGTGTTCGGCATGACGGCTATCATATCCTGCGCACGGTGATGCAAACCGTTACGCTGTGTGATTACCTGCTGCTGCGCAAAACCCCAAGCGGCGGTATTCAGCTGAAATGCGACCACGAGGAGCTCTGTTGTGACGAGACCAACCTCGCTTGCCGCGCGGCTTCTGCATTTTTCGCCTATACCGATATTCCCCCTGTTGGTGTGCAGATTGTAATTGAAAAGAATATTCCGCTGGAAGCGGGGCTAGCAGGAGGCAGCGCCGATGCGGCGGCTGTTTTGATGGGGCTGAATGTGCTGTTTGATACCGGGCTGAGTGATCGTACGCTTTGTGAGCTTGGCCTGCCACTTGGCGCAGACGTACCGTTTTGCATTATGGGCGGTACCATGCAGGGGGAAGGCATCGGTGAGATTCTTGAACCTCTGCCCTCCCTTCCGAAATGCTATTTCGTAATCGCAAAACCCGAAAGCGGTGTAAACACCAAAGAGGCCTACGCGCTCTTTGATAGAGAGAACCCCATCCGTCGGCCGGATAACGACATGATGGTGGCAGCGTTAGCTGCCGGCAGCCTTGAGCATATCGGCAACCAGCTGTGCAATGTGCTGGAAGGAGTATGCCCCCTTCCCGAGGTAAGCCGCATTAAGCAGACCATGCTTGAATGCGGGGCTTTGGGGGCGGCAATGAGCGGCAGTGGCAGCGCGGTGTTCGGGCTGTTTGAAAACAAAGGCGATGCCAGGCACTGCCTTTCTATCCTGAACGACCACTACGGTGCGGTGTTTCTTGCCAAGCCTTGCCCGCATGGTGCGGCAATAGTTGAATAAACTTATTTTAATTGCATAATACCATAAAAAACCGTCCATATTACCCTTGAAAAACATTTCAGAGTATAAAGGACGGTTTTTACATATGAAAAAGCTCGAGCTTTCCATCTTCATTGCACTATTACTGACAATCGCCGTGGGCAGCTTTACAGGTTTTGCGCAACGCTGTGAAGAACTGAGCGGCAAGGTGCTTCGGCTACACGTGATTGCAAATTCCGACAGTACTGCCGACCAAAGCATAAAGCTAAAGGTTCGTGATACCATATTAAAGGAAAGCGGCACATTGCTGTTTAATAACCCCGATAAGCAAAACGCCAAGAAGAGGCTTTCACAGAACCTAGAAGAAATTGAGGTCACCGCTAACCGAATGCTTGCCGAGAACGGCTTTGATTATCAGGCGCAAGCCTCGATAGAGAATAAATACTTCAATACGCGTGTTTACGATAACGTCACCCTGCCCGCGGGATATTATGATT
Organism: Acetanaerobacterium elongatum; assembly: GCF_900103835.1. Taxonomy (GTDB): domain Bacteria; phylum Bacillota; class Clostridia; order Oscillospirales; family Ruminococcaceae; genus Acetanaerobacterium; species Acetanaerobacterium elongatum. The sequence goes on along the minus strand of NZ_FNID01000029.1, from coordinate 971 downwards.
CGCTTTGTATTAGGCTTGGTAAGGCGCAGGGTAAAAACTGGTGGTGTGTGGTTTACCCACCCATGTGCCTGCCCGCCGCCTGCGAGGAAGCGGAGCTGGCCGAGGTACTCAACGATGACGAGCTGCACATTGTTACCGACAAGGGTAGTTATGTAGTAAAGTTTAAGCTGCTGGAGCTGTATGAAAAACTGGTTGGCAGAAAGAAATAAATCAGTTGCAATAGTAGTGAAAACCACCTTAACGTATAAACGCAATTATTAACGGAAAACTATGTTTATCTGCACAAAGTTTGCAGACATAGCACTATGCTATATCTTTACCCAAAAGGAGATGAATACGCATGCTAGACAGAATATCTTTAATTTTAGTGATAATCGGTGCCTTAAACTGGGGTAGCATAGGCATATTCAGCTTTGACATCGTAGCATGGATCTTTGGCGGGCAAACCGCAATCCTCAGCAGGATTATCTATACCCTTGTAGCACTGGCAGGTATTTGGTGCATTTCGCTCCTCTTCAGGAAGGACGAACTGGTGGAGGGCCACCGATAATACTCATTTTGAATAATGGGCTTATTGGGCGGCAAACGCCTCCTCCTGCCACTGATACTTCTAATGCAGGAATAATAGCGCGAAATCAAAACCACCAGTTAAACTGGTGGTATGCACCAGCCCTAAAAGGGCATATTACTGGCACAGCGTCTCAAGACGCACTGAATGGTTCCGCCAACCGCATTACTATTACGGGCAGCCGCTAAAGCGGCTGTTCGTTTTTCATGCCTTTGTTTCCTTGCTACCCGTGAACGGGTCTATGTATTCTTTGAATGATATTTGATCTGAAGCTATGTCTTCTTGTAATTGGTTTTTGATATATTCTTCAATTACTTTTGCATTTCTTCCTACTGTATCAACATAATATCCTCTGCACCAGAAATGCCTGTTCCCATACTTATACTTCAAATTTGCATGCCTA
>NZ_FNID01000024.1 GCF_900103835.1 Acetanaerobacterium elongatum | reverse complement strand
CATGCAAATTTGAAGTATAAGTATGGGAACAGGCATTTCTGGTGCAGAGGATATTATGTTGATACAGTAGGAAGAAATGCAAAAGTAATTGAAGAATATATCAAAAACCAATTACAAGAAGACATAGCTTCAGATCAAATATCATTCAAAGAATACATAGACCCGTTCACGGGTAGCAAGGAAACAAAGGCATGAAAAACGAACAGCCGCTTTAGCGGCTGCCCGTAATAGTAATGCGGTTGGCGGAACCATTCAGTGCGTCTTGAGACGCTGTGCCAGTAATATGCCCTTTTAGGGCTGGTGCATACCACCAGTTTAACTGGTGGTTTTGATTAAACCCTGCTGGTGATTACCGCATCGACTAGACCGTAGTCCTTGGCCTCCTGCGCAGTGAGAAAGTGGTCGCGCTCCATGTCCTGATTAATGCGCTCAATCGGCTGGCCGGTAAGCTCGCTGAAATAGCGGTTGAGCTTGGCCTTGGTGCCCTGCAGCCAGTCGGCGTGAATCTTGATGTCGGTGGCCTGCCCCTTAATGCCCTGCACCCATGGCTGATGGATAAGCACCTCGCTGTTGGGCAGCACAAACCGCTTGCCCTTGGTGCCCGCCGCCAGCAAGAACGAGGCGGCGCTTGCGGCAAGGCCCACGCAGATGGTGGAAACATCCGGCTTGATGTAGCGCATGGTGTCGAAGATGGCGAACGCCGAGGTTACCGAGCCGCCGGGGCTGTTGATGTAAAACTGGATGTCCTTGTCGGGGTCGGCGCCCTCCAGAAACAAGAGCTGCGCGATAATAAGGCTTGCGGTGGTGTCGTTTACCTCTTCGCTTAACATGATAATGCGGTCATTCAGCAGCCGCGAGTAGATATCATACGACCGCTCGCCGCGGCTGGTTTGTTCAATTACTACCGGTACTAAGCTCATGTACAATCATCCCTTTATAAAATGTATGGCTTCGGAATAGGCACTATGCCGCCATGCGCGGTGAACCGCAGGAGGTGTGCGCGGTATGCTGCACGCACACAGGCTGAGCGGCACGCGCGGTCTGGCGGTATTCCCTCGGGCTTAGGCCGAATAGCCCCTTAAACGCGCGGGAGAATGCCTCCTCCGAATTAAACTGGTATTTAAACGCAAGGTCGGTGATGCGGGTGTCGGTTTCCTTCAGCTCGCGCGCGGCCTCGGATAAACGGCGGCTGCGCACATAGGCCATTACGGCAACGCCCGTTTGGGTGCGGAATATCCGGTGAAAATGGTAGGGCGAAAGAAACGTCTGCCTTGCCACCTCCGCCAGACGGATAGGCTCGCACAGGTGCGTTTCAATATAGTCGGCAGCCTGCTTCATCTGATGCTTGTAATCCATATAAACGCTCCTTTGCATAGGGTTTATGTTCATTATATCACAGAGTGTATGAAATAACCTGATATCTCTTGCGGTTTTATTGCTATTTGATGAGCGAATACATCTTCATATCCTGCACCTTGCCGTTCTTCACCGCGTTGCTTCTTAATGTGCCCTCGCAGGTAAAGCCCGCCTTTTCAAGGATACGGCAGGACGCCTGATTATAGGCAAACGGCTCGGCGAAGATGCGCAGAATGTCGGTGTGCTTAAACACATAGCGGCAGGTCTCCTTCAGCGCGGCGGTGCCGACGCCCTTGCCCCAGTAGGGCTCCGCAACATAGTACCCGATTTCGGCGGTGCGGCGGTGGATGTTCTCCTTGCGGAACACGCCGATGCTGCCAACCGCCTTGTCGTCTACCGTGATGGCAAAGGCGTAGACGCTGTCTTTCTCCGCGCTCAGCATGGCGGTGATGTAGCCCTCAGCGTCGGCAGCGGTATAGGGGTAGGGCAGGCCGTCGCGCAGGTTATCCATAATCTTTGTGTTGTTCAGGGCCGCGGCCAGGTCGGCAGCGTCCTCAATCCGCCATTTGCGTATCCCACAGTTCATGATGCAATCCTTCCTCTCGATGTCAAATATTCTGTTGGTTCAGGTAAATTGAACTGATTATAGCACATCTTTATTCCTTTTGCTATTGAGAGAACTGGCAAATAAAAAGCGGGTCGGATACGGCCCGCTTGTGGATTATATGCAAAGATTGGCGAAAAATCAGGAATCGGTGATAATGCCGCCGTTTACATGCAGCACCTGACCGGTGACAAAGGCGGAGTCGTCGCTCGCGAGGTATACATAGGTGGGGGCGAGCTCAAACGGCTGCGCGGCGCGCCCGAGCGGGACATTCTTGCCGAATTTGGCAACATCCTCTTCGCTGAAGCTTGAAGGGATGAGCGGTGTCCACACCGGGCCGGGGGCAACGGCGTTTACACGAATGCCGTTTGAGGCAAGCGAGAGCGCCATCGAGCGGGTGAACGACACCACCGCGCCCTTGCTGGCGGAGTAGTCGATGAGGGTAGGCTGCCCTTTGTAGGCCGTCACCGAGGTGGTGTTGATGATGCTGGCGCCCTGCCTGAGATGGGGAAGCACCGCCTTGGTCATATAAAAATAGCTGATGATGTTGGTGGCAAAGGTGTTGTTGAGCTGCTCCACAGTGATGTCAGAGATGCTGTTTTGCGGAAACTGCACCGCGATATTGTTTACGAGGATGCTGATATGCCCAAAATCATGAAGGGCGGTATCCACCACCTGCCGGGCGCTTGACTCCTGCTTAAGGTCGCAGATTACCGTTACGCAGCGCCTGCCGGTAGCCGAAACCAACCGCACGGTTTCGCCCGCATCCTCCTGCTCGCTGTAAAACGGCACCACGATGTCGGCGCCCTCCTTGGCAAACGCCACCGCCACCGCCTGCCCGATGCCGCTGTCGCCGCCGGTAACGATGGCAACACGGCCTTCCAGCTTTCCGCTGCCGTGGTAGAGCGGGTTGTCGGTAATCGGGATGGGGTTCATGGCGCCCTGCGAGCCGGGCTGAAGCGGCTGATGCTGCGGCGGGAACTGCGAAGGGGTTATCACGGGGATATTCTCGTAGGTACTGTTATTTGACATTATCATTCTCCTTATTATGCGCATTTTCAGCTAGTATCCCCACTAGACCGCAGGCTATACGAGTGTTAAGTCATAGACAGTGCAAGGCTGATTCTGGTATAATTAAAATCCAATATTGAATTGATATAGTTGAAAGCTGGTGTTTCCGAATGGATTTAGCCGAAAAGCTCAAGGAGATTGAGCGGCAGATTGCAAAGGCGGCGCAAAAGGCGGGCCGCAGAGCCGATGAGATCACCCTGCTTGCCGCCACCAAAACGCAGGATGCCGCAACCGTGCGCGAGGCCATCGCCTGCGGAGTGAAGGCGGCGGGGGAAAACCGCGTGCAGGAGCTGACCGAAAAGCTCGCGCAAAACGCGTATGAGGGCGCGGCGCTGCATTTCATCGGGCACCTGCAAACCAATAAGGTGCGTCAGGTGGCGGGGAAGGTAGTGCTCATCCATTCGGTGGATAGCCTAAAGCTTGCGCAGGAAGTTAGCCACACCATGCAGCAGCTTTCGGGTTTAGCCGCGAGTGTGCAGTTTCAGGATATCCTTGTTGAGGTGAACATCGGAGGCGAGCTTTCCAAGAGCGGGGTGGAGCCGCAGGGGCTGCAGGCGCTGCTGGAGGAGATTGCAAAGCTGCCCAGCCTGCGGATTGCGGGGCTGATGTGCATCCCGCCGCGTGCCGAAACTCCCGATGAGGCGCGCCGTTATTTTGCGCGCATGAAGGTGCTTTTCGACCAAACCGAGCCGTATTTCAGTAAGCAGATACCGCATGTGCTCTCGATGGGTATGTCCGGCGACTACCAGGAGGCGATTCTGGAGGGCTCAACCCTTGTGCGCGTAGGCACCGCGCTTTTTGGGCCAAGGATATATATACAGTAGAATAGCTTTAATTCATATAGGAGTACCCACAAATTATTGCGGGTACTCCTTTTTTCTGCCTGTTTTGATTCCTTATGTACCATGGTTGCGACAGGTTTCTTGAGCGGACGGGGGTAGTATAAATTAGGTAATTAATACCAATAATAACAGTAAACACAGGGTCAGTTTATGTGTATTCGCAGCGGCTTAAGAATATACGCAGATGTTTTACTAAAGGTTTGGTTGAAATAAAATCTTTCAGCCTTCTAAAAACTGTCTGTTTAAAAGACGAAGTCTTTCATCGTATGCGTAGCCGCTCCTGCCGCAAGCGGCATCGACACTTTTCAAAATCGGTTTTATGCCTTTTTTTAGGCGTAAAGCCTAAAAGAAAGGGCATGGATCTTACTATGAAACAGCGTTCAGCTACACAAAACCGTTTGGCGGCGTTGGTTGCGCCGTATCTGGATATCCGCCTGCTGGGGCGGTGGGCGGCGGTGTTTGCCGCGGGTATTTTAATGTCCCGCGCCGGGATGTTTGACCGTATCGCACCCTTCGGCGTGGCGTTTGCCGCCGGGGTGCCGGCAAGCCTGCTGTTTCCGGCCCTGCTGGGCGCCGCGGTGGGCTACTGCCTGCCGCTGCTGCCGGTAGCGGGTGCTACGAAATACCTCTTGGCGCTTTGTGTAGTGGCGGTAATCCGCCTGCTGCTGAATAATCGTGTGAAGCTTGCGAAAAAGAGCGGCTTTTTGGCCGCGGTGGCACTGCTGGCCACAGGGGTACCCTCGCTGCTATCCGCCTACACGCTGATGGCCGACGCAGCGGGCGTTACCGTTTCGGCAGCCGAGGCGGTGCTTTCCGCAGCCGTGGCCTTCTTCTGCTCGGTTGCGCTGCAGTCGCTTGACCAGGGGTTTCTTGCCAGCGTGGTAGACCGTAAGCAGCACGCCTGCCTGGTGGTGGTGGCCAGTATTATGCTGCTGGCACTGTGCGGGGTAAATGTCATGGGCTTTTCGGTGGGGCGGTTTGCGGCGGTGCTGGTAATTCTGGTAATCGCGTCTGCCTACGGCCCGGCAGCGGCTTGTGCGGCGGGGGTTGTGGTGGGTGTAACCTCGGGGCTTGCGAGCTTTAACCTCATTGTACTGGCGGCGGTGTATGGCTTTGCGGCGCTGCTTGCAGGGGTGTTCGGCGTGTTCGGGCGCACCGGAAGCGCTGCGGCGTTTATCCTCGCCAACGGCATGGCCGTGCTGATGGCGGGCACCGACGTGGTTCCCTTATCGGTGCTGTATGAGGTGATGGCCGCAACGCTTGTGTATATGCTGCTGCCGCAGAAGCTCATCAATCGCGCCGCCCTGTTTAAGCTAGAGAGCCTTAAGCCGCAGGCGGAGGCTGATGCGGAGGTGTACACGCGGCTTACCCTTGCGGGGAATGCCATGCGTGAGGTGCGTACGGCGGTAGAGACGGTGTCGCAGGGGCTTGGCCGCATCCAGTCGGGTGATATCTCCTCGGTGTACGACGAGGTTTCGCACAGCGTTTGCGGGCACTGTGACAAGCGATTTAGCTGCTGGGGCAAGCACTACAACCGCACTATGGGCGCGTTCAATACCCTTTCGGAGGCATATAGGCAGCAGAGCACCATCGCCGAGGACGACTTCCCGCCGGAATTCCTGGAAAGCTGCAAGAAAACCCGCCGAATCATCACTGCCGTAAACGACGGTTTCAGCCGGTTCCGCGCGCGGGAAAGCTCGGTGCGGCGTTTTGGCGAGGTGCGGTCGATTGTCTCGGAGCAGTTTGAGACAATGTCTGAGCTGCTGGACGAGCTGAGCCGAGAGGTGATAAACCGGCATGAGGTGAACGCGGCGCTTTCGGCAGCAGTAAGGGAGTACTTGGAGGGTACCGGCATCACGCCCACCGGCGTGCTGTGCGAAAACGACAAAGACGGACGGTTGCTCTTAACCATCCGCATTGCCACCGACGAGATCGAGAGCATCAGCCGCGTGAAGCTGGCCAAGGCGCTGGGCGTGGTGTGCAAGAAGAGCCTGGCACTTCCGGTGATTACCGAGAAGGATAACCTCACAACCATCCGCCTGCGCGAAAAGCCCAGGCTGACGGTGCTCTACGGCGAGTACCAATCCGCGTTCAAGGACGGGCGGGTGTGCGGCGACAATATCCGCTATGTGGCAAATTCCGGCGGGCAGGTACAGGTAGTGCTGAGCGACGGCATGGGCAGCGGCCCCGCAGCGGCAGTGGATTCCGCCATGACCTCCTCGCTGCTCACCAAGATGATCAGCGCCGGGTTACGGCCGGAGGGCGCCATGAAGTTTGCAAACTCCGCGCTGCTGGTAAAATCGGCGGAGGAATCGCTCTCTACCGCCGACATCACGCTCATCGACCTGTACACCGGTAAAACGCAGATCTATAAGGCGGGCGCCGCGCCAACCTTTGTAAAAAGCGCGGGAAAGACCTTCATGCTGGAGGGCGACAGCTTACCCATCGGCATCCTAAACGGTGTTTCTATCGATCAGAACCAGCTGAAGCTGGAGAGCGGCGACATGGTGCTGATGGTTTCTGACGGTGCCTTGGCCGACGGCCCCGAGTGGATTATCCAGGAGCTGGAGCGGTACGACAGCGACGACATGGGTAACCTTGCAAAGTATATAGTAGAAACCGCCAAGAAGCGCCGCAGCGACGGGCACGACGATGACATCTCGGCAGCGGCGGTGCTGGTAACGGCGAACGTATAAACAGGAAATGAGAAAAGGCTTCCCTGCGGCAGAGGGTTTCTGCTGCGGGGGAGCCTTTATTGTTTCATATTGTATTAGTGGGGAAGGTATTTATTGCTTCTTGCCGAACAATGAGCGGAGGTCTTCGGCAAGGGTAACCGAGCTTTGTACGGTGGCGGATAGCTCCTCCATTGCGGCGGATTGGTTGCTGGTGGTGCCGAGCGTTGTGTTGGCGCTCTTTAACGTGGTGTTGATGCTGGAATCGATGGTCTGCTTGATATGGTCGATCGACTCAACGGTAGCCTTAGTGGTATCCGAAAGCCTGCGGATTTCGTCGGCCACCACCGCAAAGCCTTTTCCGGCCTTTCCGATATGCGCGGCCTCGATAGACGCATTTACGCCCAGAATGGTGGTTTGGTACGCAATCTGCTTAATCGATTCAAGAACCTTGGTAATCTCCTTAATGTTATCGCGAATCTGGTTGATCTCCTCTACCAGATTGCTCTGGCTTACGGTGATGGTTTGGGAATCCTCCGACAGATTGTCGATGGTGGCGGATATCTGGATGAAGTTGTTGGCCAGGTCAGACGAAAGCAGATCGGTTTCGATGCGGTTGTAGCCGCTCTGCGCCAGCGCGTTTACTACGATATACATTACCTCTGCGGCAGCCTCGATGGTTTTCATCGGAACAATGTCAATCTGCTCCGCGGCCTCCCACAGCCCGTCGCTGCTGGTGCCGATTTCGGAGGCTACCCGGCGGATGGTTTTCTCGTCTGCGGGCTTTTCAAGTATCTGCCCGCCCAGAACGGTTCCGATGTGTTCACCGTTGATGATCACAGGTGCGGAGAAGTCTACCAGGCCCGCATGGCACTGCCCTATGTAGGGGCGGCCGATGGAGATTGCCTTTCGCCCGAAGTCGTTGTGGCAAACGGCGCAGCGCTCGTCGCCGACCTTGCTTGCGTGGATATAGTTGGAGCAAAACGGGCGGTAGTGGCTGGGGCGCGTGAATTCCTCGCCGTGCCGGCCTACCGAAACGGCGGCGCAGTTAAACCCCACCGCAAAGTTATCTAAAAATTTCTGCAATACATTGACGTCAATAATGTCTGCAAGCTCGAGCTTTTTAAGATCCACCTTAGAGTCAACAACAGAAATCATTTTTTTCTCCTTATGTAGGATGTATTTGTTGTTACAAGAAAAAACACTTTATCTTTTACTAATATCATATCAATAACCATTTAATATGTCAATTATAATAAAAAATATCGACGTCAATTTGCTCGAATTGTGAAAAGTAACCATATTCTACAATCCACTTAAATAATAGACAAATTTTTAAAATGAAGTAAAATGTAAGTATTAATGCACTTTATTAATAATGCAAAATCTGTTAGGATATGGTTCGTATTAATGAAAGAGGGAATCATCATGCGGGTAAAAGGTATCCTCAAAGCAGCCGCCGGATTACTGGCGGGCGCAATGCTGCTTGGCTCCTGCACAGGAGTGAACAAGCAAAACCCTGTTCCGGTTGGGGAGCTGTTGTCATCTCAGGCGCAAGGCTCGTCCGGGCAGGAAAGCAAGGCGGCGGCACTAAGCTCCGGTACTAACAGCGCGCCCGTCGATTTAAGCGATATCGAGGCCGTTACCAAAGCCTACGTAGCACCCCTCGGCGACTACTGCCTGTGCTACCCATGGGCAAGCGCGTCGGAGATTCAAGTGAATCATCTGATAAGTATCTGCGGGGATAATAACCTGTTAAACCGCCCCGCAGATGTAAACCTCAATACCCCCGACCCATCGGCGGCAGAGGTGGAGGCGGCGCTGCAGCGTCATTTTGATGTGAGTGCCGATTATTTGAGAACCTCATGGATGTATAACAAAAAGGCGCAGACCTATCACCTGTACACCCATAAGCAAGAACTGCCATTCCGCGCTATCTCTGCAACGCAAAAGGGCAGCCGGATTGAGATAGAGGTGGGGCTGACGGTGCCAGACCCCGGTAAAGTGGAGGATAAGGAGGCCACCCTGCTCGCGGGGTATGCGGCGGTGAACTACAGGCCCTACGGGAAGGACAGGCTCATCTTCCCGAGCGGCACGCTGACGGTGGAGCTGACCGGTGACAATACGGTGAAGTATGTTTCCTATAAATGCAGCGAGACGTTTTTAAAGGAGACCGAGAAGCTCGAACGGTACAAAAAATACGCAGAGGCGTTTGAGTATGATTTGGGGCGGAGTACTTGGAACGATGCCGCAAAGCTTGAACCGGACGCGCTGGTGGTTTACTATATCTACCTGTGCGGTACGGGCGAGGTAGACATGCCCAAGAACACCCCCATTGAGGAGTATTTCGGCAACCCCTATATGCCCGCCAAGGAGCTTGAGGCGGCGGTGATGAAGCACCTTGACGTAACGCCGGAGCAGATACGGAAATCGCAGTACTACGACAAAAAGCGCAACGCCTATTGGACGGGCGGAATCGGCACGACGGCGGATACAGAAATCGTCAGCGCAAAACAGGAGGGTAACCGGCTTACCTTAACGATGAAAGACAGCATTACCAGTTCGGAAGCTATTCTTCGCTGGAATTGCCAGGCAGTCCTTGAGGTGGACGGGGATAATTATAGATATATTTCCTATGTCAAAGAGGAGACTACTAAAGAATAATGGAGCAGGGGCGATTGAAGCCCTGCTTTCGGTTTTCTTGTAGTGAACGGTCTTGACCGTTCCGCTTCACCCGCATAGTTTTATAGGGGCAGACGCACCGGTCTGCCCCTATGTTTGTGTTGGCGGTTGGCGTGCCATTTACCCCGCCGCAGCCCTCATGGCTGCGGCTCTTTTATTTCCCCTCAGCCCCAACCTCACACGCGCCCTTTACCCCGCACCGTATGTAATGAAAGATATACTGCTGCGCCAGCCCCGCATAGGGTACGGCGCAGTCCGGCAGCCCTTTCGGGAACAGCGAGGCCATCGCCCGCTTCATCCACACGTCGAGCGGGAAGGCCTCCACCCGTGAGGCGCCGTAAAGCAGCGCGCAGTCGGCCACCTTAATGCCCACGCCTTTAATGCGCATAAGCGACCGGCGGGCGTCGTCAATATCCAGCGTGTACAGCTCGTTAAGGTTTACCTCGCCCGAGGCCACCTTTTGCGCGGCGTCAAGGATATATTTTGCACGAAAGCCCGCCCGCAGCGGGGCTAAGTCCTCCACCGTAAGGCTTGCAAGCGTCTGCGGAGTAGGGAAGCCGTACCCGCCGCCGGGCAGCGCCTCGCCGAAGGTTTCACACAGGCGCTCTACAATCCCCTGAATGCGCTTGATGTTGTTGTTCTGCGATAATATAAACGAGCACAGCGCCTCCCACGGCGGCTGGCGCAGCACCCGCATGCCGGGGGCATATGCCACCGCAAGGCGCAGGGTTTCGTCGCAGCAGAGGGCGCGCTTTACGGCGGCGTAGTCGCGGTCAAGGTCAAAATACCCGCGCCAGAAGCCCTCGAAGTCGGTGGGGGTGGTGTTGTGCAGCGTAAGGGTGTCACCGCTTTGCGAGACGGTAAGCGCCCTGCCGCCCGCCGTGCCGAAGAAGGTATCGGGCGCAAGCTCGCGAAACACAAAGCACTGCCCGCAGCACAGGATATCCCGCAGGCAGAAATCCTGCAGGTGAGTGATGACAATATCCTTCCCCGAAACCTGTATCTCCACGACAAAACCCCCACCAATAGTATATAATACTACCATTATATCATTGATGTGGTATAATAGCTTTAGTAACTGAAATAAAAATTCAAGAAATGTACACCATATCCACAGGAAAGGAATGGCCATCACCATGAAGGAAACCCTGTACACCATCCCCATCAGCGAGGTTTTCGAGCCGAAGGACGGCTGCCCCCTCTGCCGCCTGCACGATCTGCTGGAGGAGCGCGCGCTCGACGCCATCATGGGCGCCGCGATGATGGAGCCGGATATCCGCATACAGACGAACTCGCAGGGCTTCTGCTCCGGCCACTATGGCAGGATGCTCAAACGCAAGAACCGCCTTTCGCTGGCGCTGATGCTCGAAAGCCATCTGGATGAGCTTATCAAGGCGCTGCCCGACGAGAAAGCGCTTAAGGGCGGCAAGGCGGACATCCGCACCGCCAAGTCGATGGCACAGGGGTGCTATGTCTGCGCCAAGGTGGATGCCTCCATGGAGCAGATGACGGCCAACCTGTTCACCATCTGGGGCAGGGAGCAGGCGTTTCGCACCCTCTACGCCGAGCAGCCGTTCCTCTGCCTGCCGCACTACCTTCAGCTTGTTGAGCGTGCCCAAAAGCGCCTGGGCAAAAAGGAGCTTGCGGAGTTTTTAACCGTCTCCACCGCCCTTACCAAAAGCTACCTGGAGAAGACCAAGGCGGATGTGAGCAGCTTCTGTAAGATGTTTGATTACCGCAGCGCGGGGGTGGATATCGACCGCACGGAGGCTAAAACCTCGGTGGAGCGCGCCATCGGTTACCTTACCTCCGTCCGCCCCGAGTAAAGCGTGGCAGAACCGCCGTAAGCCTGTGCCTGATACGATGCCGGATGCAAGCTGAATCGGTGGCAATAAGGGCGGTGTGGTTTTATAGGTTTAATTTGTCAGCCTATACAGAATAAACTACATTAATGGATAATAGTGCACAGAAACTTTGGCGTGGAGTATCTAAGCATGGCGAAATTCAACAGAAGATGTCGTAAAGGGGTAAAAACTTACTGTATAAAAAATACTGGTAAATCATAACAACTATTGAGGTCAAGCGTTTTACATACTTTCTATTCTAAAACGGTATCAGTTAACATAATAAAGTTTTTCAACCGTTATGCATAAAGATTTTGTACAGTCACAAAGGCTTTTGCGGATGTTTTAAACTGGATTTTCAACCTTTTCAACAGAGTTTTCAACATCTGTTATGTAAACTTTATGTTTACATCGGGTATAAGCCGCGTGTTTTCAACGTTTTCAACTGAGTATTCCACAATATGGGATGTATATCGACTGTATATCCAGAAATTTCATGTAAACAAGCCCTCTTTTTACCCCCAACACAGGCAGCATCTGGCGCATAACTTGAGCGTAAGCAGCCAAAAATAAAGCAGGTGCCTATTTTGATGTATTTGTTAAGCGGGGGGTAGACCGGAAGATGCTGCGCGGAACCAACAAACGGGTAATTGAGGTTATCAATACCGAGAATGATTTTTTTGAACGGATTATTTTCATCGTTAATAACGAAAAACGAAACGCGGCGGAGCCGGAGCTCAAGCGTCAGGCCAACTCCTATATGACGCTGCACGGGCCGAAGATTCGCAGGGCAGCGATCTTTCGCTCCACCATCCTCGCGGGGGTATTAAAGATTATGGCGGCGGCGGCGGCGGGGGCTGCTATTTCCAGCCTGTGCTTCATGCTGCTGATGAAATAATCTGTTAAATCCCTCTATATTTCATTTCAAAAATAACCATAGGTATGCTATAATAAAAAATAAATGTGCCCTTACCATCTGCTTTGCGGGTTAGGGCACGCATACATATATCACTGAATAATGCCCCCAGACATTACTCAGTGATATAAAGACGGGCTAAACGCCATGGCGCGTGCATACGCACATGCGCCATATATAACACAATGACTTTTGGGCCACTGTTGCTGCAGCTAATATTATTGTGTTATACATAGAAAAACAAATAGAATGGCCGGCGCAAAGCGGCAACGGAGAACAGACACAGATGCAGAGAGAGAATTCGCAGGAACGGTCCACCGATGCGATTGTTGGCAGAAACGCCGTGCTGGAGGCACTGAAATCGGGCAAAACGGTGGATACCCTCTATGTGCTGCAGGGCGAACGTCAGGGCAGCATATCCAAGATTATCGCGCTTGCCAAAGACAGCGGAATTCCTGTTAAGGAGGTTTCTGCCGAAAAGCTCACCCATCTGGCGGGCGGCGAAACCCATCAGGGTGTGGCGGCAGTGATGGCAGCCATCGAGTATGCCTCGGTTGACGACATCCTTGCCCGCGCGAAGGAAAAGGACGAGCCCCCGTTTATCATTATCGCCGATGGGATCGAAGACCCGCACAACCTCGGCGCGCTCATCCGTACGGCGGAGGCCGCGGGTGCTCATGGCATGATTATCGCCAAACGGCGCAGCGCCTCGGTTACCGCGGCGGTGTTCAAGGCCTCGGCGGGCGCGTGTGCGCATCTGCCGGTGGCAAAGGTGGCCAACATTCCCGCTGCGATTGATGAGCTGAAGGAAAACGGCGTGTGGATTTACGGTGCTGATATGAACGCTACCCCGTGGTGCAGGCAGGATTTCGGCGGTGCCGTAGGGCTTGTTATCGGCTCGGAGGGCGAAGGAATCGGCCGTCTTGTAAAGGATAAATGTGATTTTATTGTTTCGCTGCCCATGCTCGGCAAGGTGTCGTCGTTAAACGCCTCGGTGGCGGGCGGCATATTGATGTTCGAGGTGGCACGGCAACGCTTGAAGTTATAATGTTCTCAGATTCAGCAGTCAAAGGGGGAAGAACGTTAGATGTTTGATGACTATTATTCCTTGGACGAGATCTTAAACGAAGCTAAACGCATCAAGGAACAAAAGGTTTACGGCGCACCGGAGGACGGAAATACCCCCCCCATTATACCTGCGGAGAACCGCCGTGCTTCTGCAAACGAAGCCCCGCAGGAAGCCGGCAATACCTATAAACAGGTGCCGCCGCAGAGTTACAGTGCCCCCACGCAGGCAGGGAGCGCCTCTTTTTCAAACAACACCCATCCAAACCCCGCTTACATAGAGCAGCAGGCACCGCAGGCTCAGCCCCGCACAGCGAGGAACGCGCAGCCGAAGGGCTTTTCCATCGCTCGTGAAAGCGAGGTGTTCGGCGCCTACCAGAATACCGCGCCCCGCCGGCCTCAGGAGCCTGCGCCGCCTGCGAGAACCCGCGAGGACTACCCGCCGGAGCGCAACGCGGGCTATTATACCGCACCGCATGTGCAGCAGCCACAGCCGTATACCGCTCCGGTGCCGCAGCAGGCTCCCACCCCCGTTTGGCAGGAGCCGCTCACCTTTACGCCGCCGTCGGTATCCAGGCCGCCGCTGAGCGGGGTATACGAGCCGGAGCAGTCGGCACCTAAAGCGTATCAACCACCAGTACAGCAGAAAGCTCCCGCGTCGCCGCAGGCACCGTCAGCACAGATGCAGGCACCTGCGTCTACCGGCTTTAAGCTTCACCGCCCGGTTCGGCCGCAGGTGGAAAATGAGCCGCGGCGCCCCGAGCCTATGGCTTTTGAACCGCCGGAGGATAGAGGTTTTAATGCTTCCTACCGTGGCACTCCGCAGGCAGCTCCACTGGAGCCGCAGGACGATAGGGGCTTTAATGCTTCCTACCGTGGTGCTCCGCAGGCTGTTCCCTCCGAGCCACCGATGAATAAGGGCTATAATACCCCCTACAATGGTACTTCGCAGGCTGCTGAGCCTGAACCGCCGGTAGACAGGGGATTCAATGCTCCCTACTACGGTGCTCCTCAGGCAGCCTCGCCTGAACCGCCAATGGATAAGGGTTTCGATGCTCCCTATTACGGTGCTCCGCAGGTACCCCAGGAGAGGCAGGCTGCACCGCAGCCACAGCAAGAGCATGATACCAGGCAGTTTGATGCTGTTTCCCCCGCTATGGAGGCGGCAGGTGAGCTTGCAGGGGTAAACCCCCTTGCCGGCAGGCCGCTTGCGGCTGTTCCTCAGGAGGAGAGCCGGCTGAGCCGCTGGCAGTCTTACCGGATGCTAGAGCAGGACGGTGATCTTTCGGAGAATGAGGAACTACCGACCGCCGAGGATTTTGAACCGGACGAAAACGAATTAAGCTCCCCCGAGGATACCCCCAAGGTACTGCGCCGCCTGCAGCTGAGGCAGATATTCGGTGTATTAAGAACTGCGGCGCTTACCGTCACCTCGGTGGGTGCCATCTACCTGATATTAACCCGCATTGCAACAGCCCTGCCCATCCCCGAGGCCATCAGCGCGCAAAAGGCGCCGGGAATGTATGCGCTGGCGCTGTTTGCACTAAGCTTTGTAAGCTTTTTAGTTAGCATTATGCCCATCAGCCACGGGCTGCTTTCGCTTTTTAAGCTGAAGGCCAATGCCGACAGCATGACGGCTTTAGCCTCGGTAGCCACACTTATCTATACCTTCGCGTTTGTGGCAAGGCCGTCGCTGATAAACAACTCCAACGCGCAGTATTACTGTGTGGTAGCCATCATCGGGCTGTGGTTTAACTCGCTGGGCAAGCTTATGGTCCTTTCGCGTGTGCGGCACAACCTTTCGGTTGCGGGCAGCGGCGAGCGGCTGTATGAGGTGCAGCTTGCCAAAAGCGGCGAGTTTGCTCGCAACGCCGCAACGGTGCTGGACGACGAGGAGCCGCAGGTTGCGGTTTCGGCTCCTGCCGGCTTTTTAAAGGGATTTTTGCATTTCTCCTATGATGATGAACAGGCGCAGGGCGCCAGCCGCATCCTTTCCCCCATCTGCTTCGGGGCGGCGGTGGTGCTTTCGGCTGCTTCCTATTTCTTATATAAGGATGTTCTTTCCTGCTTTACCGTGTTTACGGCAGTGCTGTGTGTTTGTGCACCGTTTACCTCGATTGCGGTAATTAACCTTCCGTTGCTGCGCGCGGCCAAAAGCCTAACGCCTCGCGGGGCCATGCTTTCGGGCAGCGACGCGGTGGAGTCAATCTCTGAGGCTACGGCGGTTGCGGTGAACGCGGCGGAGCTGTTCCCCTCGGGCAGCATCACGCTGCACGGTATCCGCACCTTTAAGGGCGGACGTATCGACATGTCGATTCTCGAGGCTGCCAGTATTATGGAGAAGGTGGGCGGCACCATGTCCGACATCTTCTACCAGATTATTGAGGGGCGTAAGGAGATTCTTGAAAACGTTGAGGATATTGTCTACGAAGAGGGCATGGGCATCTCGGCGTGGGTGAACGGCAAACGGGTGCTCATCGGCAACCGCGAGCTGATGCGCCACCACGGCGTGGAGCTGCCCCCGCGCGAGTATGAGCTCAAGTACACGCAGGATGGCCGGGATCTGATGTATCTTGCCACCTCCGGCGAGCTTGCCTCGATGTTCGTCATCAGCTACCACGCCGACCCCGCGGTGTACCGCCGCCTAAAGCGGCTGGAGCAGAGCGGCATTGCCGTTTTGGTGAAAACCACCGACCCGAACATCACACGCGATATGCTCTCTGACCTGTATGAGCTGGACTACGATATGGTGCGCATTATGCCCGCCTCGCTGCACGGCGCTTACCTGGAGCTTACCGAAGAAAAGCCCGCCGGCCTTGCCGGGGCCGCCAACATGGGCGGCGCGATGGCGATGATGGATACGGTGATAGCCGCCGCAAGGGTGAAGTCCTCTACCACCACCGCCTTAGTGGTGCAGATGGTGTTTATCCTGCTCGGTTATGCGCTTGCCACGCTGTTTACCTTCTTTTACGGCATCTCGCTTATTAACCCGCTGCTGCTGCTCTCGTATCAGCTGGTTGCGGCACTGGTAGTTACGGTGTTTATCAGTGCGCGGAAATACTGAAAAATCAATTGAATCTCAGAAAAATCGATGGGCTGATTGTATAATTTATACAATCAGCCCATCAAATTTTTGACAGTTTAAGTGCACAAATTCACTAAATGTATTTAAAAACAAGTTGAAAAATATGTGTAAATACGCTATAATAATCACTAACGTTGCTTCACATTTTGCCAATTGGTAAGGTAAGCAAAGGTAACATAAGGCCCGCAGCTTCATCTTTGGGGCGGAGAATTACTGAATTCCAAAGGAATGAGGTATCAGCCCAAACATAACGGGCCGAAGAAAGGGGAGAATGAAATTGAGGCAATACACAGCAGACAAGATCAGGAATGTTGCCTTGGCAGGTCACGGCGGTTCGGGAAAAACATCTTTGGCGGAGGCTCTTTTGTTTTTGACAAAGGGCACCGACAGGCTGGGAAAGGTGGCTGAGGGGAACACTATCTGTGATTTTGACGCTGAGGAGATTAAGCGCAAGGTCTCGGTTTCGGCTTCTCTTGCACCCATTGAGTTTAACAACAGCAAGATTAATCTCATAGATACTCCCGGACTGTTTGACTTTGAGGGCGGCTTTTACGAGGGTATGCGCCCTGCCGAGAGCGTAATCATCGCGGTTTCGGGTAAATCCGGCGTTACGGTGGGCATGGAGAAGGCCTATAAATACGCCCAGAAGAACAACAAGGCTAAGATTATCTTCGTTACCAAGATGGATAACGATAACGCCGACTTCTACAAGGTTTACACCGCACTCAAGGAGCGCTTCGGCACTGCCATCTGCCCGGTGGTGATTCCTCATGTGGAAAACCGCAAGGTTACCTGTTACATCAATATCCTTGAAGATCGTGCTTATCAGTACGACGCTTCCGGCAAGGCCACCGAGGTACCGGTGCCGGAGGACGCGGTTCATGATGAGATTTTAGGGGCCATCAGCGAGGCGATTGCCGAAACCGACGAGGCACTGATGGATAAATTCTTTATGGGCGAGCCGTTTACCGCCGAGGAGCTCTCGAAAGGCGTGGTGGAGGGCACCAAGAGCGGTGTGATTACCCCTGTGCTCTGCGGCTCCGGCCTCACCCTTGCCGCGGTGGATCTGTTGCTTGGCGCTATTACCACCCTGTTGCCAACCGCAAAGGAGAAGGCGGGCGAAACCGCGAAGGACGCCAGCGGCAAAGAGGTGGAGATTGCATGTGACGAAGCAGCACCACTTTCATTGTTTGTGTTTAAGACGGTAGCCGACCCGTTTGTGGGCAAGCTGTCGTATTTTAAGGTAGTTTCGGGCAAGATCAGCCCTGAAATCGCTCCTATAAATGCCCGCACCGGCAACCCCGAGCGCTTGGGCAAGCTTATCTATATCAAGGGTAAGAAGCAGGAGGATGCGCCCAGCGTTCTTGCGGGTGATATCGCCGCCGTTTCCAAGCTTTCCGAAACCGTTACGGGCGACACCCTTTGTGACCCCAAGCGCGTGGTAAGCTTTGAGAGCGTTAAGTTCCCCGCCCCCTGCATGTCCATGTCCATCAAGCCCAAGGCCAAGGGCGATGAGGGCAAGATAGCACAGGGCATCCAGCGCCTGATGGAGGAGGACCCCTCTATCGGCTTTGTTACAAACTCCGAAACCCATCAGCAGTTGATCTCCGGCCTTGGTGACCAGCATCTGGATGTTCTGGTTTCCAAACTCAAGAGCAAGTTCGGCGTTGATGTTTCGCTTGAAAAGCCACGCGTACCCTACCGCGAGACCATCCGCAAGAAGGTAAAGGTGCAGGGCAGGCACAAGAAGCAGTCGGGCGGCCACGGCCAGTTCGGCGATGTGTGGATAGAGTTCGAGCCTTGCGACAGCGAAGACCTGGTGTTCGAAGAGAAGGTGTTCGGCGGCTCGGTGCCCAAGAACTTCTTCCCTGCGGTTGAAAAGGGCCTGCGCGACTGCGTAAAGCACGGCGTGCTGGCGGGCTACCCCGTAGTGGGCCTCAAGGCTACACTTGTGGATGGCTCCTACCACCCGGTAGATTCCTCCGAAATGTCGTTTAAGATGGCGGCGTCGCTTGCTTACAAGGCCGCACTGCCTACGGCTTCCCCCGCGATACTGGAGCCGATCGGTACTGCAAAGATTATGGTGCCAGACGCTAACACCGGCGATGTTATCAGCGAGATGAACAAGCGCCGCGGGCGTGTGCTGGGTATGTCTCCCACCGAGGAAAAGCTGCAGATGGTGGAGGCCGAGGTGCCGATGAGCGAGATGAGCGATTTTACCACCGTTCTGCGCTCGATGACACAGGGCCGCGGCAGCTTCTCGCTCACCTTTACACGCTACGAACAGCTGCCCTCGCAGCTGGAAGCGGCGGTAATTGAAGACGCTAAGCTGTTGCACCAGGAGGAAGAGGAGAAATAATCGGTTACTAAACATGATCGCCCCCAGTCGGTTCTGCCGGTTGGGGGCGTATGTATATCGTTATATTTTTATAACCCCGTCTGCGGCCATTAATATTATAAAATGTTCATAGCTTAGTTATTGTTCTGCTAAAAATACTATGGTAGAATAAAACAAATCGGAAGGAATGGATCCTTATGATATTGGAGGTTACTTTTTATGCAGGCAATGAATTTCCTTATTGGCTTTATCGGCGTTATGCTGAGTATCAGTGCGGTGCTTGGTATCCTGTTTTATATTCTTAATGCCATCAGCTACTATACCATTTCAAAAAACCGCGGGTATGATAAGCCATGGCTTGCATGGATACCGGTGGCCAGCGACTACCTCAAGGGCGCCGTTGCCGATGATATTAACCGGCGCAAGGGCAAGGCTTCGAACTTCAGAACCTGGCTGCTGGTGCTGAGTATTGTAACAAGCTTTTCGGGTGTTATCGTAATAGTGCTGGGTATTGTGTTCGGTCTTGGTACTGCCTTTTCATCGGGATTTGATCAACTCCCAAACTTTTTTCAACACAGAGGATTTTACAGGAGCTTTTCAGCCTCCGGGCCGTCTGGTTTGTTTATGACATTGTCACCGCTGTTTTCTCTTCTTTTGAATGCGGTAGCAATAGGGTTTTCGGTGGTGATGTATATTGTATTGTATAAAACCTTCGAGGATTACACCCCGCAAAACGCGGTGATGTTTTTGCTGCTCTCCATCTTTATAAGCGTCACCTATCCTTTTTTGCTGTTATCCATCCGTAACAAGCCGGCAGTATCGATCTATGGCAGCTCAAATGCCGCGCCAAACTGGAACTGGGCGCCGCCTCAACAGCCCTACGGCACCACACCGCCCCCTTATTACGGGCAGGGGAATGCTGTGCCGCCCGTTCAACAAGAAAATGTTCAACAATCGTCTGTTCCGTTTACAAATGATAATGACGAACCAAAGCAACAGTAATTATATTAAACCGAAGCGATGCAGGCTTCGGTTTTTGTTTAGAAAACCACTCGTGGGTGAGTGGTTCCAGCCTGTAAAAAAAACCCAGTCGCAGCCGGACTTTTTCACAGGCTAAAGCAAACAGCCATCGGCAGAGCCGATGGCTGTTTGCTTGTGGTTAGAAGTTAGAAACTAAGGGTAAATAAATTACTTGCTGGCCTTTTTAACTGCCACGAAGCCTGCGCCGGCCAGTGCAAGGGTTGCAAGAACCATAGCGATTACAATCGAGGAAGAATCACCGGTATTGGGGTTTGCGGTAGCGGGGGTGGAGCTGGTGTTAGCTGCATCGGGAATGGAAGCCATCTTGGTCGCAAAGATTGCATACTCGCCGAGACGACCCTTGGTCTCGAAAACTACTGCGCCGTTTTCAATGGTAGCTACAATCGGCTCGCCTACAAGAACGCTGTTTTTTACGGCATAAACATAAGCGGTGGTGCCGTTTTCGTTCTGCCAGTCATTATTGAAGTTAACAGAGATCTTTGCGTTGTCCTTTAAGTAGGGGCTGCCGGGGAAGTTGATGTACTTAACGTCCTTGCCGTTTGCAATCTTAGTGATATAATCCGGCACGGTGGTGGTAGCTGCAAGGTAGAGGGAGGTATCCTGGTTGGCAACCTTGGAGAATACTACGCTGTAAGAGGGGTAGTTGATGCTCAGCTTCTGCTGGCTCTCGGCTACCTTCGCGAATACGGAGGCATCGATAACGGGGCTGGAAGCAATCATTTTGTAGGTATCATCAGCCTGAGGGATAAGGTCGGTATCATCCTGTCTTTCGTTGAACATGGTGATGGTTTTCTCTACGGTACCCTTTACACGATCGCCGGTGCTCTTAACCTGAGCAATTACAATGGTAACCTTAACGTCATGCTCTTCGGCAGTGATGGTCTTAACGGGGGACAGCTTTACGGAGTAAACTACTGAACCGTCAGTTGCGGTGGTCTTCTTGTAGCTTACGGTAAGCTTGTTGGTATCGGAAGAGGCTACGCTGAGGCTCTCGCCGCCGTTCCAAGTGTCAAAGTTGCCACCGGGTGCAAGGTCCACGTTAACGGGTTCATCGGTAAACTGCAATGCGGTGGGGAAGGTGGAAGTGCCGGGAACAGTGCCGATAATTTCACCACTGATGTCGGCGGCTGAAACGATGGTTGCCAAGCTCAGTACAAATGTCAGAGTAAGTACGATTGCAATAAGTTTTTTCATGTTGTTTCCTCCTTGAAAATGTTTCGAGCTCTCCTGCAGCAGGTTCCGTTATCGAGTGCAAGCTTGTCGCTTGCTCTCTGTCCCGGACGTCTTTGCTGTTGCTCTGGCATTATTATACCGTGAGTAGCCGTCTTTGACAATACCTATTTTGACATCATTGTGTAACTAATTTGTAATCTATTTATATGCATAGTGCACTAATAACCAAAAAATATTGTGATATTCTGCTGTATATTATATCCTTGGAAGAACACTCCTTTAAATTTGTTACACTTTGTAACTATTTCGTCCGCAATTTGGGTACAGCTGGAGCAAAACGATTACTCTCCCGCCAGACTAGCCCTCAAAATGAAAACGATACTTCATTTGTATTGAGAATTATGTTAACCGAGAAGAATTTACCCAAACATAAAAGCAGCCGCAGATTCTGTTCTGCGGCTGCTTCATAGCTGTTAAAACTTATTCCCAGAAATTGCTGCTTGTTGTAGCAAACGGATCAGTTGTACTGGTTCCTCCGTTGAGGTGTTTGGTGCAGATATTGGGCAGGTTATTCTTGTTATAATAACCAATTGCGGTTGTCGGGCAGTACGGCGATGCAAGCTCACCGGTCTCCACACAATAGGCCTCCTGCACCACGCCATCGGAAACGGGGAAGGTACCGGGGTCTTTATCCAGCTTCACAACCTCCTGCATTACCTGCTTCCATGCGTTTACGGGCGGGTAGGAAGAACTATAGGTAACCTCCTTGTTTCGGTCATAGCCGATCCACAGAGCCGCAACATATTTGGGAGTACAGCCGATAAACCACTGGTTATAGTTATCGTCGGAGGTACCGGTTTTACCAACCACCTCGGCACCCTTTACCTTCGCGGCAAGTCCGGTACCCTCGGTAGCACCGTTTACTACCTGATAGAGCAGGCGGTTCATGATATAAGCGGTTTCGTCACTGATTACGCGGTTAGAGTCACCCTTGTTCTCCAGAATCACCTCACCGGTAGCGGCATCCAACACCTGCGTATAGGAATAGGGCTTTGTATAGGTTCCACCATTAGCGAATATCTGGTAGGCTCCCGTCATTTCTAACACTGTTACACCTTCGGTAAGGCTTCCTAGGCCAAGCTGAGCAAGGCCAACATCTGTGAGTACTGTACCGTCTTCTTTTTTTCGAGCCTCTATCAATGTAGTTATGCCCAGCTTATTCTTCAAGAAGTCAAAGGCGCGGCGGGGCGTGAGCATATCCAACACCTTTACGGCAACCGTATTGGTAGAGTTTTGTATTGCGCGCACCACCGTCATATTCTCTTTATATCCCGCGTAGTGGTTTTTAGGCCATGTCGACATTACCTCTTCACCGTTCTTCACCTCTTTCATCGGTGAATCTTCAATGGGCGAGGAGTAATTAATGATACCTAGCTCAATGGCCTGAGAATAGGTGGCAATCGGCTTTATGGAGGAACCGGGCTGGCGCTTTGCCATTGTGGCGTAGTTAAAGCCACGGTCCGATACCTTTTCGCCGCGCTGCCCCGCGATACCCAATATCTTGCCGTGCGGGTCGATAATAGCCATCGCAGACTGCGGCGGCTCCTTATTGGTAACCGCCTTAAAGGTTTCGTCACTTGTATATTTCTCATCAAGAATCTTCTGAATCATAGGGTTCATTGTAGTGTAAATACGCAATCCGCCGCTGAACAGCTTGGCTTCGGCCTGTTGTTTGGTCATGCCCTTTTTCGTCATCAGGTCACTGACAATCTCATCAATCAGGTTTTCAACAAACCAGTTCCATTTAGAGCCCTTTTTCTGCATGGCCTCTTCCTTCTTAAAGGTAATCGGCTCCTTAAGGGCATTATCATATTCCTGCTGGGTAATGCGCCCCTGATTGAGCATCTCCAGTAAAACATACTCCCGGCGCTCCTTATTGTTTTCGGGGTGAGCAAAGGGATTGTACCTAGAGGGGTTCTGCGTAATAGACGCTAACGCACAGCACTCCATCAGGGTAAGATCCTGAACATCTTTATTAAAATACAGGTTAGCGGCTGCCTGCACGCCGTTGGTATTGTTGCCAAGCGCAATGGTATTCAGGTATGCCTCCAGAATATCATCCTTAGAGTATACCTTCTCCACGTTTATAGCTCGGAAGATCTCCTGCACCTTACGCGGAATACTCACCTCGTCCTCACCTGTAATGTTCTTAATGAGCTGCTGTGTAAGGGTGGAACCACCCTGCGTACGGGCAGAAAAGCTAACAAAGTAGTTTACTGTTGCATAAAGGGTTCGTCTCCAGTCCACGCCCGAATGCGCGGGGCCAAGCTTATTGTCAAAGCGCTTGTCCTCAATGGCGATTACCGCCTGCTGCATATATTTCGGAATCTTATCAATACCTACCCAGATACGGTTTTCGCCACCGATCAGGCGTTGAAGCTCGTACGTTTCACCCGTTTCGGGGTTCTCAGCATAGATAATGCTGGTATAGTTTTGCTTAAAGTTGCGCAGGTCGATAACGTCGTTGGTGTTCACCAGCTGTAAAACATAAATCGACATTACCGTTGCAACAATGCAGCCCGTAATGACACATACCAGAAACACAGTGGCAATAATACGGCCTATAAACCCTAATGTTCCTTTTATAGCTACTACACCCGGCGAGGTGGTTTTACCTTTTTTTGTGCTGCCTGTCGCTTTGGGGGTGGGTGCTGGGCCTTTGGGATTAGATACATATGCCATAGCCGCAGTCAGCCTCCTTTTATAATTTGATATGAGGATGTGTTTTCCATACTTTGTAATGTCACATCCCGACTTATTATTATATCATATTATAGGGCTAAATACTAAAGAATATTTCGGAAAAATCTGTGAAAATTTTTACGCTTTCCTGTATAGCAATACCAAGTATCGTCAACAATAGATTGAAGGACTACACAGACTTGTGTAAACAATTCGTTATTTGTCGATTGATTATTACACTTTGTCAAATTAGAGAGGGAATGAGCCGTGATTAAGCTGTTACGATGGGTTTTCTCTGCTGTTGCTACCGTGGCACTGATAACCATTTTCGCGGAATACTCACAGCAAAACAAGGTGCTGCTGGCCGATGAAGTAACCTCAGATGCGGCAGAAACGGTACCGCTAACGGTTGTAAGCAGCAGTGTCTCGCCCAAAGAATCGGAAGGGTATATTCTGCGTGAATATGACGGGAAGCTGGCAATCTTTAAAACCGGCGGGGCTGAACCGCTTTACGTTTTTAACGTGAGCATGGAAACGATGAGCGATTACGATAAAGCCGCCCTGCAGCAAGGTATTACAGCTAACAATCTGGAGGAGCTGAAAACCCTTGTTGAGGATTATACCAGCTAGGCAACATTTATAGCTATTGTAATCAGTCAAAAGCAAAGCTAGCAATCTTCAATAGGCCCATACGAAAACCGGAAGCGGTATCACCGCCCCGGTTTGATTTTTACCACTTAAGGGTATCTGCCTTATTAAAGGATGAGAGGTCATAGCTTGATATCTGCTTGTCGCTTGCGGTGTAAAGATAGTTGCCTATACAGAGACCGCGGTGTACCGCATCCTCCGGCTGCTCCGAGGCATTGGGCAGCTTTCCGAGCAAGGCAAGAGAATTATCCTTCAGGCTGTAAAGATAATAGCCGGAAAACGCCGTTTCAAGTATGTTTGAGCCCTCCTTAAGCCGTGTAATCACAGCGGAAAAACCAATCATCTGTTTTTCCGTGCTGTAATATAACGATTTAAGGTTTAAAACAGCTTCGGAATAGCTGCCGTCCTGGCCAAGGGTTATTGCCTTTTTAACAACGGGCTTCTGTTTGTCGGAGATATCAAAAAGGGTAAGCTGCAGGCCCTTGCGCACGGTTTCTCCGTTCTCCAGTGCGGTAAGATACCCAAGGCCCACTACCGTCTGGTCGCCCACCGGGTGCAGACTGGTTGAAAAGCCTTTTACCTTTACATCTCCTAACAGCTTGGGGTGCAGGGCATCGGAAAGGTCGAATACCAGCAGCGGGTCTTGCTCTCCGTAGGCAGAGACATAAGCCGTGCCGCCATAAAAGCGTGCGGCATACACCGTCTGGTCATTCGGGGCTTGCGTGCTGCCGGCTATAGAAAGATCTCTGCCAAACACATAAAGGTTAACGGCGTTCTTTCCTTGCTGATTCTGCGAGGTGGTGACCATTCGAAGCGTTCCGTCCGATTCGTCCATAGCCGTACCGTCCGGTACCCGGCCCGCCACCTTGGCTTCCGTAATGCCGATATGTTCACTGCCGTTATAGGCCAGCTTGGTAATGCGGGTGCCCGTTTGATTCTCCGCAAGCATGGCGGAGTTTATCAGATAGACACCGCCCGGCGCGATATACGCGCTGCAAGCGCCCCCAAGAACCGCCTTGGTGGAGGCTGGTGCCGAAGCGTCATACAGCTTCATGGCGGTAACCGTTGCATAGCTGTTGTCACCGGCGGCTTCCGGCAGGATAATGTCCTTCGAGCTTAACGGAGCAGCGCCGCCCATACCCGTCGCGCTGTCGTAATAAGACGGTACGATGCTGCAAACCGGCAGCACCCCGCTGTATTCAAAGGTTCTGCGCACCGAAACCATGTACAGCGTGTCGCTGCTTACTTTCGCAGTGAGGTATTCACCCTCCTGCGTATACTCGCGTTTTTTTACCGGGCTTTGGCGATTGGTGATGTCATACATCTCCACAGTGGTACCCACCGACTGAATCTCTTCAGAGGCCCCGGGAGCAATATAAGCATAGTTATTGCACAACAGGGTTAGATTATTACCCTGTACAAAAAGCTCGATGACATACCGATCTTCCTTTGAGACATCAATCTCGGAGGAAAGGGTAAGCTTTCCGTTCTGAGAGGTCTCTGCTATCTTCACCGTGGTGCCGGTAGTATAGTAGATATACCTATCGTCTGCCTGAATGATATCCGCGTCGGCACTGTCAGACAACCGGCTGCTGCCAGAGACCTTCGCCGCAAATCCGGCTTCACTTCCGCCGCCACCGCCGCCGCCCTTCCCGCCGGATCCCTCGGGCTCGTCGGGGTTTTTGTCGGAGGTCTCGGAGGGGATACCGTCTACCGCAGTATACACCTTCTCCTGGTTCTCGATCTGCGTTTGTTCAAGCGCGGTACGAACGCTCTGGTAGCTCTCGTCCGCTGCCAGCGCTTCGGAAGCTTCCGCATCTGCCGCCGGAGCCGCTTCTAAGATCGCCTCATCCTTGATAGGGGCAATACCCATCGCCTGTGCGTTTTTTTCAGTTGAAGGTGCGACATCCCCCTGCAACCCAATTTTCATCGGCTGCAGGGCAGCATAAACCAGCGCGATGCAGCACACAAAACCGGCGCACAAGGCAAAAGCAAGCCGCCGGCGAGTAAAGAACACCTTACGGTTCGCGGGTGCGGGCTGCTCATCGTCCAGCTTTTGCACAAGTATCTCGGGCGAAATACGAGCTGAGGGAAGAATATCCTCGTTTAACCGGTTCATTTTTTGCCGCAAAAAATCGATGTCTTTTTCAGGGTTATAACGGGGCATTCTTCATCACTTCCTTTCCAGCTCGGCGCGCAGTTTTTTAAGGGTGCGGTAAAGTTTGGAGGATACCGTTCCCTGCGGACAGCCCAAGATGTCGGCAATCTCTCGCGTTTTATACCCTTCCACCACCGCCAGCACCAGGATGGTACGCTCTGAATAATCGATGGTAGAAAGTGCCGCCAGAAGTGCTAGCTTTTCGTCGTTATCGGTATTCAAATCGAAGCTGATAACATGCTCGGAGATATCCTCCGGGTCAATCTTCTGCCTCGTGGTTACATACTGCTTAATCTTTCGCTTGCAGCGGATACTGAGAATACGCATCATCCACGGCTTGAACAATGTCTCATCCCGCAGGTTTTTCAGGCCCTTGTATCCCTCCAAAAAGGTTTCAGACACTGCATCCTCCGCATCCTCGCGGTTTCCCAATGTATAATACGCAAAGCGATATAGGTCTTTGTAGATTTCGTTATATAAGTCGCCAAACGCCTGTTTATCACCGTTTTTCGCCAGCCCAACCAGTGACAGGGTTGTTTCCATCGTAGCACCACCTACTTTGCCGCTACAACCATATAGTGCAGCCTGCAAACAATTTTATTGCCTATATATTTTTAATAAACCCGAATAATTTGTATTTTTTACTCGCACGCAACACGCAAGGCCCTTATTATGTAAGCCCTAGAAAAAATGATTAAATGCTATAGCCTGCATATCCTACCCAATGTACATATATATGATTAAAAAGTATATCAAATTTATCGGAAATAAGTATTATAGCCTTACTGCTTGGCATGGGGAAAGGACTAACCGATCCTTCATCCTCTATTCTACTATAAAATCACAAAATGTCACTAGGGCCTGTTTGTTAAATCGTTGTGAACAAAAACAGAGAATTCTGTTTAAACACCCACACCATAGAACCCATGCTTGATAATCCTGCTCTGCGGGTTCATAATATGAATAGAGTTTTTAAACGCTGAAAGGATGGGACAACATGGAGAATCGAAAGGGTTCCGTTATGGGTACCATTAGATGGCTGAGCTATGATATTGCAGGAGCCTTTCTCTACGCTGCGGGGGTTCACTGCTTTACCTCTGCGCACCATATCGCGCCCGGCGGCGTAACGGGTATCTCAATCATTATCAATTACCTTACGGGTATCCCTATCGGCATCTTAGTGCTGCTCATTAACATCCCGCTGCTGCTGATTGGCTTAAAATTTCTGGGGCGCAGGTTTACCGTGCGTACCCTCATCTCGGTCGCCATCCTCACCTTTTTCTTGGATTATGTAGTGGTGAAGCTGCCGGTTTATACGGGCAACACCCTATTAGCCTCGCTGTTCGGCGGTGTTGTAATGGGGGCGGGCCTTGCCATTGTGTTTATGGGCGGCTCCACCACCGGCGGTACCGACATCGTAACCAAGCTGCTGCTGCAAAAGCACCCCTACCTGCAGATGGGCCGAATCATCTTCATCATCGACCTGATTATTATCTCAGCTTCGACGATTGTGTATAAGAGCATTGATTCCGCACTTTACGCGATTATTGCGATGTTTACAACCGCAAGGGTTATCGACGCACTGCTCTACGGGCTGGATATCGGCAAGCTGGTGCTGGTAATTTCAGAGAAGAGTGATGAGATTTCGCAGCGGATTATACACGACCTTGATCGTGGCGTAACCCTGCTGAAGGCCGCGGGGGGCTACTCCGGCAAGCAGCAAAACGTCGTAATGTGTGCGGTGCGTAATTCCGAGTATGTTAAGCTCAAGCAGCTGGCCCACAGCATTGACCCCAAATCATTTGTAATTGTCACCAGTACCAGTGAGGTGCGGGGAGAGGGCTTTAAGCCTATAAAGGAAGATAACTGAACGCTTTAATAAGCCCGGTATGCACGCATCTCAACGACATTTTCACAATAAACCCCTCCCTTCTATTAAACACTCCAATATAATAACGAATGGGAATAAAGAAACTCTACACCTCAGTTGTGATAAAATTATTTAAATTTAAGATTTTGTAGTAGCGGGCACAGTAAGGGGCACGGTAATCCTACCGCGCCCCCTTACTGTGCCCGCTTGATGGTGGACCGCTAATTCTTCTGCGCTTCTACCATTTGTTGAAATGCCTTCTCTTTTTGCTCGGGTGTCAGGTATTCAGTGCCGGTGCTCTGTGCCACGGTTGTTCCCGCTGTTTGATTCTTCTCAAAGTTTAAAAACGGCAGCTCGTTTATAAAGGCTGGCGCCTTGCTTTCAGGCAGCAGAAAAATCATCATATTGCTTGAGATACCGTTGTTAACGGAAGGCAAACTGGAAACAGGGGCCTCAAACGCCACGGTGTAAATCCTCTCGCCGGGCTGTGCGAGATACCGCTTTACGCAGGCATTGGCAAGTGCCTCTATCTGTGCCTTGTCGGTAATACGGCCCTTCAGATAATAATCCAGCATATTGGCGTCGTAGGTCTGGCCGTCGGTTATAGGGACTGTGCCGTATTCTTTATAATATTGGTCTTTGCTGTATAACGCCTGCTGATAAAGCTCGCTGGTTGGCAGCAGGCCATCGGTGGTGCTTACCTGCCCGCCGGTTTGCTCGCTGGCGTAGGATTCCCAGTATCTCCACAGGTTAACCTCCGGCTGCAGGATATACGCCCCTGTAACAGCAGAGTAATCGGGAACTTCGGTAATGTCCCAACCTATGTTGCGAAGTGCGGCTATGGTATTCTTATACCACGGCGCTATTGCGACGTTGCCCGTCTGCAGCTCCTGATGCTTTCCGCCTTCTGTATCGGTATAGGTTACCGTGTAATTGAGAACCATCGTAAACAGCTCGCGAGAGGGGGGAGACATTACCTGCTCAAAACTTTGTGCGGCTTCATCATCCTTGAGTGCCTTTAGCAGCTCTGTTGCCTGCTCCTTGTTCAAGCGGGTAATCGGCTGCTCTTGTGCAAAGGTAAAATCGGAACGGGTAACCGATATAATATCCTCCGGCTTTAAATAAGAGGCAATATTGGTTTTTGCACGGAAGGCGGCAAGCCCGTTCAGGGCGTAAATCTTTTCCCTTGCCTCAACGGGCGTTGCGGAAAACAATCGTTTTACGGTCTGCCCGTTCTTTAGGGTGTAGGTAATCTGGGTAGAGGTGTTGAGTATTCCGTCTGCCGAGGCACTGGGATTATTCCGGTTCAGGTTGAGCCTGCCGAACTGCTGTGAGGTGGTGATAGCCTGATGTGCAAGAATAACCTGACGGATGACCTCCGGTTCTGTAAAGCCGGTATCCTGCCAATCGGCGGTCGGGAAGAATTTGTACATAAACTCTGCCGCACCGTTGTAGCTGATATTCACATCCTTTACCTCATCCTCCTTGGGCACATAGCCGGAGTACCCGAACGCGCCGGTATAAAGAATGCCGGTAAAGGTGAGGATTACCGCGGCAACCGCGGCAAACTGCAACAGCATCTTTTTAAAGGTTTTAAAGCCGCGGGCCAGCACTGCCTCGGCAACAAAGTAGGCCACAAACGCACCGATTAAAAACCCAGCCGTAGCCATAGGCCAGGTATTGTTCAGTGTTTCGGCAAACAGCGCTGCGGTAAGAATGCCCGCGATATTGGCCGCCATCAGCTTCATAATAATCTGCAAAACGCCGCTGGGCTTTGATGTACCTGCAATTTCGGTTCTTCTGCGCTGATAAAGCGCAAGGGCAGCCCATGCAAGCAGAGCGATGGCAATCGGCCAGATAATAAAGCTGCGGATTACATAGCTGTTTTGCCCGATCACACTGTTGTCAAAAAGCCTCGCTACCGACGATGCCACCGGCGAAAGCCCCAGAATGATGGTGTTCATATCATCGGCGGTCTGGTAACCGATTAAAGCAATCTGCGTGAACATACGATCAAGCAGCAGGATGATGCTGGGCGCACCGCAAAGTGCCAGGGTAAACACCGCCGTATCAAACACAGCGCCCGTAGTAACGGCACTGAACACACAGATGATATAAACCCCTATTGCGTAAACAGCGAAGGAACCAAAGCTGATCATCCATTGCAGGGTATCCACCTTATAGGCCTGCAGAACACCCTGTGCAACAAAGAGCAGGGATGTTGAAAGGATGTACGGAATCAGGATTACCGTAACACCTGCCAGCGCCTTAGAAAGCAGCAGATGCTGGCGTTTTATCGGCAGAGCGCCATACAGATCCATCGCGCTGCGGTTGTGCATGTATGCGGTGGTAATAAGCCCTATCACCAGCGAGCCAATAAGTGTAATTATAAGGAAAGCAAACAAATTCTCCTGCGGGTATTGCGAGGCATAGATACTGCCGCTGCTTGCGCCAATCAATCCGCCGTTGCGCATCTGTGCCAATACGCTCAGGGAGCTGATGGTATACGGCAGCGGCCCGGTGAGGGTGAGCAGCAGAAAAAACGCAACCATCAGGCCGATGTGGCCCTTTACGGTGTGCAGATACAGGCCAAGCCCCCGGCGGTTAGTCCATGATCTGGCTGAAGTCATAGCCGGTTCCCTCCATTTCATACAGGAATATCTCCTCAAGCGTTAACGGCAGCATCTCTATAAAGATGGGGTTGAATGCATCCAGCTTGGGCTTTAGCTCTTCCCGCTCCCCGCGCAGAATCAGGGTAACTACCCGGCCCGAAAGCTCGGTTTTCAGCGGCGCAAGTGTTTTGAGCTTCTCCTCGTCGGGGGCCTGCTCAAATGCCAGCTGCACCTTGTGCATACTGTCCTTCAGGCTGTCGTAATCCCGCTCCATCACCAGCTTTCCGTAGTGCAGCAGGCCAATCTGCGTGCAGAGATCCTCCAGCTCGCGAAGGTTGTGCGAGGTGATAACGGTAGTAAGGTTTTTATCTACCACCTTTTCCGCGATAATACGTTTTAGCAGGCTGCGGATTACGGCGTCCAACCCATCAAACGCCTCATCCAGCAGCAGGTAATCGGGGTTTGCGGAAAGCGCCAGCAGCAGCGACGCCTGCCGCTTCATCCCCTTAGAGAAGGTGTGTATCTTCTTTTTATAGTTCAGCGGGAAGATTTCGCACAACCGCTTGAAGGTGGCCTCATCCCAGTTGGAATAGTACTGGCGGTAGAACTTTGCGGCATCGTGAATGGTGTACTGACTAAAAAAGTAGGGCTCATCACTCACAAAGAAGATGCGATCCTTGAGTGCCGTATTTTCAAAGGTGCTCTCGCCTTCAATGGTAACGCTTCCGCCGTCGGTGCGGTATACGCCCGAGATGATACGCAGCAGGGTGGATTTGCCCGAACCGTTGGAACCGATCAGCCCGTATACGCCCCCCTGCTTCATCCTCATGCTTACGTTATCGAGCGCCTTGGTTTCGTCAAACAGCTTGGTAACTGTATTTACCTCTATCATGCTATGACCATTCCTTTCTCTCATCGAGCAAAGCATGTTCTATTTCTCAAGCTTCTCCTGATACGCGGCACTTAGTATCTCTGCCGCCTCTTCTCTATTAATGTTTACCAGCCTGCACTGGATACACGCCTTTTGCAGGCTTTCGCGGGCCTCTTCCTTCAGCCGCTTGCTCTCAGACATACCGGCCGAGATGAAGCTGCCGCGCCCGGGTGCGGAATAGATAAACCCTTCGTGCTCCAAATCCTGATAAGCCTTCTGCACCGTATTGGGGTTTACCGCAAGCTGCTTCGCGAGTGTGCGCACCGAGGGCAGCTGCTCGTCGGGCGCAAGTACCCCCAGCATTGCAAGACGAATGACATTTTCTTTGAGCTGCTCATAGATGGGCCGCCTGTCGGTAAGATCGATGGAAATCATCATGGCATCGCACCGCTCCTTTGAAATATCTCTGCCAATGTATTAACTGTACTACGTCTCTTAATACAGTTATCATATCGAATATTGTTGATGATGTCAATATATATAACACAATAAATCTTTGCTGCACCATTAGCCACCCAAAAGCAACAGGTATTATTCAGCTTTATATAGATTAATCCGTGTTATTAGCATCAACCGTATAGCATTGAACATACATAAAGCCAAGCCAGCCTTGTTTTGAATCACTCGCCCATCAATTATCATTTCGCCGCTATGACAAAGAGCCCAATAATACGTTAATCTATCCAAATAAATTACCCGTAGGGAGCAACCTTACGGGTAAACCAGTATTACTATTTCTTAACAAAGGAGGGAAGCTTGGGGTTTTCGTTTTTAATAACCTCTGCGGGGAGCGGTGTTCCTTCGGGTGAGAGCAGCTTTGCCATTACCACAAAGCGCTGGTCCTCGCGGGCTTTACCGAGCGCACCCTTGTATTTATAGGTACAGGTGGAAAGCGTAAGTATCTTATCATGTGTGGTTACATCCACATCAAACATGTGCTCAGAACGCTGAAACGCCTCGGAGATGATAAACTGGAGCTCATCATCGGTTGGGTCGGTTTCGATGTAGTAGAAGTTTGTGTCGGTTGTAAAGGTTGCAAAAACCTGCCACACCATCTCGTCGGTGGGGGTAGAGAAGGTAATAAACTGATTCTTCTTGGCAAACTCAAGGTCTTCGTATTTTAGCAGCTGAGAAAAACGTGCACCGTTGTTGCTGCCGCCAACCTCGATGTTATGCCCGTAGATTACCGTATTGCGTTTGAGCTCGGTTCGGTTGCCAAGGTTATTTCTAAAATCAGCAAAAATCAGGCCGGAATAGTCCCAGTTTCCTTCATAGTTCACACGTTGGTCAAGATACACATTATTGTTCTTGGGGCTGTACAGTACAGCGTTATCAATGGTAGTACCGGGCACGGTAAGCCAGCCGTACGCCTTGCCTACCTTGAAGGTTTGTGAAAGCTTATCGGTTATTGCCTTATCAGGCACCTTTGGGTCACCATACGGCGGCTTTTCGGGAATATAGTCCTCCACGCTTTTGGAAGAAGAGCTTACTGGCGCTGAGCTGCTGATTACATCCGAGGGCTGCGCAGGCTGGGAAGGGGTGCAGGCGGAAAGGGTTGCGGCAAGCAGCGCACCTAAAACAAGCAGAAAGCTGAACCGCTTTAAAAACCTGTGCCGCCATGACCCTGAGGCTGGTTTCGTGGTCTGCATAACGTCCTCCGTTTAAACAACATATACTTATCCCTTTTATAAGAACCATTCAAGAATATTTCTTAAAAATCGAGCGGAAGCGCTGATTTAAAAAGGTTTTAATGAGGAATTAGCATTATAAGCTATTATATCATGAAATTGAAAACAAAAAATACAAGAAATATTAACATATTAATTAGTAGAACGTGGAATCAGCATAAGTAACGAGGGGAGTCACTGATAATTTGAAGAAGGAAGAGAGAGCGCTTCTATGAAGGCTTTTTGGGGCTTTCGTTCTTTATTACCTCCGCAGGCTTAAAAACAGCGTTGGAATCCAGCAGCTTCGCCATCACGACAAACCTTTTGGTAACCACCCCAAAGTCGTAAGCACAGGTTGAAAGGGTAAGAATCTTGTCCTTTGGGGTAACCTCTACATCAAAGAAGTTCTCGGTGCGCTGCCCTGCCTCGGAGACAATATACATCAGCTTCTCATCGGAGGGATTGGTATCGACGTAATCCAGATTGGTATCGGTATAAAAGGTGGCGAACACCTGCCAAACCATTTCATCGGTAGGGGTAGAGAAGGTGATGAACTGGTTGTTCTTCGCAAAGTCAAGGTCGGTGTATTTTAAAAGCTGCGAAAAGCGCTTGCCGTTGTTACTGCCCCAAATCTCCACATTATGCCCATAGATTACCGTGTTGCGGCAAAGCTCATTCCGGTTACCCATATTATCGCGGTAATCGGCAAAGATTAATCCAGCCTTACTCTCTTTGCCCTCGTAATTGATACGCTGCTCAAGATAGACATCGTTGCTTTCGGGGCTATACATTACCGCATTATCAATGGTTGTGCCGGGAACCGTAAGCCAACCGTAGGCTTTGCCAACGGGAAAAGTCTGCGCAAGCTTTTCGGTAAGCTCTTTGCCGGGGATTTTGGGGACACCGTAGGGCGGTTCTTCATCAGATGAACTCCCAATTACTGCATGCGAAGAGCTGTATTCCGGTTCGGGGGTGCTTACGACTTCTTGTGCGATAACCGGTGCTGCCGGAGAACAGGATGAAAAGAACAGCGTGAGCAGCACACACCAAAGAGCGGCAGAACATAGTTTAAACTGTAGCCTCTTGTTATTTTTCTGCATAAAACCTCCAGACAGCAGACACAAATAGAATCGACGATTTATAATAAGGTGCAAATAAATAAAGAAATTATTGCATTAAGGTAAAATAAAACGGGGCAGGAAAGCATCCTGCCCCGTTAAAAACAGGTCGATTAAGCCTCTTATAAGAGTGCCTTGTTACCCCACAATCTTTGTAACCACAACAAAACGCTGCAAGGCGCCGGTGCGCAGGTAGCGCGAGCAGGTAAAGAAGGTTACCAGCTTATCGCCGGAACCTACCTCAATGCCCGAGCCGAACAGGCTTCTGGCCTTCGCACTGTTGGCAAGGTAGACAGGGTCTCCGTTATAGATGCAGTCGCTGTCGTTATAGATGTTGGGTACATAGAATGCGGCGATTACGGCGAGGGTAATATCATCGCCGGGGATGGAAAGGGTGATATAGGGGTTGGAGGCCGCAAACGCAGGAGAGGTATAAGAAAGCAGCTGATCCATCCGCCCGGCATAGGTTACCGCGCCAATAAAGGGGTATGCACCGGTACAGTTACCCCAGTTATGGCCAGTGATAACGGTGTTGCCCTGCATCGCACCGCGGGAAGAAAGGCTGCCGGTGTGTACCCACAGCGAACCGGGCTTTTTGCCGTAGGAGCCGTCAAATTGCCGATGCTCGTAAGAGGTGCCGCGCATAACAGGGTAATCGATAGCCGTTCCCGGTATATGCAAAAATGCTACCGTATCGGGGTTTATACTCTGCCAGTAGGAAAGACTGTCTTGCCCGCTCCCGCCCGAGGGAACCGCACCATAGTTGATGGAAGCGCCGCCTGTGCCGGCTACCGGGGCTCCGGACTTTCCGCCGATGCCTTTGCCGCGTGCCGCAATAAGCTTCTGCTCGGCCTCAAACTCAGCATCGGTCATAGAGATGCCTTCCGCCAGTTCCAGCGAAGGGAGCTCTAACCGCGCGCTTTTTGAAATGATATATTCGGGCTGTTCAAATACCGGAGCCGTTACGGTTCCGGCAACATTATATTTAATAGTGTTAGGAGCACTTGAAATCATGGCATTATGCAATGAACCCCAAGACAAGCTGTCAGCTAGCACCGCAACCGCAAGAAGTATCACCATAGCACCGGATAATCTTTTAGGGTTCGTGCCAATCAAACCAGCCAGATCGGTAAGCTTTTTCACATGCAGTCCTCCCGGGAAGAAGAATAAATTACTAGTAAAAACAAATAAATTATACCACAACCAATAATGAGTTGACAATCAGAAAATGGGAGGAATACGGTTTATTATTTCTGCTTTTAAGATATAAACTCGGCAAAATATTCTCATGAACAATTCTATCAACATATTTCTTACTGAATTTCCAGAACAATTTAAAACAACAGGCAAGCGCATTTAAGCTTTGAATGAAGCTGAGCATAAAAAAGCCCGTCTGCAGTGCAGACGGGCTGAAAGAATTGTTAGCTGATCAGGAAAGGCTGAAGGACTTCATCGTCCACTTCGGATCAAGGTTGCCAGTGTTCTTGGTTACGGTTACAGCATCCTTATCGGTTTCGCCCTGGCGCAGCAGACGGGCAAGCACAGCGAAACGCTGGATATTAAAGCCGTTGCCTTGAGTGAGGCTCT
The DNA here is from genome assembly GCF_900103835.1 of Acetanaerobacterium elongatum. Classification (GTDB taxonomy): domain Bacteria; phylum Bacillota; class Clostridia; order Oscillospirales; family Ruminococcaceae; genus Acetanaerobacterium; species Acetanaerobacterium elongatum. Next base: position 9,350 of record NZ_FNID01000024.1, on the reverse strand, counting down.
TGGGGTACTTACGAGAGCAGGTAATCAGCGAGATGATGTTATCGCCGGTGCTTACTTCAGTGTTGTATTTATACAAAGAGCGAGCCTGAGAGTCGGCCAGAAGCTTTTTAAACTCGTCATCAGAGGGGTTGGGGGTGATATAGTTCTTGCAGAACGCATTGAAGTACACCACACTGAATACCTTATACACCTGGGTTTCGCCGTTGGTGCTCAGGTAGATATAGGGGTTTGTTTTAGCAAAGTTTTCGTCGGTGTAAGACTTCAGCTGCGCGAACATTACATCGTAATCCTTCTGGTTGCCGATGCGGAACGGCTCAACGATATTGGTCCAGTTGTGACCGTAAATGATAAGGTTCTTTGAAGCTTCTTCCTTCTTTAGCGAAACCATATCTTTAGCATCGAAATAGATAGCACCAACCAATGCTTTGGTGCCGCCAAGGTTGTTGGCTACATCCTTATCCATTTTGCTGGTATCAAGGGCGGTCTTTTTGCCGTTTATGTCCTTAGACTCGTATTTGTAGTTGTCTTCAAGGGATTGCAGAACGGGGTAGTCGATGTTGGTGTTGGGAATAGAAATCCACGAAACCACTTCCGGGTTGGTGACTTTTGCATCATCCAGCTTCTTCTGGGTATCGGGGGTAATCTTGGCGGGGGCAGCTTCCGCTACCGAGGATTCCTGCACAGAAGGGGCCTCGGAAGAGGCTACACTGCTGGTCTCTGTGGGCTTACTGCTGCAAGCCGCAAGGGGAAGGGTCATGGTGAGAATTAAAGCGAAAGCTATCGTACGTATGAATAACAGCTTTTTCTTATTCATCTTTTTACCTCCTAAAAATAAGTTGACTTCTTAATAGTGCCAATTAAACGCAGTATTTCTGCATAAATTTAAAAAGTCATGAAATTCTGTTTCAGAAACGCCGCTAAAAGTAATAATATAATAATCGGAAACAAAAATCAATAACAATTTGAGAAATTGTAAAAATTTTGAAACAGTTTTATAATTGAAAAAGAGCGGCCGTTTTGGCCGCTCTTTTTCGGGGATAGAGACATACATAGCATGGGAAAAGGATGAAGTAGTAGTTATCATATTTAGTGTGTACTTATAATAGCACACCCCTTAATTAATTTCAACACTAATTTATACAAATGTTGAAAGTTTTTTATAAAAAAGATACATATAACTGCCGGGTTATCACGATGTAAGGGGCTTAGTTTTGTCTTATGGATACTCAATATCATAATTTAAGGCTTGTCGGTAAATGGCATGATGAAAAGTTCTTTATGTTGTGGTTGTCTGCATATAATCTAGGGAAACGCTGATTAATGCAATTCCTATCGTTAGCAGCAAACTTAATCAGTGTATCCCTTGTATAAAAACGGTTGTACCATCACCGAATGAGTTGACTAAAAATAATTGGAAATAAAAACAGGCGTGCACAAAGGTAAATCGATATGCAGATATAAGGGGGATGCGATTACACTATGTTTATTATGTCCATGAAGGTAGAAAAGAAAAAGATGCTTACCTGGAGTATCATCATTGCTGCGCTGATACTTGTGCTCATCGGCCTGTGGATCTTCCTGCGCGGAAAGAGCGGCGAAAATCCGGCCTCGGCTAAAACCAAGTTTGATGCGGCCAATAACAGTGAAAGGGTTGCGTTCCTTGAGAGCTTTGGCTGGGATGTAAGCGATGAGCCGATAGAGGTATGCGAAATCATCATGCCCGACAGCTTTGATGAGGTGTTTAAAAAGTATAACGAGTTGCAAAAGAGCCAGGGGCTGAATCTGGAGGATTTCAAGGGCAAGCGTACCAAGCGCTGGACCTATACGGTGCTGAACTACCCCTCGGATGAAGAGGTGCACGCCAATGTTATTGTGCACGAGAATAAGATTATAGCGGGGGATATCTGCTCAACAGCCCTGGGCGGGTTTATCCATGGCTTTAAGCCGGAGGAGACCGGGGCCTTTGCTGAAAACGGGCTGACGACGGGCGACCTGCCCATAGAGTTCAGCGGCATTAAGCAGGTGAGCAAGTCTACCGAGTCTGAACCGGCGATTACCGATGAAAAGACACAGGATAAGGCTGCTAAGGAGGTTAAGAGTGAAGACGGTGCCGATACAAAGGCTAAGGTAAACAGCGCCGCTGAAAAGAGCGAGGCGGTGGAAGATATCGAACAGAAAACGCGCAATGAAATAGAACAGAGTTTGGAAATGCTCATTGAGGCCGCCGACGATAAAGAAAAAGCGCAGTAATACTAATCATCATTGAAACCTACCTAAAAATCTACGCAAAAGCCCATAAATACAAGCTTTTCTCTACTTTTCAGAGGTTTTATAATCGTGATGAGCATAACGGAGTAATTTAAGAAAGACATTATTTACAAAGCGTAGCCGACACTATAATATAGTATCAATAAGCAGTGCAATGAAGTCTGCTCTGCCCGCCGACATCGGCTCTTAGGATGGCGGCGGGCAGGCAGACTGAATGTGTAGGCGGGGTTCTAAAAGGATTGGTGAACGGGATGGAAAAACTACGGATTGATAAAATCCTATCCGGGCAGATGAATCTCTCGCGCGGAGAGGTAAAGAAGATGATTGCTATGGGACAGGTTGTGGTAAACGGCGTGCCTGTACGTTCCCCCGCCGAAAAGGCTGACCCTCTTTCGGATGAGATTAAGGCAGACGGAGAGATTATAAGCTACAAGGAGCATATTTATATCATGCTCAACAAGCCCGCGGGGGTTGTAAGCGCCACGCGTGACAATAAAACCAAAACGGTGCTGGATTTAGTGCCGCCCGCGCTCTGGCGAAGAGACCTGTTTCCCGCCGGCAGGCTGGACAAGGATACCGTGGGGTTTGTGCTGATAACCGACGACGGCGCGCTTGCACATCGTATGCTTGCCCCTAAAAGCCATGTGCCGAAAACTTATCTTGTGGTAATTGATAAGCCCATCGGCGGCGCAGAGATACAACGGCTCGAAAGCGGGATTGATATCGGCGGCGGGGAGGTTTGCAAAAAAGCACGCGTAACCGTGGTAAAAGAGGGGGAGCAGCCAACGGTTGAGGTGGTGATTTCGGAGGGAATGTACCACCAGATTAAGCGCATGTTTGAGGCGGTAGGCTGCAAGGTTATTCATTTAAAACGCATAAAAATCGGCGCACTGCCGCTGGATGAAAGCCTGCCTGAAGGCGCATGCAAAGAAATAATCAACAAAGATGTTGAAAAACTTTTGACACGCGATTTTTGAATAAACCTTAAATTCGCATGTATTTTATAAATATTAGTAAATTTTCATAAAGCACGAAAATTAAGTTTGGATATTAAGCAACTGTTCTTTCCAACCTGTTTTTGATATAGTATTGGTTGTAAGGACGAGGTATATTTTGATATACGCAGTTTCAATTTAGAATACAGGAGGTCCATTATGGCTAGTGTAACATTAAAAAGTATTTACAAGAGATACGCAGGCGGCGTTACAGCGGTTTCCGATTTCAACCTCGACATTCAGGACAAGGAGTTCGTTATCCTTGTAGGCCCTTCGGGCTGCGGTAAGTCTACGACCCTTCGTATGATTGCCGGCCTGGAAGAGATTTCTGAGGGCGAGCTTTTCATCGGCGACAAGCTGGTTAACGACGTTGCACCGAAGGATCGCGATATCGCGATGGTTTTCCAGAACTACGCTCTGTACCCTCACATGACCGTTTATGAGAACATGGCATTCGGCCTGAAGCTCAGAAAAACCCCGAAGGATGAGATTAAGCGCCGCGTAGACGAGGCTGCTCGCATCCTTGATATCGAGCATCTGCTCGACAGAAAGCCGAAGGCTCTTTCCGGCGGTCAGCGTCAGCGTGTTGCACTTGGCCGTGCTATCGTTCGTGAGCCGAAGGTATTCCTGCTTGACGAGCCGCTTTCCAACCTTGATGCTAAGCTGCGTGCTCAGATGAGAACCGAGCTTGCAAAGCTCCACATCCGTCTTGGCACAACCTTTATCTATGTAACACATGACCAGACCGAAGCTATGACGATGGGCGACAGAATCGTAGTTATGAAGGACGGCTTCATCCAGCAGGTTGATACCCCTCAAAACCTCTACGATAAGCCCGTTAATATGTTCGTAGCAGGCTTCATGGGTTCACCTCAAATGAACTTCATCGACGCTACCCTCCTGAAGAAGGATGGCAAGTATGTTGTTGAATTCGGCAACGATGACCAGAAGTACAGCGTTGAGGTTCCCGACTCCAAGACCAAGCCTCAGGATTTCGACGAGTATGTTGGCAAGAGCGTAGTGCTCGGCATTCGCCCTGAGAACATTCACGACGAAGAGATGTTCCTCTCTGCTGCCAAGACCGGCGTTATTGAGTGCAACGTTGAGGTTACCGAGCTCATGGGCGCCGAGACCTATCTGTACCTGAACTGCCTCGGCAACAACCTTATCGCGAGAGTTTCCCCCCGCTGCACCGCCAGAACTGGCGATGTTATTAAGGTTGCAATGGATGTTAACAAGCTGCACCTCTTCGATAAAGAGTCTGAGCTTTGCATCTTAAACTAATAGCGTAATAAATTGTAAGAACCGCCGAGCAATCGGCGGTTCTTTGTTATATGCACATAAGGTTAGGCTTATTCTGCGGTGCAGGTGCCGCTGCAGCTGCCGCGCATACCATTACCGCGGCCTCTGCCTTGACGGGTACCGGTACAGCCCGTGCCGCAATTTGCGCCGCCGTTGCCGTTGCCAAGCCCAAAGCATGCTCCGGTTCTGTTGGTTCCGGTTCCGTCACAGGTTGCCTGCCGATCCTTAATTGCAGCGAGAATCTCGTCTGCCCTTGCCTGAGTAAGGGTACCGTCAGCTACCTTTTTATCGAGTGCATCCTTTCTAATCTCCAGCATTGCGGCTTTAAATTCTGTCAGCTTTCCGGCTTCGGAAGCAATCTGGCCGTAGGTTAGGTGGCTGTCGTTGTGCTGTGCGGTAACCGCTTCCACCGTTTTCCCCGTCAGTGCGGCTGCGGCTTCTGCAGGGGTTGCATAGGCCGGTGCGGCAAACGCGGTGATAGTCATTGCGCCGAGCGCTGCTACGCTCACAGCTGCGATTGCCAGTTTTTTAAGAACGTTCATATTATAGTCCTCCTGAATTGATATTTAGCAGTCTGCTGCCATGACTAAAGAATACTGCTGCCCTGTGGCGAAAGTGTGTCATGCATAGTGCTTTTTTGTGATAATAGGAATGATGCCGACATAATTTTGCCATAATGTGTTTGTATGATGATACTTAATAAAGGAATGGAATCGGAGGCGGTACAATGCCAACCATGCTGATAGCGGATGATAACGAACAGATCACCTCTGTTTTGGCAGAGTATGCAAAAAAAGAAGGCTTTACTCCCACAACAGTGTTTGATGGCAGAGAGGCATTGCGCCGGTTTGAAAGTCTGCACCCGGATATAGTATTGCTGGATGTGATGATGCCGGTAATGGATGGGTTTGAGGTTTGTAGGGAAATTCGCAAAAACAGCAGCACGCCGGTAATCATGATCACGGCACGCGGTGAGGATTTTGAACGCATCATGGGCTTGGATATCGGCGCGGATGATTATATTGTCAAGCCGTTCTCTCCGCCTGAGGTTATGGCAAGGGTGCGTGCGGTTCTGCGCAGGATTGCACGGGATGAGAACCAAAAACAGCAGAAACTGCGGTTTGATAATCTTAAAGTTAGTCTTGAGGATTATACGGCTTCGGTTGGAGAAAGCCAGATACCGCTTACCAAAAAGGAGATTGAGCTGCTTTGGACACTGGCAATAAACAGAAACAAGGTGTTCTCGCGCGACAATCTGCTCAACAGCCTGTGGGGCTATGATTATTTTGGCGACAGCCGCACGGTAGATACACATATCAAGCGGCTAAGAGCGAAGCTGGATGCCGCCGCGCACCCCAACTGGGAGATTAAAACAATCTGGGGGGTAGGGTATAAGTTTGAGGGGAATACAGATGAAAAATAAAATTGCGGTGAAGCTTACAGTATATTTTTCAGCGGTATTGGTGCTGTTCTCGGTTGTGATTGGCGGTGTGTTTGCGGCACTGTTTAAAAGCCATACCCTTCAGCTGAGCAAGGAGGATATGCAGATCAAGGCGGTTTCGATGGCACAGACGCTTTCGGAACTGATGACTGGAAGCTACCAGAGCGGTATGATGGGCAAGGGTATGGGAATGGGCAGAGGCGGCTATGGGATGTACCTGCGGCTGTTGGATAAGATTGCGATGACCGATGTATGGGTGGTGGACGAGAACCTGCAGCTGATTACCTCTGGGATGATGACAAGCACCGAGTATAACTATGCCGACCTTCCGCAGGATGCGGAGGCGGTGGTGAAAAAGGCTTTTGAAGGCCAAACAACCTTCAGCCAAAGCTTTAGCTCCATGCTGAACACGCCGGTTCTTACGGTGGGAACCCCCATTATAATAAACGGCAGTGTCTCGGGTGTGCTGTTGATGCACGCGGCGGCAAAGGGAATGGATGAGGCGGCCTCACAGGGTATTGGCATCTTGGTTATCAGTATGCTTGCGGCGCTCGTTTTGGCGGTTATCCTGTCCATTGTGCTTGCCCTTGCATTTTCCAAGCCCCTGAGGCAGATGAAGACAACCGCGCTTCAACTGGCAGAGGGCAACTACTCGGCCAGAACCGAGGTGCGGCAAAAGGACGAGATTGGAGAGCTTGCCGCAACCATTGATACCCTCAGCCTTCGGTTGGAACAGGCTAGCCACGAGAGTGAACGGCTGGAAAAGCTTCGCCGGGAATTTATCGTCAATATCTCACACGAGCTGCGTACTCCCGTTACCGTGGTACGGGCATCTTTAGAAGCTCTATGTGACGGAATAGTAAATAGCCCAAAGCAGGTGGACGCTTACCATCGTCAGATGCTCAAGGATAGTGTGTTTTTAGAGCGGCTTGTAAACGACCTGCTTGACCTTTCCCGCCTGCAGAACCTTGATTTCAAGATGGAAATGCAGGAGCTGAACTGGTGTGATGTTATCAGCGACGCGGTACGCAGCATTAAGCAGGCTGCACAGCCCAAGCAGGTGGATGTAAGGCTTCAACTGGATACACCCGCACAAAAGATTACCGGTGATTATGGGCGCCTGCGCCAGATGCTGCTTATCATACTGGATAATGCGGTTAAATTCTCGCCGGAAGGTACGGCGGTTACGGTAACCAAGCGGGAGAATACAGTAACCGTTCAGGATAACGGCCCGGGTATCCCGTCAGACGATCTGCCATACATCTTTGACCGCTTTTACAAGGTAAAATCGAAAGCAAACAGCAACGGTACCGGCCTCGGCCTTGCAATAGCAAAGCAGATTGCCCAAAGGCATCACATTGAGATTCGGGTAAAGAGTGAGGAAGGCTCTGGTACGGAGTTCATGTTTATTATTTAAAAACCAGCCGCAGGCAACAATGCTTGCGGCTGGTTTTTATTAATAGTAACTTTAAATTGTAAGCACGCCGGTTTCGGTTTCAACCAATATCAGAATCTGCTCCTCCGCGCCGGTAACGGCATTCACATAAACCAGTACATTCTGGTTGTCATCCAAGCCCTTGCAGCGGATTTCATAAGCAAATACCTCATTTAAGCCGATGGAGGGAATAACGGCCAGCCTTACCTTACCGGCCTTGAGCCGCTTGCTGATTACCGCTTTGGCTTGTTCCTCGGTAATCTTGGGCTTCGGCAGATCACGCTTTTCCTTGTGGTTGGTAATAAATCCGCGGGACTCGAAGCTTACAATCTCACCGTTATCCAGTGCAACACCTACTTTAATCAAATCAGGGTAGCATACCACACCGTTTTGATCGTAGGCATAGTTGAAGGTACAGATGTTGTTTGCGGTATCGTAGTAGCTTTGCACCATGTTTTCTATGCCAAGACGCCTGAGGTATTCCCCTGCCTTGATGCCGGCCTGCTTAATACTAAGCTTGCCCTCGGATACCGCGCGGGAGTTTACCATATAGCTTATTACGTTGCCCTGCTTGGTCATCGAGATGTTGCTGCTGCCGTAAATAAAGCAGTAGGCGGGCATCCTGCCGTTTTCGTCGGTATCGTCCTTAAGGTCGGCGGGGCTGGCATACAGCGCCCATGCCGCACGTTTACGGGCATCCTCTCGGGTTACCGTTTTGGCATCCTTGAGCAGAACAGGTTCCTTCTCCAGAATATGATCGGAGTATGGTCCGTCATAAATCAGTGTGGGGTAGCCCTGCATATTCTCCTCGACAGTTTGAAAACCGCTGGTTACCGAAGGCTCCTTTGCGGTGACATCGCCCTCTTCTTTCGCTGCCTGAAATACCTTGCCGATATCCATGTTTCCTCTGTCGATATCATCCTTCATGGCATTGATGGTCTTTTCAAGTTCCTTTGCATAGTTTAAAAGCTTTAAAAGATTCTGCTTTTCGGTATCTGTAACATCCTGCGAGGTGGAGATTTTCCGCGTTAGGCTGGAGGCGTATTCGCCAGCCTGAGAGATAAATTTGTTGGTTCCGTCAAGATGGAACGCACTGGTGGGCAGCTGTGAAAGGTTTGCCTTGGCTGCGTCACAGTCCCGCAGAAGCTTGGAGGAAAGCTGTGTCAGCTGTGCGGGGGTTCCGGCATAAACACTCTTGTTTAGGGTTGCACTAATCTCGGTAACGTTCCCCCCCAGGTCTACCAGTGCACGCTGATAGGTGTATTCCAGTTGGGTACGATAATCTTTAGCCTGCGCGTACCCTCTTACGATAAAACCGCCCATAATGAGGAATAATACGGTAAGAAGGCTTACGGTTCTTACCTTTGCTCTTCTGCTCATAATAACGAATCCTTTCATCCTTTTTCATTAAGCCCTTACCGGCCTGGTAAATTAAGGAGTGCTGAAGGGCGCTCTGTATTGAAGCCATGCGATTTGCACAGCCTATTCACGCTAGTATTTTTTCCTGAGCGAGGCTAAATATGTGAAGAACCTATAATTATAATTGTATTAACTGAGCAGATAAGGTATAATAGTTTGAAACAAATCACAAGCAAGCCACTCTCAAAAGGGCATAACAAATCAGACCATTCGAGAATGGTCAAAAAAACAGATTGAACAGCTACAGGACCTCGCCGCTTTCCTCGTCTAATATCAAGAAACCTTTGCTGCGCAGGAATGTAATAGCCTGAGTCATGGTCAGTTCGCGAGCGGCAGGCGGCTTATCGGCCTTTCTGTAGAGCTTGGCGCTGTAGACCTCATTCTTGCTGAGAATGTGCCAAATAGCAGTCAGGAGTTTTCTTGCAATCGCAATAACGGCTTTCTTTCCTCCGCGACGTTTTTTAAGCTCGAGATACTTGTTCTTGAGTTC
>NZ_FNID01000031.1 GCF_900103835.1 Acetanaerobacterium elongatum | reverse complement strand
AGAGTTCTTTAATGATATTTGATAGGCATGCAAATTTGAAGTATAAGTATGGGAACAGGCATTTCTGGTGCAGAGGATATTATGTTGATACAGTAGGAAGAAATGCAAAAGTAATTGAAGAATATATCAAAAACCAATTACAAGAAGACATAGCTTCAGATCAAATATCATTCAAAGAATACATAGACCCGTTCACGGGTAGCAAGGAAACAAAGGCATGAAAAACGAACAGCCGCTTTAGCGGCTGCCCGTAATAGTAATGCGGTTGGCGGAACCATTCAGTGCGTCTTGAGACGCTGTGCCAGTAATATGCCCTTTTAGGGCTGGTGCATACCACCAGTTTAACTGGTGGTTTTGATTAGGCTTCAGTTATAAATATGCAATGCGTTACTGGGGTTAATCGCTTTGCTGTCTTTCAGCAGGTCAAACTTCAGGCAACTGTTAAAGATAGTCATGTCCAAATTCTTTTCCTCATTAACATTAGCAGCGATAGTGGCAATAGTACTTCCTTTTTTGACATTATCGCCTTTTGAAACCTTGATACGGTTTTCATCCAGAGCACTGTATACCGTTTGAAGCCCGTTTGCATGGTCAATGACGATTTTATATGTTTTTGTGGTCTCATCTGATCCAACGTAAGACACTGTTCCGTCCAATGCAGCATATACATTGGTATCCGCTTTTAACGGGAAAATAACATAGTTGTCTGTGAAGTTCAACTCTGCGGATGCGGCAAGGCTGTTTCTGTCTACCGGAAAAGTAAACTTCGATGCAAATTGGGTTATACAAACAATTACCGTAAAAAGTATTATGCAAAAACCTATAATCAAAAGCAACAGGTTTTTTTTGTGATTTATTAATCTACTCACCTTGCCAACCCCCTCTATATATTAGTTGTAAATTGCGATAGAACCTCCGGTGACAGGGGCATTCACTGATGATTGATTTGTTAATCGTATTTTAAAACTGCCCCCTCTTGCAACTTGATATGATGCATAATAGTTTTCAATATATACACCGGTATCATAACCTCCTGGGTAAGTATAGCCATAAAACAATATGTTTACAAATACTTAAATAATACTAATGTAATACCATTGTAACGCTATGGTTTACCTCTGGGGTTTGCTATACTTGTCGTTTTTCTTAGTGCAATGTCGTTTTATAGGCAGTGGTCTTAAAACCGGACGTGCCCGAATAAGATTAATCACAGGATTATTTCGGCCGTTTTACCTGTATTATACATGCGCCCAACTCAAAAAACCTTGCGCTAATACATTATTTAGTTGTATAATATATTAATAATATTTGTAGCAACATGGGGGAAATGAAGTAACAATCGTTAATGCCGGGTGAAAAGAGGGGAATAACATGAAAGGCGATCTTCACTGCCACACTAGGATATCCGACGGCTCGATGGGAATAGAAGAGGTAATCGCTTACGCGAAACGCGCAGGGCTTTCGTTTCTGGCTGTTACCGACCACGACACCATGTCCGGTGTAATGCGTGCCAAGATATTGGGCAAGCGTTATGGCGTTGAGATTGTGCCGGGCTGCGAGATATCAAGCATCGACCCGGATACGGGGCGTAAGGTACATATGCTCTGTTATCTTCCCAAGTTCCCCGAACGTCTGGAGCGTCTTTTTATCCGCATACAGGAGGAGCGCAAGAACGCGGGCAGCGAGATGCTCAAAAAGGTAATGCGCATTTACCCCGTAACCCTTGAGCATGTGCTTCGCTATACGGCAGGCAGCAAGATTATCTATCGGGTGCATGTCATGAACGCACTGATGGACCTCGGCTATGCCGACTCTCTGTTCGGCCGGGTTTATCATGAGCTGTTTCACGAGCCGGACGGCAGCTGCTACACCGATTTTACACGCCCCTCGGTGTATGAGGTGCTTGACCTGATTCATGAGGCGGAAGGCATAGCGGTGCTTGCGCACCCGGCCACCTACGACAGTATGGCTTTTATGGCAAAGGCCGCAAAGGAACGCCTGATCGATGGCGTGGAGCTGTGGCACCCGGATAACTCTGAAGCGGTAAGTGCGACGATTGCCGAAACGGCCAAGGAGTATGGGCTGCTTGTTACCGGCGGCAGCGATTTCCACGGTATGTACCGCGGCATACCCAACCCCATAGGCGTCTGCCATACACCGGAATACGCACTGGACGCCCTGCTTTCGCATAAGGATAAAACCGGCATCAAAACGCGCATCGAGTAGCGTTTTAAAACAAAAACGTATAGAATTACTTTATGGCGTGTATTATATAATAGAATAAGGATGAATTTAAGTTGAAATATACATACAAGCCTTCGGGTGTGTGCTCTATGACAATAGAGCTGGATATCAGTGACGAAGGGATTATCAATGAGGTTCGCTTTGTGGGCGGCTGCAGCGGCAATGCGCAGGGGATTTCGGCATTGGTAAAGGGCGCTCGCATCAGCGATGTAATAGACAGGCTTAAGGGGATACGGTGTGGGCACAGAAACACCTCCTGCCCAGACCAGCTTGCAAGGGCACTGGAACAGGTTGCAGTTCAAAAGACATAAATGCTTCGGGGGAGAGAACGGATGGAGCTTCTTGTTGCACTATTAATTCTAATGACAATGGGCATGGTGTTAGTGGTTTCAAACCGCTTGCAGCGCAGGTTCAAACTGGCTGTGGTGGAGGACACGGGAGACAGTGATATTAAAATAGCCGGGGAGGAGAACGAGCCGGACGAAGCTGCCGGCAACTCGGAGGAGCTGGATGAGCTTGCCGGGATTATTAAGGCTGAACACGATAATGGCAACATCGAGCGTTCCAAACGGCTTGCGGTGCAGCTGGTGGAAACGGTGTTTTCCCATGACATTTTTACGCACGGCCTCAAGGATCAGGAACTGCTGCTGCAGATACGGCTGCTGATTACCTTCACGGTGGATGTCTGCCTTGAAAACGGGCTTCCTAATGCAATAGATGCACAGTCGGCACAAAACCTGTTTTATGAGCAGATCAGCCTGCGCGACCGCGAGTTCTACGACGAGATACAAACCTCCGGCGCTTTTTCCATGTATCTGCTCTGCACGCGTTCAGAGGTTTCAAACTCCACTTCTATCGGTAAGGAGTTTGCGGCATTGTGCAAAAAAGCCAACGACACAGAGTACACCCACCTTGGTAAGAGTATCTTCGAATATTACCTGAAGCTTTGTGCCGATAAGATTCGCGAGGCGAATTTTGTAAAACAGTAAGCCAATGTATTATTATCTGTCGTAAAGATAAAGTACGAAGATTAGTTTATAACATACCCGCCATGCATAAACGGGATGAGCCGTTTATGTATGGCGGGTATTCTTTTTATTAATCAAGAAACCACAGGGGCTTATCTATAGCTGCTGGGGTTATGATTTGCCTATTGACATATACAGTTTAACTGTATATAATCATACTATACAGTTAAACTGTATAGTTGAACTGAATATCGAGGGATTAATAATGAATCTAACGAAGTACCTGCCGTTAACTGAAACAACGTTGTATATCATGCTTGCGTTAACGCAGCCTGCGCATGGCTACTACATCATGCAGAAGGCTGAGGAGTTGAGCGGGGGAAGGGTTCGCATCGCGGCGGGCACCATGTACGGTGCCTTAGAGAATTTACTAAGTCAAAAGCTGATTGAAAATGTGCCGTCTACCGACGCGCGGCGCAAGCTCTACCGGATTTCCGAAACCGGTAAAGAGGTTCTGCGGCTTGAAATTGAAAGGCTGCGGCATATCATAACAGTTGCCGGAACCATCGGGTTTTAGGAGGGGTGAGAAATGAAGCAATTTAAAATCTTTATAGACTTTGCAAAAGAAGAACAATACCTCAATTCTCAAGCCAAGAAAGGCTGCCGTTTTTTCAAAAGCTCATGTCTGGGGTTCTATCACTTCGTAAACGAAGCGCCAAAGGATACGAACTATCGCATTGATTACCGTGTTTTTAAAAACCAATACGATTTTAATAACTATGTTACTATGTTCGAAGACAGCGGCTGGCGGCATGTTTACGGAACCAAATACTCCGGCAGACAGTATTTTCTGCCCGTGAGAGAGAACGCAGCAGAGGATATATTCTCTGATATAACCTCCAAGGCTCAGCGTTATATCAGTTTTCAGCGGCAGTGTATTGTTTCACTGGTGCTGCTGTCAGTTTACTCCTATATCACTATCAAGCCGCTAAACTCTCCGATTTTTTTAACTCCTGGCCTTTGGGAGAAGCAGGGGTCCAGCTTCTGGCTTGCGTTTTTAATTGAATTGCCGTTTGCCTTAATGCGTGTGTTGCCGATGTTCCTGTTCTTAGCCGCTGCAATCTTCAACGGCTGTTTGGCGATTATGGCAAGGCGCTCTTACAAACGGTTTTTAGCTGAAACCAAAGAACAACATAGTTAGTGCAAAAGGAAAGGGTGCAGTTTTTTGAAAAAATTCGGTTTTCTGTTTGTGTTAATCACACTATCGCTTGCGTTATTATTAGCCAGCTGCGCCAAAACAGTTAAAGTGGCAAATATCAGTGAGTACCTGACTAACATCAGCGATCTGAACGCCGATGACAGCGTAAGAATTGTGGGCTTGGGGGAAGCAACACACGGCAATGTGGAGTTTCAAACCCTTAAAAAAGAGGTTTTTCAAGCGCTGGTGCAGAACAATCATTGCCGGGTGTTTGCGCTGGAAGGTGATTTTGGCGGGTGCCAAAGGGTAAACGAGTTTGTGCAAACCGGTGAAGGAACCGCAGAAGAGGCCGCGGCACAGATTGGGTTCGGAATTTACCGCACCAAAGAGATGGCTGATTTAATCCGATGGATTCGTGATTTTAATGCAGGCGCTCAGGAGGGCGATAAAATAAGGTTTTATGGTTTTGATATGCAGCGCTTTGACAACAACAAGGCGGGCTTGTTTAATTACCTTGAAAAGGTAGACGCTAAAACCTGTGCCGAGTATAAAACATTTTTTGCCGACTTAAATGATGAAACTGTGTATGATCAGGATAAAGAGAAGGTGAAGGCGGGTAAGGAATCAGCTCAAAAGCTCATAACCCTTATGACAGCCAACCAAGCGCAATATGTAAGCCTCTCCAGTGAAAAGGAGTTTGTCCTTGCCTTGCAGTATGCGCAGTGTATTGGCGAGAATGCCACGCTGCAAACCTCTAGTGCAAGTTATGCTCAGTTGCGCGACCAGTATATGGCCCAAAAGGTGAAGTGGATACTGGACTACGAACAAGCGGGCATGATTTTTATAGCCGGGCACAACGGGCATATTGATAAATCCTCGGCGGCTTACGGGTATACCTCTATGGGAAAATACCTTTCCGATGAATTCGGCAGCGGCTATTTTGCCATTGGTACCGATTTTTACAACACTACCTTCCGCGCGGTTACGTCGGGCGGTGAGGTGAAAAACTTCACCCTAAAAAACTCAAACGTTCTTACCGAACAATTTATAAACCTTGACGGTAATGTGTTTTACCTAAGCTTTAAAGATGCCGAAAAAAACGATACACTTAACGGTATTCTGAATCAAAGGCTTACCATGGGCAGCGTCGGCTCGGAATTTAACGACTGGCAGAAGATAAACGGTTCTTTCTATACCCTTCAAATGATTCCCCGAAAAAGCTACGATGGTATTATCATTGTAAAAGATGCTACACCTACGGTGGTGGCCCCCCTTAACTGAGCTACATATAGAAACTGGCTGCCTCCTTACACAACTGTGCAGGGAAGCAGCCAGTTTTCATTCTTTATTAAGTTCAGCTTACGACCGGCAGTTTAAAACCGTTTACTACTCGTACAACCGTACGTTCGCGATTACCCGTCCCAGGATAGCAACCTCATTTACAATAATCGGCTGCAAGCGCTCATTCTCCGGCTGCAGGCGGAAGTGCCCCTTCTCTTTGAAAAAGCGTTTTACGGTAGCAGAGTCATCCAGCAGCGCCACCACAATCTCACCGTTATCGGCATAGGTGGTTTTGCGTGCAATCACAATGTCGCCATCCAAGATGCCGCATTCAATCATACTGTCGCCGCGCACATTCAGCGCAAACAGGTCTCCGGACCGGTACCCCTTTGCACGAAACGGCACATAGCCCTCGATATTCTCTATCGCCAGAATCGGCGTACCCGCCGCAACGTTGCCCAAAATCGGCACCTGCAGCACCTTCTCGGTGTTAATTTTAATGGAGCGGTTCTGGTTGTATTCGCGTTCGATATACCCGGCCGATTCAAGCTCCTTTAAATACTTATGCACGGTGGAGGTAGATTTAATCTGCAGCTCCGTGCAGATCTCACGCACCGAAGGGGGTACCCCGTCGGCAGCACGCTCCACAATATACTCATATACCCTTAGTGCGGTAACCGATACTGTTCTCATCTTCCGCATTCCTTTCGGGATGAATTTTTTGAAGGTTAATATATTGCCTCTTTGGTTAAGTCAATCATAGCATAAACAGAGCAGAAATGCAAACATATGTTTTTCAAGGCTTAAGATTTTATAATCCGCGCAGATAATCCAGCACCGCGGCAGGTGTTCTGCTTGCTGCTGAAAGCTGCCGTTCTCCCTCCGAGATATCCCAAAGGTAGTGTGCATCCGAGTTGGTAACAATCCGCATGCGGGTTAATGCAGGGTGTGCGGCGGCAAGGGTCGGGTGCTTGGTAATATCATAAACCTCAGCCGTTTGGAAGGTACATTCCGGCGGAATTTCGCCCAGCGCCGAAATGATAGAGTAGGAGGGGCGGTCGATATGTGCGGGAAAGGCCACGCCTCCGAATCGCTCCATCAAGCCACCCACCTCGGTCACAGGTATATCCGCCGCCGTTACCAGCAGGCGGGGTTCTGTGCTTATAAGCTCATCCATACTGTCGAGTATCCGCTGTTCACCGAATTTCTCAGGGCGGTTGAGTACCGGCATGGTTTTGGTGTATACATACTCATCAAAGCTCATGGCCTTTTCGAGGGTATCAAACAGGCATACCACATGAATCTCCTCGGCGGTGCACAGCTCCATGCCGGGGAGTACTAAAATCGGCAGTTCCATACGGTCACGCGCCTCAATGATAGCGGGGCAGTTTTTGCAGGAGTTGTGATCGGTAAGCGCTATTACATCCAGCCCGTTCAGGTGCGCCATATTCAGAATGTTGTTGGGGGTGCTTTCGTTATCCCCGCAGGGCGAAAGGCAGGAATGAATATGCAGGTCGTACGCCAAACGTTTTATCATCGCAGCGGCGCCTTTCCGGCTTTATGTCAATAAGGCCATGTTTTCTTTGCCAAACTGTTTATTCAAACGAATGTTCACAATGTATTAAATAAATTCTGCAACCTTCTGCGCAGTTTCATACACGGGAAGGGTACTTGCAAGCACGGCAACATCCTGCTCGGTGGCCTTCTTCAACCCGTCGGCGTCGAGCATCATGCCCTCCGCAAGAATGATACAGGCCACATCGGCAAGCACCGCCACCGCAATGGAATTTACGTTGCCCATTACGGTAATCCAGGCGTCGTCCTGCTGTGCCCTGCCCATTACAAGGCTTAACAGGTCGCAGGTGTAGATATGCTTTGCAGTATTGTTCAGGCTTTCGTTTCCTGCCAGAATGCGAAAGCCGGTTTTTTCAGAGAGCTCCTTAACAGTCATTGGTTATACCTCCAGGGTGTTTAGAATGTATCTTATATATTTTATTTGAGAAACATGGTATAATCAGGTATTATAGGGGGTGACTTTCGGCTTTATGACGGCGTGCTTTACAAATCCACAAGAAGCTTCGTAAAACCGGAAAATATTATGACATCAAAGAAAACCAGCAAAGTATTTCAAAACACGGTAATTCTGTTAACGTTGCTGATAAGCCTTTCACTTTTTGGCTGTGCCGGTAAAAGTGCCGCCACCCTCCGCACTGCAAGCGTCAGTGATCCGTTAAAAGAGTCTCAGATAGTTAAGCTGTCGGTGGAAAGTGAATATATGGGTAAGTCTATGCCTGTTATGCTCTATCTTCCCAAGGGCTATGGTAACGGGCAGGAATACCCGGTGTGGTACGGGCTGCATGGTCACGGCTCTTATGAAAACATGTGGATAGACGAAGCCGGTGCCGCCAAAGGGGCAGATGAACTAATCGATAACGGTGAGATTGAGCCGCTTATTATGGTATTCCCCTATATCAAGGATGCCACGCTCCAAGAAATTCAGAAGGATAAAGCGGACGATGGGAAGTTCAGCGAACGAAATATCGACCAGTATTTGAGCAAGGAGTTAATCTCCTACATCGATACTCATTATTTCACCAAAACGTCATCCGACGGCAGGTATATCGGGGGTTTCTCAATGGGCGGTATGATAGCCCTTCGCGTTGGGTTCCACCACCCCGATTTATTCAGCAAGGTTGGCGGCTACAGTGCTGCGGTGGCATCCAAAGATTATTCTGATAAGCAACTGGAGAAATGGCTGTTTCCAAATGACAATTTTGATAATATCGTAGATATTGCAAAATTCGATAAAGAAAAGGGCTTTGATAAGCTGACTGTCTACCTTGATGTAGGGAAGAATGACGATTCCTTCTCCCCGTCTGTAAAATCCTTGTACGAAGCCCTGCAGAAGCGGGGTATAAAATCGGAATTAACCCAGTTTGACGGCGGTCATACCCTAAGGCAAGGCTGCATTAAGGATTATCTGAAATTCTACGCCGCAAAGAACTAAACTGATTCCACAAATAAGCGAAGGGGTAATAACTTTGCGTGAGTAAATTTATTGCCTCTCTTTTTTTAACCTTTCGCGTGTTGCCCGATCCTGTGCGTCAATGGCGGCACCTAAGGCAAGCCCAATACACATTCCAATAGAAAAACCAACTCCGATGTTTTTAAAGGCAGCGCCAAAAGACAAGCCTACACTAAAACCAAGGCACATATAAATAGCCATGCAGCTCGTAACGGGTTTTTCAAGCTCCCACAATGGGCCTTCCTTGCCTTCGCCCGCAGGGGCAAAGCCGTTCTTCTTCAATACTTGAATTGAGGCTGCATTGTCCTTCTCGGTTTCGGCGGTAACAAAGTAAACGCCCTGATGGCCGAATGCCCATGCCAGCATCGCCTTTACGGCCTCTGTTGCATACCCTTGATTTTGATAGGGTTCATCAATGCCATAGCCGATTTCAACAGCCCCGTTTACCGGGCAACCCTTAAAGCCGAGGCTGCCTATGGGCGTATTGTCCGAATTCAGATATATAAGCCAGTTGGTATACCAAAGCCAGTCCTTCGGGTGCTCAACGCAGCCGTTATACATCTCATTCAGCGCTTGTGCCATATGCTCGTCTGCCTGCGGCTTTTTGATGTACTCCCCCAACTGCTCGGTGGTTAAGGGAACAATACGCAGCCGCTTTGTCTTTAGCTGTATCATCATTTTGTCCTCTTATTATATTTAGGATTTACAGGTGAGCGCCCGGGGCAGTTTTCTTCTTTCCAACAAAATCTTTGGCTAATGGGTCTTTTCCTCCAGCTGCGAAAGCTCATTGGTAAGGGACTGCATCCGCTCACGCAGGCGATAGATGCACAGGCTGTCGGTGGCCTTGCCGCGCACAATATCCTCGGCAAGCGCCCTGCAGGTGGGGGCGCCGCAGGAACCGCAGTCGATACCCGGGAAGGTGGCGGCAATGCGCTCCAACTCCTTGAGCATATGCATGGCGTCGCTTACATTGTCGGCTAGCTCCATCACGGGGGCGTATTCAATACTGCGCTCCCAGTTAATCTTATCAGATAACTTGTCATCCATGCGATTGCAGGAGACCGGCAGGTATTTACGCAGGCGCTTTAAACGTGTGCGGGCCACATAGGGGTTTTCCACCGTCAGTACGCCGCCCACACACCCACCGGGGCAGGAGTTGAGTTCAATAAAATCAAGGTCGGAAAACTTCTCGTCCTCCAGCGCCTCCAATACCTCTATAACATTTTCAATGCCATCGGCCGCCAGATAATTTTCATTAAGCATGGCAGAGGCCTCGCCGCCGCTTGATGCCCAGCTGATACCCATTCTGCCAGAGGCGCTCAGCGGTTCGGGGGAACCGGCCACCTCTTTCATATACGGAAGCAGTCGTGTGTAAACATCCTTAATCGCTACAACGGCGTCAACGCTGCTCTTATATACCCCCAGCGGCATTTTTACAGCCGTAACCTTGGCGGGGCAGGGCGAGATAAAGATAATCCCGATATCCTCCGGTGCAAGGCCGGTTTTCTTAACCGCCTCCTCGCGCGCCATCTTTGCGGCAAGCTCGATAGGGGCTTTTAGCTGCAACAGATTGCCCAGCAGCTCGGGGAAGCGTACGCGGATAAGGCGTACCACCGTCGGGCAGGCAGAGCTGATTACAGGCTTTTTCAGCTTACCCTGATCCATCAGGCGGCGCGTGGCGTCAGAAATAATCTCTGCGGCTCGTGAAACCTCAAATACATCGTCAAAGCCCATCTTCAACAGGCCGGATAACAGAATATCTACATCGTCTAAGTGGTTGAACTGCCCGTAAAGTGAGGGGGCAGGCAGGGCAACCTTATACTTCTTGCTGTTTAAAACATCAAGGCTGTCAAATTCCGGCTTCTTTGCGTGATGCGGGCAAACACGAATACATTCACCGCAATCAATGCAACGATTGGAGATGATATACGCCTTTCCGTCGCGTACCCTTATGGCCTCGGTAGGGCAGCGCTGAATACAGTGCGTACAGCCTTGGCATCTATTGGCATCCAGTGTTACTGAATGAAAGAATTGTTCGGGCACAATACATCCCTCCGTATCGGGCGGATGGTGAACAGGCGGTTTTACAGGTTTACCACCATGGTTACTGTCGTACCTACCCCAACGGTGCTATCCACCGTCATCTCGTCCGTGTATTTTTTCATATTGGGTAATCCCATACCGGCGCCAAACCCCAGTGTGCGTACATTGTCGGGTGCGGTAGAGTAGCCCTCGGTCATAGCAAGCTCTATATCGGGGATACCGGGGCCGGTATCCTTTAGCACCATAATAATCTTATCCTCGTCTACCTTAACATCAATCACGCCGCCGTTTGCGTGAATCACCATATTGATTTCGCCCTCATACATCGCGATTGCCGCGCGGCGGATGGCCTCCTGGCTTACGCCAAGCTTTTTCAGCAGCTTTTTCATGTTGCTGGAGGCTTCACCCGCACGGGTAAAATCATCGCCCGGCACATCATAGCTTAAGCTGATTATCTCCGCCATCAATCCGTTCCTCCGCTCAAGCCGCTGCTATAAAGGATACCGCAGGCGGAAAACATGCGGCAGTCGGTTTTTAAAAGCACAAGATGCCGTTCGTTGGCCAGTTCAATCATGGCTGCGTCCGGTTCCTTGCCGCGCACAAACACGACGCATACCATATCCATCATATCGGCGGTGCGTATTACCTGAGGGTTTACAAGGCCGGTTAACAGCACCGACTGATCCTTCACATAAGCGAGTACATCGCTCATCATATCAGAGCCGCAGGCGTTATGTACCTCTCGCTGAACATACTCTTCACCGCAGATGACGGTGGCATTTAAAAGCTTGATAATATCGGCTACAGTCATAAATAATCCCCCAAGCACACGAAGATTGTTAAAAAAATCTCAAACAGGTTCTATGCTAATTTATTATACCATTTGAATGGTAGCTCTTCAACACAGAAACACTAAAATATGCACGTTTGTTCATAAAAGTTGATGTCTAGAACTCAACCTATTTGCATGATTATGGGGAATAGGGTGGGCAAATCCAAGCGCTTTTTGTATATTATCATCTAAAATGGTTTATCCAAACGCAACAGTTAGTATATTTTTAGCAGTGCGCTTTTATTGAATAAAGTGTTTATTGGTGCTATAATAATTAAGTCAGTATTCAGATGGTGTTGTATGAAAGGCGGTGCTCGTAGTGCTGGGCTTGGAACGCTATATCGTGGTTACCGGCCATTACGGCAGCGGCAAAACCAATCTTGCCGTAAACCTTGCCTTCGACCTTCGCAAGCAGGGATTACCGGTTACGGTGGTTGACCTGGATATTGTAAACCCCTATTTCCGTACCGCCGATTTCAGAAAGCTGTTTGAAGAGCAGGGCATTACCCTTATTGCTCCGCCGTTTGCAAACTCGAACTTAGATCTTCCCGTGCTCTCTGCCGAGGTTTTCTCGGTGTTTGCACAGAAGGAAGGCTATGTGATCTTCGATGTGGGCGGCGACGACGCAGGCGCGGTGGCGCTGGGTATGTTCCGCGCGCACTTTGAGCGGATAAGCTACAGCATGCTGTATGTGATAAACCGCTACCGTTATCTGACACGTTCCGCCGAAGAGGCCTGCGAGCTGCTGTGTGAGATCGAGGCCGCCTCGCGTTTAAAGGCAACGGGTGTGGTAAACAATTCAAACCTTGCGCGCGGCACCGAGGCAAAGGACATTGTAGCTTCGGCAGAGTTTGCACAGCAGGTGTGCGATAAACTGAAATTGCCGCTTATCTGTACCGCCGCGGTTCGGCCATTTGCAGATGAGCTGCAGGGTAAGGTTGAAAATATCTATCCGGTCGATATCTATGTTAAGAGTGTCTGGGATTAGGCGATATAAAGGGCCTAAAAGGACATTGGGATAAATAATGATTTGGAGGTGCAAAGTTTGAAAGATAAATCTTTCAAACTAGGGTTTTGTGCTTTTCGGTTAGCAACCGAAATTTCGGCTAAAGCCGAAACCGCACAATTCCCGGAAAGGAACGGTGTTTAGAATGAATAAGGTTACCATCAACGAGAACATCTGTAAGGGCTGCGGCTTGTGTGTGATAAGCTGCCCCAAAAAGATTCTGAAGCTATCGGATGAACACATTAACGCTAAGGGCTACCATCCCGCCGAGGTTATTGACGGGGATAAATGTATCAGCTGCGCAATGTGTGCCACGATGTGCCCCGACGTTGCAATTATAGTGGAAAGGTAGTGAAATACAGTGAGCGAAAGAGTACTTATGAAGGGCAATGAAGCAATGGCCGAGGCCGCTATACAGGCAGGCTGCCGCCACTTCTTCGGTTACCCCATTACACCGCAGACCGAGCTTTCGGCATATATGGCAAAAAAGATGCCCAAGATAGGGGGCACCTTCCTTCAGGCGGAATCGGAGATTGCCGCCATTAACATGGTGCTCGGCGCCGCCTCAGCGGGCGTTCGCGCCATGACCTCCTCTTCCTCTCCGGGCATCAGCTTAAAGTCGGAGGGCGTTTCCTACATAGCGGGCTCCGACCTTCCCTGCGTTTTAATCAATGTGCAGCGCGGAGGCCCTGGCCTCGGCGGCATTCAGCCCTCTCAGGCCGACTACTGGCAGGCAACCAAGGCGCTGGGTCACGGCGATTATCAGCTGCTGGTTTTTGCCCCTTCTACGGTGCAGGAGATGGTATCGCTGATCTTCAAGGCCTTCGATAAGGCCGACGAATACCGTATGCCCGCGATGATTCTGGCCGACGGTATGCTCGGGCAGATGATGGAGCCGGTAGAGTTCCCCGAAAAGGCCGAGGTTGCGAAGGTAGAGAAGCCTTGGGCAACGAACGGTCATCAGGGCAAGCGTGCCCATAACGTTGTAAACTCCCTTTACCTTCAGGCGCCTGAGCTGGAGAAGCATGTAGTAGAGCGCTTTAAGCGTTACGACATCGTTAAGGCAAACGAGGTAATGGTTGAAAACTATAAGATGGAGGATGCAGAGGTTGCGGTAGTGACATACGGTGCTACCTCCAGAATCGTGAAGAGTGCCGTTAATTCTGCGCGCGCACTTGGTATTAAGGTCGGCTGCATTCGCCCCATCACCCTTTGGCCGTTCCCCGAGAAGGAGATTGCCGCAGCAGCCGATAAGGTGCAGAAATTCCTGTGCGTAGAGATGAGCATGGGCCAGATGGTTGAGGATGTACGCCTGGCTGTAAACGGCAAAAAGCCGGTTGAATTCTTTGGCCGCACCGGCGGCGTAATTCCCACCCCCGCCGAGGTACTGGAGCAGATTAAGAAGCTGGCGGGTAAATAGCTTGAAGGGCAAATCTTTCAAGCGCTGAAAGCAGATTATGAAAGGAATGATATAAATGGCTATCGTATTTCAAAAGCCGCACGCACTTGCCGACCGGCCGTTTCACTACTGTCCCGGCTGTACGCATGGCATCATTCACCGTCTGGTGGCCGAGGTAATCGACGAGCTGGGTATCGAGGGCAAAACCGTTGGCGTAGCGCCCGTTGGCTGCGCCGTTATGGCATATGATTATTTCAACTGCGATATGGTGGAGGCCCCGCACGGCAGAGCACCGGCGGTTGCCACCGGCTTAAAAAGAGCCATTCCCGAAAACGTGGTATTCACCTATCAGGGCGACGGCGACCTCGCCGCCATCGGCACCGCCGAAACCGTTCACTCCGCCACCAGAGGCGAGAATATCACCATCATCTTTGTAAACAACGCAATTTACGGCATGACGGGCGGCCAGATGGCTCCCACCACACTGCCGAACCAGGTTACACAAACCACCCCCTATGGCCGTGACGTTGCCACAGCGGGCCACCCCGTGCGCATCTGCGAGATGCTCTCTACCCTCGACGGTGTCGCCTATGCAGAGCGTGTTTCGGTAGATAATGTACCCAATGTGCGCAATGCCAAAAAGGCCATTAAAAAGGCCTTTGAAGCACAGATCAATGAGAAGGGCTTCTCGATTATCGAGGTACTCTCCACCTGCCCCACCAACTGGGGCTTATCGCCTTCCGACGCTTTTGAATGGCTGAGAGGCAACATGATACCCTACTATCCTCTGGGCGTTTATAAGGATAAGACAGAGGAGGGGACACTGTAGTATGAAGACATTAAACACCATCCTCGCGGGATTCGGCGGTCAGGGCATCCTGTTCGCAGGCAAGGTTATGGCCTATGCCGGGCTGATTGACGAGAAAGAGATCTCGTGGCTGCCCTCCTACGGCCCGGAAATGCGCGGCGGTACCGCCAACTGCAGCATCTGCATCTCGGATGAGCCAATCGGTTCACCGCTGGTGGTAAATCCCAACGTCCTCGGCGTAATGAACACCCCTTCCTACGATAAGTTTATCGACAGTGTGGAAGCGGGCGGTGTTGTGGTAGTAGACAGTACCCTTATCAGCCAGAAGTGCAATCGCACCGATATTACCGTTTACTACATTGAGGCAACCGCACTTGCCGACGAAAAGGGTTTTCACGGCCTAGCCAATATGATTATCCTCGGCAAGCTGCTCAAGGAAACCCGGTTTGCTTCTATGGACGCTGTTAAGAAGTCGCTTGCCAAGTGTGTTCCGCCTAAGAAGGCACAACTGATTGAGAGTAACCTTGCTGCAATAGAGCTTGGTATGAGCCTGTAAAAAGAACATATATAATATACGGCGCCCCGAAAGATATTCTTTCGGGGCGCCGCTTTGCGTATCAAGCTCTTTTTAAATCCAAAATCATGAGGTATTCTTCTTTTAAGATATATACCGGCTGCTTTTTAATACCCGTTATTCTTCTGCTGTTCCAACAGATATTGCTCAACCTCCTGCTGAGTGAGCCTTCTAATCTGTGTATCCGGCATCTCCTCGTAGGTTTCCCGCTGATATAATGGAGCCTTGGTTTCGCAGCGCTTATCACGGTTTTTGGCTAGATATGCCGTTAAAGCTTCACAGTCACTGAATATTTTATACGACCTTCTGCCGTTCTTATCGGTAATCTCATAAATACCGCAGGGTTTTTTCATGGAGGCATCGGCGGTGCGCAGGTAGAGCTTTGCAGTCTCTAAGGTTTTAAAGGGAAAGTTCCACCGCTGCACCCCTCGCTTTTCGTCGCGGTCTATGCAGATGCACCGGCCGCAGGTGCCGCAGATATACTGGGTGTGGTTCTCCAAACAGTTTCTCGGCTCCAAAAGCGGCGTAATACGGCTGTGTGCGCTGTAGCATTCTTTGCATTCCGCCATACCTGATATCCATCCTCTCTTACGGATTGTACTCGGGGGAAATATAAAGCCCTGGTTGACGATTTCTCAATTCTGCCTGCCGTTATGAAAAGCCAAGGCAGCCCGCAGGTATGCCAGTATAAGCGGGTGGGGGTGTTCGGGGGTAGAACTGAGCTGCGGCTGTAACAGTGTTGCTATATAAAAGGTCTTACCGCCCAGTTCAACAATTCGAGTTTCACCGTTATCGTCGGTGCCAACTACTTTCAAGCCTGACCGATCCAGTCTTTCTTTTATATCCGCGCTGACACCGAAATTGCAGGTGTATTTCTCCTCGGCTATTACATCACTATATATTGCAGAAACTTGTGTGCCGCTCAAAATGTGGACATCTCCGGTTAAGCCCATCAGCGAACAGGTTAACGGTGTAATAACGCTGTTCGGCGCGTAGATGTCAAAATCAGCATGCTTAAGTTCTTCTATCTTCAGCACATTCCGCGCATACTCAACTACCGCGTGCTGAAAACCGCCACAGGTTCCGATGAAAGGGTAGTCATGCTCACGGGCGAATTGAATTCCCGCAACGGCGCCATTCATGCTTTTATAAGGGCTTCCCGGTGCGCACCATAAGGCATCAAAACCGCTCAGCTTGGCTGAGGTGTTTTGCTCCAAGCCTTCTGTGAAAACCCAAACAGCATCAGCCTGAATGGATAAGCTGCGGGCACAGTGACTGATGGCTTCGTTGGTTGCCAGGTGCGAGGGGCAGCCGTTATAATCTCCGATAATACCGATTTTAATTAAACACGTTTTCTAAATCTGATTTCGTTAAAATTGTAGCTTACCGTATCCTTCTGGCCTCTAAGTAAAACCGCTTTTCGCACGCTTCGCCCATCGAGAAGGTCTTCCGCGGCAGAGCGCCGTCCAGTATTACGGTTCTAAACAGGTCGGGCTTCTCCATCGCAGGCAGTATAAAGCCGATATTTCCATCCTCCCGCGCAAGCGATTCCGTAACATCCTTGCCGTGGATATAGTCAATCCTGCCGCCGAAGCGTGCAAGATAATCATCTAAAAACAGCTGCAGCGTACCCACCGCAAGAGCGCTGGCAGGGTTCTTAACGGTAATGGTGCCGCACTTGTCCTTGGTTACATAGTCAAAGCGCTGCCCTTCGGCGGCGGCATAAACACACTCGTAACGCTTGAAGAGTTCATTCAGCAGGTGCTCGGGGTTAACACCAAACACCACGCGATGAATCGCCTCGAATTCCAGCGCGGGGTCGTGCAGGTTCACAAGCTCCACCAAAGCATAACGTGCGGGGTGGTTGAGTGCTTCCTCTGGGGTGAGGTGGGCAGTAAGTCGGTTATAGCATTCCTTGGCGGTAGCCAGCGAATGGTTTCCGTCACCAACCGCAAACTGCAGAACCTTTTTGCCCGTTACACCATATTTCTTTTCGAATGCTCCAGGGTCTGCTAAATCCTTTAGGTCGGCATCAACAAATGCTTCGGCATACTCGTCCAGTTTCCAGCCCCTTACCCGGCCCCCGTTCTGCATCAGGCAGAAGTCGTAAGCCAGCTCGTATTTATCCTTCCTTTCGGCGGCATGGCTCATTACTTTGTCAGCCCTGTCGTCAATGAGCAGCATCACATGCGGGAGTTCGAGCAGTGCATTTTCTCTAATCTTAACACGGGGCGGAATACGCTCAAGCACCGTACCCTCGGTAGCGCGGATAAGACTTTCCGAACCCTTATTGTAGTCATACTGGGTGAGGTCAATCTTGCCAATCAGCCCGCGGCGAACCTTACCGTTTGCCATAGTGCGTTCTATATAAAAATAGCTTTCGGAGTAGCCGCGAAAGATGCCGTCGCTCATGTAACGGTTCATGTGCTCGTTAATACGGTTTATGCGCGCGTCAAAATCTGCATCCTTGAGGTAGATTTCGGGGAACACCAGATTCAGCGCAGACGGCGCATCTCCAACAATGTCAGCGGTCTCACGCCAGTATTCGGGCTGGGAGGTATATTGATCGCAGGCCACCACGCTCCACTTTTCAGGCTCCTTTACAGCGGGCACCAGAATATCGGCAGGAGAGAATGCAGCAAAATTACTCATGTAGGTTCGTGTCCTTTCCATGGGGGTTTCTTGATTCAATTAATTATATCATTCCTTCACTTTGCAGGCAATAAAAGTTTAGTCGGTTATCTCCCTAATATTACAAAACCAACCATCACAACATACACTGTATTAAGCCTTGATGAACACAGACAGAACTTGGCAGAGAAGGGAATGATTTTAGAATATGCAGTCAAATACACCAATGGCAAACGGCATAACGGCCAGACAATTGCAGCTGATGAATACCCTGCATACCCTGTGGATGGATCATGTGATTTGGACACGGTCATTTATTGAAAGTACCGCATTTAATCTTGAAGACCTGCAGTTTGTTACAAACCGTTTACTGCGCAACCCTGTGGATTTTGCTAATGTACTTAGGCCGTTTTACGGCGAACAGAATGCCGAACGATTCAGAACCCTGTTAACCGACCATCTGATGATAGCCGGTCAGCTGGTAAATGCTGCGAAAGCGCAGAACGCGGCAGCCGTGCAGGAACAGCGCAGAAGATGGTATGCAAACGCCGATGAGCTTGCCGATTTTCTGAGCCGGATTAACCCCAACTGGACGCGCAGGGAATGGCAGACACTGCTGTACGAACACCTTAAAATGACGGAGGACGAGGCGGTTCAAATACTCACAGGCCAGTACGCTGCCGGGGTTGCACAGTTCGATGCCATACGCAGCCAGGCAATGAGAATGGCCGATGAAATGGCCGACGGCATTATCCGACAGTTCCAAATTAGGTAAACATACCTCCCAAACGCAGAATAGCCATCCGTTTACAACGGATGGCTATTCTGCAATACAGGAAGCATTTATTCAAAAAAGTTGTGTTATCAAGATTATTTAACCGTAGACTGCCGTATGATGAGCTGATGCGGCATGGTGACAAACTCGGTGGGGGAGTTTACATCCTCCAGCTTCCGCAGCATCATTTCCATGGCGGTGGTGCCCATCTCATACCGCGGCTGGGCAATGGTGGTAATGGAAGGGGAATAAAACTCGGTGACACTGGTGTTGTCAAACCCAACCACAGCCACATCCTCGCATACGCGAAGCCCCATTTCATACAGCTTGCGCATGGCGCCTACCGCCATACTGTCTGAGATGCAGAAAATCGCGGTGGGCGGAGTTGGCAGGTTCATCAGGGTTTCACAGCACTCCATGGCCTTATGGGAGTTATAATAAGCGTGAACGATATAATCCTTGTTTACCGGTATATTATGTTCAGTAAGAGCCCGTTTATAACCATTAATACGGTCAATAGAGGTAAAATGTTCATTACCCGAGGCAATCAGCCCAATACGGGTATGCCCACAGTCAAGGATATGGCAAACCGCTTCATAGGCGGCCTGCTCGTTATTAATGATAACGCGCGAGGCATTTACACCGTTTTTATACTCACAGCATTGCACAATGGGGTATGAGGCGGCAATCTCATTCAGACGAACCTCGCTCAGCATGGTTGAAAACAGGATAATGCCGTCCACCAGTTTGGTAAACAACAGCTTGAAGTAGTTTTCCTCCATCTGTGCATCGCCATGCGTAGAGGCTACCATTACACTGTAGCTGTGTGCACCCGCAACATCCTCTATCCCCAAAACAATGTGTGAATAGAACTGGTTGGCAAGTGAGGGCAGCAGAACAAGAATCTTTTTGCTGCTGCTCATACGCAGGCTGCGCCCCAGATAATTTGGGGTGTAGTTGAGGGTTTTCATTGCGCTCATGATTGCGTCGTAGTTTTCGGGAGAAACATTCTTATTCTTGTTCAGCACGCGGGATGCCGTTGCAACCGAAACCCCCGCCAGCTTTGCAACATCCTTTAAGGTAGCCATGTTATGACCATCCCTTTCCGGTGCAGTTTACCTGTAGTTTAAGTTGGACGTTTTACCTGTCTTCTTCTCCAAACCCTATAATTGAAAACGTTTACAGCTATGCAGCTATTTTACCATGATTATCTGTGAATATCAACATAAATCTTTTTAGTTTTTATAAAACTATTGCTTATCTACAAAACAATGTCGGAAAAATTAAGCATTCTGTCGGTTTGGTTTTTGATGTTTTAGCTTGATATTTATTCTTTGCTATGCTAATATGAGGTAAACCGATTTTCGTAATCGGTTATTTGTTCACAGCTCGTGTAATCGATTTCACATACGCAATGCAGGGAGGATATTTTAATGAATGAAAAGATAAAGGTAGGTATTATCGGTTGTGGTGGTATCGCAAACAACAAGCATATGCCCGCGCTTAAAAAGCTGGGTAATGTTGAAATGACGGCATTCTGCGATATTATTGAGGAAAAGGCCGTTTTGGCAAAGCAGCAGTTCGGCACGCCGGATGCCAAAGTTTATACCGACTATCGGGAGTTGTTAAATGATGAAAGCATCACAGCCGTGCATGTGTGTACGCCCAACCGCTCGCACAGCTTTATTACGGTAGACAGCCTGCATGCAGGCAAGCATGTGATGTGTGAAAAGCCTATGGCTAAAACCGCCGCTGAAGCGAAAGAGATGCTAAACGCCGCAAAGGAGACCGGTAAGCTTCTTACCATCGGCTATCAAAACCGCTACCGTAACGATAGCACCTATCTAAAACAGGCATGCTTGAACGGCGAGCTGGGGAATATCTATTACGCCAAGGCGCACGCCATCCGCCGCAGGGCGGTACCCACCTGGGGCGTGTTCCTGAATGAATTTGAACAGGGCGGCGGGCCGCTGATTGATATCGGCACCCACGCGCTTGACCTTACGCTTTGGATGATGGATAACTACGAGCCCAAGATGGTGGTGGGTAGCGTTTATAAAAAGCTGGGTGGCCAAACACAAACCGCCAACGCGTGGGGCGATTGGAACCCGCAGGAGTATACGGTAGAGGATTCCGCATTTGGCTTTATCACCATGAAAAACGGTGCAACCATTCATCTGGAATCCAGCTGGGCATTAAACTCACTGGATGTCGGCGAGGCCCAGACCAGTCTCTGCGGTACCAAGGCAGGCGCCGATATGAACAGCGGTTTAAGACTTAACTATGTAAAATACAACTCGTTGGTAGAGGAGCACCCCGACCTGAACCAGCAGGGCGTTGCCTTTTTTGATGGCAGCACTCAGGAGCCGCAGGATATTGAGGCGCAGACGTTTTATAATGCCATAACTAAAGGTACGCCGCTTACCGTAACTCCCGAGCAGGCGTTTGTGGTTACACAGATTCTCGAGGCCATCTATGAATCCGCCAAAACGGGAAGACCGGTGATGTTTGACTAGAACTATTGGCGCTTGCGAGCAAGTGCGAGAAAGGAAAATCATCATGATTAGAAGACAATTGGGTTTACAGCTTTACACCCTGCGCGATGAAGCTGAAAAAGACTTTGAGAATATGCTCCGGCAGGCATCACAGGTGGGCTTTACCTCGGTGGAGTTTGCCGGGTTTGGCGGTATCCCCGCAAAAGAGATGGAGAAGCTGCTGAACAGATACGGCCTTACGCCCTGTGGCGCGCATATCGGGCTGGAGGAACTGGAGCAGCACCTTGCCGAAACAGCAGCCTACAATAAATCCATACATAACAAGGTTATTGTAATACCGTATGCCGAGATGCACACGAGGGCAGACATTGATGCACTGGTGAAACGTATCAATGCCGTACTGCCAAAGGTACGGCAGTTAGGGCTTACCCTGTGCTACCATAATCATGTGCAGGAGTTTGAAATTATCGACGGCATTCGTGCCATAGACGAGCTGCTGACTAAAACCGAGGTTCAGCTGGAGCTGGATACCTTCTGGGCGTTTACCGCAGGCGAGGACGTTGCCGAATTCATGCGCAAAAACCGTATGCGTATCACGCAGATACACCTGAAGGACGGTACGGGCGGCTACCCCGCAGCCATCGGCAGGGGAACAGCTCCCTGCAAACGGGTTTATCAGCTGGCCAAGGAACTGAACATTTTAAACATTATTGAAAACGACAATCCAATACCGGACGGGCTTACCGATATCTCCTACAGCTACAACCATATCTGTGTTAACTTTTAACAGGTGAAAGAAAGGGAAGAAAACCAATGAAACTAGGCGTATTTACGGTTCTGCTTGGCGATAAGCCGCTGGAGGATGCCCTTGCTTACCTAAAGTCCAAGGGCGCAGAGATGGTGGAGATCGGCTGCGGCGGCTACCCGGGGCGTGCACACTGTAACCCCGATGTGCTGCTGAAGGACGAGGCGGCGCTCAAACGGTTTAAGGATACTATCAATAAGTATGGTCTGCAGATCTCGGCGCTCTCGGTGCACGGCAACCCCGTTCACCCCAATAAGGAGATTGCGGGGGCGTTTGACAGCGACCTTAGAAGCTGCGTGCTGCTGGCTGAAAAGCTGGGTGTTGCCCAGATTAACACCTTCTCCGGCTGCCCCGGCGACAGCGAGCAGTCCCTTTACCCCAACTGGGTAACCTGCCCGTGGCCGGATGACTTCTCGACAGTGCTGGAGTGGCAGTGGAACGAGGTGCTTATCCCATACTGGCAGGCGTTTGTACCCTTCGCAAAGCAGCATGGTGTGAACAAGATAGCCCTCGAGCTTCACCCGGGCTTCTGCGTGTATAACACAGCCTCGATGCTGCGTCTGCGCAGGGCGGTAGGCCCCGAAATCGGCGCGAACCTCGACCCGAGCCATTTGTTCTGGCAGGGGATGGACCCGGTGCGCGTTATTCGTGAACTGGGCGACTGCATCTTCCACTTCCACGCGAAGGATACCAGGATTGACCCTTACAACACCGCCGTAAACGGTGTGCTGGATACCGGCCACTACGGTAACGAGGCCGCGCGCTCGTGGGTGTTCCGCACCGTAGGCTACGGGCACGATTATCAGGTTTGGAAAGACATTATCAGCGCGCTGCGCATGGTAGGCTACGACTACGTCATCAGTATCGAGCATGAGGACAGCCTTATGAGCCCGAATGAGGGGTTAACCAAGGCGATTGCAATTCTGCAGGAGGTACTGATCAAAGAGGATAAGGGCGGTATGTGGTGGGCGTAAACCATCGTTGACGGCGGCGACAATTTGCGCTATCATCATACTCAGAACTACAAGATTTAAACTACTAGAACATTCAAAGGAGTAACTAACCAATGAAGTATAGAGTAGGAATTGTCGGCTGCGGGAACATCTTTCCCATGCACGCCGCTCCGGTGAGAGATTTGGATTGCTGCGAGCTCGTTGCGGTATGCGACAGTAAGCCCGAGCTTGCCCAGCAGCGCGCGCGGGAATTTAACTGCCGCGCATATACCGATTACCGGCAGATGATTGAAGCTGAGCAGCTCGAGGTAATTCACATCTGCACGCCGCATTTCGAGCATGCACCCATGGCCATCTATGCCGCGGAGCATGGGGTACATATCCTCTGCGAGAAGCCGATGTCCATCGATTACGCCGACGCGGTTGAGATGGTTAAAACCGCACGGCAAAACGGGGTTACCCTCGGGGTGATCTTCCAGAACCGCTACAATCCCGGCTCGGTGCTTATCAAAAGCGCTTTGGATAGCGGCATGCTGGGCAAGGTTTTCTCCGGCAAGCTGTCGGTTACATGGAACCGCTCCGACGACTACTATCAAAAGAGCGACTGGAAGGGTACATGGGATAAGGAGGGCGGCGGCGTCATCATCGACCAGGCCATCCATACCCTTGACCTGATGCGCTGGTTTGTGGGCGGCGAGCTGGAGTATGTAGACGCCTCTATCGCAAACCGTGCCCACACCACCATAGAGGTGGAGGATTCCGCCGAAGGGGTAATAAAGTTTAAAAATGGCATCCTTACCGCGTTCTTTGCCATCAACTATTACACCACCGACGCCCCCATAGAGCTGGAGCTGCACTGCCAGAAGGGTACGGCAACGCTGGTTGGCGAAAAGGCCACCATCAGCTTTAACGACGGCCGAACCCTGATAGCCGATAAAAACCCCAACGAGGTATTCCACTACGGTGAGCAGAAGCAGTATTGGGGTGTAAGCCACGTTAAGCAGATCGAGAACTTCTACGGTACTTTACAAAAGAACACTCAGCCGGATATCACCGGCGAGGAGGCGCTTGAAACCCAGAAGATGATCTGCGCCATCTACGACAGCGGCAAGCTCGGCAAGCGGATTTTATTCTAGTACGATTAAAAAACTATCATTGGCCGAGAGGGCACAACTGCTGATTTGTAACGCCTGTGCAGCCGGGCTCGATGCTCTTTTTGAAAGTCGGGCCCGGTAAAAATTATAGGAAATCGGTATTTTGGTGTTGACTGTCGCCTCAAGTTGTGGTATCATAATCTTCGTCATAATTGGAGAGGTGTCCGAGCGGTTTATGGAGCTGGTCTTGAAAACCAGTGATTCGAAAGAACCAAGGGTTCGAATCCCTTCCTCTCCGCCATTCGCTTAAAAAGCTTAAGGCGGGGCGCACAAGGGCTTTGCCATTGAGCATATATAATAAAACATTTTCACCAAATGGAGAAGTACTCAAGTGGTGAAGAGGCTCCCCTGCTAAGGGAGTAGGCCGGGTAACTGGCGCGAGGGTTCAAATCCCTCCTTCTCCGCCAAAAAGGATGCCATACAGTCTGTCTGTATGACATCCTTTTTACATATACTAATTAGCATTGAAAAGAGGCCAATACATTATGTTTCGTTTTGCCCATGCAAATATCATCGCGAAAGACGCGGCTAAGCTGATAGATTTCTACAAAACCGCCTTGCAATGCAAAAGCATTGGCGAAACCAGAGATATTCAAGGTGATTGGCTGGATCAGATGACCGGTGTGCCAAACGCTCATATTGTAGGGGAGCACCTTTGCCTGCCCGGATATGACGATAAACACCCGACGCTTGAGATATTCTCTTACGATTCTATGGTTACAACGAATCACCACGCTGTCAATCAGTGTGGTATAGCTCATCTGGCGTTTGAGGTGGATGATGTGGAGCAAACCCTGAAGCAGGTTCTTGCAGCCGGTGGCGGGCAGCTTGGCGAACTGGTGCATGCGACTTATGCAGACGGCAGAAAAGCCACCTTTGTTTATGCAGCCGATATTGAAGGCAACATTCTTGAGCTGCAAAGCTGGAATTAACACCCTGTATATTAAGAAAGAATCCACACCCTTTTCGGATGTGGGTTCTTTCTTTTATCATGTTTTAACTTTTTAATTTACTCCCGCTATAATACCGATAAAGCCCCATCAGATATAAAACCAGCCCCGCCGCTACCATAACCCAGCCGCACACCACAAAGACAATCAGATAGCGTGAGGCCGTACCGGCAATCTCAAAGATACCGTTGAGCAGGCTTTGCACCGTCAGTGCCGCGATGCCGGAGTTGTAGCAGTTATAATACAGCCGGTAATGGCTTACCGAATCCTCTTGCGGAGCAAACTGCCACAGCAGCAAAAACGGCAGCGCGCCGCCCAGCAGCGGGTAAAGGAACATCAGCGACATCGAAGCGGAGTACACCCCATGCCCAAAGAGGGCGTAAATGCGGTCAAAAACAATGCAGAATACCGAAATGGCTAAATACACAAGCATCGTCTTGCGAAAATGTCTGCTGTTATGCTGCCCTTTAATAGCCGAGGTAGACAATGTCGCTCACACTCCTTTGCGAAGAGGATCTTCCGTTTGCGGGAACATTAACCACCTTGCCGTTAAACCACATGGTGGAGGAACCGCCGCCGTCTAGGTTATAGGCCACGGTGCAGCCCCTTTCGCTGAATTCCTGCGCCAGCTGCAGCAGGGAAAGCCCCGCGCTTTCGCTTGTGCGACCGTCCGATACAATCACAATGTAGTGCAGCGGCGAAATCTGCCCGATTGCCGTGCGCGGGTTGCTTGCCATCGCCTTGCCAACCTCGGTGTTTTCGTCCACGGTAATCTTGCCGTTGTTAACCAAAGCGGGCCCGAACGACAGCACCTGCCATGCACCGGAATCCACAAGGGCCTGCGCGTCACTCTGCTGCTCGTTTACAATCGAAAGATTACCGTCCTTGTCAATCATCATCGCCTCGCCGGTGCCAGACGGGTTCGGTGTGTTGCGGTAGAGTACCCCGTTGCGGATTACAAACCCGTAGTCGCGAAACCCGTAATAATCCCCGTTAATGGCAAAGATGGCGTTGTTGCTTTCGGCCATGTCCGAGGTGGTTTGCTTGATATTCCGCCCATAGGTGCCCTTTGCGAAAGCGGTCTTCAGGTATTGTGCGCTGGAAACCTGAATGTCGGCCACATACAGGGTGGTATCATATTTGCGCACCGTATCAATGGTAATCTGAATATTATCATCCTTATAGGAGTTTTCGGTGATAACCGCATTGTCCGGGGTTGATGCTGCTTGATTTATAGTGCTCTGCTCATTGGTAACCGCACCGGATGTACTTTGGCTTTCGCTGTCGGTCTTAACCTCTCGTGCGGAAAGGGAGGCTGTAACCATGGGGGTACCCGTCTGTTCAATTACAAAGGTATCCATCAATACAAAGGTAACGGCGGCGGCCATAACAAGGGAATAAAATATCGCCCATCGAAAAGGCTTTTTGAAGATGTTTTTCATAAGACTGCCCTTTCTGTTAGTTCTCGTCGGCGGAGGTTTCATCCTTAAAGATAAACCTGCTCTGCACAAAATAGCTCAACACAAAAAGCGCGCCGTCAATCAGCATCTTTAATACAGTAAGATTGATTGGAAGCTTTGAAAACAGGGTTACGAAGGTGGAGCTTAACAGAATCTGCGCACAGAAGAGCACGAAGTATTTTAGCGCCTGGGTAAAATGGTTCCCCTCGCTTTCAAAGCACCACCTCTTATTAATGGCGAAGTTCATCCCGCCCGAAAGGCAGCGCGCCATAATGGTAGAGGTAAATATCCCTGTGGATGTCTGCCCGAACAGACAGTACGCAAACAGGCTGAAAAGGGTAAGGTCTGCAATCGCGCAGAACAGCGAGGAGATGCCAAACTTCAGAATATTCACATAGATTCGGAAGGAATCCTTAATCGGGTTAAAATGAGAGGATTGATTGTTCTCTAAATAAACCGTGGAGATTGGCAGCATCACAAAGGGTATACGCTTATGCGCCGCCGTAGTGAGCATGTTCATCTCATATTCAAAACGGCTGCCGGGTACATTCAGGCAGAAGTCCAGCAGAGAGGCGGGTATGCCCCGCAGGCCGGTTTGCGTATCACGGCAGAGGGTTTTTGTGCCCAGCATAAACACCAGCGAGGTAATGCGATTGCCCCAGCGGCTTTTAAACGGTACGTTGTCAGAAGAAAAATCGCGTGTTCCAAGAATCAGGCTGTGAGGGTGCTTAGTCAGCGCTTGGGCAATGTGCAGAATATCTGCCGGAAGATGCTGCCCATCGGCATCGGCGGTAACAACACCGCTCAGCTCGGGGAATTCGCTGATTGCACGGCGAATACCGGTTTTCAGTGCCTCGCCCTTGCCCTTATTCTCGGCGTGCCGGCACACAATACAGCCAAGGTTGTACTCTAATTTTGTGAAAATAGAATTGCAACTCAGCTTGCTGCCGTCATCCACAATAATAATGGCACTGTCGCCGGTGTGCTTAATACCTTCAACAAGCCGTATGAGCTTATCGTCGGGGTTTAATGCAGGAATGATAATAGCGGTGTTCATTTGCAGCTCCTTTCGCCGTACATATACCGGCACAAGTTTATAAGTATTTTGGTTGGTTGATGTAGCTGATTATAATCGAGATCAGTATAAGGCTATTCTAGTGACTATATGTGTTGGGTTTATGTTGAACTATTGAAGAAATTTTTAAATAACATCCCAAAAAGCATTACATTTTTAATCCTGCGTGGCCTAAAATATCATAAACTGTCGCACTTTTTCATATAAAATCCGTCACAGGTTTGGCGCGCGGGAATAAAGTAATAGTGAGTGCGAAATGTAACTTGCCGTTTAGGAAGGGATGACCACAGCAATGGATACTCGCGAATTATTTGCAAGACTGATAAAATGCGAGGCGGGTGGAGAAGGGGAATCAGGCATGAAGGCCGTGGCCACCGTAGTGATGAACCGCGTGCGGGTGGATTACGGCGAGTACCATCGTGTATGTGAAGGCAACCTTCGCAAGGTAATCGAGCAGATGTGTGAGTTTTCGTGCATGAAAACCGTGCTTGGCGGGCAGCCCAACCCGCAGAATGTATGGGCTATGTCGCCCGACGACATACACTATCAGGTTGCCGATTGGGCGATTAATGGTGGTATACACAGCGGTGCAGGCGCTGACGCTCTTTGGTACATGAACCCCTTTAACCCCAAGTGCCCGAACTTTTTCCCTTATAACAAGAACGGATATTGGTTTACAAGAATAAATAAACACTGCTTTTATAACCCGACAGAGGGTTATTCTGAAACCTAAAATGGTGGTAAGTTTGAAAATGTATTTTTCATACTAAAAAAATTGCTGTCGGAGTATAACTTCTCCTGCGGCAAAGCCGCATCGCGATTTTTTATGACGCTTTGTGCTTTTCCGGCGCAAGCGTCGGAAAGGAATGGTCACAGTTATGAACAGCAACTATAATTGGTCGGATAACCGGGTATTGGGTACCGGTTCATCCAACCCGAACAACGCGCCGTATCGGCGAACCTTCCCGTCCCCCGATATGGAAGATTCCCCCGAAATGAGCTCCGGCGGTTCTTCAATGGCGGGCATGCGTTCAACCCCGATGGCAGGCACGCAGGGAACTACCATGATGGGCACAACCTCCATGATGAGCGAGCAGGGCCCGCCTCCCGCAACCGACAGGTCATATATCCCGGGGTACCTGGCAGCCAATATTGGTAAGAACGTAAGGGCGGAGTTTATTCTGGGTACAGGCTTTTATACTGATAAAACCGGTATCCTGCGCGAGGTAGGAACCAACTACTTTGTACTTGAGGATTATATCTCTCACGCGCGCATCATGTGCGACTTGTACTCGGTTAAATTTGTTACGACGCTATAAAACTATCCGGTAAAAAAGCTAAATGCTCAACCATACTGTCGGAAGAGATTCCGTTGTGTGGTTGATTCTTTTTTATTACTATAAAATCAAAGAATAATTCTCATCGTATAACACCCCCACGAAACAGCAGGTATCGGGAGGGTGTACTTTGTTGCTGGATACTAAAGAGGATGTCTGCCCATTATTTACAGCCGTTGAATCAGGCGGGAATAGAACGCCTCGCATTCGTCAATCATGGTGATGGATATCCGCTCATTTTCCGAATGGATTAAACCGCGGGCCTCCTTTGAAAGGTGCAGCGGGGTAAAGCGGTACACATGGTCAGAGATACGGCAGAAGTGTCGGGAATCCGAGCAGGCCATCATCAGGTACGGGGTAACCAGTGTATCCGGCCAGGATTCCCGGATGGTTTCAGCAAGCAGGTCATACCGGCTGTCCATCAGCGAGATCTTAGACGGCTCCGAGGCATAAACCTTCGTAACGGTAATCTCCTCACCCGCAAGCTTCTGAATTCGCCGGATGGTGCTCTCAACGGTATCACCCTGCAATATCCTGAAGTTTGCTGTGGCCGACGCGGTTTTGGGCAGCACATTGGCCTGCTTGCTGCCGCTTGCCATGGTAAAGGCACAGGTGGTTCTGGTCATGGCCGCAAGCTCGCCGCCGCTTATCCGGCAGATAAGCTTTACCAGGGGGGCGGTTAGCCACAGATTGGTAAACAAAAGCCTCACTGCGCCGTTTTCAGAGCGGCTGCCTAAATACGAAAGCATACTGCGCACCGGCGGAATCAGGCGCTGCTTAAAGGGGTGGGCTTCCACGCGGCAAACCGCCTTCGCCACAGCACCTA
Organism: Acetanaerobacterium elongatum; assembly: GCF_900103835.1. GTDB lineage: Bacteria > Bacillota > Clostridia > Oscillospirales > Ruminococcaceae > Acetanaerobacterium > Acetanaerobacterium elongatum. The sequence goes on along the minus strand of NZ_FNID01000031.1, from coordinate 6,581 downwards.
CGGCAGTAACCTTTGGCGGTGCAGACGCATGCCCCGATTTGGATGTCGCAGTGAGCATAAAGTCTGCCGAACCCTTTTCGGCGATGCCGATTACCGCACATTGCTGCTTCACACCGGGGAACATATTCGAAACAATTGCGCCGCCTTCGTCTACCACCAGGCTGGGCCGTATTCCGCGCTGCTCCAATACATCTACGATTGCAGGCGCGGAGGGGCCCATAATCTCCTCATCCCCCGAAAAGGCAAGGTACAGGTCGCTTTTAGGGGTAAAGCCCTGGCCAAGCAGCTGCTCGGCAGCCTCCAGTATACCACATAGGGTAACCTTGGTGTCCAGTGTACCACGGCCCCACAGCACATCATCCTTTATCACACCGTCAAAGGGCGGTTTTTGCCATGTGCCGCCTTCCTCCACCACATCGTAGTGCGCCATCAGCACAGAAGGGGCACTCCCGCCGCCACCCTTTATAGTAAACAACAGGCCGCTGTTGCCAATCTCCTCGTAGGTGCTGTGCGCAAACACATTGGGGTAACGCTGCCTCAGATAATTGCGAAAAGCCGCAAACTCCGTTTTATTTGCTTCAGGATTGTTCCTTACCGAAACGGTTTTAAATGTAATCATTTTAGCCAGAGATTCCACTGCCCGACTGTAATCCATTCTTATGTCATCCCTTTCAAAATTCTAAATGAGCAGGCAGATTGATTTTATAGCAGGTTCTTTTTGTACAATATTCTTGCAACGCCGATTGCGATGAGCGCCGCAACCGGCACCAGAATGCCCACCGAGCCGGTAAGCGACGGCACAAAGATAAACAATGCCACCATTACAACCAGCGGGGCCAGCGCAACCTTGAAGTTCTTCGAGATATATACCACTCCCAAACCGCCGAACAGTGCGGGCAGGATGTTATCAAACGCGGGCTTTAATGCAGGCATCTCCAGTATCGGGGTGAGCGGGATAAGCAGAACAACACCCAACACGATAATCAGGGTGGTTACAATAGAGGATACCGAAATCGCAATGGTTGAGATAACCTCCCCTTGTGCACTGCCCGGCTTTACGTCGGCGGCTTCCATCGCCGATAGGGCACAGGGCGCCTTAAGGCTGGTTACATTACCGGTTACAAAGCTTAGGTAGGTTCCGGCATCCCCAAGCATAGGCGCATAGGTAAATACCTCTATGGCGCATACCGTCCAGAATATCGGGGCAACCCCCAGCAGCCCCTGCAATACCTTGATAGGGTCGGGCCATGTATTGTAAAACAGGCAGAAGCCAAGCGGCACACTGAACATCATAATCAGCGCGGCGATCATCCAGGTGCGTCCCCAAAAGTGTATAGAATCTTCATAGCTTCTATTCATCGTTACTAATTCCTTTCTCGCACGCTTCAAGCTGCGCCTTAATCCAAGAGAGTTTATACGACTTTATTAAACAGGATTGCCAGCGCCATTGCACCGATCATGCTAAACGGTAGCGCGTAGTTTCTAAGCCATTCCGCTCCGCACTTTTTAATCAGCAGGCCGCACACAGCCATAATAACGGCCGAGCTGATAAGGGTGAGCACTGAAAGAAGCCCGTTTGAGATTCCCATACCCAAAAAGGCCGAAATCATACCTAAAAACATGGCGGTAATAAAGATATCTCCCCACTTTTCATCGTGCTTCTTCATTAAATTAAGCCCGCCGCGCAGTTTCTTTAAAAACAGGGGGATGATAACCAGCGGTGTGATACATCCGCTTGTCATTACCCAGATAATCGCCGCAAACACCTTAATATCGGTAATATTGCCGGTAATTGAAAGCCCGAAGGCGTTGGCCGCAGCCTCCGCAGCGGGGAGTTCATATGTAACAGCCCCTAAAACGCTCAAACGTATCCACGGCAGCGCAACACCCAGCGCCTTTGAAAGTGTAATCAGTGCAAGCAATATTGAAATGGAAGGCGTTATGGAGAAGATGGCCGACGAAATTGCGGTTTTTTTCATGGTGGAACCCGCAATCCCCAATTCCTTGCCTCGTTTTACTGCCTTAACAAGAAAGAACACCGACTGAGCTATCACAAATACTGCGACAAATGTACCCAGGCCAAACATCAGCGCACTGTTTTTAAAATCCTCCATTAAATCCATTCCTTTCTGCGGGTTGTGTGGTTTCGGCAAACCGAAAAGCACATAAGTCGTTTAAATGTGAAGAAATTGTTAAAAGAATCATACCACACCCCATCTGCTTTGTAAATCTGTGTAATAACGTTTTCGTTTTCACCTACTTCACGGCGTGCTTTAGTTGCGAATTCGGCAGGGCTGAGATATACTAACTCTATAGTAGAACATGAAATTGCAGGAGGTACCCATGAACATTACCCCGTCTATTACCGAGCTTGAATCCCGTCTTGACGCTTTCCGCACGGCCATGGATACCGGGCATCCGAACTGGCAAACCGCTATTATCCTAAGCAAGGTAAACCAGTATTACTTCACCGGCACCATGCAGGATGCGCTGCTGATGATTAAGCGCGGGGGCGAGGCATTCTACATGGTGCGTCGAAGCCTGGAGCGGGCAAAGAATGAATCGCCGCTGCCCATGATATACTCAATGGAGGGCTACCGTGATGCCGCGGCGCTTGCGGGGGCACAGTGCGGCGAAACCTACCTTGAAACCGAGGTGGTTACCGTTGGCATATTAGAGCGGTTAAAGAAGTATTTTAACTTTGCATCTGTCGGCTCACTGGATAAGACATTGCTCTTTGTGCGTGCGGTTAAAACCCCCTACGAGCTTTACTGGTCAGAGTATTCGGGCAGCCGCCACCACAAGCTGCTTACCGAAATCGTACCAGCAATGCTCACAGAAGGCATGAGTGAGGCCGATTTGGTGGCTGAGCTGTATGAGCAGATGGTCAAGCATGAATATCAGGGCATCAGCCGCTTTGCCATGTTCCAAACCGAGATGGTGGTGGGGCAGGTGGGCTTTGGCGAGAATTCGCTCTACCCAACGAGCTTCGATGGCCCCGGCGGTGCGAAAGGGATGTACCCGGCCTCTCCGCTCGGCGGCAATCGCGAGCGCAGGCTCAAAAAGGGCGACCTTGTGTTCATCGACATCGCCTTTGCGGTAAACGGGTACCACAGCGATAAAACACAGGTATATATGTTTGGCGGAAAACCCAACAAAGAAACCATCATGGCGCACTGCGGCTGCAAGGAGGTGCAGAAGCGATTGGCTGAGCAGCTAAAGCCCGGAGCGATTCCCTCAAAGCTCTATCAAACCATAATGGAGGGGCTTTCGGATGATTTCAAGCGCAACTTCATGGGCTATGGCAGCAGGCAGGTAAAGTTCCTGGGCCACGGTATCGGGCTGCATATCGACGAGATGCCGGTTATCGCCAAGGGTTTTGATACTCCTCTTGCCGAAAACATGCTGCTTGCGCTTGAACCCAAGAAGGGTGTAGCGGGTGTAGGAATGGTGGGTGTGGAAGACACCTATGTGGTAACTTCAGAGGGTGGCCGCTGCATCACCGGTGGAGGAGAGGATATTATTGTTATATAACGGGGTTGCACTTAGAGTTGGATAGGGAGGATACAAGTAATGATAATTGCGTGCAGTAAAAAACTTGCCGAAGAACTGGAAATTAAGCCTTTGGCCGGAGAACCTGACTCCAACCCGTTTTTCCGTTGGAGCGCTAATGTGGTTACCATAAACCGGCGTAAAGCAGTCGTGGCTGTATGTGACAGCAACCGTTTTGGTTTCGTGTTGTATGGAATGAAGATTAAAGACTTTGATCATTTTTCAAGTATTTTTCTTGACGAATTGAGAGCTACCCTGCTTCGCTATGGTATTCGTCCTGAATTGGTTGAACGGTATGTACCCCACGATAGTGAGGTGCACTACATAAAACTTTCAGACAAACGTTCTATTGCCCGGATGAATAGGGCAGTGATGTTGTCGGAGAATTTCTATGATGAACTAACGCCTGGCAGTTTATCGCAGCCGAATGTTACTTCCAAAATAAATGAAGACTTTGTTTCGGGGTTTGGCAAAGATTTCAATTATCCGTATAGACTGTTTTTCAGCGATTTTAGGCAAAGCTATGGCGATAATATCTTTAGCGTTAAAGCGGTAGATTTAACCGTTACACTAGATTTGCAGAGGTATACCGCATGGCGGCGTTTACTGATACCGGATTGCTTTACCTTTGAGCGGGTGCACCAGGTCTTACAGGTTGCTTTTGGCTGGAGAAACCGCCATCTGTATGAGTTTGAAATATTCAGCAGACAGCAGGGACATTTAAGGTTGGTTGCTGATTCAGAGGAATTGTATTCCTTTGATGCTAACGAAAAAACTTTATTCGCAGCCGAAAAGGTACTATCAGATTGTATAGGCAGTTGTGAAGGCTTTACCTATACCTATGACATGGGTGACTTTTGGGAACATGCGATAAAAGTGAATGGTATAGTGGATAACTACGATAAGAATTTTCCCGTTTGCATTATGGGTGAAGGAAACGCTCCGCCGGAGGATGTCGGCGGAGTGGGCGGGTATATGGAATATCTTGATATTCTGGCCAACCCGGAGCATCCTGATTATCAAGCCCTTGAAAATTGGAGCATAATGCAGTGGTATGAAGATTTCAGCATAGAATACATCAATCGCCGTCTTGGATATATTGTTATCGGTAGTATTGAGAAGGTTTATTAGAATTCAATATGTAAAATGATTGTGCTTTGGTTAAAGCGGTAGCTATGTCCGCAAGGATAATGCTACCGTTTTTGTTGTTGACTATTCGTGCAAGGAATGTTACAATTAAATTGAACAACGTTCAAATCAATGTTCAAAAGTGTGAGGCAATACTATGAAGAAGTCAGACCAAGTAAAAGAAAAAATCATTGCGGTTACTACACAGCTGATTGAAAGCAGTGGCGGCAATATCGACGAAATCACTACGCGAGCCATAGCTGAAAAGGCGGGGATTGGTGTAGGGCTGGTGAATTATCACTTTCAAACCAAAGAGAATCTTATCGAGATCTGTGTTCAAAGAATTATCGGCGATGTTATCGGTTCATTTAAGCCGCCGGCAATGGGGAACATGGGGGGGATAGAGAGGGTAAAGGCGGTTGTGAAGCTGGTTGCCGATTTTTTAATACAAAACCCGTCTGTATCGCGTATCTCCATTATTGGCGATTGCAATCATCCGCAGCTTGTGGATAACACCACGAGGTCAGCGCACGGTTTTATGCGTTGTATGCAGGGCTTGGCAATAGATGAAAGCGAGAAAAGGCTGCTGGCATTTGAGCTTGTCTTTATCCTCCAGTCGTTGTTCTTACGCAAAGAGCTATGCAAAGAACTGTTTGCCTGCGACTTTTGCAATAAAGAAGAAAGAGATAAACTCTTAGACTATTACGTCAACAATATCATGAAGGGGCATGGAGGCTAAGGCTATGAAATATCTGATTATTAACGGCAGCGCCCATAACGGCAACACCTACAAGCTGCAGGAGCTGGCAAAGCAGGAGCTGGCTGAACTGGATGCACGGGCAGAGTTTCAGGAGATTCGGCTCAGGGATTGCAGCCTGCCGTTTTGCTTAGGGTGCAGCCTCTGTTTTCGAAAAGGACACAGCTATTGCCCGCACAATACCATTATACAACCCATCATCGATGGCATCGAGCAGAGTGACGGTGTAATCTTTTCGTTTCCCACCTATAACATGCAGCTTCCGGCACTCATGAAAAACCTGGTGGACCATTTCTGCTTTATACAGCATCGCCCCCGGTACTTTACAAAGCTGGCGCTTATCCTTACAACCACCGGCGCGGTTGGAGCTAAAAATGCGGCTGAATATCTGGCAGGAGCAGCAAGATCATGGGGCTTTAACCGTTGCTATCTGCTTCCGGTAGCCGCCGTCAGCTGGAACGATTACAAGCCTACAAACCAACACCGTAAGCAAACAAACAAGATTGCCAAACAGTTTTACGAGGCACTGGCCGGTAAAAAACTGCGTTCCCCCACACTGGGAACACTGATACCTTTTAATCTGTTTCGAGGTATGAGCTATGCCTATAAGCCGGGCACAGAATACGCTTATCAGGACGGTGTGTTTTGGGAAGAGACAGGACTTATACACCGGGCATATGCCCCGCAAATCCCACTGCCGATACATAAGCAGCTGTTTGGTAATCTCTTTTTTCTGTTGGGGAAGAAGATGTCAAAATCGATGATAGTAACCTATAAGAAATAATGAAAGAGGCACACCCCGATAAATGAACTGCATCCCGTCAAGAGGACAGCGAAAAAACATAAAATTTTCCCGACCAGTGGTGAACAAAACCACTGGTCGCTTTTTATGCAGCGAAGTAGAGATTAAATTTCTCTAACGGTGTCAGAACACCCAAGTTGCGTTGCACACGCCGGGTGTTGTAATAGCTGATGTAACTCTCAATCATCTGAATAAGTTTCTGCTTGCTGGTGAATCTCCGACCGTAATAGCGTTCGCGTTTCAAAATGCCCCAGAATCCTTCCATAGGACCGTTGTCGATGCAATGTGCCACACGGGACATGCTTTGCGTCATACCAGCTTTTTCGAGTTTGTTGTGAAATG
>NZ_FNID01000009.1 GCF_900103835.1 Acetanaerobacterium elongatum | reverse complement strand
TGGGTTGAGAAGTTTATCCTTCATCACTCTTCAGCCGGTGCTTATGACGATGAGGTCCCACCTGTTCCCATTCCGAACACAGAAGTTAAGCTCATCAGTGCCGAAAATACTTGGCGGGAAGCTGCCCGGGAAGATAGGTCGGTGCCGGCTCCACAAAACGACTGATACCAACTCTACAAAGGGTTGGTATCAATCAAATTTAATCATCCCTCATCCGGCTTTCTTATATTCCACTTCGAGCCTGTGAGGTTATATATTCCTCAATAGCTCAGTCGGTAGAGCATGCGGCTGTTAACCGCAGGGTCGTTGGTTCGAGTCCAACTTGGGGAGCCAATTGAATACTTAGCCGGATTACTATCGGCGTTATATATTACAGGGGCCTTTAGCTCAGTTGGTTAGAGCCACCGGCTCATAACCGGTTGGTCCGGGGTTCGAGTCCCTGAAGGCCCACCAAACATTTAGGGGTATAGCTCAGCTGGTAGAGCAGTGGTCTCCAAAACCACGTGCCGAGGGTTCGAATCCTTCTGCCCCTGCCATATTAGGCCTGGTAGTTCAGTTGGTTAGAACGCTAGCCTGTCACGCTAGAGGTCAGGGGTTCGAGCCCCCTTCAGGTCGCCAATTTTAAATATGCTGATGTAGCTCAGTCGGCAGAGCACTTCCTTGGTAAGGAAGAGGTCACCCGTTCGAATCGGGCCATCAGCTCCAAAAACCCGCACAGATGTTATGTTTGTGCGGGTTATTGTTTTGTAATCAGGATGGCGGAAACAGCAGCCAGCCGATTACCACTACAATGAATAAAGCCTATCGCGTTATCGCGGTAGGCTTTAACTATTATTATTCCTCGAAATCGTTGAAAACCCTCTTAACGACTTCCAATTCTCACCCCCGCACCCGCAGGGGCTGCTGGCAGGCGCTTGCCGACCTGTATAGGACGAAAAGAAACATTATTACTGTTCTTTTTCATCCCCCTATTTGGTATCAGTTACCTTTAGACAACAATAGAGAACACGAGTATAATTATTTATGAAACCATACTATTATTTAAAGGAGCCAGTAAAATGGAGTGGATATTAACTTCTGCCGTTGTTATAATTCAAATAGCCATTATGGTTTACTGCTTAATAAATCTTTCCAAAAAAAGTAGAACAAAGTACTTAAACAAAACGCTATGGATTATCATTATCTTCTTTGGATCGCTACTAGGACAGGGTATTTATTTAGCACTTGAATCCAATAATTGAAGCAAAAAGGGCAGGGATAACTTCCCTGCCTCGTTATTGTGGTTAGTTGTAATTCCAGCAACTGTTGTGCGTGAATATATACTAGACAATGATACTGAAAACAGGTATAATGGTGTTACAGAAAAATGGAAGGGGAATAGCATTTGTGGACGATCTAGAGCTGCTGTTAGCCATGAAGGCCATGCTAGCACCCCTGCAAAAGGATATTTCTGAAATTAAGGGGCGCACATCTATAATCGAAGAGCGTACCCTAGAAATCGAGGAGCGCGCATTAAGAATTGAGGAGCGCGCGTCTAAAATAGAAGAGCGCGCATTAAGAATTGAGGAGCGCGCATCTAATATAGAAGAACGCACATTATCAATTGAGGAGCGCACATCTAATATTGAAAATCGCACACAGTCAATTGAAGAGCGATTAACGAGTATAGAACAGGATATAGATGTTCTGAAAGAGGATTCTGCAATAACCCGAAACGGAGTAAACATGCTTCTTGATTGGGCGGAGCAGGCACAGATTGAGGTTAAAACACCACTTTATAAAAAGGCAGAATAGAAAAACAGAGTACATATGGCAGGGTAAAGCACCCTGCCTTCTTTATACCGTAAGATTTAACTGCAGGAGGGTTGTATGGATACCGAGATTAAGCTTGGCCGTTACCGCCATTTTAAGGGCAACGAATACAGGGTTTTATATCTTGCAAAGCATTCTGAAACGCTGGAGACGATGGTGGTATATCAGGCGCTTTACGGCGAGGGGGGCATATGGGTTCGCCCGGCTTTCATGTGGAATGATACGGTGGAACGAGACGGCGTTATCCTGAAGAGGTTTACCTACATCGGGGAGTAACGGTGCCTGTACTGCCTTCACAGGGTTATTAAGATTATGGCAGGTTATAAGTAAAATGCGACACATGGGCTTTATTTCAGGCCTGTATGCCGCTGCTTATAGCGTATCGGGCACATGACAATTCACGAAAGAAACACCTGCTAGGGAAGTAAGTAAAAAAGCAGCTGTGCTTTTAGAACAAGCGCAGCTGCTTTTTGTTATACAATGTAAAAGGCTTATATAAGCATTATAGAAAGCACGATTCATCTCTTGGGGCGCAGACGCTTGCGCAGGCGCAGAACCAGCGCAGCTGCCGAAACAATAAGATTGATGGCGGCAGTTAGAAAGACGGATAGGGTCTCCTTATTAGAGATATAAACAGCGGTTGGCCCGTCAGCACCGCCGATGATGCCGATAGAAGCGGCATCGCTCGAATGTAATGAGCCGAGCTGAAAATGCTTATCTGCAAGCTTATAAAGGATTCCCGCAACGAATGCACAAAAACCCGCAACAATCGTAATAATGCCGATAGCCTGTAGAATCTTTTTCATGTCGTTAACCTCGTTGCCTTTAATATCTTCCGTCAGCGGCATACAGGATGCTCTGGGGGATGGAGCACTCGTTCAGAGCCTTGATCTGCTCGGCCTGGGTACCCTCGTCGGTATAGGACACAAACGGCAGCACCTGCGTCTCGGGCGGGATATCCTCCTGAAAGCTTTCGGCAAAGGCCAGCGTGAGCTGGTAGGGCATCTGCGCGGGGCCGGAAATCGTTACGGTACCGATTGTGATGTTCTCCGGGAAACTCTCGGGCAGAATTTTTGGCGCTATAATAGCGGCGTTAAGCTCACTCGGCGCACCGCCGTATACAAGCGCATCCTTGGTAAGGTAATCCTGTGCGTTGTACGATACAATCAGCTTGGCTTTAGTGCTTGAAAGGGCGGATTCCAACCCGGCGATTACGCCGTTAAGCACATTCTGGCGGGAATCGCTGCTCTTGGGGCCGAAGTAGGCAAGATTTAAGCCCTTGCCCTTGGGGTAGTGAAGGGTGTCGGCCATTACATACGAAGCGCCGGACTTGGCAAGCTCTTCGACGATAGATGTGATATAGCCTACGCCTTCACCCGATTCGGGGCTAATCCACGGCTTTCCGCCTTCGGTTTCGTAGTTATCCAGCCAGATGCTGGTTACATCCTTGCTGTAACGGGCGGCGGCGCCTTTAATCTTTCGTGCGGCAAGAGGGTCTTCAAAGGTGCTGATGCGCGCAATGGTTTGTATGCCCGACGCAGAGAGTGCAGCAATCCGGTCGCTGAGATTCGGGGCGTCCTCAACAACGGCACCGATCTCGTTTGCCTGAGAAACCGAGGAGCGGTAATAGATTATACCGCTTTCATCCTTTAGCTCAATCACCGCCGTGTTGATGCCGACAGAGCCAGCCTGAGCGATAAACTCATTGAAGCGATCATCGTTGATAAATACATCGTGCGGCATAAATGCGGCGCGGATATCGGAGAAGCTAAGCCCCTGCGCAGGGGAAGCACTGCTACTCTCCTCCGGTTGGGAGGAAGGCGCCTGAGAGGCTGTTTGCGAGGAGGCATAGGCTGCGTCTACACGCTTGCGCATATCCCCGTTTAAAAAGCTCATCACCGGCTCGGCGATGCTGTAGCCGAAGAAGAAGAGCACACAGAAACCTAAAACCGAGGCAACGGTTTTAACAACCGCGAACCTCCGCTGCTTTTTAGTAAGGTATTTTCTTTTGTTGCGCTTTATCTTAAAGCCCGGAAAGTCAGACAACGCTATCACGCCTTTCCGATTTTTGCCTGGCAAAAACCTGATTCAACCGGTATAGCCGCAGAGTGGGTAGGGTTTTAAAGCGGCAGCGGCTTTATGGTAAGGCTGCCGGGTTAAATAAATGGTATAATCTTACAACCGGCTATACCTATTATAATGCGTGTCATTCTACAAAAGAAGTCATATAAAGTCGTTAAAATTTAAAGCAGCCAGAATAACAACCCTTTGCGGGGGATTAAAACGGCAGCTGGTGACCGATAAAGCCGAAGAAGGCAAGAGAGAGGATACCGATGTAGAGCAGGGTGACGGGCAGGCCCTTAAAGGCCTTGGGTACCGCAGCCATCTCTACCCGACGCCTGCCCTCGGCGATGAGCAGCGAGGCCAGCGTAAAGCCTACGCCTGCGCCGATGCCGAAGCCAAGGGTTTGTATAATATCGTACTTTCCGTTGATAACAAGGTAGGCGGAGCCGAGCACCGCGCAGTTAAAGGTTGCATAGCCTAAGTATCTGCGGATATATTCGCCGCCGGATTTCATAAACCGGCCCAGTGTAAAATATACTATATAGTATATGGCAGTCATCGCGAGGATGAACGCAAGAGGCCGAACATATGCCTTAAAGGATAACGAACCGACCAGAAGGTTTACGCCGAAGGCCGCCATGGAAGAGAGCGTGGTCATGAGCGTAAGCAGGCCGCCGAACATAAAGATCGGCTTTGCCCCGCGGGCGGAGAACAGCACCGTGCTGGTGCCAAGACCGCGCGAGAGCACAAGGTTTTCTACAAAAATCGCCAGCAGAGAGGCGGAAAAGAATTGTGCCAGCAGCTCCATCAGCCTGTCACCTCCATTGTTTGAGCGGCAGCGGGCTCGTCATCGCCGGTGCTTACTGTGATATGCGCATTCAGACGCCGCTGAGCCGCGTGGTTATTGATATACTGGTACAACGCCGCAAACAGGCCGAGCAGAATAAGCCCGCCGAACGGCAACGCAATGCCGGTGATGGGCAGCGCGTTATCCACCGGGTTGCCCCACAGGGTGGCGTTGCCGATATACTCGCGAACAAGACCGACTGTACAGATCACAAACGCGTAGCCCAGAACCTGAACCAGGGCATCCAGAAGCACCCAACGGGTTTTGTTGCGTACACCGAAGGCCTCGGCACGCATTACAACGATGGTGTTGGTAATCATTAATGGCAGGTAGATGCCAACCGTTTCAACAGTTTCAGGCAGCCAAAGCTTTATCAGCGCGGTGGCTCCCGCATAGCAGATGGCGGAGATAACCGCATAGATGGGGATGCGGTGTGCAAGCGGCAGCCGCTGACGAATAAGCGATGCCACAAGCAGGGTGGGTATGGTGATGACCGCAAGTGTTAACGAAAGGGCTACCGCATTTTTAAGGTAAATGGCGGCTACCGCAACCGGCGCAAGCGTAAGGCCGTTTACCAGCACGGGGTTTGCCGACCAGAACTCCCTTACCTTCATCAAAAAGCGGTTTTTACGCTTTTTAGCCATTTAACAGCCCCCCTTTTCCGGCGGGAGATAATCTGAACGCGAAGTTTTTCAAACGTTCCGCCCTCCCTTCGATTGTGCCGTGGCCTCTTCCTTTTGAGCCTCGTCCTGCTGCTGTTCCGGCTCGGTGACGGGCTCGGCAGAGGTATCGATATAGATCTTTTTGTGCTCACGGCGCGCCATAAAGCCCTTTGCCGCCGCCTTTACCCGCCTTATGGGTACCCGGCCGGAGTTTAAGTCAAACCGCAGCCAGATGGCAAGACGGTCCAGCGCAAAGGAAAGGGTGTTCATCATCAGCAGCGCAAAGATAAAGCCTTCCTCGAAGCCGCCGAACCAGCGCAGCAGCATGGTAAGCAGCCCGATTCCCGCGCCGTAGATAATCTTGGCAATGGGGAAGGACGGAGAGGTAACAGGATCGGTTGCCACAAACGCCGCACCGAACACCAGCGTGCCCGCAAACAGCTCGTACACCGTGCTGCTGAGCAGGCTGATGGAAACGCGCGGGAACAGCAAAGAAAACACAGCCGCCGCAGCCAGCGCCGACACGGGGATGTGCCACGAGATGGTTCTGCGGTAGATGAGAAAGAACATGCAGCTTAAAATAACCAGAATAGCCGTAGCACCCATCGGCCCGAGCGAATTGCCGAGGAAAAACTGCAGCAGGTCGCCGGAGGGGGCGCCGTTAATCTTTAAAGCGGCTGCGGGGGAGGAGAACAGCTCCACCGGGTTGTTTAATATGAGCGGAATCTGCTCAAACGGCTTGGGGTAGCGGAATACCTCCTTCGGCCAGCAGGCGGTAGCAAAGGCGATGCCTGCGGCAGCAGGGTTGAACAGGTTGTAGCCAAGGCCGCCGAACGGGTGCTTGGCAATAAGAATTGCAAACGCGCAGGCCGCAACCACCACATAGTAGGGCACCGAGGCTGGCAGCATCAGCGGTATCAGCAGGCCGGTAATCACGGCCGAGAAGTCGTTGATTTTAATAACCTTACCCGCCATCTTGCGGCAGAGGATATCGAGCAGATAGCATACCGCTGCGGCGATAAGAGCCATAATCAGTGTGCGCCCGCCATAGTAGAAAAACGCCATGGCATAAAGCGGCAGCAGCGCGATGATGACATCGGTAAACAAGGTATGTACGCTCTCTTTAAAGCGTATATGTGGGGCCTTGGCAGGTTGAAGATTCATATAAAATGACCTTGCCTTTCCAACATTGATGTGGCCTGAAAGAAGGGATTCCCGCTTTTAAGGGCAGGTTACTCCTCCTGTGCCTTCACTTCCAGCACAAGTGTTTTCGCCCTTTTAACTACATGGAGAAGCTCCAGGTTTGCGGGGCAGATATAGGAACAAACGCCGCATTCGATGCACCGGTCGGCCCGAAGCTGGATGAGGGCATCGAGGTTATGGGCGTTAAACTGCTTATACAGATAGTTCGGTGCAAGACCGCGCGGGCAGTCGACGATGCAGCGGCCGCAGGAGATGCAGCTGAGCACCACGTTTTCGATAGGCCTTTCGAATGCCAAAACGGCACGGGTGGTGTAGAGCACCGGCAGGTCGAGGTCGGTAATAGCGGCACCACGCATACTGCCGCCCATAATCACGCGGGAGGGGTTCTTAACAAGGCCGCAGAATTCAAGCACCTCTCGGGCGGTGGTGCCGACGCGAACCTCCAGGTTGCGCGGGTTGCCCACACAGTCGCCCGCAACGGTGATAATGGTGGTGTTATGTACCGCCTTTTTGGTAACGGCACGATAAAGGTGCATGAGGGCCTGCGTGCCGAAAACATAGCATCTGCCGTTTTTGGCGAGCAGCTTCTTTACGCGGTCGCGCACGGGGTAGCGCCCATAGACACGCTTGATGGGGATGGTAAACATCTTGTGGGGGATAACGGTTTCGGCATCGTCGATATCGGCGTAGCACAGCGCAAAGATATTGGAGATGCCTGCGGCCTTCGCAATCATCGAAAGCCCGCCCAATACCTCCTCGGATTTATGCATCAGGGTGTTGATGTTGGAGGATACATAGGGCTGCTCGTCGATAGCGTCGCAAACCAGCGCGTTAAAGCCGCCCTCAAACAGCACCTCAAGCTTTTGGGTTAAGGGCTTTCCGTCGGTTTCGTCTATAATCTGCGCGGCTTCGGCAAAGCCCAGCAGTTCTTCGGGCTCGATATGATCTATTGCAAGCGGATCCTGCCTGTTGCTGAGAAGGCTAGGTTCGTGCTTATGCTTCTTTTTAGGGGCATCGGTAAAGGAGTAGGAAAGAGCATCCTCGCCTTCGTGCTTCGGCTTATCCGCTTTAAGGCGATAGCGCAAAAAGGTGGTGCAGGAAAGCCGGGGATATTCAAACTCGTAGCTCCCCTGATAGCTCGCATCAGCCGTAAGCACCTTCGCGGGCGGCTCGTCGGCCTCGTCATACTCGGGCAGATAAAGGACAGAAGGGGTTAGGAATTCCTTCTGCTCACGTGAAAAAGCGGGCTCCTTTGCCTGATACAGGTTTTCGCCGCATAACCAGCTTGCCATATGTAAGATCCACGCCCTTTCATTTTAAAATAATGTCGGCAGGCCCCGAAGCGAGCCTATAAAGAAGTTGTTTGCCAAAGAAAAGCATTGATGTGCCGCGGCGGTTCAAACCACGGCTTTTGAGCATATACTGTATTGGTTATAACTTATTAAAGCTGTTGGAGGGTGGTTTTTGTGATTATTAAGGCAATCAACAGCGATAAGATTAAGATACTGCTGACAACCTCGGATATGGAACGCTTAAACCTCACCTATGAGGAGCTGGATTACCAAAGCCCCTCCAGCAAGCGTGCAATTTCAGAAATTTTGTCGTTTGCCAAGGTGAAAACCGGCTTTGACTTTACGGGTGCCAAGCTTTATATAGAGGCGTTTTCCAACAGTGACGGCAGCTGCACCCTGCTGTTTACCAAGCTGGAGGCCGGCTTGTTTGGCGAGGGTAAAAAGAAATCCTCACTTGCCGAAAGCACCCCGGTAATCTATGAGTTTGACGGTATCTCGGATGCCGCGGCATGGGCCAGAACCTGCCCGCTGCGCCTGCCGTTGCTGGCGCTTTACAGCTATAACGGGAAGTACCGGATTGTGCTGGGGGCAAAAAGTGCGGAACGCTTGGCGCCCGGGCTTTCGGAGTTTGGCAGACTGTGCGGCGGGGGGCTGCTCGCACTCTCGGTGCTGGATGAGCACGGCTCACTGCTGCTTTCAAAGAACACGCTGGAGGTTTTAAAAACCCTGTGATGCTTATGCGTTTTTAAGGCTGACAATGGCGGTTTTATAATCCTCGCGGCTAAAGATAGCGCTGCCCGCCACCAGCACATCAGCGCCCGACTTCTTTACCAGATAGGCGGTGTGCTCGTCTATGCCGCCGTCTACCTGAAGGTTGGTGATAAGGCGCTGGCGTGTAATGCCGCTGCGCAGCATCTCGATCTTGGGCAGCATATCGCTCATAAAGCGCTGGCCGCCAAAGCCGGGCTCTACCGTCATAACCAAAACAAGGTCAAGCTCTTTTAAGTAGGGCAACAAGGCCTCCGCCGGGGTGTGGGGCTTGATGGAGATGCCCACCCTAACCCCCAGCGAGCGGATATACTCGATTGCGGCGTGAGGGTCGCCCACCGATTCAATATGAAAGGTGATGCTGTCGGCACCCGCAAGCGCAAAGGCTTTTGCATACATGAGCGGGTCGGTAAGCATCAGGTGTACGTCAAAAGGCAGTGTGGTAATCTTGCGCAGGCTGCTTACCACAGGCGGCCCAAAGGTGATGTTGGGCACAAAATGCCCGTCCATTACGTCAAGATGAATCCAGTCTGCCCCCGCAGCCTCTACCTTTTTAATCTCGTCGGCGATATGTGCGAAATCACAGGCCAGAACCGACGGCGCAATTTTAATCTCGTGCGGCAAGATAATATCCACCTCCATAAAAGCGCCGCTGAAAACGAAGGGTTGGCGATGTTTTCAGGCCGCCCATAGTCAAATACAATTAAAGATCCTCGCTTATGTACCACGATTATTGACCTTGGGCAGTGTGCCTTGCGGCAATAAGCCCGAAGACAGGTGAAAACCGGTGCGTAAGTTAGCAGATAAGAGTACAGTCATAAAATAAAGACGGCCATAGGCAGGCCAACCGGCGAAAAAGGCCGATTACTGTTTTATTTTAAACCACGGGTGAAAAAACGTCAACAATACACAGCGTAAATAAGTGAATTTACCGTAAACTTTTGAGTATTATATTCTTAATTTTACAAAAAGAACCACTAGAAGCTGGATAGATTGACGAAAGCTCTTTTATTGGGGCAGATACAGGGGTTTTGCCCCCACAAGATTTTAACTGAGATATTAAAAAATACCGCAGACGCGCAATGCGCGCCCCTGCAAGCCTCCGCTGAAGAATGGCAGGGGCACCCAACACGGGGGTACCCGTTCGGGGGCATAAGCCCCCGAACATCTCTCCTGCTCCCGCGTAAAGCAATCTGCGGCAATATGCGGCTACGATGCAAAAGGTGGTTGGGAATGGGCCAGTAGCAGCTAGAGAGTAGTGATTGGTTGTTAGCAGAAAGCATCCGGCCTTGACCGCTGAGGGGTAATGATGCAGTTGTGGTAGTACAGCGGGCGCGATTCCTTCCAACGGGTACCCCTGCCGATAAAAACAAAGGAGCGGCAAATACAAAGCCGCTCTTTTGTTGATGTTTATGTTCCTGCGTTTTGAAAGGTGGGCTGCGTGCAAAGGTTCCCTGCCTTTGATGCCGCAAAGGGAAGGGATAGGTACATACTGCCGCCGTCCGCCGCCTTGCCGAAGCCGACTCGTTTACCAGAAAGCCTGGGAAATAGGAAGGCCATTGCCGCGGGCGGCGGCATTATATGAAAGAGGTGCAGCTTACGCGCTTTTACGGCAGCTCCCCTGCGGGCGGACGGTACCGCTCGGCGCTGAAAAACCGGGGATGGGGGCATATTTGCCCGCCAATCCGTCGGGTGCTTCAGGCGCAGCAAAAGCCGGCGGAGAGTTGAACGCCCAGAGCCTTTGCACATCCGGCATCCTCCGCCACTGCCGCGGGCGCTTTTCTGCGGCCTCTTATGTTCTATAGTATGCTGCTGCCCGTCATTAAGCGACATACCAAAAACGCGTCGGTATTGCCCGAAACCCTTAAACCCTAAAAAGAATGATATTTCTGGCGATAACGGTTTACTATCGTGTGAAAAACTGCCCGAATAATTTTTCTGCCTGAAGGCAGGATAAACCGTACCGAAAACAAGGCAGATATCAGCCCTTATCGCGGATGCGTACAAGCTTTTTTGCCCATGCCTCGCCGAAGCAGAACAAAAAGAAGCCGTTTGCCGCGGCGTGAATGGTATTAAACAGCAGCCCGCCCATCAGTGCAGCAAAAACCGCCTGGGGGGAGGGCTCTACATAGCCGATGAGGTAAAAGCCGTCGACGATGATACCGTAAAGGTAGCCCATCGCAACGCCGAACAGGCACAGGCGGGTACGCTTTAGCAGCCAGCCGCGGCGGTTTAGCACCCCCGAAAGAGCGCCCGCCAAGGCGAAGCCGAGCATCTGCCACGGTGTCCACGCGCCCTGCCCGAACAGCAGGTTAGAGCACAGGGCGCTGACCGCCCCCGTGATAAACCCCGCGGGCGCGCCGAACACCGCCCCTGCGATGATGACCACCGCACCCACCGGCTTGAAGTTGGGCAGCGGCGCAAACAGCACCCGGCCAGCCACCGCTGCCGCGCACAGCACCGCCACGGCGGCGGACTCCTGCGCAGAGGGACGGGTGAGCTCGTAGTACAGAAAGCCGATGATAATCAGCACCAGCACCGCGGCAAGCGGCAATAGCTGCGGCGATACCGCCTGCGGGAACACCGAGTAGAGCACCGCGGCGGTTAGTACCGCGGCTGCTGCAAAAAGAATGAGCGCACGTCGAAGGGAGGTGTTTACTTTATCCAAAGATTGCGCACCTCCCCGCAGGTGACGGAATCGTACGAAAAGCCTGCCGCGATGCGCGCGGCGGCGGTGGAGTAAAAGACATTTCCGCCGAAAAATTGTGCGGGAGCGCCTGTTGCGGCGGTTTGGCCGTCGAACAGCAGGGCGCAGCGGTCGCAGTAGCTGGCGCAGAACTCGGTGTCGTGGCTTGCGAAAAGAACAGTAACGCCGCTTTGCACAAGACCGCGCAGCAGGGCGGCGAGCTTTGACTTTGCGAAGGGGTCCAGCGCCTTGGTGGGTTCGTCGAGCAGCAGCAGGCGGGGGGAGGAGAGCAGCACCTTGGCAAGGGCGGCGCGCTGAAGCTCTCCCGCGCTGATGTCGTAGGGGTGGCTGCTTAAAATATCTGAAATACCCAATGCTTCCGAAAGGGATTGTATACGCTCCTCGGGGTGTAAAAGCCTTAGGTTCTCGGCGCAGGCGGTTAAATCCTGCTGTACCGTGTCGGCCAAAAACAGCAGGCGGGGGTTCTGCGGCAGATAGCCGAGCGTAGGTTTAGCGCCGCGTTTTCCAAACAGCTCGATGGTACCGCGCTTGGGCTTTAACAGGCCGCACAGCAGCTTGAGCAGCGTGCTTTTACCCGAGCCGTTAGCCCCCATAACTGCCGAGAGCTCGCCCTCATACAGGGTAAGCGAGAGGTCATGAAACAGCAGGGTATCCTTGCTGCCGTAGCCAAAATACACGTCCGTTACCGATACGGCGGGCGGCGCGGTGGGCGGTATTACCGGCATGGGGGCGGGGGGTGTTCTGCCGCTTATTTTCTGCTTAAACAGCGCGCGCCCCTCCCGCACCGAAAGCGGAAGGCTCGGCTCATCGGGGAAAATCTTTGCTGCGGAGGGCAGCAGCGATGTAAACACATAGGCTGAACCGGATTCTTTCGTTTGGGGCGGTATAGCATCACTCGAGAGCGTGCGGTTTTGGGTGATAAACCGTGCGGCCTCGCGGGGGGCTCCGCAGAAGGACACCTGACCGTTGTGGAGCAGTACCGCTTTGCTGCAGAGGGTAAAAAGCTCCTCGGTATGATGCTCGGCCAACAATATGGTAATGCCCAGCTCGCTGTTGATGCGCGCGAGCATCGAGAACAGCTCCCTTGCCGCAACGGGGTCGAGCTGCGAGGCGGGCTCGTCGAGCAGCAGCAGCTTGGGCGAGAGCGAAAGCACCGAGGCCAGGCTAACCAGCTGCTTTTCGCCGCCCGAGAGGGTGTTCACACTGCGGTTTAGCAGCTTGCCCAAGCCGAAGTAGCTTGCCATCTCGGCCACCCGGCGGCGGATGACCTCGGGCGGAAAGCCGAGCGATTCCAGCCCGAAGCACAGCTCGCCGCGCACGGTGTCGGCCACCAGCTGCGCCTCGAGGTTCTGCATCACAAAGCCGATATCGCAGGCCGATTCCATGCGGGATAAAGACTGCAGCGGCCGGCCAAGGCAGGTGATTTCACCCGTGCGCTCGCCGTTACGCCGCAGCTCGGGCTTAAGGTTTTCAAGCAGGGTGCTTTTCCCGCTGCCCGAGGCGCCGCAGAGCAGCACAAAGTCCCCCTCGTCTGCCGAGAGGGTGATATCCTTCAGCGCACAGCGTTGTGTATGGGGGTAGCGAAAGCTGAAGCTGTCAAGCCTTAAAATCTCCAACGCAAAGCCTCCCAGCCGTCACAGATAAAGGGAACCGCCGCTAAGCCGGCAAAGAGCAGGTAGAAAAGCCCTTCATAGCCTGAAAAGGTTAGCGGTGTCATCACCGGATAGAACGCGAAGCGGACATTACATAAGGTATACAACAGAATTGACAGTACGGTAAGTAACGAAAGCAACACGCAAATCACCGCATCCTGCAACTTGAATCGGTGGCGGGTATACTGCGTTCGCCTTGCTGTGCCGTAGCCGCGCGCGTTCATCGAGCGTGCGGTATCCAGCGAATCCTCCAGCGCGGCGGCAAGCAGTATGGTAAACACCGAAGAAAGCCTTTTAGCCTTGAGGATTGTGATACGGAGTTTGTGCTTTTTGTCGCCCCCGAAGGGCTTGTCCTGCTCGAGCAGCGACAGGGCGCCGTCAATCTCGCTCTGGCGGCGCAAAAGGTGGGGGATGAGCCGCAGCGTCATGGTGACAATCAGCGCGGCCGAGGGCAGCGCGCCTCCCAGCAGAAAGCGCAGGCGGTCGTTGTTTACCACTAAGGTAAAGGCGTTGAACCACAAGAGCACCGCCGCAAGCATCAGCCCGGAAACCGCGCCGTAGAGCAGCGCCTCGAGGGTAAAGGAACGGTTAAAGAGCGTAAACAGCACCATCCGGCCGCGGTGGCTGATGAGCGGGTTTGCAAGGGTAATCAGGACAAACAGCGGCAGGGCGACGCGCAGCATCAGCACCAGCTCCTGCCTGCCGCAGTAATACAGATTGACGCACAATGCAAAAACTATACTGGTTGTAATGATGACGGGGTTCATCGAGAGCAGCGAAAGGGTGAGCACCGCCGCAAAATACAACAGCTGCGTTGCCGGGTGGCAGGCAAAAAAGCCGAGTGTGCGCATGGCGGGTGCCTCCTTCTTTGGTTTTAACTCTATTATAGGACATTATAGGGTAGACGTCACTAAAAAAATAGCAGAGGCAGCGGGAAAGCTGCCTCTGACAAAACTATATACTGCCCTTCCTGTGACTGTTGAGCATCAGCATAACTCGACAGACTATATTTATAACCGGCAGCAGCAGAAAGACAAACAGGCTGCAGACGATATCTGGCTGGCCAAGGTAGGCAACCTGCAGGGGCACCCCGTAGGCGTTTAGAAGGTACCCGAACAGCAGGCCGACGAGCGCAAGGCTTAGGATATCCGGCCAAAGGCCCTTTATTACAACCCCTGCCCGAGTAGGTATGCCCGAAACCTTTTTGCGCCAAGAGGTGAAGGTAAGTATGATTCGAAAGACGAGCAACACGCCAACCCATAAGAACAATATGTTGATAGTGGCATACATCCTGCCAAAGCTCATGCCCTGCGGCAGTGTGGGCTCGCCGGTTTGAACGTTCATCAGTTCATAAGCCATCGGCATCAGGTATTCGGCGGTAATCAGGCGGTTGTTGGCGTTTGCCAGCAGCACCACGCCCGCACCCTTTTCGCGGCTGATAAGCAGGATAGAGTAGTAGTTGGTGGGGCGCCCGTCGTGCATGATCAGGTTTTCTTTAACAAACCAACCCATGCCATAGGAATACCCCGCAGGATGCTCAAGCGTTACTGCCGGATTGACGATGGATTTTATGCTTTCTGCGGAAAGCACCGCGTTGCCGTTATAGCTGCCATCCTGCAGATACATGCGGATGTAATGGGTTAAATCCTCCGCACAGGAGAACAGGGAGGAAGCCGATACATATTGCCTGGGGTAGGGAAGCTTGGTTTGCACCGGCAGCCCGAACCAGGTGATATGGCCCGCGGAAAGAGAACCCTGTTCGGCATCGGCCCGATTGGTGTAGCTGTGCGCCATAGCAAGCGGGTTAAACAGGTGCTCTCGGATGTAGCTTTCATAGCTCTGGCCGGATACCGCCGCAATGATCTCGCCTAAGATTACATAATTTGCCTCGGCATACTCAAAGCGCTTGCCCGGGGCCGATAGAAGAGATTCGTTTGCAAGTGCGAAAACAAAATCCCGTGAGGTGCTCTTGTCGTTCCAATAATCACTGTGCCCGGCCTGGCCCGCAATACCGCTGGTTTGGTTGAGCAGCTGGCGTACGGTAATAAGGGCAGAGCTTTGTGCATCCTTAAACCTGAAATCGGGCAGGTAAGCGGTTACCCTCTCATCCAGATTGATTTTGCCCTGCTCCGCAAGCTGCATCACAGCGGCGGCGGTAATGGATTTGGTGGTGGAGCCCAGCATAAACGGGGTGGAGGGGGTAACGGGCTTTCCCGCTGAATCTGCCCTTCCGTAGCCCTTTAGGTAGGTGTTGCCACCGTTTACAATGCCCAGCGCCATCCCCGGTATGCCGAGCTCCTGCATCTTGGCCGAAACATAGCTGTCGGTATCTGCTGCGGTGCTGCCCTTGAGGGTAATCGGCTGGGGCCCAAGTAAATAATACCCAGCAGAGCAGGCTGCAAGAAGAAGTGCAAGAATAAAAACAATGCCTTTTTTCATGTGAATTACCATCCTAGCCTCATAGTTGTCAATGATTACAACGAACAATACACCGCGAATACTTCAAAAACACAATAAAGCAGCCTAAAGCAGAACCGCTTTAGGCTGCGCGCTTATGCTAAAAGATCCGTTACCCCTGCACCTGAGTTTTTACCTGCTGAACCTCGGCGTCGTTGGCAAGGGTTGCGGGCTGGTAAAAGCCCTTGGCCTGAGCCATCTTGAACAGGTCGTACTGCGAGGTTTCGCACTTATCACGAATCTGCTGAATCGTGCAGCGCAGGTTGGGGTTGGTGCACTCTGAAATGGTGTTTGCGTAAAAGGTAAGGCTGCTCTTTACCGAAGCAAGAGCATCGTTTACCATATACTTATCCTGTAGCATTGTTATACATTCCTTTCCTTATATTACGGGCCGATACAAACCGGGCAGGGGCCTTATTTTAAGAACCCCATCAGCTGCTGCTTGGTTTGCTGGGCGTCCTGGGCCGATTTTTCAAAATAGGCTTTCATCTGCGGGTCGCTGCACTGCTGTGCATAGGCTTGCATCTTTTGGTATGCGGTGTCGTGCGAGCCGATTAGATGACGAAGGTTTTGCAGTTCTACCTGAGTTAACTGAGACATGGTATTGCTCCTTTCTAATCTTTCGGTTTAACCTTTTGCTTAAAACGGCCAAACGTTATAAGCTGCCGCACAGGCGGCACGGGGGAGATAGAGCTCTGCATGCGGTGCACATAAGGCATCAGATTACCAAAAACAACAGAGGAACCTTGATTCAGCGGCGTTAAGCGGCATACTACACCCTTTAAGCCGATTTTTCAAAGTTCTTATTTATTATTCGACGTTTTGAATGAACTATACCCTCATGAAAAATTATCCAATATCATTTCCAAACCGAAAAATCTTGATTTTATGCGGCTTTATAAGTGCACCAAAAGGTCATGAATTCTGGCGCTTTTCGCCGTATAATATTGAAATGCCTGCCTTGATAGGTTATAATTATTTAAAAGCGGTAGCATACCGGTGCAGAATCATTTCCAAAGCTGTTTATGTTTTTCCGTTTCTACCCAGAATCAGAGTAGATAAAGGATTCGGCGCTTACGCAGTTTTGCCCTAAAGCCCTTATGAGTTGTGCACAGATAAGGGCTGTTTTATTTTTAATAGATTACAGCAGCGGTGAAACAGAGGTTATTATGAGCAAGGACGCAAAACAGATACCATTACACAACTACTTCAGCAGACACCGCAGCGTCTTTTTGATGCTTGCGGATTTCATTATTATATCAATGTGCTATATCTCCACCTGGGGTATGCTGCTTGGGCGCATCTCGGTAGTGGCGTACAAGCCGATCTGGTTTTCGAGCGGCCTGATATTTGTGGCAATCTTTTTGCTGATTTTTCGGGTGTTCGGAATGTACGACAGCCTGTGGCGCTATGCCGAAACCTATGAATTCTTAAAATGCTGTCTGGCTTCGCTCTGTTCGATTTTCATCTTTCTGGTAATTACCCTGATTATCTACCGCAGCCCGCGGCTGCCGATCTCGGTTTATTTTATCTCGTCGCTGTTTGCCTCGTCGATGACGCTTTATTACCGTATGTTCTACCGCGTGTACCGCTCTGCCAAGCTGGGGCACAAGCCGGGCGCGGGGCAGAAGAAGGTGCTGCTGGTGGGCGCGGGCAACGCGGCCTCGTCGGTGCTTTCTGAGCTGCACAAGACGGGAGAAGGCCGCTTCTTTGTTGTCTGCGCGGTGGACGATGACATGGATAAGGTGGGCCGGCGCATTCAGCGGGTGAAGATTGAGGGTACCACCAACGATATTCCCCAGATTGTAGAGAAGTACGGCATCAACCTGATTATTGTGGCGCTGCCCTCCGCCTCGCAGCGGGATAAGAAGCGCATCCTTTCTATCTGCTCCAAAACGCGCTGTACGCTGCGCATTGTGCCCGATGTGCTTACCGCCATGACAGGCGACGAGAGCATCGTTTCACATATCCGCGACGTAAATGTGGAGGACCTGCTGGGCCGCGATGTCATCACCATTTCCGCCCACACCACCCAGCTTATCACGGGGAAAACGGTGCTGGTTACCGGCGGCGGCGGGTCTATCGGTTCGGAGCTCTGCCGTCAGATTGCGGCGCAGAACCCAAAAAGGCTGGTTATCTTAGATATTTATGAAAATAACGCCTACAGCATACAGCAGGAGCTGGTGCGCCGGTATGGCGAGAAGCTTGACCTGCGGGTGGAGATCTGCTCGGTACGCGACGAGGAAAAGATCGACCTGCTGTTTGACCACTACCGCCCGGACATTGTGTTCCATGCCGCCGCACACAAGCATGTGCCGCTGATGGAGGCCTGCCCGGAGGAGGCCATTAAGAACAATATCTTCGGCACCTTGAATGTTGCGCGCTGTGCCGATAAGTACCATACGGCCAAGTTTGTAATGATTTCGACCGACAAGGCCGTGAACCCCACCAACATCATGGGTGCGACCAAGCGCGTATGCGAGATGATTGTGCAAAGCATGAACACCAGAAGCGACACCCACTTTTCGGCGGTGCGCTTTGGCAATGTGCTGGGTTCCAACGGTTCGGTAATACCGCTGTTTAAAGAGCAGATTGCAAACGGCGGGCCGGTGACCGTTACCCACCCCGATATCGTGCGCTACTTTATGACGATCCCCGAGGCGGTGAGCCTGGTGCTCAAGGCCGGGGAGATGGTGGGCGGCGGCGAGATCTTTGTGCTGGATATGGGTGAGCCGGTAAGAATCAAAGACCTTGCCGAAAACCTCATCCGCCTTTCGGGGTTTGAGCCCGAAACCGAGATTGCCATCACCTATACCGGCCTGCGCCCCGGCGAAAAGCTGTTTGAAGAGCTGCTGCTGAGCGAGGAAGGTTTAGAGAAAACCGAGAACGAGAAGATATTCGTCGGTAAGCCGACGGTGATGAACCCCGACAAGGTGTTTGAAAGCCTTGAGGAGCTAAAGCCCGTGGTGCTTGCCAACCAAACCGAAGAGGCGGTGCGCAGGCTGCACGAGCTGGTGCCCACCTTTCATTCCCCCAGCAAGGAAGAAACCGTATTATAATAGAACGTAAAACACTGCAGGAAGGAAGCGTGCCGGACGATGTATCGGTTTATGAAACGGGCGATGGATATGGTGCTTTCAATACTGGCGCTGGTGTTGCTTTCGCCGCTGCTGGGAATATTGGCGCTGCTGATTAAGCTGGATTCCCCCGGCCCCGTGCTGTTTAAGCAGCTGCGGGTGGGCAGGGACAAGAAGCTGTTTCATATCTATAAGTATCGCACCATGCGCACCGATACACCCAAGGACGTGCCCACGCACCTGCTTACGAGCCCTGACGCCTACATTACAAAAACGGGCGCGTTTTTGCGCAAAACAAGTTTGGACGAGCTGCCCCAGCTGATTAACATTCTGCGCGGTGAAATGAGCTTTGTGGGCCCGCGCCCGGCGCTTTACAATCAGGACGATCTGGTGGCCGAGCGTGACCGCTACAACGCCAACGCCGTGCGCCCGGGCTTGACCGGCCTTGCGCAGGTAAACGGGCGCGACGAGCTGGCTATACCCGTAAAGGCAGCGTATGACGGCGAGTATGTGAAGAAGATCAGCTTTGTAACCGATACCCGCATCCTGTTTGCCACAGTAGGCAAGGTGGCCAAGCACGAGGGCGTGGTGGAGGGCGCAAAGGCCAATGCAAGGGAATAGAAGAATTGTTTAAGGGCGGGGAATGGTTCGCCCTTTAACTTTTTTACAGTTAGATTTTTGCTTTGACTATGGCTGGGATTCTTACAATCAAAATTAACTAGTCAATCGGATTGTCCGTACCCGCACGGACGGGCGGGTTTCTTTTCCTGTTCGGGAAAAGAAACCAAAAGCGAAGCAGGGAGTTCCCTGCACCCCGCGGCTTACGGCTTCGGAGCGTAGCTGTGCTCACTACTTTGGTGAACTCGGCGGCGGCACAAAATTCGCCCCCAGACTCAGGATTTGTGCCGCCGCAGAATACTGCGTATTCTGTCCCCTCGTTTGCTCAATCGTCGTTTACCTGTTTTTCTCCGCAACCGTAACCCGCCTTCCACTTTCAGATTGTGCTAATCCTCCCTGCGTCGGCACTTCCCCGCAGGGGTCGTAAGAAACCAGAACGGGGCGTCGAGGACGCCGCCCCCTACATCCCGCCGCCGGGTGGCGAATATATGGGGGGAACCCGTCCGGGGGCGCCAGCCCCCGGACATTCCTCCCCCTCCCGTTTTGATACGCTTACAACACCCACCGTTGCATAGAAACGGGAGGGGGTTGGGGGTGGGTTTCGAGAGGACAGAGGCAAATGCCGCAGAGAACGGTCTTGACCGTACCGCGAAACCGAAACCGTATTCCCGTAGGGGTGCGCATTGCGCGTCCGCGTTATTATACCTGCCCGATAGCGGTTTGTAGGGGCGATTATCAATCGCCCGTGGATTATTTGTGGTCTGAGATTGAACCGCGGGCGCTTACTAAGCGCCCCTACGCTTCCGTTGTGGATTTGATTATAGACCATCGAGCAAACACAATGGCCGCCGCTACAAAGCTCACGCCGACGATAAATACACATAAAGGCAGGGACTGTACATGAAAAGGATTGTTATTACCGGGGCGAGCGGGTACATCTCCACCCACCTTGCCGCGTGGCTTGGGCAGTTTAAGCAGGAATATGAGGTTACCATGCTGTCTTTGCGCGGCGATACATGGCAACAGCAGAGCTTTGCGGGGTATGACGCGGTGGTTCACCTTGCGGGGCTGGCGCACAGTAAGGAAACTGAGCAGAACAGGGCACTTTACACCGAGGTAAACCGCGACCTGACGCTTCGCGTTGCAAACAAGGCAAAGGCGGAGGGGGCGGGGCGGTTTGTTTTTGTAAGTACCTTTAACGTATATGAGCCGAAGGCTGAGTATATCGAGCAGAACACCCCGCTTGCGCCCGTTACGGCTTACGGCAGAAGCAAGCTGGAGGCGGAGGAGGGGCTGCGTTTTCTCGCAGATGAAGGCTTTGAGGTGGTAATCGTGCGCCCGCCGATGGTGTACGGCCCCGATTGCCCGGGAAATTTTGCGCGGCTAAAGAGCCTTGCGCTGCGCTGCCCGGTTTTTCCGTCGCTGGAAAACGCGCGCAGTATGATCTATATCGAGAACCTCTGCGAGTTTTTGCGCCTCTGCCTTACGGTGCCGCTTGGGGCTTTGCACACCGCGGTATACTGCCCGCAGAACGCCGAATATGTAAGCACGCGGGAGATTTACATACAGCTTCGCCGCGCCGCGGGGAAAAAGGCGTGTGTCATCGGCTGCTTTAATCCCTTGGTGCGCCTGCTTGCGCGGCACAACGGTACCTTTGAAAAGGTATTCGGCAATAAAACCTGTAATTTTGCGTTAAGCGCGCCGGAGATGGAGTATAATAGGTACGGGTTTGAGGAATCCATCAAGGGGTGTATCCGTAAGAATTGATGGGCGGATATTTATAGACAGCAGGGTACAGACAAAAAGGGGCATGGTTATGCGAAAGGTAATTGGGCTGATGCTATCGTTGAGCATGGTTTTGTTATGCGTTACAGGCTGCGGTACTGCCGCGGCACCGCTTAAAAACTATGCTGAGCCGATGCCGCTTACAAAGGAGCAAAAGCAGCTGGTTGATTTGATTTCAACCGGCGGCCAGCAGGTGCTGCTGTTTCACTTTAAGACCGAGGAGGCCTATAAAACCCAAGAGCTCTGGGTGGAAACCTACAAGGCCGGTAAGCTTGTGGATTCATGGCCTGCGGGATTGAAGCTGGGAGATGAGCAGGCAAAACCGCTGGACATTCAGGCGGCGGTAACCATCACCCATACACCCGATTATCAGTGGTCCTTTGCGGTGCGGGAGCAGGACGGTTCGGGAGCAAGCCAGCGCAGTGAGCCAAACAGAACTTATACCGCCAAGGGAGGCAGCGCCTATACTGTCATCCGCGGGCCGGTTGCGATAGAATCGGATAAAGAGATTGTATTATATGCCAACGTCTTTAATGAAGGTAACGTGTTAAGGACCTTTGATGACCCGCAGAGCTTGAATAATGGGGAAGCCCTGCAAGAGTACGATTATGTGCATCTTATAAAATGCCGGTTCACTAAAGAATAGCGGTTGTAATGCCTATAAGCAAGCCGCCCGCCGTAGGTTATACGGCGGGCGGCTTGCTGAATGTAGAGGAAAAATGATGAAAGTCGGTTTAAAATTTAAACCGTGAGATAAGCGTTTTGAGCGTCTGCGCCTGACTGCTGAGCTCCTCGCTCGAGGCGGCGCTTTGTTCGGCGGTTGCTGAATTGGTTTGTATGGCTTCGGATACCGTCTCCATCCCAGCGTTGATATGGGTTACCGAGGCATTTTGCAGGCTGGTTTCGTCGTTAATACGCTTAATCATCTCGTTTACGCTTTCCACCTGCCGGGCGACATCGTTCAATGTGGCTGCCGTGCTGGTTGTCAGCTTGCTGCCGCGGTTTACGGCGGAGATGGTCTGCTCAATGAGGGCGGTGGTTTCGGTAGAGGCCTCGGCACTCTTGCCCGCAAGGTTTCTCACCTCGTCGGCTACCACGGCAAAGCCCTTACCTGCGGCGCCTGCACGCGCAGCCTCTACGGCAGCGTTAAGGGCCAGAATATTGGTTTGAAACGCGATATCGTTAATGGCCTTTACAATCTTGGAAATCTGCTCAGCAGACTGGTCGATCTCGCTCATAGCCGAGAGCATCTCGTTCATCTGCGCGGTGCCCTGATTTACGCTTTCGCTGGAGCTGACTGAGAGCTTTCGCGCCTCCTCGGCGTTTTGGGCGATGCCGTGAATGCCGTTGGTGATATCGGCAATATTGGCGGAGAACTCCTCCATAGCGGCGGCCTGCTCCATTGTGCTTTGTGAAAGCGCCTGTGCGCCCGAGGCAATCTGCTCCGAGCCCTGCTCCACCTGCTCGGCAGACTGCAGGATATCGGTAAACGCGCTGTTGAGGGAGCCGATGATGCGATCAAGCGCCTCGTGTATCGGGGCAAAGTCGCCCTTGTAGTTCGTTTTAAGCTGCTGGCGCAGGTTTCCGTCTGCAAGGCCGTTGAGCACCTGTGAAATCTCAAGGATATACTCGTTTAGCGTATTGACGGTCGCGCTCAGGGAGGTGGCTAAAACCCCGGTTTCATCCTTGGCTTGTACGCTTGGCACCGGTGTGGTTAAATCGCCTTCGGAAAGCAGTTTAAGGCGCTCGGTAACCACCACCACGGGCTTGGAAATGCGCTTGGAAACCTTTGCGGCAAAGAGAAAGGTGAGGACGATGAACACCAGCAGAAGCAGTGCGGAGATGGTAACTGCCTCAAGGTATCTTGCAACCACCTCATTGAGCGAGAGCACCACACCTACAGACCAGCCCTCGGGGTTGCCTACCGGTGCGTAGGCGATATAGCTTTTCTGCCCGCCGATTACCGCCGTTTCTATGCCCGTTTTGCCCTGCGTCATCTCACCGATAATCTTCGCAAGGTCGGCGTAGGAGGCATCCTTTTTGGCAAGCTCGGTATAGTTGGTCATTTCACGCACCACCTTTTCATCGGGGTGTGCGATGACAGTGCCTTTTTGATCCACCACAAAGCCGTAGCCGGATTCTCCGACCTGAACCTTGGAGATGATAGCGCTGAAGATACTATAATCGATGCCGCCGTATAGCACCTCGTTGCCCATCTTGGCACCGGCCATGATGGTGAGGGAGTTATCGGTTTTGCGTATCAGGGGGCTAGATATGTAAGCAGTGCCGCCGAGCGCATTCTTAAAATAGTCGCGGTCACTGATATCGGTGTTGTTAAAGGTTTTGCCCGAGGTGTCGGAGACCGAAAAATCTTTAAACTTGGTTTCCTTTACCAAGGCACCCAGCTTATCAACGCGCACCTGCTTGGGCTGCTGAGAGTCGGATACCACACTGTTTGCGGATACCCATTTCAGCTCGCTTTTCAGTAGCTCGCTCTCATTGTTCAGGTTGAGCGCGTAGGCCTTTACCGTTTCGTTAAGCAGCTGCTTTGAGGAGGAGATAGAGCTGTTGTAGAGTAACAGAGTGGTTACCAGAGTGATGGCAAGCCCCATCACAACGGCACAAAGCAACATAGCACCTCGGATGCTCTTGTTAATTGTTTTCAATTGTATCGCCCCAATTTACATAATTGTCTGCGAACAAATGTCTAAGTCCCTTGTTGTGATTAGCAGGCCTTTCCTTTATTATACGCTATAATATGGGTAAATACAATAAAAAAATACGAAACAATTATTCCTTTTTGTTTCTTTTACACATTTCGCGAAAATTCGCGCAGTTGATTACATAATACAGCCCAAGAAATTTGTATATCTTAAACAAAAGCAGCCTGCCGTACCTTTGTTAGCGGCAAGCTGCTTAATCTGCTTTAAAAAAATACGATGGTAATGCCCTGATTACAGCGCAGGTAGTCTTTGTCGTTCTGCAGCTGAGGCAGGGTATCGAGCATTTTGCGGCAGGGAGCGTAAAACAGCGAGAACTCCTCGCCCTTGATATACTCCCGAATCTCGCCGCGCCGCTTCTTTTCCTCCAGCGCCCGGTGCACCTCGGCTTTAATGCGGCCGCCTGTGCCGCTGGAGCCGTAGCCGTGTATCAGCTTGACAGCCTTGCTGCCCGCCGAACGCTGCAGGCGCAGGGCGGCGTTCATGATTCTGACAGCGTCCTCGGCATAGGGCATGCCCTTTTCAAGATTGATGATTGGTATGTTCATGCACCCCACCCACAAAGAACGCGAAAAAATTCACGCGAATCCCTTCCGAAAAATATCTGTTCCTTTTATGGTAACCCATGCCGGATTGTTTGTCAAATCTTTAATCCGGCTTGATTATTTTGTAAACAATGCTCGCCTGTTCTTGCATAACACCAAGCGCTTCGCTATAATTAGCTTAGACTAATTTAAGCTAAAATTTAAAACAGGATGTACGACAGGAAATGGGGCTATTCGTTGAAAAAGACAGATATTAAACCCTCACAAAGACGAAACCCGCAGCTGCGCTTTTGCCTATTTCTGCTGGCACTTTCAGCAGTTGTGCTGCTTGCGGGTGCTGTTTACGCACTCTTTGGCGCTGCTGGGTTGAAGAATGCGCTAAATGATTCCGCCGCGCGTGCTGCCGCTTTGTCGGTAAAGGCTGTGCTGAGTGAAACCGCGGCAGCCTACAGCGACGACTTAAGCAGCCTGCATGTAAAAACCGACGCGCAGGATACCCGGTTTGACGAGCTTTGCGCCCTGCTTTCCCGTACCGCGCGTAATAATAATATCGACAGTCTTGTAACGATTGCCCGCCGCGCTGATTCAGGCGGCTACGCGTATATACTGGACTCCAGGTTTTCAAGGAAGCTGACACCCAATGTTGATTACCATACCGTGGGTGCGGCCTGCGACCTGCGGCAGGAGGGCGGTGCTTCGCTAGAACGGCTTGTCTCCCGCATACAGAGCAAAGAGCAGGAGTATGGGTATGTTGTTGCTGCTTCGAAAGAGGGAGTACCCACAATGACCTGCGCGTTTGCGCTTTATAACAGCGACGGCTCAGCCCTGGGCGTTGTGCTTGCCCATATTACCGGCGGGCTGTTTGCAAAAACAGGGGCGCTGGCCCTGCCATTTTATATGCTTGCGGCGCTGCTGCTTGCGGCGAGCCTGATTACTGCACTGAACCTGCTGTTTAAATACCGCAAGGCAAAACGTGCCGCCGCAGCGGTGGCAGAGGAGCCGGTGGAGGCACCCCGGCAAGAGAAACCGCTCACGGCGTTGCAGGAAAAACCGGGCCCCGACGATGAGGGGATAAAACAGTAAAGCCAAAATTCAGATATAAAGGAGCAATGAAACATGGCAGATAATTCTAACGACAAGCTATATTCCATATTAGCCTACATCAGCGTATTGGTATTGGTGCCGATTATTGTGGCGCAGGATTCGCAGGTTTGCCGCTTTCATGCTAATCAAGGCCTGGTGCTGCTGATTGCCGAGATTGCCGGGCAGATTCTGATAACCCTTGGTTCGGTTCTCAGCATCCTGTCGCTGTTCGGCAGCCTGCTGATGCTGGTTTGCTTTGTGTTTTCCATCCTCGGCATTGTAAGCGCCGCCAAGCTGGAGATGAAGCCGCTGCCGATTATCGGGGATATACATCTGATAAGGTAATCATCGCAATATAGAAAATAAGCCGGATGGGGGGGTACCATCCGGCTTTTGTCGTATAATCGTAGAGAACTAATGCGGGTACAGGGGTTCGCTGTAACAGCTTATTGGAAGCTATCCGCTACTTCAAAATCATTTTAACCAGTTTTTCGTACTTCTGCTGGTTGTGTATAAAACGCATCTCGTGGTCGAGGCCGATGTGGCGGATAAGCATCGTCTTCTTGTGGGTAAAGGTATCAAACCCCGCCTTGCCGTGGTAGCCGCCCATGCCGCTCTGGCCCACGCCGCCGAACGGCACCGTGTGGGAGAGGGAGTGCATCAGCGTATCGTTTATGCAGCCGCCGCCGAAACGGGTGAGTGCTATTACTCTCTTTTCGGTGCGTTTATCGCGGGTGAACAGATACAGCGCCAGCGGGAGCTCAAGCTGCTCGAGGCGTGCGATGACATCTTCGATATCATCAAAGGCTAGGATGGGCAGGATGGGGCCGAAGATCTCCTCCTGCATGGCCTTGCTCTGCTCGGTGGCGTTTGGAAGGATGACGGGGGCGATTTTGCGCGCGGCCTCGTCGTACTGCCCGCCGCAGGCAAGCTCCTCGCCCTCGATAAGCCCCAGCAGGCGGCGGAAGTGGTGCTCGTTGATGATGGCGGGGTAGTAGGGGGCCGAGAGCGGGTTATCGCCAAACTGGGCGGTAATCTCGGCTTTTAGTGCCTGTATCAGTGGCTCCTTTACCTCGCGCTGCACCAGCACATAGTCGGGTGCGATGCAGGTTTGCCCGGCATTGGCCAGCTTGCCCCATACAATGCGCTTTGCGGCGAGCGGAATGTCGGCGGTAGCATCAACAATGCAGGGGCTTTTGCCGCCCAGCTCCAGTGTAACGGGGGTGAGGTGCTGTGCGGCCTTCTCCATAACAATATGCCCGACGGCGGGGCTGCCGGTGAAGAAGATGTAATCAAACCGCTGTTCCAGGAGCGCGGTGTTCTCGTCGCGCCCGCCCTGAACTACGGCTGCCAGTGTTGGCTCGAAGCATTCGGTAAGGATGGTTTCGATCACCTGTGAAACGTGCTTAGAATAGTTCGAGGGTTTTACAACCACGCAGTTGCCTGCGGCGATGGCGTCTATCACCGGTGTTAGTGACAGCCCAAACGGGTAGTTCCACGGCGAGATAATCAGCACGCAGCCGTAGGGGTCGCTGTACACGCGGTTGTATGCGGGCAACACCGAAAGCCCGCCCGAATAGCGCTTGGGTTTAGCCCAGCCGCGCAGGTGCTTCATCACATAGGTGATCTCGGAGAGCACGATGCCAACCTCAAACATATAGCTTTCAAGCGAGGATTTGCCTAAGTCCTGCCTGAGCGCCTCCAGAATCTCGGCCTCGTGCTGCTGGATGGAACCCCTGAGCGCCGCGAGCGCGCCCAAACGGTAGCTGATATCACGGGTAATGCCGGTGGCAAAGAATGCGCGCTGCTCTGCTACGATTTTTGCGATGTCCTCTTTTTGCATTTTGACGGCCTCCTTAGAAGTAAAAACACCGTAGGTTGATAAGATTCAGTTTGTCTCGGTATCAGTAGTACTAATGAATATGAACCAAACCTCCGCCGGGAAAGCGGAGGCTTGAGATAACACTATATCGCTAAAGGCTTTTTTCCATGAACACCACGTTTGACGGCTTGCCCTCGTAGACGGCGCGGTTGTGGTAGGTGCCCGCCACCGTAAACCCCGCCTTTTCATACAAGCGTATGGCGGCGGTATTAAAGTCGAACACATCTAGCTCCAGCCTTGTAAAGCCCTGCGCCCGCGCGGTTTTATCCAACGCATGAAGAAGTGCTAAGCCGATGCCCTTGCCTCTGCTTTCGCGTGCCACATAGACCGAGATGTTGGAGATATGGTCAAACACATGTGGCGCGGCGGAATGCTTTACCGGGTTTAGCGAGGCCCAGCCGGCCATGCGGCCAGTCTCGTCAAATGCAGCCAGCACCTTGCAGCGAGCGGGGAGCATTAAAAACCATGCCAGACGGGTAGATTCCGTTTGGGGTTGGGTGAGGTAGGTGGCAATACGATCCTCCACACCCTCGTTGTAGATGCGCGTAAGCTCGGGGATATCGGCAATCCCCACTTCTCGAATATTCATGATGGTTACAGCTTTCATTAGTAAGTGTTTAGCGGATTGAGAAGGTGCTTTATTGTCGTTCCTCATACAAGTAATATCTTACAATAGTAAGCTTGCTTGAACTAATCAAAAGTAAATAATACCAAAAACGACAAGACAAAACACAGCCACAATCGAAAGCAAGATTTTATCGCCCCAAATTACTTCAACCGGATCCCCGTCGGAGTTGTTTTCAACAGACAGGCTATATTTCATGCAAATTAGGATGATAAGAGGGACTGTCCATATCAAATTCTCACTGTTTGCTTTTTGTATAGTAAGCAGGTCAACACTCCACAGAGAATAAAACGTTATGGTAAGGGCTAAGCATATGTACATGTTTTTATCTAGAAAGCCATAGTTGTATAGTTGCAGAACCTTGCGGGTTGTTCCGCTGGCAGAAACCCGGGATAATTCATTTCTGCGTTTTCCAAGCGCTAAATAAAACGAACTTGAGATTACAGTTAAATAGAGCCATTTTGAAATTTCGATGTTTGTAATTACCGAACCATAGAGAACTCTTAGTAAAAAGCCCAAAACCAAAATGGCAACATCAACAATCGGTATATTTTTAAGCCCCAGACTGTAACCCACATTCAATAGTAAATATAGTATTAAAATGAACCAAGAACGCCACCCGGCGCCAAAAGCCAAGCAATTAAATATAAC
Organism: Acetanaerobacterium elongatum; assembly: GCF_900103835.1. Taxonomy (GTDB): domain Bacteria; phylum Bacillota; class Clostridia; order Oscillospirales; family Ruminococcaceae; genus Acetanaerobacterium; species Acetanaerobacterium elongatum. Next base: position 63,718 of record NZ_FNID01000009.1, on the reverse strand, counting down.
AGATAAAGCCAACAATATGCAAGCAATCAAACTTGCCGAGAAAACAGACACTTCTCCACTGGCAATAGGTCGTGCTTTTTTTATTGGGTGACAACGATCGTGATCAACATCCTTAATATCATTAAAGATATAGATGGCGGATGAAAGAAAACTAAAACAGAGGATGCCTTCCATCACTTTTACAAGTAAGTTCGTATAAAAAAACTGTCCGCTGAAAATAAGGGGTAGAAAAATTAACCCGTTTTTAACGTAATGCTTGATGCGCATAAGTTTTAAATATTTTTTCATATTAATTACACCGTATAATAGCTGATTCCAAAGCTAATTAAATCATAGATTCCAACGACGTTTATTAGAGCGAAAAGTACGGCAAACATAGTATAAAGGGTATGTTTAACAATCCTCCATTTTCTAAACAATGTTTCTATAGCCATAAAAGCAAGGGATACATATGCCCATGAAAAATATAATGTATATAGTATTAGTCCGTTCTCGGCTGTGCCCCATCCTAAAATGCATAGAAGAAGGAATGAAAATATAATCCATCCCATACAGACTTGTGCAAAATACTTCTTGTAATTAAGAACAAATCCTAAAATAGCAACAACCAAAAGGATTACACCAATGATATTTATACCGGTTACGGGTGCTAATTGATAAGATACATGTGTATAAGCAGTTGTGCTAACACCGGCCTGCGGCTTTATAATACAAGAAGAGATAAAATTAAAGAATTGAAGCATTCTACCGCCAAACGATATTTTAGCTCCCGCAAAGTGCACTAATTTGTTATAAGTAGCAACAGGATTAAAAAACAGAGGTAGTTGACCAAAGATAGTAATGACAGCAAAAAACTTTGCTCCGGTAGAAATTAAGATGGAAACCCATTTATTTGGCTTCGATTGACGTAACAGTAAGGGGAAGAGTATGCCGCTGGTAAGTAAAGTACCGGTTGCTCCAATAAATAAATAATCATTATCTTGTATTTTATTTTCACATGCGTAAACAAACAATAATAGCCAGAATAGCGCAAATATATACTGCTCAATGTTAAACATGTAAAGTAAAACCGGGTAAGTAAATGTTAATATGATGAAAAACATTACTTTAACAGCACCCGTTAACTGTAATAACCGTGCTAAAAGAGTAAAACAGAAAAGCAAAAGCAAAACCTGAATAATACCAATAGCAATAGGATAGCAATTAGGTATAAAGAATAACAGCTTTGATATAATTAAGGCAACAATTGCAAATGGTGCTGCAAATAAACCAAACAAAGGCTGGCGGAAATCATTTTCGGGGGCGTTGATGTTGAGATAAACATTGGTGGCCAGTTGATTAGCTGAATCTGAGGTATAAACAACATCATAATCTATCAAATTTCCGTTAATGCTTGGTGCGTAAAAAGCGGTAGTAAAGTTATAAACCACAATAATCGCAACAGCACTAATTATGCCGGCAATTATTAAAAAGCTCTTTTCTATAGTATCAGTGCTTTTATACCAGCCGCGAAACAGTTGGATCAAATATCTGCTGCCGATATATAAAAAAACATAAATAGCAAATAGAGAGATTACACCGCAGAATATCGCGATACATTTACCCAAAACTTCCTTAGAGGGAAACCTTAAATAAATACTTAAATTATAAAAAGCTTTTGCATTTTGATAATAAAACCATTTTGTAAATTCAGCGCACATAAATACAGTCAGAATGGCAGTAATAACAGCTAATTTTGTATTTGTGTGCGTAAATTGCAATTCAATAAAACGGTATCTAAAGGTGATTATGCAAAAGACAAGAAATGCACATGCGACACTGATAAGAACAGAAAAATACGATCCCCTTAAGGATAACAAGGCAGACATTGCCGTTCCAGAGAATATAAATAGAAGTTTTGTTAATAGTGAGATAGATTTAGGATTATGGTCTTCGTGATTAAAAAACAAACGGGATAGTTGCTGTAACGGATTAGTATTATTGATGAGACTCATATTGATTCAATTTTCCTTATTTTTCAAAACATAATTACTACGTCTATTTGCTGCATTCTTAGGAATAATTTTTACTGCCCTATTTACTGCTTGCGGCGCTGGAGGTGTTTTCGTCGCCCTTCTTGGCAGCACTCTCACGCGCCTTGATTGCGTCGGTAACGGTTTGGTCGGCGGTTTGTACAAACGCTTTCAGCAGGTCGGCGGTTTTGGCGTCCTTCTGCGTGGCGGCGGCAAGGGTGGAAAACCAGTAGGTTTTCATCATATCGTAGCCCTCGGTGAGCGGCACATGCCGCCCGAGCAGCGGGCGAACCGATTCGGCGTAGGCAAACTCCGTGTCGTAGCGCAGCTCGTCCTTGGAAAGCTGTGGGCTCAACCCGCCGGTGCTCACGGCAAGAATACGGCTCCACTGGCGGTTATTTGCCAAAAAATCAATAAACACCTTGGCGGCCTCGATGCGCTTGTTGTCGCCGTTATCAAACACCGAGGCACCCGAAAGGGCGTATTCAAAGGTAGGCGCCTTGCCGCTCTGCCCGGGGTAGGGCATGAGAAGCTCGGTGAAATTATCCTTTTTGCTCTGGGCGTAGTTGTTTTTAAGCCCCACGGTGTAAAGCAGGGTGTGTGCCGTTTTTCCGTCGGCAAAATCCTTTACTGTGTCGGAGGCGGTTTTTGAGGCATCGACAGCCAGCAGGCCGTCCTGCACCGTTTTGTTCAGCCACGCGAAGGCCTGTTCGCCCTGCGAGCTGCCGATGGTGTAGGCGGAGTACTCGTTGTTTACAAACTCGGCGCCGTAGAGGTTTTCCATGAGCGAACGGGTGGCACCGTCACCCGAGGAGCTTTTGGCGTAAAGCACACCCGAGGAGGCCCCCGCGGGCAGCTTCTCCTTCATGGCTGCAAGCAGCGCGGTGTATTCCTCCACCGTCCAGCTGCGGTCTTTGTTGCGTTCGTAGGGCAGCAGGTTGAGGATGCCGGCCTTTTCAAGCATCTCTTTGTTAAACGCCATCAGGTAGGGGGAAACGCTCAGCGGCATCATGTAAGGCTTGCCGCTTACGCCGCACGCCAGAACAACATTCTCGGGCAGGTTCTTTTTCAGCTCGTCGGTGAAAAGGCTGCTCAGGTCGGCAAGCTTGCCCTCCCGCGCATAGCCCGCCAGACGCTCGGCGCTGTCGTAAAGAAGGTCGAGCTCTTTGGCTTCCAACGCCTTCTTTAACGCTTCCTCGCCCGAGGTGCCGGTTTCCAGCTTGATGTAGTTTACGGTAATCTCGGGGTGAAGCTGGTTGAAGGCGGCAATGAGCTGCTGCTCGAACGAGCCGTTCTCATTGTCGGCTGCGGCAAAATAGGGCAGGCTGTAAAAGTTGATGGTAACCTTTTCCGCCGGGGCAGACGAAGAGGCCGCCTCGGAGGAGGTTTCCGCTACCGGTTTTTGCACCGGCTTAGAGGAACAGGATACTAAAAATGCCGCGATGAGCACCACGGTCATGATCAAGGCTGTCAGTTTACGCATAAGCATCCTCCGCACATAGAATGAATCAACTCAAGCTGCCCGCTAATTCTGAGAGCAGAGCTTGGATATAAAGCTTTTTAAATTATACAATACCTACTGCGTAAATTCAAATAGAATTGTAGCGGGGAAAGGCTTTTTTTATGCACAACCGTTACGGGCTGCTGAACAGACTGTACAATGTTATTGAGGATGGGGTATAATAAGAAAAATAAAAAGCGGGAAACGGGGTGTTTTTGTGATGAACCAAAAGCCGAAGGTGGCGTTTATCTGCGTGCACAACTCCTGCCGGAGCCAGATGGCCGAGGCGCTGGGAAAGTTGCTTGCCGCCGACGTGTTTGAAAGCTATTCGGCGGGCACCGAGACCAGGCCTCAGATCAATCAGGACGCCGTACGCCTGATGAAAAAGGGGTACGGGATTGACATGGAGCTGACACAGCGATCCAAGCTGCTTGCAGACATCCCGCCGGTAGACATTGTGGTGACGATGGGCTGTAACGTGCAATGCCCTTTTTTGCCGTGCAGCCACCGCGAGGATTGGGGCCTGGACGACCCCACCGGCAAGGACGACGAGGCCTTTTTAAAGGTGATGAAGCAGATTGAGAGAAACATCCTGTCATTAAAAGAGCGAGTAGAATCCGATACATTATAATGACAGCGAAAAGGGCGAGGCAGACGCAAGAAAAAACCGTCCTTACGCTAAGAGGTGGAGTAGTATGACAGAGAAGAAGCAGGTATTTACCGAAGCGGCGCCGAAGCCCATCGGGCCGTATTCGCAGGCGGTGAAGGCGGGCGGGGCGCTGTATGTATCCGGACAGTTAGGCGTGGACAGGACAACCGGAGAGCTTGCCCCCGATGTGCGGGAGCAGGCGGCCCTTGCGCTCAAAAACCTCGGGGCAATCCTTGAAAGCGAGAAGTTAAGCTGCAGCAGCGTGGTAAAGACGACCGTGTTCCTTGCAAGCCTTGAGGATTTTGCCGCGGTAAACGAGGTGTACGCGAGCTTTTTTACCGGCAGCACACCGCCCGCGCGCAGCTGCGTTCAGGTATCCAAGCTGCCCAAGGGGGCGCTGGTGGAGATTGAGGCTGTGGCGGTTTATTAAGGTTTTATATAATCACAAAGGAGAGGATGAAAGCCCTCTCCTTTCTGTTTTTCAGAGAATAAGGGGAAACGGTACGGCTTTAGGCTATTCGTTGGGGACGTTCCGTTAGATTTCTCATATAATGGCGCGAGGTGAGAATTGATGTCTGGGATTAAATGTATAGCGGGGGAGCAGCTTGCGTACACGGCTACGACGATTTCTGTTGCACTGGCGAAGGTATTTGACCTTGAGGACATCAATATATTAAGCAGCCCTTTTTGCGCCATAGGGGACGGCTTGGGGATTATTGCGGCGCAGCGGGCGGCGTGCCCGCCTGATATCAAAACTAAAACAAATACAGCTGCTTCTTTCGATAAAAAGACTGACGAGTAATTTGAACTTTCAAATTTTTGGTAAATAAAAAGCAGGGGACAACCCTGCTTTAGGTGCTTGTATTTTAACCGGCGTTTTCTAAACGTTTAATACGCTTTTCGAGGGATTCCACCTTTTTCTCAAGCTCCCATTACTTTTCCATGGGTAGGCTTGTAGCCATCAAAGAGGGCATCAATCCGTTTTGTAACTTCGTTTTCAATCTTAATCTCAATTCGCCTTGTATGCTCTTTTAGCATTTCCGCAACCTGATTAAGCATCTCTTCATTCGTCATGGCACACTCTCCCTGTAATTGTCATTATACTTGATTTGATGAAAAGTTGTCTAGGGGATTTCTACACAGTGTGCGGGCAGAGCGAGTTGGTAAGGGCAGTAATAAAACCGGTCAGCGGCATAGCCGCTGCCCGGTGCTATCTATTGAGCGTATATAGTATTTTAGTTTTCTGCGGCTACCTTTTTGGCATTAACCGCCTTGGCGCGCAGGTTGTTATCCAGAATGCGCTTGCGGATGCGGATGGTCTTGGGGGTTACCTCCAAAAGCTCGTCCTCGGCGATGAACTCAAGCGAGTCCTCCAGGCTCAGGATCTTGCAGGGGGTGAGGCGCAGGGCCTCGTCGCTGCCGGAGGCACGCATGTTGGTGATGTGCTTGCGCTTGCACACGTTTACCACAATATCCTCCGCCTTGGGGGACTGGCCTACAATCATGCCCTCGTAAACCGGAACGCCCGGGCCAAGGAACAGCGCACCGCGCTCCTGTGCGTTATACAGGCCGTAGGTAACGGTTTCGCCCGACTCATAGGCAATCAGCGAACCGGTTAAACGCTTGGGGATATCGCCCTTATACGGCGCGTAGCCCTCGAACAGGGTGTTCATAATGCCCTCGCCGCGGGTATCGGTTAAGAACTCGCTGCGGTAGCCGAACAGGCCGCGGGCGGGAATGATAAACTCCACGCGCATACGGCTGCCCTGCGGGTGCATCTGCACAAGCTCGCCCTTGCGCAGGCCCATCTTCTCCATTACCGAGCCGAGCGACTCCTCGGGCACGTCGATAATCAGGCGTTCCATCGGCTCGTGCAGCTCGCCGTCTACCATATGGTAGAGCACGTGCGGGGTGCTCACCTGAAACTCGTAGCCCTCGCGGCGCATGGTTTCTATGAGGATGGAAAGGTGCATCTCGCCGCGGCCGGACACCTTGAAGCTGTCGGCGGAGTCGGTTTCCTCCACGCGCAGGGATACATCCTTTAAAAGCTCCTTAAACAGGCGGTCGCGCAGGTGGCGGCTGGTTACAAACTTGCCCTCGCGCCCCGCAAACGGGCTGTCGTTTACCGAGAAGGTCATCTCCACGGTGGGCTCGGAAATCTTTACAAACGGCAGCGGCTCTACGGCGGCCGGGTCGCAGATGGTGTCGCCGATCGAGATGCCCTCGATGCCCGAGAGGCAGACGATATCGCCGATCTTTGCTTCCGTTACCGGCTCGCGCCTAAGGCCCTCAATCTGATAGAGGGATACGACCTTGGAGCGGTAGGGGGTTTTGGTGTTGTGGTAGTCGGCTACCATGACGTCCATGTTCTGCCGGATAACGCCGCGCTCTACGCGCCCGATGGCGATTCTGCCCACATACTCGTTGTAGTCGATGGAGGATACCAGCATCTGCAACGGCTGTTCCGGCTCGCCCTCTGGGGCGGGGATATAGTCAAGAATCATGTCAAACAGGGGTTTCAGGTCGGTGCCGGGTGAGTCGGGGGAAAGGGTGGCGGTGCCGTCGCGGCCCGAGCAGAAGATTACGGGGCTTTCAAGCTGCTCCTCGGTGGCGTCAAGGTCAAGCAGCAGCTCGAGCACCTCGTCGCCGATCTCGTACAGGCGGGCATCGGGGCGGTCCATCTTGTTTACCACCACGATTACCTTGTGCCCTAGCGCCAGCGCGCGCTCCAGCACAAAGCGGGTTTGCGGCATGGGGCCTTCAAACGCGTCTACCAGCAGCAGCACGCCGTTTACCATCTTTAAAATACGCTCTACCTCGCCGCCGAAGTCGGCATGGCCGGGGGTGTCTACGATATTGATCTTAACGCCGTTGTAGCGAACGGCGGTGTTTTTGGCAAGGATGGTAATGCCGCGCTCGCGCTCGAGGTCGTTGCTATCCATTACGCGGTCGTTTACCACCTGGTTTTCACGGAACGCGCCGCCCTGCTTGAGCATCTCGTCCACCAGCGTGGTTTTACCGTGGTCTACATGTGCGATGATTGCAATATTGCGCAAATCTTCTCTTATCAAACGATATTACTCCTTCTATGCGAGGCGCTTATGGCGCACTCATGCGGCAAAAATCATACTTTTTTATTATACTGCTATTATTTCAGTATTTCCACAAGCCGTTTCGCTAAACTATGAGGCAGGATATTACGGTTTTTTGCCGTTTATTACAAAGAAAGTGATATGTGCGATAAAGAGAGCGACGGCTTGAACCCTTGCTTTTACTTTTTAACGGGCAGACAATATTTTTTACGGATAACTATTTGACTTCACAAAGCTTTTCTGCTATAATTACCTATGGTAATTACCAGTGGTAATTAAAAGAACGACAACCGGAGGGTAAAGCCTAAATGAAAGCAGTAATTGTGAATGGTTCCTATCATCAAAATGGTGTAACGGCGCTTATGGTGCACGAGTTTATCCGTGGCCTGAAAGAAAGCAAAAGCGGTATTGAAGTAGAAGAGGTTAACCTGTCGCAGGTGCCGCTAAAGCTTTGTAAGGGCTGCGGCTGTTGTGTTAAGAATGACGGGAAAAGCCTTGCGGAATGCCCGCAGCCGGATTACCCGGCGATAAAGGGAATCCTTCAGGATATGATTGATTGCGATATCCTGGTTTATGCATCCCCCGTTTATGAAAAAGCGGTGACAGCCCTGTTGAAGCGATTCTTAGAAAGGTCGATGACGATACTGTATCTGGGCGAAACGGGGCCGGTACCCAGAAATGCAGTGAACGATAAAAAAGTTGGTGTTGTGCTGGTATCCTGCGGAACCCCTTTCCCTGTGAACAGAATACAAGGCATTACAAAATATCCCTTAGATATTCTGGGTATGTTTTGCCGAGGGTTTGGATGCAGTAAGGTAAAGAAAATTGAGGTTACGAGTGCGTACTCCAAAGAACAGGTGAGCGATAAGCAAATCAGGCGGGTTTACAAGCTTGCAGTAAAACTGGGAAGCATGCTTTAAGGATGCTTCCCAGTTTTTTATGGTATTTAGGAGGACAACAAGAGGTTTAGACCTCAGCCTTCCTTTTTAATCATAAGCCGGATGCCGAAGAACACCAGCAGGCACCCCACGGCAGCATTGAGTACGGTGAGCACGATGGCGGGTAAGAAGGTGTTGAAAATACTGCCCAGCAGAGCAACCGCGGTTAAAAACAAGAGGGTGGCAAGCACGCACCCTAGGCCGAAGAAGAACAGCCCCGACTTGCTCATATTCTTTTCCGCCGCCTTGGCCGAGAACACCCCGCCCCAGAACAGGATGGTGAGCGGGTTTGAGGCGGTAAGCAGCAGCCCCTGCACGAAAACACCGCCCGCGGGCACCTGCCCGAACAGGCTGAGCTTGGGCAGCAGCGAAAGGCCGAAGACGCTAAGCACCATGTTCAGCCCGAACAGGCAGAGGATGACGCAGCCGAACAGCTTTACACACAGCCGGACGCGCGGGCGATTAAAAAATACCGAGGCGCCAAACCCCGCAAGGGTGATATAGGCGGCATCGGCGAGCGCTGCGGCAAGCACGCACAACAGCCCCGCCAGCAGCCCCCTGCTGCCGGAGGTTTGGAACACAAACAGGCACACCGGCCCGACGGAAAGCTGCAGCAGCATCCCGAATTTTAATCCGTCGAAAATCATGGGGTGTCCTTTCTGCATTGATAGCGCAGGGTTGATTGTATAAAAGACCTGTGCTCTATCGCGGAACATGCGATTATATAACCGTTCATCAGTTCGCTGTGGGGCCGGGGTTATTCCGCCCGAATGTATGATTCACAGTCTACGGTAATATGTAGGGGCGCGCATTGCGCGCCCGCGGTATTTCAGCGAATGCGTTAGGCCGCGGGCGCTTAGCAAGCGCCCCTGCATCCCCATCGTGGATTTGGCTGTAGACTGTGGGGCGCCGAGGGCGCCGCACTATATGTGTGCCCCTGCAGGAGTGCGCATTATACGTTTGCAGTATTTATAAAAGCCCGAAGAGCCTTGAAACGTATACGAGCACAAACATCGTTACCGCCGACACCGCCGAGGAGATGACAACCAGCTGCCCGGCAAGCTCGCCGTCGGCTTTTTCACGCACTGCCATCACATAGCTGGAAACCGCGATGGGGGTGCCGAACACGCACAGCAGCACCGCGTAGCCGGTTTTATCAAAGCCCGCGAGCGCCGCCAAAGAGAGCATGAGCGCGGGGAAAACAAGCAGCTTAAGAAACAATACAGCGGTAAGCGCGCGAGCGTTGTGCGGGACGGCCTTGAACTCAAACCCCGCGCCGAGCATGAGTAGGGCAAGCGGGGTGGCGATAGCCGCCACATCCGATACGGCGGAATTTACTGCTTCGGGCAGCCTGATGCCGGCAAGCGAGAAGGCAAGACCGATAACGCTTGCGATAATCAGGGGGTTGAGCAGTACCTTTTTCGCTACCGCAGTGAATTTGGGCTTTCCGTTAAACGAATAGCGTGCCAGCACAACGGTAGCCAGCAGGTTGAAGGTGGGGATGACAAAAGCGGCCATTAGCGAGGCGGCCTGTGTACCCTCGCAACCGGTTAAGCGTGTGCAGAGCGGAACGCCCAGCAGCAGGAAGTTGCTGCGGAACAACGCCTGAATGATTACCCCGCGGCGCGGGTTTTGTTTGATAATAAGGGGGACGATCACGCTCATTAACACACAGAGCAGCGTAGTGCCGCCCACGCCGAACAGCAGAGTTTTCAGGTTAAAGGCGGTTTTAAAATCGGAAGACGAGATATTATAAAAAAGCAGTACGGGCAGAAAGACCGTAAAGCACACGTTGTTGGCCTTTTCAACAAAGGGCGGGGTAAAAACCTTTAAGCGCGAAAGCAGATAGCCCGCGCTCATGATTAAAAAGATGGGCAGGACGGCGTTTAAAGAGAAGATGAAATCGTTCATGGGTAAGCTCCGTAATCCCTGTTTATTTGACAGTGCTGTATTCATTATAGTGGCTTGAGGCTAAATAAACAATAAGGGGAGCGAGGTGTTGCGTTCTGTCCTTTGTCTGCGTGCTTTAGCCTCTGAAAGCCCACCCCAACCCCTCCCGTTTTTTGGGTAAGGGAGAAGTTTTTAGCGTACCAAAACGGGAGGGGCAATTATCAGCCCTTGTGCGGTTATAATCGGATGGTACAAATACCGCGGGCGCGCAATGAAGCCCCTACAATTGCCGTGGAAATATCACAGGGGGAACAACAGGTGTTTCCCGGGAAATAAGCGGGGGCAATCGTCTGGCGACGAAGCCCCCGGACATTTCTCCCCCTCCCGCATATGGTTGCTTAAAATTCAGAACCAATCCTGTTGTGGGATGAGGGTAAAGCTTTGCTGCGGCGAAGCTCTGGGGGTGGGTAAATAGCAGCTTTTTTGCAGGGAATGGTCTTGACCATTCCGCAAAAATTATGTGGCTGCGTTAGAATCGCGGGCGCTTAGTAAGCGCCCCTGCATCCTGTTGAGGGTTTGATGAATTTCCGCGGGCGGGAGAACCCCGCCCCTGCGATGGGGATTGCGGAAAACGGTGGGCAACGGGATTGCAGTTCTCGTTTCTCCTTGTAGGGGCGATTATCAATCGCCCGCGTGTATTATCTGTAATTGCATCAGAGCGGCGGACGCGTAATGCGCGCCCCTACATGTATCAGGCTATGAGGTGGATTAGCAAAACGGCCAAGACCTTTCCCTACAATTCTTATCCCAACGTTCGATGGCTAACGGGGCAGAAACCGGGGGAGAGGGGTAGAAGCGGCAGCCATTCCCTGCAACCGTGGACGGTTTAAATATAATGAAAGGGCGGACGCACAGGTCCGCCCCTAAAGCCGTATTGTTATAGCCGTTTACCATTCATAGGTGCGAAGGATGCCTTCGGCGACCTCTTTTTTGGTAATGCGCATATCCATGGCCTGACGCTCGATGTATTTGTGTGCCTGCTCCTCTGTCATGCTTAAGTATTGTATCAGCGCGCACTTGCCGCGGTCGATGAGCCGAATCTCCTCGATATTCTTCTGCAGCTTGAGGTTTTCGCGCTTGAGCATCTGCAAACGCCGGCGGGCGGCGGTAACCAGCTTTAAGGTTTGAAAAAACAGCTGACGGGAAAGGGGCTTGGGGAGGACAAACACACCGAAGTTTTCCACCCTGGCTGCGACATCGTCGGCAAGCTCGCTTTTTACCATCATGATGACGCCCGACATGGTTTTTTCGGCGGTGATAATCGCAAGCTCATGGCCGAATTCATCGGAAAGAGGGGCGTTGATGATAATCAGGTCGTAATCCTGCCCGGAATACATGCGCCGGGCCTCGCTTCCGCTCTGCGCGGTGGTAATCTGCGCCGCGGAGTCCTCCTTGAGCAGCTGTGAAATAAACTCTATGCTCTTATCGGTGCTTGAGACGAGAAGCACGCTATCCATACCACCACCACCAATCCGCTTTAGCGTATACTTATCTCGATAGAGATTCGCGTTGTTGTTTTAAATCGTATTAAAGTACATATCGCGCTCGATGCCGTCTTTATCGGTGTGCGCGCTGAACTTTTCCCATTCGCGGCGCTTTGCCATAAGGAAGTTGTCGATGGTTTTAGCAGGCAGCACGGTAGATAAAAAGCTGCTGTTCTGTGCTTCTACAATCGCTTCAAACAGTGATTCGGGCAGGATGCTGAGCTTGTTTTCGGGCACCTTCACGTTAGCCTGCGACGGAATATAGTGCAGCGTGTCGGCAAGAGGCAGGTTTTTTTCAATGCCCGAAAGCCCCGCGCGCAGCGCAAGCGCAAACGCGATGTAGGGGTTGCAGGAGGGGTCGCTGGAGCGCAGCTCTACAAAAGGGGTATGGCTTGTGCTGCCCGGTACACGCAGAATCTGCGAAAGGCTGGAGGACGACCACCCCACATACTTTAACCCCTCGGGGCTGCACAGGCGTGCGTAGGAATTGGTGAGCGGATTTAAGAAGATGGTGGTTTCGCGCGCATACTTGAGCAGGCCCGCGATAAACGATTTACCCTCGGTGCTCATCTCGCCCTGCTCACTGTGAAAGATGTTAAACCCGCTTTTGTACAGCGATATCTTGATATGCAGCCCGCTGCCGCATTCATCGTGGATGGGCTTGGGCATAAAGGAGGCGAACAGCCCGTTTCGCGCGGCCATGGTTTTTACCACCGATTTGAAGGTGGCGAAGTTATCGGCTGCGCGCAGGGCCGCACCGCTTTTAAAGTCGATCTCGTTCTGCCCGGGCCCCATCTCATGATGAGAGCTTTCGGGTTTGATATCCATCTCCTCCAGGGTGAGGCAGATATCGCGCCGCACATTTTCGCCCTTATCGAGCGGCGCTACGTCGAAATAACGCGCGCTGTCGTGCGGCGTTTTGGTGGGGCGGCCGTCGTCGTCGGCCTCGAACAGATAAAACTCGCAGTCGGAGCCGATGCGGCAGGTGTAGCCCATCTCCTCGGCCTTTTGTATTGCGTTGCGCAGGATATAGCGGCCGTCGCCCTCGAAGGGGGAGCCGTCCTGGTGCTTGATATCGCAGAACAGGCGCACCACGCGGCCCTGCTGCGGGCGCCACGGCAGCACCGAGAGGGTGGAGGGGTCGGGGAACAGGCAGAGCTCCGATTCCTCTACATAGGTAAAGCCGTTTACCGCAGATGCGTCAAAGAAGATGCCCTGTTCAAACGCTCTGGAGAGCTCATCCGACATAATAGACATGTTTTTGAGCGTGCCGAACACATCGCAGAACGCAAGCCGTATAAACTTCACATCGTTTTCGCGAACAAACTGCAGAACCTCGGTTGCCGTGTAGTCCATAGCTAATCCACGCCTTTCTTTCAAAAAAAGGGCGCGACGCACCCTTTTATTAAGCCCAATCCCACCGGCAGACACCAATGGTTTTATACTTATTGATAGTATTATACTACTTTTTTATTCAACAATAAACTGTGCAAAGCCAAATTCTGCATAAAGAATCGAGTTACGCAGATGTGGATAGACCTGATAAATTCCGCGGCTTTCCTTGTAGGAGAGGTTATCAACCTCGCACGGGATTATCTGCGGTTGCGTAGGAGCCGCGGGCGCTTAATAAGCGCCCCTACATCCCCATCGAGGATTCGGTTGTAGGCCACGGGCGTCAGGGATGCAGCCCCCTACATCCCGCCGCTGGGCAGCGAATATATGGGGGTATCCGTCCGGGGGCGAAGCCCCCGGACATTTCTCCCCCTCCCGCATGGGTTGGCTTGGATTTTTCGTCTGCGCCGTTGCGGGAGGGGGTTGGGGGTAGGTTTCGAGAGGGCAGAAGCAAACGCCGTAGGGAACGGTCTTGACCGTTCCGCGGAAATTATGCGGCTGTGTTAGAAGCGCGGACGCGCAATGCGCGCCCCTGCATTTCTGCCGCGAGTCTGATGAAATTCTGCGTTCGATTGATAATCGCCCCCCACATTCCCGCCGCGGATTTGGTTGCAGACCGCGGGGTGCCGGGGACGCCGCCCTCTACATCCTGCTGCGGGGCTGATGAGGCTGCATGGTGGCTGCCGGCTTTATGCAAGAATCTTAGTCTACGATAAACAGCTTGGCACCGTTTTTTGTGTGGGAGCGGTGCGGGTTCAGCTCGTCAGACACCTGATAGCTCATTCCGGCGGTTAAAACAAAACTGCGCCCGTCGGAAAGCTCGGTGACAAGCTCCCCCTCCAGCACAAGCAGAACGTGGCCGCGGCTGCACCAATGGTCGGCAAGGTAGCCGGGCGTATACTCCACCATCCGCACACGGATATTGCCCATCTCGAAGGTTTTCCAGATTGCCTCTCCGGTTACGCCGGGGTGAACAGTCTGGGAGACGGCACTCCAATCAACGGTACAAAACGGAACATTCTCAATCTTCATCAGTCAATCATCCTTAATGTCAGATTAAATACCAGCGCGGCTATACCGTCTTGAAAAAAGACTGGTATTATGGCCGCGCTGAATAATTCCTTTTATTGTACAGCAACTAGTTGTGGGTGTAAAGCTGCTTGTAGGGGTTTTTGGTGTCGGGCACCAGCACAAGGAACTTCTCTTTAATGATCTCTTCCTTGCTCTCGCCGAAGGCTGCGCAGAACTCATCGATATACGGGGCGATTTCGTTTAAATCCTCCACCGTTGCCTCGCGCACGGTTACCTGCTTGGGCAGGCCCTCGGGCGGGGTATCGGTGCGCAGAAAGATCTTGCCGCCGTGCATACCGGTGCCGCAGAAGCTGCAGTAATCCTTATCGCGCGTCTGGCGCAGGCCGAGCACCACAATCAGCCCGCCGGCCTGATACTCGCCGAGGAAGCTGCCCGCCTTGCCGCCGATGATGAGCACCGGCAGCTTCTCCTTGTACGCCTTCATGTGAATGCCCGCGCGGTAACCCGCGTTGCCCTGCACATAGATTCTGCCGCCGCGCATGGCGTAGCCGGTGGCGTCGCCGGAGGAGCCGTGGATGATGATGCGCCCGTCGTTCATGGTGTCGCCGGTGGCATCCTGTGCGTTGCCGTTTACCTCGATGGTGGCGCCGTTTAAGTAGGCCCCCAGTGCGTTGCCCGGCACGCCGTTGATGGTGATGTGCTTATTGCCGAGACCGCTGCCGATATACCGCTGCCCGATGCAGTTGTCGATAACTACCTCGGCATCTGTTGTTTCGCGAACCTGTTCGTTTAAAAGCTGAAAATGCAGAAGCCCTGCAGTAATTTTCATAATACCATTCCCTTCATGAATAGTTGTTTCTCTCGCCATCCCCTTCTTGCAGGGAACGATTGTAGGAAAGGCCATTGGCCTTCCGCGGTATCCGTACAACCTCCCGATAAGCAGGGGCATTTGGCGGCTCATCGAATCCAAGCCTTCCGGTGAAACCGCGGGTGCGCAATGCGCGCCCCTACAGGCTGTGGCTGTGTTCCGCCAGCTTGTGCGCACGGTCGGCTTTGCTGAAGGCCATGAGCTGGGGCTTTTCCTTAATCAGGTCGAAGTCTATGGTATCAAGCGGTGTTTTCTCGCGGATGAGCGCGGTGTAGATGCCCGCGCGCGCAACCTCGCCGATGAGGATGTAGCCCTTGAGAAGGCCGTCTCTGGTTACCAGCTTCTTGTAGCTGCCGTTGCCCCTGCTGATGGTTTCATCGCCCTTGTAGCTGCCCGCGGTGATGATGTGCAGCCCGAAGAACCCGATGGCGTTCATGGGGATAGCCTTGTTATACAGCTTTTCGCCGCCCGCCATGTTGATACCCGCGCACTCGCCCTGCATATAGGCGTTGGGCAGAAGCGCCAGCACCTTTACGGTGTCGTCGGTGATGTCGGTGCTCTCGGTGCAGTCGCCCGCGGCATAGATATCCGCAAGGGTGGTTTGGCAGTGGTCGTTGGTGGCAATGCCGCGGTTTACAACGCCGCCAGCCTCTTTTACAAGCTCGGTGTTGGGGCGTACGCCTACGGCGATCACCAGAATATCAAAATCTATTGTCTTGCCGCTGTTTAGAACGGCGGAGTGCTCGGAGAATTCCTTTACGCTGTCGCCTAAGATAAACTCAACGCCGCTTTTTTCAATGTGCCGCTGCATCATGGCAGAGCCCTCGGTATCCAGGATGCTGGGGAGGATACGGTCGGCAAGGTCTACCACCGTGATGGAGGCAACGTCTTTGCGAATACCCTCGGCGCATTTTAAGCCGATTAGGCCCGCGCCGATGATGAGCACGCGGCTCTGCTTGGTGAGCGCTGCCTGCAGGGCCTTGGCGGAATCGAGCGTCATGAAGGTAAACTGGTTCTTCACCTTCTCCAGCCCCTGCATGGGGGGCACGAACGGGCGTGAACCGGTGGCAACCAGCAGCTTGTCGTAGGCAACGGCGCTGCCGTCGTCGAGCATTACCTTCTTTAAGTCTTTATCAATCTTCACGGCGGTTTTGCCCAGCAGGGCGGTAACGCCGTTTTTCGTGTAGAAATCGTCGGGGCGGTACTTCATGCGCTGCTCGTCGGTTTTGCCGTATATAAGGTAGGAGATCAGCGGGCGGGAGTAGGTGTGGTGCAGCTCGCTCGAGATTACGGTGATGACACCCTCTTTATCTACCTGACGGATGCCCTCGATGCAGCCGACAGCGGCGGCGGAGTTGCCGAGTATTACATAGTTCTTCATTTCGCCTAACCCCTTTCCTCAAATACGATTGCGCGGTTGGGGCAGCCCTTAACGCACGCGGGCTCGCCGCAGGCGTTTTTGGTGCACAGCTCGCACTTCTGCACGGCGCCCGTTTCTGAAGGCATTACGGCACCGTAGGGGCAGGAGAGGATGCAGGTGTAGCAGCCCACGCATTTGTTCTGGTCGATGGAGATGACGCCGTTTTCCACCGTGAGCGCGCCGGTGATGCAGCCCTTTACGCAAAGTGGCTCGTCACAGTGGCGGCAGGATACGGCAAACGAGATGTCGCCCTGCTCCTCGATCTTAATGCGCGGGTTGATGGTAATGTCTTTAAGCGCCTTGGCCATGTCGTCCTCGCCGGAGGCGGCAAAAGCGCAGTAATATTCGCAAAGATGGCACCCGAGGCACCATTTCTCATTGACGTAGATACGCTTCATTCGTAACAAATCCTTTCGGTTTAATCCCTTACTGCAAAAAATGACCTTGTTGCCGGTATTGTAGGGAACGGTCTTGACCGTTCCGCCTTTTACGTTTCATCCGCTGCCGATGTGAAATAACCCTTGTAGGGGCGGCCATCGGCCGTCCGCGGTATTCCTGCGGCTGCCGGTGAGACCGCGGACGCGCAATGCGCGCCCCTACATTCCCGTCGTGGATTTGGTTGTAGACCGCAGGCGGGAGAACCCCGCCCCTATGCCTCACCGCACGTCTGTTCAAAATCCGTGGGGCATCGGGGACGCCGCTCCCTACATCCCACCGCAGAATGCGGTGAATATACGGGGGTACCCGTTCGGGGGCGAAGCCCCCGAACATCTTTCCCCCTCCCGCATAAAGAAATCTTGGACAATATCCGCCTTAAAATGCGGGAGGGGGTTGGGGGTGGGCCTTATCAGGCGCCCCATGCCACGCGGTATTCATGCGGCTACCGGTGAAACTGCGGGCGAACACAGTTCGCCCCTACAGGCGGGCCATTTTCTGCGTTGGTTGCAGGGGCAGAAGAAAGACAGATTAGAACGCCTCGCCCGCATGCTTGATGCCGAGCATCTCCAGCTCTTTCTCGTTTAAGCCTACGCCTCTGAGCATCAGGCGGTTGCCTCTTAATGCTTCAATCGAGTTGATGCCCATGCCGCCCATGATCTCCTTTACCTCGTGGTCCCACGCGGTAATGAGGTTTACCAGACGCTTGTAGCCCACATCGGGGTTTAGGCGCTTTACAAGCTCGGGGCGCTGGGTGGCGATACCCCAGTTGCATTTGCCCGCATGGCAGCTGCGGCACAGGTGGCAGCCGAGGGCCAGCAGCGCGCCGGTGCCGATGTATACCGCGTCGGCGCCAAGGGCCACGGCCTTTACAACGTCGGCGCTGCTGCGGATGGAGCCGCCCACAACGATGGACACGTTGTTGCGGATGCCCTCCTGACGCAGGCGCTCGTCTACGTTGGCCAGTGCAAGCTCGATGGGGATGCCCACGTTATCGCGGATGCGGGTGGGCGCAGCGCCCGTGCCGCCGCGGAAGCCGTCGATGGCGATGATATCGGCGCCGCTTCGGGCAATACCGCTGGCGATGGCGGCCACGTTATGAACCGCAGCAATCTTTACGATAACCGGCTTTTTATACTCGGTGGCTTCCTTCAGCGAGTAAACCAGCTGACGGAGGTCTTCGATGGAGTAGATATCGTGGTGCGGGGCGGGGGAGATGGCATCGGCACCCTCGGGTATCATGCGGGTGGCGGAAACGTCGCCTACAATCTTGGCACCGGGCAGATGCCCGCCGATGCCGGGCTTTGCACCCTGGCCCATCTTGATTTCGATGGCGGCGGCAGCCTCGAGGTAATCCTTGTGCACGCCGAAGCGGCCGGAGGCTACCTGAACGATGGTGTTTTTGCCGTACTGATAAAAGTCCTTATGCAGGCCGCCCTCGCCGGTGTTGTAGTAGATGCCCAGCTCCTGCGCGGCGCGCGCAAGGCTCTCGTGCGCGTTGTAGCTGATGGAGCCGTAGCTCATGGCCGAGAACATAATCGGCACCGAAAGCTCTAGCTGAGGGGTGAGGTTGTTTTTAAGCTTACCGTCTTTATCGCGCACAATGCCGTCGGGCTTTTTGCCTAGGAAGGTGCGGGTTTCCATCGGCTCACGCAGCGGGTCGATGGGGGGGTTGGTTACCTGCGAGGCGTTGATGAGCATCTTATCCCAGTAAACGGGGTAGGCCTTGGGGGTGCCCATCGAGGAAAGCAGTACGCCGCCCGATTCGGCCTGCTTGTAGATTTCGGAGATCGTCTGGTTGCTCCAGTTGGCGCTCTCTTTAAAGGTATTGTCGGTTTTAACAATCTTTAATGCGCGGGTGGGGCAGAGCGAAACGCAGCGCTGACAGTTTACGCATTTGGTTTCGTCGGCCTTCATACGCTTTAGGTCTTCATCGTAGCGGTGCACCTCGTTGGCGCACTGGCGCTCGCACACACGGCAGGCGATGCAGCGGTCTGGGTTACGGATTACTTCGTATTCTGGGTAGATATAATTAACAGCCATCTAGCGCACACCTCCGTTTAAGGTTACAATTACCGGCTGGCCGCCCTTGGGCGCCCAGATACGGTCAACATTCGGCTCAATTACGCGGATGGCGCATTCCTCACTCGCGATATAAACCATATCATCCTTTTCGCCCACTACCATCGAGCGCAGCTTTAGGCGGTCGTTTAGCGCCATCATGCCGCCTTCAAAGCCCAGCAGGATGGAAAACGGCCCGGTAATCAGCATGCCCGCAAACGCGTTGCGCAGGTATGTAAGGCGCGCCTTCTCCTCTTCGGGCAGGCGGTCGATCTCTTTCCAGAAGGGGGCGGCGATTACGCTCGCAACCTCCTCCAGCGTAAGCCCTACCTTGCGCACCAGATAGTCGATGATATAGGTAATGGCCTCGGTATCGGTTAACAGGGTGCACTTGTAGCCGAACATCTCGATGCAGCGGCGGTTGGCGTCGTAGCTCGAGATCTCGCCGTTGTGCACGATGGAGTAGTCAAGCAGCGCAAAGGGGTGCGCGCCGCCCCACCAGCCGGGGGTGTTTGTGGGGTAACGGCCGTGCGCTGTCCAGCAATAGCCGGAGTATTCCTCCAGACGGTAGTACTCGCCCACATCCTCGGGGAAGCCTACGGCCTTGAACACGCCCATGTTTTTGCCGCTGGAGAACACAAAGGCGCCCTGAATTTTGGTGTTGATTTCGGTAACCACCTGTGCCACAAATTCCTTTTCATCCACAAGGCTGTGCTCCAGCTTCTTGGGCAGCGGCAGCATAAAATACCGCCAGATGAGCGGCTCGTTTTTGATAATCAGCATCTTTTTTACGGGGATCTCGCCGCAATCGGCTATCTCAAACCTTTTTGCAAGATACTCCTCACAGGTTTGCTTGGCAGCCTTGTTTTCGTAAAAGATGTGAAACGCATAAAGATCCTTGTGCTGCGGGTAGATGCCGTAGCCGGCAAAGCCGCCGCCCAGGCCGTTAGAACGGTCGTGCATGGTGGCGATGGATTTGATGACACCCTCGCCGCTTAAGCGCTTGCCGCTTTTTGAGAAGATTCCCGAAATGGCGCAGCCCGACGGGATTCTAACCTCGCCTTCTCTTGGAATAGTCTGCATGGTACTCTCTCTTTCCTCCAACGTGATATAGTTCTGCGGTAATACCGGCCTTTCATAGCGGCGGCCTTTCGCCGGCGTTCCCTCTTTTTCTTGTGAAATGTGCAAAAAAAGAAGATGCCCATAAAAAGCTGTATCAAGCACGTTTAGATAGCGGCACCCCGTGGTGCAGCCGCCCCGTTGGCAGGCGGCATTCGCGCATTGCTCCCCGCACACGGCGTTTGATGCAATGCTTTAAAGTTTTACCCCTGTGAATTGCCATGGTCTAAAAGAAGCCGACCGCAAAGGTGTCGGCTGTCGGCCCGCCCGTAACCGGTCAGGCAAAAGACAAAAAAATAGCGTTCACCAAGGGGACGCGTGGCTTGCCGCCTCGTGCCCCTTGATGAACGCCATTGTTCATTGCTTTATATTATACATTATACGGGCCTGATGTCAAGCAAATTGAATGCGAAAACTAAATTTACTGCAATATACACAAATATTTACCGCTGACATGCCGCTGCTACGGTGTTTTAACAATTGTATAATGCAAGATTGTTTTTATGTTCTTGCAAAATTTTTGGCAAAAAGGGGGTTGACAAATTAAAAGCCCAAGTATATACTGTTAATATCAACAGCGAAGGCGCTGTGGGCATAAACCCACGGTGTCTTTTTTTGTTTTAATCGGTATTTTTACAGGGATAGCCGAGATGAAAACTTTTTAGAATGTGAGGTAAATGGTATGAGCAATGTTCCAGAGTTATTCGGAAGCTTGGTGTTTAACGACAAAACCATGAAAGCCAGACTTCCCAAGGAAACCTACAAGGCCTTTAAGGCAGCGGTTGCAGACGGCAAGCCGCTGGATGTAGGAACCGCAGGCGTTATTGCAAACGCCATGAAGGATTGGGCGATTGAGAAGGGCGCAACCCACTTCACCCACTGGTTCCAGCCCATGACCGGCATTACCGCCGAGAAGCACGACAGCTTTATCTCCCCCACCAAGGACGGAGAGGTTATTATGGAGTTTTCGGGCAAGGAGCTTATCAAGGGCGAGCCTGATGCCTCCAGCTTCCCCTCCGGCGGCCTGCGCGCCACCTTTGAGGCGAGAGGCTACACCGCATGGGATCCCACCTCCTATGCCTTTATTAAGGACGGCACCCTCTGCATTCCCACCGCCTTCTGCTCTTACGGCGGCGAGGCACTGGATAAGAAGACCCCGCTGCTGCGCTCGATGGACGCCATTGACGTGCAGGCCATGCGCATTCTAAGGCTGTTCGGCAACGACAAGGCGAAGCATGTAAGAACCACCGTTGGCCCCGAGCAGGAGTACTTCCTTGTAGATGAGAAGCTTTATAACCAAAGAAAAGACTTAATCTATACCGGCAGAACCCTGTTTGGCGCAAAGCCCCCCAAGGGCCAGGAGCTGGATGACCATTACTTCGGCGCTATCCGCGCCCGTGTATCCGCATTTATGAAGGAGCTTGACGAGGAGCTGTGGAAGCTCGGCATCCTTGCAAAAACCAAGCATAACGAGGTTGCACCCTGCCAGCACGAGCTTGCGCCGATCTTTACCACCACCAACATCGCCACCGACCACAACCAGCTGACCATGGAGCTGATGAAAAAGATAGCACCCCACCATGGCCTGGTTTGCCTTTTGCACGAGAAGCCCTTTGCGGGTGTAAACGGCTCGGGCAAGCACAACAACTGGTCGATGTCTACCGATACCGGCGTAAACCTGCTGGAGCCCGGAGATTCCCCGCTGGAGAACGCACAGTTTTTAACCATTTTAAGCGCCGTAATCAAGGCGGTTGACGAGTATCAGGATCTGCTGAGGATTTCGGTATCCAGCGCTGCCAACGACCACCGTCTGGGCGCCAACGAGGCCCCTCCCGCCATCATGTCGATGTTCCTTGGCGAGGAGCTTTCTGCGATTGTTGACTCGATTGTTGACGGCACCGCCTACGATAAAAAAGAGAAGGTTCAGATGCAGATTGGCGTAAACGTTCTGCCCACCTTCCCGAAAGACACCACCGACAGAAACCGCACCTCGCCCTTTGCCTTTACCGGCAATAAGTTTGAATTCCGCAGCCTTGGCTCGGCGTTCTCGATTGCGGGGCCGAACATCATCCTGAACACCATCGTAGCCGAAGCGCTTAAGCAGTTTGCCGATGTGCTGGAGAACACCTCCGACTTTACCGGCACCCTTAACAAGCTTATTAAGGATACTATTAAAGAACACAGGCGCATTATCTTTAACGGCAACAACTACTCGGAAGAGTGGGTGGCGGAAGCCGAGAAGAGAGGCCTCTTAAACCTCAAAAACACCGTAGAGGCGCTGCCTTACTTTATAAGCCCCAAGAATATCGCGCTGTTTACCGCGCACAAGGTATTCTCGGAGGTTGAGATGCACTCCCGCTACGAGATTCTGCTGGAGAGCTACTCTAAGATTATCAACATAGAGGCGCTTACCATGGTTGATATGGCGAAGAAGGAGATTCTGCCCGCCGTTATGAGCTATGTAAGCGAGCTGAGCACCACTGCCGCAGCCAAGAAGAGCGTTTCGAGCGCCATTACCTGCGACGTGGAGGAGAAGCTCATCACCAAGCTTTCCAACCTTGCTTCCTGCATGTATAAGAAGATTGAGGCGCTGGATGCCGTGATGCTGGATGTAAAGAACTACAGCGACGGCATGGAGCTTGCGAAGTTCTACAGGGGCAGCGTAATTCCCGCCATGGTGGAGCTGCGTGCGATTGCCGACGAGCTGGAGGGCCTTACCGCCAAGAAGTACTGGCCGTTCCCGACCTACGGCGACCTGCTGTTTTACGCATAATCACTGCCTTGGCAGCTGCGCGGAGGGGATGCCGCACAGCCGCCGTAAAAAAAGGTTTTAATGCTTTCTGGGGATAGAGGGCGTTAGAATAAATAAGTAACACCAGCAAGTGTGTATGAGGAGGAGTAACTATGTCGGAGGTTTTTTCAACTTCCAACACGATTTGGCTACTGGTTGGCGCCGCGCTCGTATTCTTTATGCAAGCCGGCTTTGCAATGGTAGAAACAGGCTTTACCCGCGCCAAAAACGCCGGTAACATCGTAATGAAGAACCTGATGGACTTTTGTATCGGCACACCGATCTTCTGGATTCTGGGCTTCGGCATTATGTTCGGTGCCGGCAACGGCTTCTTTGGCTGGATAGACTTTTTCAGCCGCGGCGACTACTCTCATGTGGTTGCCGGGTATCAGGTGCCGACACTCGCGTATCTGGTATTCCAGACGATGTTCTGTGCCACCGCCGCGACGATTGTATCCGGCGCGATGGCAGAGAGAACCAAGTTTATCTCTTACTGTATCTACAGCTTTATGATCAGCGCCGTGGTTTACCCGATTTCCGGCCACTGGATCTGGGGCGGCGGCTGGCTGGCTCAGCTCGGCTTCCATGATTTTGCCGGTTCCACCGCGGTACATATGGTAGGCGGCGTTTCGGCGCTGATTGGCGCGGCGTTTCTTGGCCCGCGTATCGGGAAATACGATAAGCAGGGCAAGCCGAAGGCGATTCCCGGCCACAGCATTACCCTTGGCGCTTTGGGCGTATTCATCCTTTGGTTCGGCTGGTTCGGGTTCAACCCCGCCTCCACCATTGCGGCGGAAGGCTTTGAAGGCTTAATGGGCCATATATTCGTAACTACCAACATCGCTGCGGCGGTAGCTGCATGTGCCACCATGATCTTTACATGGATCCGCTATAAAAAACCCGATGTTTCGATGACGCTTAACGGCGCCCTTGCAGGACTGGTTGCCATTACGGCAGGCTGCGACGCGGTTTCTCCCGCAGGCGCTGCGATTATCGGCCTTCTTGCCGGTATTATAGTTGTGCTGGCAGTTGAGTTCTTTGACAAGGTAGTTAAGATTGACGACCCGGTTGGCGCTATCAGCGTTCACGGCGTGTGCGGTGCCTTCGGCACCCTGTGCGTGGGCCTGTTCGCAACAGACGGCGGCCTGTTCTACGGCGGCGGCTTTGCCTACCTTGGCAAGCAGGCGCTGGGTGTGTTCTCGGTAATGGCGTGGGTAGTTGTTACCATGACCATCATCTTCTTTGTAATTAAAAAGACAGTTGGCCTGCGCGTTACCAAGGCGGAAGAGATTGTTGGCCTTGACGTGGAGGAGCACGGACTGGTTAGCGCATATGCTGACTTTATGCCCGCAGTTGAATCCATCGGCAGCGAACCTGCAGAGGCTTCGGCGGTAAGCGGCAATGTGCCGATAGAGAAGGCTGTACCCGTAAAGGTAATCGACAGTACCCCGGTTGACGGCGTAAAGATGTCAAACGTAGTGATTCTGATGAACCAGAACCGATTTGAAGCCCTGAAGGCGGCGCTTAACGAAATTGGCGTAACCGGTATTACCGTAACCCAGGTGCTTGGCTGCGGCCAGCAGAAGGGTGCCCCGGAGTACTATAGAGGCGTGCCGATGGAGATGACGCTGCTGCCCAAGATTAAGGTGGAGGTTGTTGTGTGCAAGGTGCCTGTTGCCCAGGTGGTTGAAACCGCCAAGAAGACGCTGTACACCGGCCGTATCGGCGACGGTAAGATATTCGTATATGATGTTGAGAATGTGATAAAGGTTCGTACCGGCGAGGAGGGCTACGACGCCCTGCAGGACGAATAGCAGACAATTGATTGTTTAGAGGTTACCCTTACTACTCTGCTTACTTCTTTTTATCCCTGTTTACCATAAAATGATGCGTAAAAGCGGCTGCTGTGATGGGCGGCCGCTTTTACGTTGTTTTTATCTTTGCGGTATATACTATACAAATAGAAGGCACCCTAATATCGGTATAGGCAGACGGGCGTTGCTTGTATTCGGCATAACAGGCGGAAAGGGTAGATTATGCCTAAGCAGATTCTGGGGTATAATATCAAGATTTACTTTAATCTTATGAAATATTTAAAAATAATTCTGGAAAAATAAAAAAGGATTTGCTATAATAAATTGATAACTGCATAAATGGCTTAACACTGCGTTTTCGCAGTTTAATATAAGTTGTATATTATTTCAGGAGGTAGAATGATAGTGAGCAAAAAGTTTGTTTACCTTTTTTCCGAAGGTAACGGAAAAATGAGAGAACTGCTGGGCGGCAAAGGTGCTAACCTTGCAGAAATGACCAACCTTGGTCTGCCGGTTCCTCAGGGCTTTACCGTAACCACCGAGGCCTGCACCCAGTATTATGCTGACGGCGGCAAGATTAACGACGAGATTCAGGCAGAGATCCTCAAGTATATTACTGAGCTTGAGAAAATCTCGGGCAAAAAGTTCGGCGACCCCAAGAACCCCCTGCTGGTTTCCGTTCGTTCCGGCGCTCGTGCTTCGATGCCCGGCATGATGGACACCATCTTAAACCTCGGCTTAAACGAAGAGGTGGTTGAGAGCTTTGCAAAGCTTACCAACAACCCCCGTTTCGCCTACGACTCCTACCGTCGTTTCATCCAGATGTACTCCGACGTTGTTATGGAGGTTGGCAAGAAATACTTCGAAGAGCTCATCGACAAGATGAAGGAAGAGAAGGGCGTTAAGCTTGATACCGAGCTGGATGCCGACGACCTGAAGGAGCTGGCAAAACAGTTTAAGGCTGAGTATAAAAAGGCCAAGGGCGTAGAGTTCCCCTCTGATCCGGTTGAGCAGCTGATGGGCGCAGTTAAGGCTGTGTTCCGTTCGTGGGATAACCCCCGCGCTATCTACTACCGCCGCATGAACGACATCCCCTCCTCTTGGGGTACTGCCGTTAACGTACAGGCAATGGTATTCGGCAACATGGGCGATACCTCCGGCACCGGCGTTGCGTTCACCCGTAACCCCTCCACCGGCGAAAAGAAGCTGTACGGCGAGTTCTTGATGAACGCACAGGGCGAGGACGTGGTTGCAGGTGTTAGAACCCCTCAAACCATCGACCAGCTTGCAAAGATCATGCCCGACGCTTACAACCAGTTTGTTAAGATCTGCGGCATTCTGGAAAACCACTACCGCGATATGCAGGACATGGAATTCACCATTGAAGATAAAAAGCTCTATATGCTTCAGACCCGTAACGGCAAGCGCACCGCTGCCGCCGCTTTAAAGATTGCCTGCGACCTTGTAGAGGAAGGCATGATTACAAAGCAAGAGGCTGTTTGCATGGTAGACCCCAAGCAGCTTGATGCGCTGCTGCACCCGCAGTTTGATGCCGCTGCCCTGAAGAAGGCACAGCCCATCGGTTCCGCTCTTCCCGCTTCCCCGGGCGCTGCCTGCGGCCGTGTGGTATTCACCGCCGAAGATGCTACCGAGTGGGCCAAGAGAGGCGAGAAGGTTGTTCTCTGCCGCCTTGAGACCTCTCCTGAGGACATCGAGGGTATGCACTACTCGCAGGGTATCCTCACCGTTCGCGGCGGTATGACCTCTCACGCCGCTGTTGTTGCGCGCGGCATGGGCACCTGCTGTGTATCCGGCTGCGGCGACATTAAGATGGATGAAGCAAACAAGAAGTTCACCCTTGGCGGCAAGACCATCAGCGAGGGCGATTATATCTCGCTCGACGGCTCTACCGGTAAGATTTACGGCGAAGCAATCCCCACCGTTCCCGCTTCGATCTCGGGCTACTTCGGCACCCTGATGGGCTGGGCCGACGAGTTCAGACAGCTGAAGGTTCGCACCAACGCCGATACCCCCAAGGATGCGAAGCAGGCTGCTTCCTTCGGCGCGGAGGGCATTGGCCTGTGCCGTACCGAGCATATGTTCTTTGATACCGACCGTATCGCCGCTATGCGCGAGATGATCGTTTCCGAGACCGAGGAGCAGAGAAGAACCGCTCTTGCAAAGCTTCTGCCGATGCAGAGAGGCGACTTCGAGGCGCTGTATGAGGCAATGGGCGGCTATGCCGTAACCATCCGCTTCCTTGACCCGCCGCTCCACGAGTTCCTGCCCACCGCCGAGGATGACATTGTTGCCCTTGCCGGCGAGATGAAGATGAGCGTTCAGGCTCTGAAGGATGTTATTGCATCCCTGCACGAGTTCAACCCGATGATGGGTCACCGCGGCTGCCGTCTGGCTGTTTCCTACCCCGAAATTGCCGAGATGCAGACCACTGCCGTTATCGAGGCTGCTATCAACGTTAAGAAGAAGCACTCCGATTGGGATATCGTGCCCGAGATTATGATTCCGCTGGTTGGCGATATCAAGGAGCTGCAGTATGTTAAGAACGTGGTAACCACCACCGCAGACGCTATCATCGCCAAGAGCGGTTCCAGCCTGCACTACAAGGTTGGTACCATGATCGAGATTCCGCGTGCTGCCCTTACCGCTGACGAGATTGCAAAAGAGGCTGAGTTCTTCAGCTTCGGCACCAACGATCTTACCCAGATGACCTTCGGCTTCAGCCGTGACGACGCCGGTAAGTTCCTGGAGGCTTACTATGCAAAGAAGATCTACGAGAACGATCCGTTTGCTAAACTCGACCAGATCGGCGTAGGCAAGCTGGTGAAGATGGCTTCCGACCTCGGCAAGCAGACCCGCCCCGACATCAAGCTGGGCATCTGCGGCGAGCACGGCGGTGATCCTTCCACCATCGAGTTCTGCCACAAGGTTGGGCTCACCTACGTTTCCTGCTCGCCCTTCCGCGTGCCGATTGCCCGCCTTGCCGCTGCACAGGCCGCAATCAAATATCCCCGCTAATCAATAACAAAACCGATTTGAAAAGTGTCGTTGCCGCTTTAGCGGCAGGAGTGGTTTTACCGCGACAGACATTTTTACAAGGATTGAAAGATGTTCTTTCAATCTACTGCCTGAAATAATGGGCCGCCCGCACCGTAGATTGCTTCGGTGCGGGCGGCTTGTTTATGTTGCAGCAGAACTCACTTTTGTAATGTTGAAGTTAATTATTCTGCTGTATCGTATCATATATGTAAAGAAAAGAGTATACAGATATAAAATATGAGGTTAGTCTTTTGAAAACAGCCGGATGGAAAACATTTACTTGCCGCTGTTGAAAGACAAGCATCGTTATGTTATACTTCAAGATGTAAAGCACAAAAATGTAAATCAGTGGCTATAACCTGCCATATTACAGTGGGAACAGCCGCTACTTATAAAATTTATGCCGATATATAACGGCGGATTGGATGATGAATCATGTATTGCAAGAACTGTGGCAACGAACTGTTTCGGGGCGCAAGCGTTTGTACAAAGTGCGGTGCGCAGGTAGGCGCAGGCGGTAACTTTTGCCCCAACTGCGGCCAGCAGACTGATCCGCTTGCCGTTGTATGCGTAAAATGCGGCTATCAGCTTACCGGCCGACCGATCCCTGCCTACGGCACCGAGCAGAAGAGCAAGATTGCTGCGGGCCTTCTGGGTATCCTGCTGGGATCGTTGGGCATACATAACTTCTACCTTGGCTTTACCAACAAGGCAATTGCCCAGCTGCTCATCACCGTATTATCCTGCGGCGCTCTGGGTGTGGTTTCGGGCATCTGGGGGTTTGTTGAGGGCATTATGATCCTGACCGGCAGTATGAGTTTTGACGCAAACGGCGTTCCGCTCAAGGAGTAAGCCGCTGCTATCACAGAGAGACGCACCGTTAGGTAACGGCAATAGAATAGTTATTCAAGCAGCTGATTTTGCGCAGGCAGAGTCGGCTGCTTTTTGCTTTGCCGTTTCTTTACCGCCCGCATAGAAGCGTTGTTTGTATGCGGGCGGCTTTTTATTCCACGGTTATAAACTAACATACATTAATTTATGTATTGAAAAAACTATGGAATGATAGTATAATATTAAAAAGGGGAGAAAATACTTAATATGCTAGAAAACAAAAATACAAACAAAAGAAAAAAGGGACTAGAAACGCAGCAGCAAATCCTAGAAGCAGCCTCAGATTTATTTGCACGAAACGGATATGAGGGTGTCTCGGTACGGGAGATTGCGGAAAAGGTCGGGATTAAGGAAAGCTCGCTGTACAACCATTTTAAGAGTAAATCGGATATTCTTGAAACACTCTTTGACGATTTTATACGGCATGTTCCCGAAACAAGGCCATCTGACCAAGAGCTTGACAACATGCTTATGATGATGGAGCCGGAAGAGGTATTTAAGGCCATACTTTTTCATGTAGGAAAAAGCGTAAACGGAACGCTCTCTAACACGGCAATGATTATAAACTATGAGAAGTTTCGGAATCAACGCGCTGCCGAGATGTACTATCAATATGTAATAAATGAGCCTGCCGGATATTATGAGCGCCTGATTAACAAGATGATTGACCGAAAGATGGTGAAGCCTGTTGACGCACGCTTAATAGCAGAGCAGTACAACTATATATCAGTTGCGTTGACAAAGGAATTCATCATGGCACGGTATGGCTTTGCAGATATCCATGCCGTTGTGGCGTATATGGTTAAGACATTAAAGTTCTTCTGTGGACTGATGAAGAATGACACCGGTGACTGCAATGAAAAGAAAGAAGAATAGGTCTTTAAAAGAAAAATATCCTTCCTCCGAGCCGTGCAGCTGTGAAATATGCAGATCATACTGCGCTCGTCCCGGCTGGTGGACTGTAGAAGAGGCGGCACAGGCAATCAGGGCAGGCTATGGTGGGCGAATGATGCTGGAAATAGCCCCCGATATGACGTTTGGGGTGCTTTCCCCCGCATTCAAAGGCTGCGAAGGGAATTTTGCATTGCAGGAATATGCAAACAACGGATGTAATTTTATGAGAAACGGTCTGTGCGAGTTACACGGAACAGGCTTTGAACCGCTGGAATGCCTTTTCTGTCATCACGAGCGAAAAGGGCTGGGGCAGAAATGTCATGAGGATATTGAAAAGGATTGGAATTCGGCGGCCGGCAAGCGATTAGTCAACAGGTGGGTTAATACTAATCTTTGATGAAATTATTGATAATAATCTGAATCAAAAATTATAAACAAAAGGTTTTGGTTTTATTCTTATATACTTCTTAATCGGGTATTAGTATAAGCAGATGATGAAACAAGGAGAGGAATAAGATAAATATATATAATAGCTAAAGCCCGTCGGTATATCATCCGGCGGGTAATCTTTTTATTGCGGGGATAGATTGTCGTCTGCATTCATAGCCGTGCGCTCTGTGGGTATCCTAATGGTGTATATCAGTGAATCGGAAAACATAGGAGGCTTGCGGGATGAACTACGCGTTTCAGATTACCCCCACGCAGGTGGACGGACAGTACTATTGGTCGGCGGAAAGCACGGTGCTCAAGGGCTGTGCGGCGCAGGGGGAAACACTGGCCGAGGCGATTGCGCGGCTGGAGGTAAACGAGCGGGAGTGGCTGAGCTCTGCGCAGAAGCACGGCATTCCTATACCCGAGCAGGGGGCGCCGCCCGAAGAGTATAACGGCAAGCTGACAATACGGCTTTCTAAAACCCTGCACCGGCAGCTTATGCGTTATGCGGAAAGAGAGAATATCACCGTAAACCAGTTTATCAGCGACGCGGTTGCACAGCGGATTGGATATCATAACGGGCTGAAGGAAGCTAGAGAAACCGAGGCGCTGCCGCCCTCGGTTTAAGCCTTGACGGCGGCAGGGTTTTGTATTACGATTATTGAAACGACAACAGCCGAACGGGGGCGTAAAGTATCAAGAAGATTAACTCCATCGGCTATGGGTATAAGCTTGTTTTAGCAATCCTGCTGTTTTTGGTTGTGCTGCCGTGCGTGATACTGCTGCTGCGGTGGTTTTGGCCGCTGCCGGTGTTCTGGGTGCTGCTTACGGTTTCGCTGATGATCGGCGGGCTGCTGGCGGTGTTTCTGGCGGTGCTGCTGATGACAGAGCTTAGGCAGGATAAGCGTATAGCCCGCTACTATGAAAAGCACCAAAACCGGGCGCTGCCGCTTTCAGACGGCAGATACGAATGTCAGCACTGCGGGAGCACAAGGTTAAAGCAGGGCGACAAGGTGTGCCCCACCTGCGGGGTGCGATTTGAAAACGATTCATCCATTTATAATACAGCAGCTCGGCAGGAGGAACAAAAATGGAATATTCACAGTTAGGAAATTCAACTCTTCAGGTTTCACGTCTTTGCGTAGGCTGTATGAGCTTTGGTGACCCCGAAAGCAATTTCCACGCATGGACATTAAGTGCCGGGGAAAGCGAAAATCTTGTTAAACACGCGCTTGACCGGGGTATTAATTTTTTTGACACCGCCAACATCTATTCAGCCGGAACCAGTGAGGAATATCTGGGCCGGGCGATCAAGAACAATATTGCACGGGATAAGGTAGTACTCGCAACAAAGGTTTATTTTAATGAGGGTAAGCTTTCAAAGTCGGCAATACTGCATGAGATTGACGGGTCACTTAAAAGGCTGGGCACCGACTATGTTGACCTTTATATCATTCACCGCTTCGATTATGATACCCCGATTGAGGAGACGATGGAGGCGCTGAATAGTCTTGTAAAGGCAGGCAAGGTGCGAGCCCTTGGTGCTTCCGCAATGTACGGATACCAGTTTTATAATATGCAGATTGCTGCAGAGAAGAATGGTTGGACGCCATTTGTTTCCATGCAAAACCACTATAATCTGCTTTACCGTGAGGACGAGCGGGAACTGATTCCCATCTGCACACAGCAGAAGGTCGCGCTTACTCCATACAGCCCCCTTGCGGCGGGCAGGCTTTCGCGCCTCGAGTGGAATACGGATACAAAACGCAGCCAAACCGATAAAACGGCCATTTCTAAATATGACAGCACACAGGAAACGGACTATACTATTGTTCTTCGTGTACATGAAATCGCACAGAAATATGGAGCCACAATGACGCAGGTTTCTCTTGCATGGCAGTTTGCCAAGGGGGTTACAGCCCCCATTATCGGAGCAACCAAGGCAAAATACTTTGATGATGCGGTTGGGGCCTTCGATGTAAAGCTTGCGTCGGAGGATGTAGCCTATCTTGAGGAATTATATATTCCGCATAAAATCGTAGGTGCCATTTAACGCTTTAGTTAAAAATATATTGCAGATTAGAGGTTCAGCCATGTTTTTAGATAACCTGTTTAAACCCCGCAAAAGCGAGCAGGAACTGAAGGAGGAAACCGAGGAGCTTGGAAGGCTGGTTTTTCCGCTGGGCGACGGGCAGCGCGCAAAAATCGAGGCATTGCTTAAGGAGATTGATTCGAAGAAGATAGACCAGATCGACCTGCTGATCTGCTTTATCGCCGGAAAAAAGCAGTATTTAAAAGAGGGCAGCCTCGGCTTTGTATACCGTAAGGCGATGGGCAGCAACGCCACCCTTACCAAGCAGCAGGGCAAGGAGATTGCAGCACTGGTGGCCTTAGACAGCAAGGCAGAGACACTGGAGCAGCTGCCCACCATCGAGCAGATTCGCGCCTACGCGCAGCAGCTTGAGGTGGAAGGCTGATTGTGGCCTATGGCTTTACACCGTGCATGAATACAAGCGATACATAAATATACTGCTCCGCGGATGGAACCTTGAAGAAGGCTTATCCGCGGAGTTTTCTTGTTAAAATCGGTATATAGCCTAAAAGGAAAGAATATTTAACGGTAGGTAAGCTTAAGCACATTCTCAAGCAGGTATTTAATGCCGCGGATCGGGCTGGGAACATCCACCCCCATGGCGTACAAAAGACATACCACGAAGGAGAAAACAAACAGCACCGAAAAAACAACAAGCTCGCGCCACATCTTCTTTTGAATGAGCGCCGGGGTTTCGGTAAAGCCGATAAGGGCAAAAACGGCGACGACAAACCATACCATTTTAAGCTTCTGTCCTTTCACAAACTGATTTTAGTGTAACCAATGACGCTTTGCTTCAGGAGCGGTGATGCTAACGACAGCTTCCTATGCATACCCCTTTTTAGCCTTTTTACTCTTCAGCTTGGCAATAAGTGCCCGTAACAGGTAAATTAAAAGCGTTAGCAGCGGCAACAGAATGTTAAAAAAGCTGGAATACACGGCGGCGGTATGCTGCCCCCAGTCGTAGCTTTCGGAGGCTGATTCAAATGCAAACAGCGCAAAGAAAGCCGCCAATATGCCAAGGGTTGAAACAAGAGGGACATAATCATTAAACTCAAAAATCTGTGCCAGACAAAGCGCCGCCCCATATAAAAGAATGCTGATTTTGAAAAAACGCAGGACGATGAGTATAAGCCCAAATATAGTATCCATACGGCTGATGACATCATATACATCAATAAGTCGAGCCGATTCAAAGCGGGGTATGGTGAAATACTCGAGCAATGGGCCGAGCACCGCGGTATCGGTCAGTACAATCATAAGCATGACAGAAGCGCCCAGAGTAAAGCCGCCGAAAAGGGAACGCTTCACCTTGTTCTGCTCGGTAACCAGCGGCATAAACATCATAAGGATAATCAGCTCGTTAAAGGGCAGTGCAACGATGGTATTAACGCCTTGAAGGAAGGCTTTAGGGGTTATATCAAAAAGCGGAAGCATGTTATAGGGCTTCATGTTCGGAAGCAGCAGCAATGCAAAGCTTATTGTGACGATTAGCTGCATAATGCTGAAAAAGGGGCCAAGCCGAAAGACGGCATCAATCCCTTTTCTAACGGCAAAGATGACCACCACTAAGCACAGTATGCTGATGGCAACAGGTGGGGTTTCGGGCATCATGTAATTATCGATAAATGCAACAACATCCGCCGTGTTCAGCGGAACCAGCGAGAGAAAGTAAAAGAAATATAAGAATGAAATTGCCTTCCCCGCTATTTTGCCAAAGACGGCCTCGTTCAGCTGAACCAAACTCTTGTTTGGGTGTTTGCTTAACAAAAAAAGGTATAGCGAAAAGGTGGCGAGTGAAACAAGGTAGGCTATCAACACCCCGATCCAGCTGTTTTGCTTTAAGCCGCCTACAAAAAAAGAGGTAAGCAGAGAAGACCCCTGCACGAATGCAGCAGCCGAGAAAAACAGCTCGCGCGGGACAATCTTATCAGATGCTTTCATAGGCCGCTCCTTGGAGTGACAGCTTTAGGACGTTTTTGCCTTAAGCTTTTTGAGTAGTAGTTGAATCAGATATACGATAAAGGTTAATAGAGGCAGCAACGTATTAAAGAACGTACCGTATATTCCGGCGGTGTTTGCTGCCCATTCTGAACTCTCGGAGCCGGAACGAAAGAGAAACAACGAATAGATGGCGGTAAGTATGCCGAGCGTGGAAACTAAAGGGACATAGCTTTTTAATTCAAAGATCTGCGCCAGAAGTAAGGAGCAGACGTACAGCAGGACGCAGAGCTTAAAATAACGCAGCACAATCAGTACATATGCATACACGATATCCATGCGGGTAAAAACATCGGCGACATTAATCAGCCGAATGGATAAAAAGCGGGGCAGAGTGATGTTGCTTAGCAGCGGGCCAAGCACCAGGGTGTCTGTAATAACAATCAGCAGCGTAATCACAGCACCAATGGTAAACCCCTTAAAAATAATACTTTTATAGTTTTTGATGTTGCTTACGGCGGGGATGGCCAGTATTACGATAAACAGATCCCCGAAGGGCAGTGAGTAAAGCGTGTTGGTTCCCTGCCAAAATTCCTTTGGGGTTAAATCTAAAACAGGCAGCATATTTGCAGGCTTCATATTTGGTATAAGCATAACCGTAAACAGGATTAACGTAATAATCTGCAAAGCACTGAACAGTGGGCCAAGCCTAAAAACGGAATCAATCCCTTTGCGTACCGCTATAACACAAACAAGCATCAGGGGCACAACGATGGCAATAGGCGGGGTGTCGGATAGGATGTAGCTGTTAAGAAACCCGTTTAGGTCCCCGATATTTAGTGAAACGAGGGTGAAGATAAAGAAGAAGTAACAAAAAGAAACAATCCTGCCCGCTACCTTGCCAAAAACCGCATCGTTAAGCTGTACCAACCCCATACCCGGGTGCCTTTTGAATAAAAAAAGAAGTATGGCCAGTAAAATAAGCGCCAGAGCATAGGCGGCAACCGTACCAACCCAGGAGCTTTGCCTTAAAGTACCCGTGATAAAGGCCGTTAACAGGGAAGAGGCCTGTACATAAGCAGCCGCAGAAAAAAGCAGATCTCGCGAGGATATTTGGTCTTTGGCAGCGGTATTCATAGCGGATCCTCCTCGGTGAACTGCAAATTAACGAGGTTGTTTTGAGCTTAATGGGGTGGGGCATAGAATCAAGCGGCAGAAATAACCCGCTTGGATAAAAAAGTCAGGGCAAGCGAGGGCTTTAACCGGCTATCCTTGTTTCTGCACCGGCGGATAGGCCGGCCTTGTAACCTTCCCCGTTGCATTCAGCTGGGTTTTTACCGTAACCTCTACCTTCAAATCCCGGTAGAGGTCTTTCCATTTGTCCTCCATAGCCTTCCATTCCTTGTGATAGTGCTGGTGGAAAAGATCGCCGAAGCCGTAGATATCGGTGCCAAGCACCTTGGTTTTTTGCAGGGTATATAAAATCTCAGACTTTATTACCTCGGCGGAACGGTTTTCAAGCATGTTCATCATTTCTACCGAGCTCATATCAATCATACTGTTCTGGGCACCAAGATTGCTGGTCTCGGTAACCTCCACCTTTACCATCGGGGTGCCGTCGGGGAGCAGAATGGGCTTTACCTTGCTTTTAGCCTTGATAATCTCGAGCGAAACATCTCCGTCCATAAAAGGAAAGTTGATAATACCGCTTTTAACCTTGCCCTTTACCCATAAAAAACCGCGGGTTTCCACGCCGTTTAGGGCACTGACGAGCTTGTCCCCCTTAAAGATGCCGGTACCCGCCACCACCGACTTGGTTTTGTCGCCATCCTTTTCAATCGAAACCAACGGGGCAACCGCAGAGGTGGTGGGGCTTATCAGTGCCGTTAGCAGGTCTAAAACCTCAATTTGAGGGGCCTCGGAGGTGTTTTCCTGCGACTGCAGCATATTGACAATATCTATTACCGGCGCCCCCTCCATAACCGTCGGCTGGTTCATAGCCTCAGAGGCCTTGCCCATCGCCACAAAAACCATAACCGTCATGCGGGTTTCCGGGTCGCGCAAAAAGAAGTCGAGCTGTTTTCGTATGCCTTCCTTGGCAAAATCCTCGCCGAAGATGAGAACCTGATTGTGCGGAAAGTACAGCTTGCGCCCCAACTGACTGTTGCAGTCGCGCAGTATGGTAAACACATCAGTGCCCTTGTTGACAACATTGAGAAATTTGGCTGCAGGTGCGCCTGCTCCGCCCTCACCGCCGGCCGGCGAGGGTTTTTCTATCTGACAGATTAAATTGATCTCGCCGGGCTTTTCTCCCTTATCAATGCCGCAGCCCAGTACAATCGACATGGTATCGAGCTCCCGCCGGTTCCAGCAGCCGCAGAGCAGCAGCAGCGAAAGAAGTATGGCGGCAATACGAATGCCAAAGTGCCGTACAGCATGTGTATTCACAAGGCTGCCTCCTGTTCCTTAGGGTTTTGAGGTGGGGTCCTTCACCGGTGCGGTGATGTTGCGGCGTTTGCGGTCTTTGCCCGCAAGGGCGGTGGGGCGGCTGATCATCATCCACAGGGGTGCGCGTATAAAGCTGTCCTTTAAATCCCGCGGGTGCAGCGGAGCATAGGGTGACAGATACGGCACACCGTAGGAGGTGAGGGAGGAGAGGTGAACCAGCATCAGCAGCAGGCCGATAACAATGCCGTACCCGCCCATAGAAGCGGCCAGCAAGAGCAGCAGGAAGCGTACCTGGGTTGCTACATCGGACAGGGTAGGTACTACGAAGTTTGAAACTGCGGTAATCGCTACCACAATAACCAGCGGCGCGCCCACCAGGCCCGCCTGAACGGCGGATTGGCCCATAACCAATGCGCCGACGATGCTGATGGCCTGACCGACAGGCCGCGGCAGACGAATACCGGCCTCGCGGATAATCTCAAACGCCAGCAGCAGCACTATCGCCTCCAGTGCGGCGGGAAAGGGCACGCCTTCACGCGCCGAGGCCATGGAGATTAGCAGCTTGGTTGGAACAAGCTCCTGATGAAAGGTGGTAAGCGCCACATAGATGGCGGGCGCCAGAACGCTGATGCCAAAGGAAACATAGCGCAGCACACGCATAACCGAGGCAAAGAAGTAGCTAACATAGTAATCCTCGCCGGTTTGAAAGCATTCCATAAAGAACATGGGTACACTCACCACAAAGGGGGTACCGTCGGTAAGCACAGCAACCCGCCCTTCCAGCAGACGAGCCGCGATAACATCCGGCTTTTCGCTGTAATGGGTAGTGGGAAAGGGGGAAAAGGGCGCATCGCCGATATACTCTTGAATATAGCCGGCTGCAAATATACTGTCGGTATCAATCTTTTTCAGACGGTCGCGCACCATCTGTACAATATTCTCATCCGCAAGATTTTTCATGTAGGCAATCATTATAACGGTGCGGGTTTTTCGCCCGATCGTCAAGGCCTCTAGGGTAAAGTCGGGGTTTTTTAGCTTGCGGCGCAGCAGCGAGGTGTTCACGCGTATGCTTTCGGTAAAGCCTTCCCGCGGGCCCTTTACCACCGTTTCGGTGCTCGGCTCGGTAATGCCGCGCTTTTCCCACCCGCGGGTGCTGATCTGAAGCGCCTTCGGGCAGCCGTCGACCATAAGCACCGTATCGCCGTTTAAAAAGGCGTCGATGGCTTCGTCTATCTGGGCAATCTCTTTTACCTCGCCTACCGAGAGCAGCGACTGCATCACCTGCTCGATGCCGATATTCTTATCCTTTGGCAACGGTACCATCTGGGATTTATACATCAGCGGTTCAATAATACTCTCGTTGATGGTTTGGGAATTGGTAAGGCCATCTACATAAACCAGCCCCGCGTGGATACCCTGATTAAGACCAAGCGAAAATTCACGCACAATAAAGTCGTTGCTGCTGCTCATAATCGTTTTAAGATTATTCAGGTTGGTTTGCAGCGATTTGCTCAGCGCCTCGTTTATCTTGCTTGCGTCGGGGTTATTCTTGTTTTGTTCGGCATTAAGCTGCTTGTTCATTAAATAAAGCGACAGCTTGTTAAGCATATTCTTGAGCATGGTGTGAACCTCCCTTCACAAGAGCGAAACAAACAAAAGGAATAAATAGTAGTATTTCTAGCAGGGAGATATTTATACGAAATACCCGGCCGCATATACTATCGTTTCCTACAAAAACTAATTGTGAAGGCCTATATTTTTTCATAAACAGATAGTTGGATTTTTGGAAAGCAACGATAGGAAATGAAAGAAAACCAAAGTTATAAAGAGAAAAACAGTGTTAAGCCCGCAGTTAAAGTGAACAAATATAAGATTATTAAGATATTTCACAAAATTCATTGACATATTCAAGTTTTTACTGTATTGTAATGTTCGAGTTTGAATAAACTTACGAACATAACGAACTTATTGAAAGGTTGTGATGGCAGGGTTGGAGAACAAGCTGAAACTTTACGGCTTTAACAACCTCACAAAAACACTTAGCTTTAACATCTACGATGTGTGCTATGCAAAAAGTGAGCGGGAACAAAAGGACTATATTGCCTACATCGACGAGCAGTACAACTCCGAGCGGCTTACAAAGATTCTTTGCACGGTTACCGAGATGATCGGGGCTCATGTGCTCAACATCTCGAAGCAGGATTACGACCCCCAGGGCGCAAGCGTTACCCTTTTAATTACCGAGGAGGCGCTGCCTGCGGAGGTAATTGATAAATCCTGCAACCGCGGAGAGATTTCGGTGCTTGAAACGCGCGAAACGGTGGTGGCGCACCTGGATAAAAGCCATGTGACGGTGCACACCTACCCCGAATACCACCCCGGCAACGCTATTGCTACCTTTCGGGTAGATATAGATGTTTCCACCTGCGGGCGGATTTCGCCGCTGAATGCGCTGGATTACCTGATTGGCAGCTTTGATTCCGACATTATTACAATAGATTACCGCGTGCGCGGCTTTACGCGCGACGAGGACGGCAACAAGCTTTACATGGACCATCGGATGGATTCGATTCAAAACTATATCGCGGACGATACCCTTAGAAAGTACGACGCGGTGGATATAAATGTGTACCAGGCCAACCTTTTTCACACCAAGATGCTGATTAAGGAGATCGACCTGCAGAACTACCTGTTTAACAACGATGTATACGAATTCCCCCCCAAGCAGCGCCTGGCTATTACCGACAGCCTGCGCAAGGAGATGATAGAGATCTTCAGCGGCAGCAACATCTACGCCACGGGGAAGGACTAAGCGCATGGCGGGATTAAATCAAAGCAGGGCACCGATCTTTGAGGCGCTTAAGGCCTACCGTGCCGCGCGCATCGTGCCGTTTGACGTGCCGGGGCACAAGCAGGGGCGCGGCAACCCCGAGCTTACCGAGTTCTTGGGCAAGGACTGCCTTTCGGTGGACGTAAACTCGATGAAGCCGCTGGATAACCTTTGCCACCCCGTTTCGGTGATACGGCAGGCCGAGCAGCTTGCCGCCCAGGCGTTTGGGGCAAGCCATGCGTTCTTTATTGTAAACGGAACCTCCTCCGCAGTACAGGCGATGGTGATGAGCTGCTGCAAACGCGGAGAAAAGATTATACTGCCCCGAAACGTACACCGCAGCGCCATCAACGCGCTGGTGGTGTGCGGAGCTGTGCCCGTGTATGTGAACCCCGGCGTGGAAAAGAGCCTTGGCATCCCGCTAGGGATGACCACCGAGGATGTAAAGCGTGCCATCGAGGCGCACCCCGACGCAAAGGCGGTGCTGGTGAACAACCCCACCTACTACGGCGTGTGCTCTGATTTAAAGGCGATTGTAGGCCTTGCACACCAAGCGGGGATGAAGGTGCTGGCAGACGAGGCCCACGGCACCCACTTCTACTTCGGCGAGGGGCTGCCCCTTTCGGCGATGGCCGCGGGCGCGGACATGGCGGCGGTGAGCATGCACAAAACGGGCGGGTCGCTGACGCAGAGCTCGTTTTTATTAACCGGCCCCTCGATGAGCGAGGGCTATGTGCGGCAGATTATCAACCTCACCCAGACCACCAGCGGCTCGTATCTGCTGCTTTCGTCGCTGGATATCTCACGCCGCAATCTTGCGCTGCACGGCAAAGAGATTTTTGACAAGGTGGTGCGGTTTGCCGAATACGCGCGTGCCGAGATCAACAAGATCGGCGGCTATAATGCCTTTTCGCGCGAGCTTACCCGTCACCCCGCGGTGGCGGATTTTGACGTGACCAAGCTTTCGGTTCATACGCGCGATATCGGCCTTGCGGGCATTGAGGTGTACGACATTCTGCGCGACGATTACGGCATACAGATAGAGTTCGGCGACCTTGGCAACATGCTGGCAATTATCTCGGTGGGGGATACCGAGCTGATGCTCGAGCGCCTGATTTCGGCGCTGTCCGAGATCAAGCGCATATACGCTAAGGATAAAATAGGGCTGTTTGACCATGAGTATATTAACCCGCTGGTGGAGATGACGCCGCAGGACGCCTTTTACGCCGAGAAGCGCCCGGTGCCGATTGCGCAGTCGGCGGGGCTTATCAGCGGCGAGTTTGTAATGAGCTACCCGCCGGGTATTCCGGTGCTGGCCCCCGGTGAACGCATTACGAGTGAGATTGTGGAGTATGTGGCCTATGCCAAGGCGAAGGGCTGCTTCTTAACCGGCACGCAGGACGCGGAGATTGAGCATATTATGACGGTGTGAAATCGCGCGGCCTGAGACGCCCTGCAGGTCAGCCCTGTGGTCTGCCGTGGATATTATATGTCGGGCTGGTTTTGAATGCGGGCGAACACAGTTCGCCCCTACAAAGAAAACGCGATAGTCGCTGTAGGGGCGCGCATTGCGCGTCTGAGGACTAACCGAGCGCTATATAAATACCGCGGACGGCCGATGGCCTCCCCTGCACCCAAACCCTTGGTGGACGGAGGTAAGGGTACCCGTACGGGGGCGAAGTCCCCGTACATTCCTCCCTGCCGCCTTTGAGTGCCGACATCTCGCAGGAAACATCGTGACCGTTTTGCATATAGTATCGTTTTTAGATATATCCTCAAAAAAGAAAGGACAGTTCATCATGGAGTTATGGTATACCGAGGAGCACAGCGAGCATGTGCGCTTTTCGATTAAGGTAGACAAGCAGCTCTGCTCGAAGCAGAGCCGGTTTCAGCGCATTGATGTATTTGAATCCCCCGAATTCGGGCGGTTCTTCACCCTTGACGGGCTGATGATGCTCACCGAGAAGGACGAGTTTATCTACCACGAGATGATTGTGCATGTGCCGATGGCCACCAACCCGAACATCAGGCGCGTGCTGGTAATCGGCGCGGGCGACGGCGGTACCGTGCGCGAGCTTACCCGCTACAGCACCATCGAGCATATTGACATGGTGGAGATTGACGAAGAGGTGGTAAACGTTTGCCGCGAGCTGCTGCCGCAGACCGCCTGCAAGCTGGACGACCCGCGCGTATCGCTGCGGTTTGAGGACGGCTTAAAGTTCGTGCGCAGCAAGGAAAACGAGTACGACCTGATTATCGTGGACTCCACCGACCCGTTCGGCCCCGGCGAGGGCTTGTTTACCCGCGAGTTTTACGGCAACTGCTTTAAGGCGCTCACCGAGGACGGCATCCTGGTGAATCAGCACGAAACCCCCTATTACAGCACCTATGCCAAGAGCATGAAGCGCGCGCACAAGCGCATTAAGGAGTTCTTCCCCGTTTGCCGCGTGTATCAGGCGCATATCCCCACCTACCCCTCGGGGCACTGGCTGTTCGGCTTTGCCTCGAAGAAATTTGACCCCATCAGGGACTTGGATGCCGACCGGTGGAACGCGCTCGGCCTTGCCATGCGCTACTACAATACCGATATCCACACGGGGAGCTTTGCCATCCCCACCTATGTAAAGGAGCTGCTGGCCGGTGACGAGGAATAGAAACGTTCACACCTTTATAGGCTGCGACAGCGAATATGACGCGGCGAAGATTGTGCTGTTCGGAGCACCCTTTGACGCCACCACCTCCTACCGCCCCGGCACGCGGTTTGCCTCCTCGGCCATGCGGAACGAATCGTTCGGGATAGAGACCTACAGCCCGTATCAGGACAAGGACCTGCTCGACCTAGCGGTGTTTGACGGCGGCGACTTGGAGCTTCCGTTCGGCAGCCCCGCGAAGGCATTGGAGGAGATTGAGCGTTATGCGGCCGAGGTGCTGGGCGACGGCAAGCTGCCCTGTATGATCGGCGGCGAGCATTTGGTAACGCTCGGTGCGGTGCGCGCGGCGGTGAAGAGATACCCCGGGCTGCACATCATTCATTTTGACGCACACGCCGACCTGCGGGAGGGCTATCTTGGAGAAGACCTTTCCCACGCGAGCGTCATCCGCCGCGTGTGGGAGCTGACGGGGGATGACACCATCTACCAGTTCGGCATCCGCTCGGGCGACCGCGAGGAGTTTCTGTGGGGCAAGGAGCATGTTTTTACCCAGAGGTTTGATTTCACCGGGCTCACCGAAACGGTGCAGAAGCTCAAGGGCAAGCCGGTGTACCTGACCATTGATTTAGACGTGCTTGACCCTTCTGTCTTCCCCGGCACGGGAACCCCCGAGGCGGGCGGGGTGAGCTTTACACAGCTGCTAAGCGCGATACTTGCGGTTGCGCCGCTAAACATCGTGGGCATGGATGTAAACGAGCTCTGCCCGGTGTATGACCAGAGCGGGGTTTCCACTGCGGTGGCCTGCAAGGTGCTGCGGGAGCTGCTGCTGGCGGTGGATTCACAGGCGGCAGAATAAAGCCCATTTTCTTGCAACGGATAACATAGTGATATAGAATGGTGTTTTAAGGTGAGGAGGATTCCTCACCTTTTTTGCTGCTGATGGTATAGCCTTGGCTGATTCTATCGCGCCGGAACTTTACAACACAGGCTCTGCTTGAGTGAAAGGAACGGAATAGTCTTTGCATGAATATGATATACTGCAACGGTTTTATATACAGGGTACATATCTCAATGAAAGGAGGTATACCTGATGTGTTGTAATCGTTGCCGAAACTGGCGATGCGGCTGGGCTTGGGACGGCCGCGGCTGGCGCTGCTGCTGTGGGCCGATTCTCAGGTGATTTATATACCGTAAGCGTTTAACGGCCCTTGAATTATTGATATAGCCGGGGCACCTGCCTTTATGGGTGCTCCGGTTTTATTGAATAGCGGGTACAGAGCGCTTACACAGTTTAAAGCGTTACAATAATATTTTCATAAAGTAATTGACATGAGCGAGCAGGTATGCTATTATCTGGTTAAGCAATCGTTCTAAATGAATAGCGATGAAACCGACGAGTAAGAAGAGTAGGTAATCCTTTAATGGTTACAGAGAGCCGCTGCCTGGTGTGAATGCGGTGCCGTTTGCTTTACCGAATGGACTTATGAGGGTGGCCGAAAGGCATACATCATGGTAATGATGTTGTTCAGTAGTAGCCAACGGGAGCTTCACCCGTTACAAAGGAAGCGTGCATGATGGTGCATGGAGAAAGCGGGCAATGGGATGAACAATTCCTTGCCAACGTGGGTGGTACCGCAGGAGAAATAATAACTCTTGTCCCTGTTATTACAGGGGCAGGAGTTTTTTGTTTTGTAAAAAAATATATTAAAAGGAGCGAGAGTATTATGGCAAACATTCCGTACAGAACCTATCTTACCGAGGAGCAGATGCCGAAGTATTGGTACAATATGCGCGCGGATATGAAGCAGCAGCACGACCCGTTCATCCATCCGGGCACGATGAAGCCCGCGGTGAAGGAAGACCTGCTGCCCGTATTCTGCGAGGAGCTGGTGAATCAGGAGATGAACACCACCGACCGGTACATCGAAATCCCCGAGCAGGTGCGCGAGTTCTACCGCACCTACCGCCCCGCGCCGCTGATTCGTGCCTACAACCTGGAGAAGGAACTGGGCACCCCCGCGAAGATCTACTACAAGTTCGAAGGCAACAACACCTCGGGCAGCCACAAGCTTAACTCGGCGGTGGCGCAGGTGTACTACGCCAAGGAGCAGGGCATTACCAGCCTGACCACCGAAACCGGAGCGGGCCAGTGGGGCACCGCGCTTTCGATGGCAGCAGCTTACTTTAAGATTCCGCTTACCGTTTACATGGTAAAGGTAAGCTCCCAGCAGAAGCCCTACCGCAAGGCGATTATCGAGACATTCGGCGGCAAGGTAATCCCCAGCCCCAGCGACACCACCGAGGCAGGCCGCAAAATCCTTGCCGAGAACCCCGAAACGGGCGGCAGCCTTGGCTGCGCCATCTCGGAGGCGGTGGAAAAGGCGGTAACCACCCCAAACAGCCGCTATGTGCTCGGCTCGGTGCTCGATCAGGTGCTGCTGCATCAGGCCATTATCGGCAGTGAATGCAAGGCGGCGATGGAGCTTTTAGGCGAGCAGCCCGACATCATGATTGGCTGCGCGGGCGGCGGCTCCAACCTTGGCGGGTTTATCTCGGAATACATGGGCGAGCGCCTGCAGGGCAAGAACAACATCCGCTTTATCGCGGTGGAGCCTGCCTCCTGCCCCTCGTTTACCCGAGGCAAGTACGCCTACGACTTTTGCGATACCGGCCGCATGACCCCGCTTGCCAAGATGTACACCTTGGGCAGCGACTTTATGCCCTCGCCGATTCACGCGGGCGGGCTGCGCTACCACGGCATGTCGCCGATTTTAAGCAAGCTGTACCATGACGGGATGCTGGAAGCGCGCGCCGTAAGCCAG
This sequence comes from Acetanaerobacterium elongatum, assembly GCF_900103835.1. GTDB lineage: Bacteria > Bacillota > Clostridia > Oscillospirales > Ruminococcaceae > Acetanaerobacterium > Acetanaerobacterium elongatum. The sequence continues at coordinate 19,102 of NZ_FNID01000009.1, read as the reverse complement.
ACCTCGGTGTTTGACGCGGCGATTACTTTCTCTCGGGTGGAGCAGATTCTGCCCGCGCCCGAAAGCTCCCACGCCATTCGTGTGGCTATCGACGAGGCGCTCAAGTGCAAGGAGACGGGCGAGGCCAAGACTATCCTGTTTAACCTCACCGGCACCGGCTACTTTGATATGACCGCATACCAGCAGTACAACGAGGGCCGCATGACCGACTATATCCCCACCGACGCAGACCTTGAGGTAGGGTTTGAATCGCTGAGGAAGCTGCCGGTGAATGAGGGGCTGCTGTAAGCTGAACTTGAGCGGGCAGGTTTTTCCTGCCCGCTTTATATCCGTGCCGATTAGTGTTGTTATATGTAAATAAGTGTAGTATCATGGAAGATGACAACATTAAGGATGTGACAGCATGGATAATGCTCCGCTTGAAAAAATGAAAGCAGTAGGCCAATATAGATCAATCTATAATGAATTGCTTCATATCAACTTACCTTGTACAAGCATTTATCAATCAGAAGGTTTACAGGTGCATATTTATAAACGTCATCCCGAATGTATGCAGTATTTATCTAAAATACCAGAGATTATTTCCTGCCCTGATTTTGTAGGAACAAATTCAGATGAACCGGACAGCATAGAGTTTGTAAAGATATATGATAAAAATATTCTGTTGGCTGTAAAGCTTGACATCGACCACAATTACCTTTATGTAGCTTCACTATTTGATATAAGTCAGGGAAAGATTGAACGCCGATTGTTTACCGGAAGATTGAAAAGGTTGTTACCGGGTGCTCTTGACAGTTTGTAGGGCTGATTGTATAATGTAGGTGTGAAATGAATATATTATGGTTGGATATTGAGGTCGGAAATGGTTCCCGACGCACTTCTAATGAAGTACCTGAGATGCAGGATACACCGCCCTGCCAATATCCAAGCAGGCACCAAAAAGGCGCTCGCGTTTGCGGGTGCCTTTTTTTGAGGTTATGTGACTTTATCACCGACGGTTTTCTACTATGCTGATATAGTGTATATAGGCCTTATGGGAAGTCATAACAGGATTGCATTCTAGTTTCCGTACATATCCTACGACTATATATCGGATGAATCGTACCGCTGAAATGAACTTGCGCTGTACCAAAGATTTAGTACGAACTGTTCCAACGGTTGCAGATTTAAACGGCTAAAGCTGCTGCACAATCACATTCTCCGATAAGGCCTTTCTAGGGGACGCATAGATGCTCTGTTTAGGGCGTCTTTTCTTTTGTAAAGGTGATTTTGTCACCGAGAATGTTGGGCGGCTGTGTTATATTCTATACCGGCCCTTATTCTAAAAAACCTATTAGTATAAAGGAGAACAATAAAATGAGTGCTTTTTCGAATTTTTTCGGCACCAGCAAGGGTACCGAGAACAAAACAGACAAGACACTGGTGGTAAAGGCGGCGCGCTGCCCGCAGAACCATCCCTGCCCCTCGGTGCGCGTTTGCCCGGTAGGGGCGCTGACGCAGAAGGGCATGGCGGCACCCGATGTAAACGCAGAGAAGTGCATCAAGTGCGGCAAATGTGTGAACTTCTGCCCCATGCGCGCGCTGGTGCTGGAATAGACTGAATACAATACACTCAGCCCCCATCTTTTACGATGGGGGCTGAGCTTTTTGTTGGTTATGGATTATTGGTTCTACTTTGATTGGTTTGCGGCGATATCCTCCAATGATTTATCCTGCTTTGCGCGCGCTAAGTCCTTTTTCTTGTTTTCTATCTTGCTCTGAAGATCTTTTATTTCCTTTACAAGACGGGACTGTTCCTTCTGAAGCTCGGTTATGATTGTTTCGTTCTGTGAAGAGGCTTTATTCTGTTCAGTCTGAACCTCTTGTAACTTACGTTGTGTGTTGGTAAGTTCCTTCGAGCGGGCGGATAAAGAAACCTCTACATCGGCAATCTCTTGTTCAAGCTGCTCTATGATTTCTGACTTGGATTGGGGTTGTACAGGCGTAAGCTTTTGAAGATACTCTTTAATCTTGCTATATACCTCTTTTGGTGCGTAATACTCTGACGGCATCTTGGAAAGGAGCAGGCTTTTGGTAAACGTGATAAGGGTTTTACCGTTTACATCACCGAATATCTCATAGACCGGCCCTGCCATAACCGTGCCCTGCAGGCTGATATCCCGCGGCAGGTTCAGGCTTGGATATTCCCCCTCGGGCAGGGCTTCCCAATCCTCTTTATTGCCCATCAGCGCATAAAGCCCGTCGCTATCCTCTTTACTTAAGTTGTACTGAGCCAGAGGGATGGGTGAGCCGTTGGCATCATACTGAGGGTTTTTAGTGTCAAACAGGTAGGCGGTGGTGAGCGGGTTTTGGTTATTGTCTGTGCCGGATTGCTGCTCAATCCCTTCGTTGTTATCCGCAACGGGCGCCAGCCCATAGGCCGCCCCGCCAGTGCCGACTTCTGTAATCAGGTAGTCGCTATTGCCGAGACTTTTCACTCGGAACTCCATATAACGATCGTAACACCGCACACCCTTGCCGTCTTTGGCGGGCTCGGATTTGCCGTTAGAGCGGGTGAAATAGGTTTGGGCGGTGGGGGTAGTGAAGTCGATATTTATGCTTACGCAGAACTCCGCGGCATCCCCGGCTACCAGTCTGACATTGGTAACCGAGAGCTCCGTGATACGGTGCTCCTCCGGTATGTTTTCGCCCATGAAGGCACTGTAATAATGCATTGCCGCCTGCTCGCCAATCTTCACAAGGTCAGTTTCCTGCGTAGTGAACTGCTTGGCAGAGGCTTCCGCCTTTTCAAGATCGAATGCCGTGCGTGGGTTTGCCATAAAGCCCACAGTGACAGCTGCCACCGCCGCAACGCAGAGAATCAGCACCCAGAAGGCGGGCTTTTTGTAGCTGAGAATATTCTTGATGCGCGCTTTTACGCCGGTTTCGCCGAAGGCCAGGGGGGTAAACAGGCCGCTTTGACGCTCGGAGAAGGTGAGCAGCGAGCCGGAGTAATCCTTTTTTATGTCGCCGCCAAGACGCTTGATGACGCTTTCGTCGCAGGACATCTCCATGTCCCTGCACATCAGGTACCAGCATACCCACACGAGCGGGTTGAACCAGTGCACGCAGACGGCGAGAAAGGCTATTGGCTTGATGAGATGGTCTACCCGTTTGAGGTGCACCTTTTCATGCTTCAGGATATAATCAAGCTCATTAGGCGAAACGCCGGCGGGCAGATAGATTTTCGGCCTGATAAAGCCCATCACAAAGGCGGTTTGGATGCGGTCGGTTTCATAGAGATTATCCCGCACCCGTACGGCGGTTGCGAGACGGTGCCTTAGGCGCAGATAGCTTACAGCCGAGTAGCACAGCAGCAGAAAAACGCCTGCAAGCCAAACCACCGCAAGAACCTCGCGCCAGGTGGGTGGGGTATGCATAATAGGGGAAAACTGCGGTGAAAAGGTTTGCTGATACACCAATTCGGTAGAGAGAGCAGGGTTGATTACCGTACTGTTGATGAACGAGGGCTTCGATATGGCCTGCGAAGCCTTAGGAATACCGGACGGAATCAGGCTGAACATGCTTTCAAAGCTAACGGGGCAGACAAGCCGAAACCAGACCACCGCCCACAGCGCATAGGAGAATACCTTGGGCGCTTTTTTAAGCAGCAGCCGAATGAGCAGCACCCCAAATGCCGCATAGCCGGCGGTTAGGCTCATGGATAAAACGGTGTTGAATAGTGCTGTCATTCTTCGGCCTCCTCGATCATGCGGCGAAGCTTGGCGGCCTCCTCCTTGGTAAGGCGTTTATCCTTTAAGAAAGCCGCCACAAAGGCGGGAAGGGAACCGTCGAAGGACTTTTCCACCAGCGCTTCGCTTTCATAGCGCTGCACCTCCTCGCGCTTTACAAGTGCGGTAACGGTGGCGTTTTCGTTTTTTAAAATGCCGCGCTCGCACAGCTTGCGAATCATGGTGTAGGTGGTGGGCTTCTTCCACCCTAGCTTTTGATCGCACAGCTTGCAAAGCTCGGTGGAGTTGACAGGCTCGACGCCCCAGATGATGTCTAAAAATCGCAGCTCCGCTTCAAACAGCTTGAACGGTTCCATATAAACTCCATTCCGCCGCCCAAGGCGGCGATAAGAATAATCGGGCGAAACAACCTTCACACGAATCATTCCGCCAAAGAGATGATAGGTTTACTTCAATAAACCTGCAAGATAAGTTTATCAGAGTAAACCTATGCTGTCAAGAGTAAAAAATACAAATAGTTAGAAAAAATGGGCACCTGTGCAGGTGCCCGTAAGTTTATGCCTGTTTATTGTGGGTTAGAGGCCGGGGGACTTAAAGTACGCCTTGGTCTCGCGCGCCACCACGCCGCTCAGCACGAAGAGTGCTACCAGGTTGGGGAAGGCCATCATACCGTTAAAGATGTCGGCGATGTTCCATACGGCCTTTACCGTCATGTACGGCCCGATGAAAACCGCAAGGATATACAGCCAGCGGTAGATAATTACCGGCGTGCGTTTACCGCGCGCAAGGTATTCAATGCAGCGTTCGCTGTAATAATCCCACCCGAGGATGGTGGTAAATGCAAAGAAAACAAGGCTTAGCATAAGCAGGAAGGAGGATACTTCCGGCGCAAACGGCAACCCCTGCTGAAAGGCGCGGGTGGTTACGTTAACCCCCTCCAGCCCGATGTTCCAGGCACCCGTGATGACAATGCACAGGCCGGTCATGGTGCAGATGATGATGGTATCGATAAAGGTGCCGGTCATCGAAACCAGGCCCTGACGAACCGGAGAATTGGTTTTGGCTGCCGCGGCCGCAATCGGCGCGCTGCCGAGGCCCGATTCGTTGGAGAAGATGCCGCGCGCGATACCCTTTTGCATGGCGACAATCATCGCACCCAATGCTCCGCCCGCCGCGGCACGAAGCCCGAACGCTCCGGCAATAACCTCTGAGATTGCCCCGGGAATGGCCTTGTAGTTGCAGATGAGCAGAATCAAGCAGACACCTACATAAAGAATTGCCATGAACGGCACCACAAACTCGGCAACCTTGGCGATGCGTTTAAGCCCGCCGATGATTACCAGCCCGGCGCAGACCGCGACAATCAGCCCGGTAATGATCACGCTCCAGGAATAGGGCTTGCCGAACAGTGTAACGGCAAACTGATTATTCGGGTCGAAAAAGCTGTTGGCTGCGGTGGTGATGCCGTTTACCTGTGTGAAGGTACCGATCCCCATCATACCCACCACCATGCCTAAAAAGGCGAAGAGCTTGGCAAGCCACTTCCACTTGGGGCCCATGCCTTTTTCGATATAGTAAAACGGCCCGCCCAGCACATGGCCGTCTTCCTCTATATGGCGGTATTTTACGGCGAGAAAGCCCTCCGCGTATTTTGTTGCCATGCCTAAAAAGGCGGCAAGCCACATCCAGAACAACGCGCCCGGCCCACCGGCAACGATTGCAGTGGCTACGCCAACGATGTTACCCGTACCGATAGTTGCCGAAAGCGCCGTGCAAAGGGCACCGAAGCTGGTTACCTCGCCCTTGCCGCCCTCCTCGTTCTGCACCATGAAGCGTAGCGCCTTGGGCAGATGAATGACCTGCAGAAAACCGGTGCGTACCGTGAGCAGCAAGCCGACCAGTAAAACCAGTGAGATGAGGGGGATGCCCCAAACCAGATCATCGGCCCATGTTAGAAAGTTGTTCAGCTGTTCCATTTTTTACGTTATCCCTCTTTACAAAAAAAATAAAGTCGATAAATTATCGACTTCCAGAGAGAGACATAAGCTATAAACCGCTCTGTCCTTTTGCCTGAGAGATCGTCGTTTTAAAGCCAGCGGCACTAAAGCGACTTACACCTTCGGCGTCCATGATGGAACTCTCCAGAGGAGCCCGGCACTTCTGCCGAACAGTTTATATTGTATAGGGTTTTTATTTCAAATTCAAGGGGTTTGGAATTTTAAAAAGAAAATTGTCAAAAAAAGCAGAAATCGGCACAGAACATGTACAAAATACACGAACAAAATTGAAAAAGAGCAGGAGGTTTAAGATCCCCCTGCTCTGAAAGTGCTTGATACTTATCTTATTAGAATATCTTGAACAATCGGGCATAAACTCTGGCTTATAGTGATATGCAAAGATAATTTATAAAGTTTTAATTAGAAAACAGCATCAGGCTTCTTTCTCCATGCAGATAATCTGCCTGTTTTCGGCTATCTGTACGTCAACACGCTTAAAGCCAAACGGCTCAAAGTTGCGGAGAATCTGCTTTGCGGAATAGAACCGCACATCCCCATCTGGCAGCAGCGGCACAAAGGGGTTTAGCACAACCCTGCAGAAGGTGGGAAGGTAAATCTCGGCGATGTACAGCCTGCCGCCGGGCTTTAGCAGGCGCTGTGCCTCTTTGGCGAAGGCCTGAACATCGGGAAAGTGGTGGTAGGCGCAGCAGACGGTGATGATATCAAACTGCCCGGCCTTTAGCGGGATATGCTCGCATCCGGCTGATACAAACGTCATGGACGGGTTGGCCTTAGACGCAACGCGCACCATCTCGTCCGAGAGATCGGCGCCAAAGCCGCTGATATCCGCTTTGCCTGCCAGCATCCTAAGCAGCGAACCGGTTCCGCAGGCAACGTCTAAAACCATGTCGCCGTCACGCAGTGCTATCACCTGTAAAAGATGCTCCTTAAAGGGCTGTGTAAACCGTCCTTCATAGTTATTGTCGTAGTCTGCCGCCATCTTATTGTAGGCGGCTTTTGATTTCTCGGTGAACGATTTCATTATGTCATCCCCTAATCAATAGATTTATGGTGTTGAAGAACAAACTACCTGCTTTGGGGAGGCGAACTCCTGCGCAATACGGCGGATATGGGTATCGTCCGTTCCGCAGCAGCCGCCGATAATCTTTAAATCGATCAGCTCCGACAGCTTTCGGATAGATTGTGCAAGCTCGATGCAGTCGGAGGTTTTTAACTCGGCGGCGTTATCCAGCGCCTCGGGGGGCAGGTCGGCGGTGTTGGCCTGTATGCCGTGAAAGCGTTCGCGCACAAGCGCGGTTCGGTTAAAGTCACGGCTCAACGCCTTATAGAGGATGTTGGGATGAACGCAGTTGGCCATGTAGCAGACGGGCTTTTGCGCAACACTGCCGTCAATCGCCGCAACAGCGTCGTGGATGGTTGTGCCGTCAATCAGCCTGCCGTTTTCGCGCAGCATGAAGCTGATGATGTAAGGAAGCCTGGTTTGCTCCATTGCTTTCGCCATGCCGATGGCTTCGGGCAGAGCGGGCATGATTCCCGCAAACAGAAAGTCTGCCCCCGCCTGTAAAAACAGGCCGGCCTGCCACGAGTGGAATGTAAACGCCTCATCGGGCTGCAGCACCTCGGTGGCCTTGTAGGCGTCGCCCTTACAGCCCATCAGCCCGCCAACATACATCTCAATGCCCGAACGGTCTCGGATTTCCTTCAAAAACGCCGTGTTGTCAAGAATAATCGATTCATCAAACCCGCCTTGAGCCGTACGGGCCTTATTTGCGCGCCGGGTGGGGGTGGTGGCGATAAAGGGCAGATTGTATTGCCGTGCGCAGGCAATGTATTGGCTCCAAAGCTCAAGCAGGGCCTGCCTGCCGCCCTGTTGATAGAGTATGCCCGCAAGCGCCGCGTTCTCATCGGGCTTAAGATGATATTCTCTTTTCAGCCGTTCTCCCAGGGCTCCTTCCATAAGCAGGGTGGGGCGTTGTTCATAGCAGGTGAGAAAGCTCATAGGCTTACCTCCTCGTAAAGAGCCGCCAAGTCGGTACGCTCATATCGGTGGTGCCCCGGCAGGGCCTTTTTATAGTTCCAGCACCGGATTGCGTCCTGCAGGGTTTTGCCCTGATTATCGGAGAAGAAATCGCGGATATAGGTGTTGTATTCAAACTGCTTATCAATCTTGGTGGGGTTGGCCTTTTTGTCTGCAAGGATCTTTCGGTATGCCTCAAGGGCGTCGCCATAGGTTTTGCCTGCGTTTTCCTTCAGCCAGTTCTGAAACAGCACATTGAATGAAAACTGGCGGCCAAGTTCCCTTTTAAAGAAGGCGCGGTGCTTTTCGGAACAGACGATATTCGGCTCGATGATACTCTCGGCGGTAAGCTCGCCGATATCGGCGGCATATCGTTTTTCCGCCTTGGCGCTCTCTTTTTTGCCGGCACTTAAATAAACGCAGATACGCTGTGTAAGCGCTGCTTTACTGCCCGTAGCCTGCAAGCCCTCCTGACGGCAGAACGCTGTCAGTTCTTCTTTCAGGTAGTAAAATGCCTTGAAGGTATCGCTGTCAAGAGTAACGGTTAGTGCGGGTCTGTCAGTCATCTTCAATTGCTCGCTTTCATACGGAAACTCTATTCTATAAAGAAAAAAGTCGATTGCCTACCGCAACCGGCTCTCTGATTATACCTGATATTACTGGTGAAATCTGCTCACACCTTAATCAATAGTATAGGATAAAATTGCCGGACTGTCAACAATAAATGGATGTAAGCTTCAAAAACACAACGAATGTGCTCTTTTTAATCCATATGGTTCGTCAGCAGAGAAAACGGCGTTTTACTTCCTGCGGCAGATTTTCTATAATGGAGGCATTCTAACAGAAAAGAAGTGTAAAGCATGAAAGAGGTAAAACCCGACTGGTACAAGCGCATCTGGACGCTGGATATCAAGCAGATGTCGTGGGTGGAGGAAACCGGGCGACAGGTGGATTTTCTGGTTCGTGAGATGGGGCTGAACGGCTCCGAGCGGATACTGGATTTAGCCTGCGGGTTTGGCAGGCACAGCATTGCCTTGGCAAAGCGCGGGTTTCGGGTGGTGGGGGTGGATATCACACCCGACTATATTAGCGACGCCGTAAAAACCGCCAAAAGCGAAGGGGTAGAGGCAACGTTTATCTGCTCGGATATACGGGATATTCGCTTTGATGCGGAGTTTGATGTGGTGCTGAATATGGCTGACGGCGCCATCGGCTACCTTGAAAACGAGCAGGAAAACTTAAAAATCTTTGACCGGATAGCGGCGGCGCTCAAGCCCGGCGGCAAGCACTTTATGGATATCTGCAACCGCGAGCATGCCGAGAGCTGCTTTCCCAAGCGGCACTGGGAGGTTGGGAGCAGCTCGGTTTCACTGGCGGAGTTTTCGTGGAACAGCGAAAGCAAGCGCATGCTGTACGGCGGGTTTGAACTGCCGTTTGGCAAGGTAGCACAGCCGCCCGCCGAAATCTGCCCGCATTCCTGCACAAGGTTGTATCACAAGCAGGAGCTTGCGGACATCCTTGCGCAGAGAGGGATGAAGCTGCTTAAAACCTGGAGCGACTATGACGGGAGCCCCGACAGCTTTAAGCAGATGCAGCTGATGGTGTACTCACGCAAAAGCCTTGCTTCATGCAAAAACAGGATTTCGCAACCGATCCTTTAATTTAGTATTCATGATTCTACTATATCTTTTTCCAATTCAAAACACCAAAAAACCGCTTTCCAGGCGGTTTTTTTAGTTGAAAGCAAAAAATATTTTGTATTTTTTAGTCGGCTATTGTAAAATGAGTTTGACGATGATTTACCGCCCCTTTAGCACAGACATCATGGGTGCAGATTCAAAAAAAGAATAATGGCGATGACATCGGTGGATTGTGCCTTTTTGGCGCAAGCGCCGGGAAGGTGTGGTTGTACAGTGAAGAAGCATATGCTGCTCATCAGCAATCTGATTATTATCCTTTCCATTATGGTGGGTTTTTTAGGGATGGCGTACACCGATACGCAAACCTATCAGAACCTTGCGGAAAACAATCTGGAGAACACGCTAAGCCTTGCCGATGTGGATATTTCTAAGCATATCGAGAATTCGATGTCAAAGCCGGTGATGGTTTCCAAAACCATGGCAAACGACGAGTTTTTAAAGGCGTGGCTTGTGCAGGAAAATACCGCCGATGATGCAAGGCTGAAGCAGTTGTACGACTACCTCAAGGCTTATCAGACAAAGTACGACTACACCACGGTGTTCTGCGTTTCGGCCAAATCCGGGAACTATTATTATCAGGACGGCTTGAACAAGACCGTTTCAAAAAGCGACCCGCATGACGTGTGGTACTATAATTTTGTCAATTCAAAGCACGAATACGATCTGGAGATCGACACCAATCAGGCAAACAACGATAATATTGCCGTGTTTGTGAACTTCCGCGTAGAGGGCGACGACGGCAGCCTTTTGGGCATCATCGGGGTGGGGCTGCAGGTGGATTTTGTGGAGAAGACCATCCGCTCGTATGAGAAGGACTACGGCCTTTCGGTTTATATCATCAACGAGGGCGGCTCGCAGAACTCCTTTACCGGCGACACCGATATCTTTATCAACCGGGAGGACCTTGCCAAACGAACCGGCATCGACGAAGCGATTGCGATGGACCAATCGGAGGAATCGAAGATGCAGTGGTTTACCTCGGGCGCCGAGCGGAAGTGCCTGATTACCAAGTATGACAAAACGCTGCGCTGGTATCTGGTGCTGGAGAAGGAGACCAGCTCGATCAGCAGCTCGTTCCAGAAGCGGTTAAAGAGCAATATCCTCTTTATGCTTATTTCGCTCGCGGTGTGCATACTGGTGACGACGGGGGTATTTTGTAACTACAACCGCCGGATGATTGTGGTGGAAAACACCGACGAATTAACCGGGCTGCTCAACCGCAAGCTGTTTACCAAGCAGTATCCGTCAATTATTCGCAGGCGCCCCGAGCAGAAAAAGACGCTGTTTATGTTTGATATCGACCATTTTAAAACCGTAAACGATACCTACGGGCACCTGTTCGGCAACGCCGTTTTAAGCATGGTGGGCGAAGAGCTGCGCAAGACGATAGACGGGCACGGCATAGCGGTTCGCTGGGGCGGCGATGAATTCCTTGGCATCTTAACGGCAGACACCGAAACGGCGCAGCAGATTATTGCCCGGTTTATGGAGGCTGTTAAGAACGAGGAGAAGGATGACCGCTATAACGTGACGGTGAGTGTGGGTATCGCCGAGCTGAGCGGAAAGATGAGCATAGAGGAAGCGGTAAAACGGGCCGATCAGGCGCTGTACCGCTCTAAGAAGGACGGGCGCAACCGTATTACGGTGTATGAGGAAGAGGTTGAGGTTGCGAACGTATAACTAAATAATGAGCCGCCCTTTCCCGAGTGGGGGAGGGCGGCTTTGTAATATTGCAGTTAGTCGCTTAAATCATCTAGTCTATTAATAGATATTTTCTTACAGCGCTCCACGCAAGCCCGCGGCAGCACTCTTGAATGGGCTGCAGGGGCACGCCCTGCATACGCTTTTCAACAGCATTCAGATCGTAACCGCCCTTGAGCACCATGAAGTTGGTGGAATGCATGGCGTGAACGGGGCAGGCATAGATGCAGCGGAAGCACATCACACAACTATCCTTGAAAACCGGCCTGCCGTTTTGAATTTCGATATTCTTTGTTGGGCAATGATCCGCGCACCAGCCGCAGCCTTTGCAGCTTTCATCAACGGTAATTGATTCGGGAAAACGCTTGGCATTTTGCTTTTCGGCTTTGGTGATACAGGCGCGAAGAGGGCTTTTTTTGTTGTATGTACGAACGCTTCTGCCGGAAAGCACATCGCTCAGAATCTGTTCCACCTTTCGGGGCACCGCTTGAATCAGGTGCATGGCGAGATGGTCGTTTACCGGGGTAACCCAGTTGGAGGGCATGCACAGCATGCCGTCATATACCACCGTCAGCCCCTTTTCCTCTAGTGCCTTACAGCAGGCGTTTCGGCAGCCGGTGTTTGGCCAGGTCTCTCCGCCGCCCGAAACCGAGAGCACCACTGCGCGCTTCTTCGAGGCGGGCAGCTGCTCGAGCCAGGTGTAAACAGGCAGCGGGGCATCAAACGCGTGAACGGCGAAGAGGAGGATTATCAGCTCGGCGGAGCTGTTAGCTGACGCATTCGCACCGCAATAGTCCGGCGAGGAGCAATCTAAATTCAACAGCTCGGTTTGAATTTTGCGGGAATTCAGGGCTTGTTCAAAGCAGCGGGCAATCCTTTCGGTTCCGCCGGTTCCCGAGAAGAATACAATCTGCACCGCCGCGGGGCTTTTAGGCTTATTCATAGCATCACGACCTCTCATATCTGTTTAAGCAACACTATTTTATTATAGGAGTTTATCTATAAAATCTATGGCAATGGATCGGTTATCGCTTTCGCCTTCAGGCATTCAGCGTTGCGCTATGCACATAAAGATTATAATTTCCCCGACAAATAGAAGTTTATATTTTTCTCATTTCGTCTATTTTCTTTGCCTTTTGATAAGCCAAATTCAAAAACTGCTGAATCGATAGATGTTCATAATCCCAATTCATCGGCTCTAAGGATGTAGCACCTTGATATCCGGTAATTGCTATTTTCCTCATGACACTAATCCAATCTATACTGCCATCAAAGGGCAACCGATGTTGATTATGCTTTCCGCCATTATCTTGTAAATGCAGAGCTATTAATCGATTCCCGTATAGTTTCAACAAATCATCATTAGGGGCGTAATTTTGGTGATGACAACTATCATAACAATATCCTACATTTTTCGATTGGAATGTACCTAATATCAACGCCAAATTATTAGTATTACTCAGATTTTCGAAAGCAACTTGAACATTCTTTCTTTCTGCCTCACTAATAATATTTTCCAATCTTTTAATACCTAATTTGTTTATAGGATGCCCATCATCTGGTAAATGAATAACCATTGTTGCAATATTGTTTTCGAAGCAATCTTTTACGCATTGCAAATAACTTTGAAAGACACTTTCTCCATCCCAATTGTCTAATGACAAACAGTTTTGTTCATGAACTGGCGTGTGAATGTTTTCTATATGCAATCCTGCATTTCTTGCAAATTGAACATCTTTCTGATAACCAATGCCTCTGCCGAACTTGTCACTCCACCACAGCATTACGCAATCAAAGCCAGCTTTTTTTATCAATTTATATCTTTCCTCAAAAGGCACATCATAACTTGCACCATAACCAAAGCAATCATATATCCCTATCATTGCAGTCCCCCACAAATTCTGGTTTGTCAACCCCTCGGATTATATAAATAATTCCAACTGAGTATATCACAAAGCGCAAACGAATAAAAGGATTCGAACTGTGACGGTTCGAATCCTTTTATCATCGCTATTGGCGTTCCCGAGGTGATTCGAACACCCGACCTACCGCTTAGGAGGCGGTCGCTCTATCCAGCTGAGCTACGGAAACAGATGACTTTTTATATGCGGGAAATTCCCCCGGCAATAGGCAAGTGCCCATAAAAGCAGTATTTATGTTACACCAAAACCCTCTCTTTGTCAACCGCGCATTCGCGTCAGCACATGGTATGTAGGGCGCAAGCAGGGGAACGATAAAATTACACGCAACCTGCAAGGATGTTGATGACTTTGTGCTATTCTTGTGATAAAATAATGTCTATCCCAACATAGAACAATTGGTAAGCACACTGTTTTTATAGGTTAGAACACCGGAAGGAAGGACATGTTGCCAGATGAAACATGAAAAATCATGCGGTGCGCTGGTGTACCGCATTCATAACAATACCTTCGAGCTGCTGCTGATTAAACACCGCTTAGGCGGGCACTGGTCGTTCCCCAAGGGGCATGTGGAGCAGGGCGAAACCGAGCGGCAGACCGCGCTGCGCGAGGTGAAGGAAGAGACAGGCCTGGATATAGAGCTGAAGAGCGGCTTTCGCGAAAGCGTGCAGTACTGCCCGCACCCCAACCTGAGCAAGAAGGTGGTTTACTTTATCGGCGAGGCACTCCCCGGAGAGGTGCATAAGCAGGAAAAGGAGATCATGGATATCCAGTGGGTGCCGTTTTCATCAGCGGAGGAGATTGTTACCCACGAGAACGACAAACGGCTTATTCAAAAGGCCAAGGAGTATTTGTTTTAATAAGCCCGCTGAATAAATCTGAAATGCTGCCCTAAGCGTTTCTAAATGCTTCAGGCAGCAGGCACTATAATCGTGTATGCAGTAATAATGTTTTAAATCAATATACTGGGTAATGATCAGGGTGCTGTTTGCAATATCGTATGCAGTTTGATATAATACAGTTTAGCTTTTAGCACAAACAAAAGAGACAGGGACGAATACTATTTAAGGGAAGGGATTTTGTGTTTCATACCGAAAAGCGGCACCATTTTGTGCAGCAGCCGGTACAGACCATCTGCATCAGCTTTGTGTTGGTAATAGTGGTGGGCGGATTTTTGCTGACGATGCCCTTTTGCTCAAAAGACGGAACCTTTTTGCCTATACTGGACGCATTCTTTACAGCCACTTCGGCCACCTGTGTAACCGGCCTTGTGGTATACGATACCTACCAAAAGTTCAACCCCATCGGGCAGGCGATTATCCTGATGCTTATACAGATAGGCGGGTTGGGCTTATTAACCATCACCTCGTTTTTTAACGTGGTTCTCGGGCGCAAGCTGGGGCTGCGCGGTGCGCATCTGGCATCGGAATCGACCAGTTCCATGGAGCTGCCGGACACCCCCAGGCTGCTGAAAACCATTATGAAGGTTTCGCTTTTGTGCGAAGCAACCGGCGCACTGCTGCTGATGTTTGCTTTTATCCCGCGTTACGGCGCGGAGGGGATATGGATTTCGGTATTCCTGGCGGTTTCGGCGTTTTGCAACGCGGGCTTTGACATTCTGGGGCGGGAGGCCCCCTATGTAAGCCTTTGCAACTACAACAACGACCCCTATGTGCTGATTATCATCTCCAGCCTGATTATACTGGGCGGCCTTGGCTTTGTGGTTTGGAAGGATGTTGCGCAGTATAAAAAGAACCGAAGGCTGATGCTACACACCAAGATTGTGTTGTTTGGAACGGCGGCGCTGATTGTAACAGGTATGATAGGCTTTTTGCTGCTGGAGTGGGGCAACCCCAAAACATTGGGCGGGCTTGAGGTGCCGCAGCGTTTTATTGCCGCTTATTTTCAGTCGGTAACAACGCGTACCGCAGGGTTTAACTCGATTGATAATGCTGTGATGGGCAGCGTTTCTAAGCTTTTAACGGTGCTGCTGATGTTCATAGGTGCATGCCCGGGCTCTACCGGCGGCGGTATTAAGGTAACCACCTTCACGGTGCTGCTGCTTACCGTGGCAAGTGTAGTACGCGGGCGGGAGGATACCGTGATTGCCAAGCGCCGTATTGACAGGCAGACGGTTTACAAGGCGCTTGCTATCTTCTTTTTGGCAGGGGTTGTGGTGCTGATAACCACCTTTATCATCTACTTTACCATGCCGGATAAGGTGGACAGCATCGACGCGCTGTTTGAGGCCACCTCGGCGTTTGGTACCGTGGGGCTTTCGGTGGGTATCTCGCCCAAGGCGAGTGCCGCCTCGAAGATTGCCATGATACTGACCATGTTCCTTGGGCGTGTGGGCCCCGTTTCGCTGCCGCTGGCGCTGGCGTTTAAGCAGCAGAACCGCCATGAGGTGATTCCCGAGGGCAAGATTCTGGTTGGATAACGGATATTTAAAAGGAGCAGCCGCGGCTGCTCCTTTATAGTCTATTGAGAATATAATTTTACTTAAATTAGCTATACAGCTGCATGTAAACAAAGAACAGGTCGTTGCCCTTGTTATCCATCACATACAGGGGGATATAGTCGGAATCGGAGTTGCCGGTGTAGATGTAGGTGAGGTCCTTGGTGGTTTTCTCACCCGGCATCAGCACCGCCTGTTCCAGCGGGTTGTGGAAGGAATCCGGCTTGCCGTAGTATTGGTAGGTGCCGCCGGTGGCATCCTCCAGCCTGAAGAGACTGGGTGTGAGCGTGAAGCTCTCGCTGGAGTTGTTATGCACCGTGATGCCGATGACGATATACTTGGTGCCTGCCTTCTGCTCAATGCGGGAGGAGTTGAAATCGTAGGCGATATCGTTGTTGTTTACCGTTTCCCCCACAAAGTGCTGCGGCAGTGCGTTGTTCTGCTTACTGTCACCACCGTCGTTAAAAGGCGGGATAAATTCATCGGAATTGCCGTAGGAATCGGGGAAGGACTTTTCGCTCTGGTAATTGCCGTTGCGGATATCGGAGTAGATGAGGATGGTAAAGATTAAAACCACCACCATGCACAGGGCCGCGAAGCCGCCGAGGATAATACCCGCAATGGCCAGGCCATGCCCGTTTTGTTCGGGCTTGCGGTACCGATAGGGCACACCGTAGGGGGGTTGTGCCGAGGGAGGAATATACCCCGTGCCGGCGGGTTGATAGTTTTGCGGCGGTGGGGGCGGGGGAGGCGGCGCTTGCTGCGGCATGGGGGGCATAACCGGCTGCTGCCAGTGATGATTCATCGGGGCGGCAGGCGGTACCTGTGGTGCCGGAGGCGGTGTTACGGGCGGGGCTGCCGGTGTTACCGGCGGCTGCGGACGGTAAACAGGGGGCTGATAAGCAGCCTGCCCCATGGCCGCAACGGGCGGCATACCGTAGGGTATTACAGGCGGTTTCGGCTGCGGGCGCGCAGGTTCTAATCCGCGAAGGCTGAACGCGCACACCAGGCAGAAGTTCTGGTTCGGGACGGTGTTGCGGCAGCGCGGGCAGACGGTAAAGCTTTCCTGCTTTGGCATATCTGCCTGCGGGGGAGTATTCTCCTCCACGGCCGGTTTTTCGTCGCTTTCGGGCATACCGGCCTGAGCGGCTGCGGCATCGGGGTTTGCGGGGAAGGGTTGTTCCTTCGGTGTGCTTTCGGGCATCGGAAGCCCCTCCACCGAGGTATCTACAGGCTCTGGTACAGGCTGGCTGCCGCCGCGAAGCTCCTCATCCGAGGGCTCGGACGCGGAGGCGGTATCCACATTAACTTCAGCCTCAGCCATGCTGTCGCCGGAGGACAGGGTTTCGTCTTGTATGGTATTTTTCTCGTAGCTGTCGTACATTCAAAGGGCCTCCTTATCTGCATCCAGATAATTCTATACCTACAATATTAACATAACCCTGTTGGATATACAAGGATACATAATGTTAATTTACTGTTGAAAAAGTGCGAATAGGAGTTTAAAAAGCTATGAACAGCAAAAGAGAATGCAGCCATGAATGAACCTGACATACAGATGTCACAGAGTGTGTGATATTATCAAAGTAACAACTGCGAAAGGACAAAAGTTTGAAAATAAATTTTCAAACTATGGAAAATTGCTGTCGGAGTACAACTCCTCCTGCGGCAAAGCCGCATCGCTATTTTTTATGGCTATTTGTGCTTTCCGGCACAAATGCCGGAAAGGAAGGAATAAACATGAATTTTGTGGCTCCGCTGATTGCGGTAAAGGACATGAAGACGGCGCGCGCTTTCTATGAAAACGTGCTGGGGCAAGAGGTTACCCTCGACCTTGGGCAGAACGTTACCATGAACGGCAGGTTTGCGCTACAGGAGGATTACGCCGGGCTAATGGGCGTGGAGGGCCTTACCATCACCCCAAAGGGAAACGACCATGAGCTGTATTTTGACGAAGAAGACTTCGACAGCTTTATTGAGCGGCTGAACACCTTTGGCGAGATTGCTTACGTTCACAAGGCCAAGGAGTACCCGTGGGGGCAGCGCGTGGTGCGGTTTTACGACCCTGACGGGCACATCATTGAGGTGGGCGAGAGCATGGAGAGCCTGTTCAAGCGCTTTGCTTCACAGGGGATGAGTGTTGAGGAGGTTGCGGCCAGGACGATGCACCCGGTGGAGTTTGTGAAGCTGTATATAAAATAGTACCTGAATGAAAAACCGGGGCAGACCTGTAAAGCTGCCCCGGTTTTTGGCTGGTTGGGATTGTAAGCGGGCAGCCCGTAAAGCCGCCTGAAGATGGAGTGTCATGCTCTCTTAATAAGCCTCTTTTTCCATGCAGTAAGCTTGGATAGGTCGTGCCGCAGGCCGTAGATACCAAGGATATATCCGACAAATGCTAGCCCGGCCAAAAAGCCTTTTAGCATCTCGGGTACAAAATACAAGTGGTGGGTAAACAGCAATAAGCTGCCCAGTACAAGGCCGGCTCTCAGCGGCGGGTTGAGTTTGCTATTACAGCATTTCATATCCGGTGCACTCCTATAGCTTTTTTGAGTAGTAGATATATAAAATTTTATGGGTTACCGATAAAAATACACAGCAGGCAACCAGGGTGAAGAATACAACCGCGTTAAAATAACCTGCAAGAATGCCCGCGGTTAAGATGATAAGCGAGCAGGCATTCAACACATTACCGCCGGTTTTTTCGTTGATTGCGCGGGTGCGCTCGTCATTCTCTTCATAATACAGCTTCTTGAGCTCCGCTTCCTTGCCAAGCACCCGCAGATATTTTATAGAGCCCCAGATTAAGAAGAACTCAACCACGGTGGTTAACCCTACCTGAAAGCCCAGATGGAAGGATGAAAAATTAGTGGCGGCAGGCCATACGGTTACTGCGCCGATGATGACGCAGGCCAGAATAAATAAACCGCCGAATAGATTGACGGCGATTCTTGTGCGCAGTAATTTTTTGAACTGTTCCATGTTATAATTCCTCCACGTCTGAAAAATCAAAAACCTCTTCGATGGTCAAGCCGAAATAGTGAGCGATTCTGTAGGCCAGCACGAGGGATGCGGTATATTTCCCCACCTCGATGGAGGTGATGGTCTGGCGGGTGGTGCCTACGGCCAGTGCCAGTTCTTCCTGCGAGAGCTTGTGCTCCTTGCGCAGCTCTTTTATTTTCGTATTCAAAGCCGACCTCCTCAAACATATAATGCATAGTTAACTTTGCAAATTTAGTATAGTATACTTTGCAAGTTTTGTCAAGCGGACTTTGCAAAAATTTTGGGGTTTAAAATGTAGGGGGCTTGAGTAGAATGGGTAGGGGCGGCCATCGGCCGTCCGCGGGTATCTATAAGGGCGGTGGTGCAAGCACGGAGCGCAATGCGCGCCCCTACATTCTGCGTTTTACCCTCTTGTCGGGAACGGCACCCCATGAAAAAACGGACAGGCTTGCGCCTGCCCGTTTTTTGTTGTAGCTTCAGCGCAAAAAACCACCAGCTCTGCTGGTGGAATTAGAACGCTTATAGCGAAAAGAGGTCCTCCAGTGATAGAATGATGAA